>NZ_JBQFPY010000001.1:0-1096146 GCF_056536625.1 Ruegeria sp. CJ9
GCCGCCATTGTTGCCGCCGTTGCCGTTGCCGGAATTGCCACCGCCGCCATTGTTGCCGCCGTTGCCGTTGCCGGAATTGCCACCGCCGCCATTGTTGCCGCCGTTGCCGTTGCCGGAATTGCCACCGCCGCCATTGTTGCCGCCGTTGCCGTTACCGGAATTGCCACCGCCGCCATTATTGCCGCCGTTGCCATTGCCGTTATTACCGCCGCCGCCGCCGCCACCGTTATTACCGCCGCCGCCGCCGCCACCGTTATTGCCGCCGCCGCCGCCGCCACCGTTATTGCCGCCGCCGCCGCCGCCACCGTTATTGCCGCCGCCGCCACCGCCGCCGTTGTTGCCGCCACCGTCGTCACTGCTGCCGCCACCGTTATCACCGTTGCCTGAATCGCCAAAGGTGTCGCTATCACTATCGCGATCAGATGCAGCCGTGGACGCCGTTGGCAAATCAGTCAGGACAGCCGCAAAAGCCGGACAACTATCAAGTGTACGGGCCAGAATGTCCTCGAAATCAGCTCGGCGTTGGATATAGCGCAACATGCGCGTATCGACGACTGAGCAGCCGCACAACGTTTCTGTCGATACCGATTGTCGGGCTGTTTTGATGTTGCATCTTTCCGCCTGCGCCGCGCTGGCGGTGATGAACGGTAATGTTGCAGAGACAAATACAAAAGATAATAAATGGGATTTCACGCGCATGGCGCCGCTCCTTCAGAACTCGTTACTAACACTATTGCACTACAGTTTGTGCTTTACGTTTTGGTACATCAATTGTGCCATACTTCAACCATAATTACACCCATTTTGGGTCACATTTACAAGTGGTGTTTAATTTGAATTAATTTTAGGAACAAATTTTACGCGAAAAAAATACACTTAAAACAAAGAGAAAGCCCGCCAAAACGGCGGGCTTTTCGTATATTTGCGCAGTTCATGCGCGCACAAAATTGTCAGAAGTGTGGCATTGTTGCAATTGCGGCAACTATACTTAAGGGAGACTCAAGCAGACTTCGCCATACGCTTGCGTTCATGCGGGTCCAGAAAGCGCTTGCGTAGACGTACAGCGTTTGGGGTGACCTCAACCAATTCATCATCGTCGATATAAGCAATCGCCTCTTCTAGCGAGAACTGAACGTGGGGCGTCAGCCGTACGGCATCGTCAGATCCGCTTGCGCGGACGTTGGTCAGCTTTTTACCCTTGAGCGGATTCACTTCCAGATCATTGTCGCGCGAATGCTCACCGATAACCATGCCCTGATAAACGTCAGTTTGTGGGGCAACGAACATGCGGCCGCGCTCTTCCAGGTTCCACAGGGCATAAGCCACGGCCTGACCTTTCTCCATCGAGATCAGAACGCCTGCGCGACGGCCCGGGATCGGGCCCTTGTGCGCGGCCCAGCCGTGGAACACGCGGTTCAGAACGCCGGTGCCACGTGTGTCTGTCAGGAACTCGCCATGATACCCGATCAACCCGCGTGAAGGGACGTGTGCGATGATCCGGGTTTTGCCTGCACCGGCGGGGCGCATTTCGGCCAATTCACCTTTGCGTGCACCGGTGATCTTTTCGATCACCGAGCCCGAAAACTCGTCATCGACGTCGATGGTGACTTCTTCGATGGGTTCCAGACGCTGGCCGTCTTCCTCACGGAACAAAACCTGAGGGCGCGAAATGCTGAGTTCGAACCCTTCGCGGCGCATATTCTCGATCAGAACGCCCATTTGCAATTCGCCACGACCCGCGACCTCAAACGCCTCGCCGCCGGGGGTATCGGTGATGCGGATGGCGACGTTGGATTCGGCCTCTTTCATCAGTCGGTCACGAATGACGCGGGATTGGACCTTTTTGCCGTCACGACCTGCCAGAGGGGAATCGTTGATGCCAAAGGTCACAGTGATGGTCGGTGGATCTATGGGCTGGGCGGGCAGGGCTTCTTCGACCTGCGGGGATACCAACGAATCCGCAACGGTGGCTTTGCTCATCCCTGCGATGGTAACGATGTCCCCAGCTTCGGCCACGTCGATGGGTTGTTGCGCGAGGCCACGAAACGCCAGGATTTTCGACGCGCGGAAGTTCTCGATCAGGGTGCCATCGCGGGACAGCGCCTTGAGGCTGTCGCCCGCCTTCAGCGTGCCGCTTTCCACGCGGCCGGTCAGGATACGGCCGATGAAGGGATCACTGCCCAGCGTGGTCGCCAGCATGCGGAACGGTTCGTCCTTGCGTTCGGCCTGTTGCGGGGCAGGGACGTGATCAACGATCAGGTCGAACAGCGCGGTCAGGTCCTTGCGCGGTCCGTCCAGTTCCATATCTGCCCAGCCCGAACGGCCCGATGCGTACATTGCCGGGAAGTCCAGTTGGTCATCATCAGCGCCAAGGTTGGCGAACAGGTCGAAACATTCGTCCAGCGCGCGGTCGGGTTCGGCGTCGGGCTTGTCGACCTTGTTCAAAACGACGATCGGGCGCAGTCCCAGCGCAAGCGCCTTGGAGGTCACAAACTTGGTCTGTGGCATCGGGCCTTCGGCGGCATCGACCAGCAATACAACGCCGTCAACCATGCTGAGAATCCGCTCAACTTCGCCACCAAAATCGGCGTGGCCGGGTGTGTCGACGATGTTGATGCGCGTGCCCTTCCACTCGACCGAGGTGGCTTTAGCCAGGATGGTGATGCCACGCTCGCGTTCAAGATCGTTGCTGTCCATGGCGCGTTCAGCCACAGCTTGGTTTTCCCGGAACGCGCCGGATTGTTTGAGCAGCTCATCCACCAGGGTCGTCTTGCCGTGGTCCACGTGAGCGATGATTGCGATATTGCGCAGGTCCATGAGAGGTCAGCCTTTGAACGGGAAGTTGCCGCGCGCATAGCGTGGTTTGACCAAATAGACCAGCCCTAACCGGCGATCAGTGGCCGGCCGTCTTGGAAAACAGGTGAATGATAAGGATTCCGGCCAAAATCATGATCAATCCAATGACGGCTGGCCAGTCCAGCCTTTGCCCGAAAACAATGAAGCCAATGATCGCGATCAGAAAGATGCCAAGCCCGGACCAGATCGCATAAACAATTCCGACTGGCATGTATCTTAGCGTCAGGCCCAGCAGGTAAAAAGCAATGCCATAGCTGACAACCACCAGAACGGAGGGCCAGAAACGACTGAACTGTTGGCTGGCTTGCAGGGACGTTGTGCCGATGGTCTCTGCGATGACCGCCAGCAACAAGATCAGATAGGCTTTGGGCACGGTAGGTATCTCGACAAATGTTTTGCGAGGTTGAGCATGAAAACGGCAAAGCGAGCAAGCAAAATTTCGGAATCTCGGCATGCGCAATGACGCTAAGGCAAAAACATTAGCCATTTGGGAAGTATGGATAACCTGACTATTTTTTGACCCTAGGTTATGTTAAAAACGCGTTGTTTTTTAATGATTTTTGTTTTCCAGGTTACATCGCATGACTAAATTTGCAGGAATAATAGTTTTTGTTTCGGCTTTGATCGTGGCGCTTGGGTGGCTTGCTGGCGGGGGGTCCGTCGACAAAAACGCGGCCAAGTTTGTTGAACGGTTAGATAGTTTTCAGGTTTGAGCGCCTGCCGAAACAAGGGAAAAAGAGGCCTTTGCGCCTCTTTTTTCTTTTCCTACGTGGTGGCCGTGGCAGCGAAATAGGCATCTAGCTGGGGTTGCAGCCAAGCCCACAAGTCAGGTGCGCCGCGTTTGACCGGAGTGCCGACACGGGTTTCGATCTGCGCATAACTGACATCATAATCCACCCATGATCCGCCGCCCGTTGCCAGGTTTCCGACTGGTGCCTGAAAACGGTCGACTGCCTTGGCAAAGCGGGCATCGGGACTGTCGGCTGCTTCGAACTCATGCCACAGAGACAGAAAGGTCGCCTTTTGATTATCCGGTAGCATCCCGAACAGGCGCTCTGCTGCGGCTTGTTCTTCGGCTTCTTGGGCCGCGTGGTCGACATGACCATGAATGGGGTTATCCCCGGCGTCGATCTCAACAACATCATGCAGCAGAAGCATTTGTAAAACACGGTCAATGGACACATCGGGTGCTGCGTATTCGGACAGAATCCAGGCGTACAGCATGATGTGCCATGAATGCTCGGCCGAATTCTCGAACCGCTCACCGCTGAGCAGGCGCGAAGCCCGGTAGACGGATTTCAGTTGGTCGCTTTCGGCAAGAAATCCAAGGCGAGCTGAGAACGAAGTCTGTGCAGGGGTGTCTCCGTTCAGCAGGCTTTGCGCTGCGGTATAGGCGTCTGGAAATTCGGTCTTCAGATAAGCGGCCCGCCCGCCGTTCAGATTGTCCTGAACAATAGCTTTGTGATCCGCCCTCGGGGCCGCGGCGCAGAGGACCTGAAACATCGGCTGGCAGCGATCAAGCGATTTCGCGAATCTGGCGTCTTGGGTCTGATCGGCCTCGAACTCTTGCCACAGGTTCAGACAAGCCTCGGCCTGATCTTCGGGCAAAAGATCGAACAATTCTGATGCGGCGGCTTGCTCGGCCCGTTCGACCGCTTGCCAATCGGTTTGCAGATGGATCGGATGATCGCCGACAATGATTTCGACCAAATCATGCAGCAACAGCATGCGGATGACCCGATCAATGCTGACACCTTCATCAGCCAAGGGTTGCATAACCAGCGCCCAAAGCGCGAGTTGCCAGCTGTGTTCAGCGGCGTTTTCAGCGCGGGACTGATCCAGAAGAAAGTTCGCGCGATTGACCGATTTCAGCCTGTCCACGCGTTTGAGAAATTCGATTTGCGCGGACAGTCTGTTCGTCATTGTTTTTCGATCGCTTTCAATTTGGAGCGGTGATCCGAGAGCCTCTGGATCACGAACTTGCGGGCTTTGCGCTCGGCCAAGCGCACGCGAATTTCGGTCAGGAAGGCCTCTTCCAAAGTCTGCGAGGACGCTCCCAGATGTTCGCCCACTTCGACAAAGAAACGGTCGTCGCCGGTTTCATCCATCACTTTCATTGTGTCCTCGGCCAGCTTGGCGGCCAGGGTGGTGATGGTGTCAGACATCAGCGTGTGTTCTCGGTCAGGCGGCGTTTCACATAGTCGCTGACATCGGTCATCAGAGTATCCATGTGACGATCCTGGAAGAAGTGATCGGCGCCATCAACCTCGTTATGGGTGATGGTGATTCCCTTTTGTTCGTGCAGCTTGTTCACCAGCGAGGTTGTGTCCGCAGGTGGTGCCACGCGGTCGGCTGATCCGTTGATGATCAGGCCCGAGGACGGGCAGGGCGCCAGGAACGAAAAGTCGTACATATTTGCAGGGGGTGACACGCTGATAAAGCCGGTGATTTCCGGGCGCCGCATCAACAACTGCATGCCGATCCATGCACCAAACGAGAAACCCGCGACCCAGCAGTGTTTCGAGTTGTTGTTCATTGACTGCAGGTAATCCAGCGCCGAGGCTGCGTCGCTCAACTCACCAACACCCTGGTCGTATTCACCCTGGCTGCGACCCACGCCACGGAAATTGAACCGCAAAACGGTAAAGCCCATGTTGTAGAATGCGTAATGCAGGTTGTAGACCACCTTGTTGTTCATGGTCCCGCCAAATTGAGGATGCGGATGAAGCACGATGGCGATCGGTGCGTCTTTTTCCTTTTGCGGGTGGTAGCGGCCTTCCAGTCGGCCTTCGGGTCCGGGAAAAATCACCTCGGGCATGTGTGCTTTGGTCCTGTCTTTTTCTTCTTGGTGCCGGGATATACTTGACGGTTATCGTCAGGCACCTTAGAACGGTTCTAATAATTTTGCATTGCGCAATGCGCTGCCCGTCGGAGATACGCACTGGCAGCGGCGGCGTCAATGTTTTCGCGCGGTATCGACCAAAAGGGGACGAGAATGAAGCTTTCGACCAAGGGTCGCTACGCGATGGTAGCTATGGCCGATATCGCCCTGCAACCGACAGATACGCTTGTAACGCTGAGTGAGATTTCTGAGCGGCAGGACATCTCACTGCCTTATCTTGAGCAATTGTTCGTGAAACTACGCCGAGCCGATCTGGTCTCATCGGTTCGCGGACCGGGTGGCGGGTATCGGTTGTCGCGGTCGCCTTCGGAAATTCGCGTGGTCGAGATTCTGTCGGCGGTCGACGAAACAGTGGATGCGCTGCAAAAAGGCGCAGGGGCGTCGGGTGCGTCATCAGGAAGCCGGGCGCAATCGCTAAGCAACCGTTTGTGGGAAGGGCTAAGCGCCCATGTTTATGTTTTCCTGCATCAAACCCGACTGTCGGACGTAATCAGGAACGATTTGGCCCCGTGTCCCGCGGTTCCGAGCCTGTTTGCAGTGGTGGACGAGTAAGATTATGCACTTGGTCTATGAAAACGCGATACCACTTCGCATTCGTGAAAAGGTGACTCCATGAGTCGTGTTTACCTGGATCATAATGCCACGACTCCTTTGCGCTCCGAGGCCAGAGAGGCGATGATCGCGGCGATGGAGGTTTGCGGCAACCCGTCCTCGGTACATGCCGAGGGACGTGCCGCCAAGGCCTTGATCGAGAAGGCGCGGGCGCAAATCGCGGCGGCCTTTGGTGCGGATGGGGCGGATATCGTTTTCACGTCAGGTTCCACCGAGGGGGCGGCGCTGACGTTACGCGGGCGTGGCCTGCATGGATCTGCTGTTGAGCATGACGCGGTAAGATCCTGGATTACAGAAGATTTGCCAACGGACACCTCGGGCCGCGTTCAAGTCTCCGATCCTGCTCAATCGACCCTGCAGCTGGCGAATTCGGAAACCGGTATCGTGCAGGCTTTGCCTGCGGGGCTTGCCGTAACCGATGCGACGCAAGCTTTTGGAAAACTACCGGCGGCCTTCAACTGGCTGGGTGCCCAAATGGCGCTGATCTCAGCGCATAAATTGGGTGGCCCCAAGGGTGTCGGCGCTGTTGTGATGAAACGCGGCACGGATTTGCCTGCCCAAATTCAAGGCGGTGGTCAGGAAATGGGGCGCCGGTCGGGTACCGAAAATGTCATTGGAATCGCGGGCTTCGGGGCCGCAGCAGAAGCCGCTGCACGGGATCTTGCCAATGGGGTTTGGGACCAGGTCAAAGAAATTAGAAATATTCTAGAAAATGCCCTTGAGGCCGGTTCTAAATTGACTATTTTTGTCGGGAAGGATCAGGATCGCCTGCCTAACACATTGTGTTTTGCCACTCCGGGATGGAAAGGCGAAACGCAGGTCATGCAAATGGACCTGGCGGGGTTTGCCATCAGCGCGGGTTCTGCCTGTTCCAGTGGCAAGGTGCGCGCCAGCGCGGTCCTCACGGCAATGGGGTATGATGAGGTCACGGCAGCCAGCGCAATACGCGTTTCGCTGGGACCTTTTACGACGAAAGAAGATGTGCTGCGTTTCGCCGAAACGTGGCTGGAAAAAGAGAAAAAGCATCGCGCGCGTGCCGCGTGACTTGACGGAGTGAAGGAAATGGCCGCTTTGGACCAGACCCAGGTAAAAGAAGGTGTCGATCAGGAAACCGTGGACGCGGTGCGCGAGGCTGGCACTTATAAATACGGCTGGGATACCGATATCGAAATGGAGTACGCGCCCAAAGGTGTGAACCCGGATATCGTTCGACTGATCTCTGACAAAAACGAAGAGCCCGAATGGATGACCGAATGGCGTCTGTCGGCCTTTGAACGCTGGACCAAGATGGAAGAGCCGACCTGGGCGATGGTACATTACCCGCCGATCGACTTTCAGGACCAGTATTACTATGCCCGTCCCAAGTCGATGGAAGAAAAGCCAAAATCGCTGGACGAGGTCGACCCCAAACTGCTGGCCACCTATGAAAAGCTGGGCATTCCGCTGAAAGAACAGATGATTTTGGCCGGCGTCGAAGGCGCCGAGAATGCGCCCGCCGAAGGCCGTAAGGTCGCTGTGGACGCGGTATTTGACTCGGTCTCTGTTGGTACAACCTTCAAGGATGAGCTTGCCAAGGCTGGTGTGATCTTCTGCTCGATCTCTGAGGCGATCAAGGAACACCCTGAACTGGTTAAGAAATACTTGGGCACTGTGGTTCCGGTATCCGACAACTTCTATGCCACGCTGAACTCGGCCGTATTCTCGGACGGATCGTTCGTTTACATCCCACCGGGTGTTCGCTGCCCGATGGAGCTGAGCACCTATTTCCGCATCAACGCCGAAAACACTGGTCAGTTCGAACGCACGCTGATCATCGCCGATAAGGGATCATATGTGTCCTATCTGGAAGGCTGCACCGCGCCGCAACGTGACACCGCGCAGTTGCATGCCGCTGTGGTTGAGATCATCGTCGAAGAAGATGCTGAAGTTAAATACTCGACCGTTCAAAACTGGTTCCCCGGTGATGAAAACGGCAAGGGCGGTATCTATAACTTTGTGACCAAGCGGGCGGATTGCCGGGGCGACCGGTCCAAGGTGATGTGGACGCAGGTCGAAACCGGCTCGGCCGTGACCTGGAAATACCCGTCCTGCATCCTGCGTGGCAATGAAAGCCAGGGTGAGTTCTATTCGATCGCGATTGCCAACAATTATCAGCAGGCCGACACCGGCACCAAGATGATTCACCTGGGTAAGAACACAAAGTCGCGCATCGTGTCCAAGGGCATCAGCGCGGGCAAGGCGCAGAACACCTATCGCGGGCTGGTTTCGATGCACCCAAAGGCGAAGGACAGCCGGAACTATACGCAGTGTGACAGCCTGCTTATCGGTGACAAATGCGGCGCACATACGGTTCCGTATATCGAGGTCAAGAACAACTCGAGCCGTGTGGAACACGAAGCGACGACATCCAAAGTGGACGACGATCAGCTGTTCTACTGCCGCCAGCGCGGTATGGACGAGGAAGAAGCCGTGGCCTTGGTCGTCAACGGGTTCTGCAAGGACGTGCTGCAGGCATTGCCGATGGAGTTTGCCATGGAAGCGCAGCAGCTTGTTGCAATCTCGCTGGAAGGCTCGGTTGGGTAGAAGGATTCTGGAAAAGGCTTCCTCTGGGACGACTGTGAAATGCCAAAATTTTTTGACATCAACAGGTTGCACCACCTGATCGATCTTCTCGGTCCGGCAAGATTAACGCGCGTCGTGGATATCGGAGCCAATCCACTAGATGAATCACCGTACTACAAACTCAGGGATGCGAAGCTGTGTGAAGTGTGGGGTTTTGAACCTCAACCAGAGGCATATGCCCAATTGGTTGAGTCAGCAGGATCGCAGGAACACTATCTACCGTATGCTGTGGGGTGCGGAGGTGAACAAACGCTCAACGTCTACAGGAGCAGTGGTTTTACGTCTTTTTACGAGCCAAATCCGGATTGGTTGGCAACTCTAGGGAAGTGGGACAAACAACTCACGCTTAAAGAAAAGTTGGATGTTGTCGGACATCGTCTGGACGATATTGAAGGCTTGCCCGAGTTTGATTTGCTCAAAATCGACGTTCAGGGTGCCGAGACCCAGATTTTTGAAGAAGGTGGCAAAAAGCTGAGCGAGGCATGCGCGGTTATTTCTGAAGTGGCTGCGATTCCCATCTACCAGGACCAACCACTGTTGAATGCTCAGATGACTGTTTTGGAAAGATACGGATACTCTCTTCACAAGTTTCTCTTCTTCAAACCGAGAGCGTTGCATGGAAGCAAGTTGTCCAAACGCCTGCGCCCAAGGTTTCACGCCAACCAGTTGACCGATGGGGACGCAGTGTTTCTGCGAAACTTGTTGAACTTGGATAAAGTGGAAAGCGAAAAACTAAAGCACCTCGCCATTCTGGCCGACTCGGTATTCGAAAGCTTCGATGTCGCGGCTCTTTCTCTGACAGAACTATTGAAACGTGGAGAAATTTCTGAGGAATCCGCGAATAGTTATGTTGACCAATTGCACAAAACAACCTGAAACGATACGCGCTCCCTGACTGGGGCAGAAAGAGAAAACATGCTGGAAATCAAAAACCTGCACGTACAGCTTGAAGACGAAGATAAGCAAATCCTCAAGGGTGTGGACCTGACGGTCGAGCCTGGCAAGGTACACGCGATCATGGGACCGAATGGCTCGGGCAAATCGACGCTCAGCTATGTGCTTTCGGGACGTGACGGCTATGAGGTCACCGAAGGTACGGCGACGTTGGAAGGCGAAGACCTGCTGGACATGGAGCCAGAAGAGCGTGCTGCCGCTGGCGTCTTTCTTGCGTTCCAGTATCCGGTCGAAATTCCCGGCGTTGGCAACATGACTTTCCTGCGCACGGCGGTAAACGCTCAGCGGAAAGCGCGCGGAGAAGAGGAGCTGTCAGCGGCAGACTTCCTGAAAGAAGTGCGCGCCAAGGCCAAGACGCTGAAAATCGACGCCGATATGCTCAAGCGTCCGGTCAATGTTGGTTTCTCGGGCGGTGAGAAAAAGCGCAACGAGATCCTGCAGATGGCTATGCTGGAACCCAAGATGTGCATCATGGACGAAACCGACTCGGGTCTCGACGTGGATGCGATGAAGCTGGTGTCCGAAGGCGTGAACGCGCTGCGCAACGAAGGTCGCAGCTTTTTGGTCATCACCCACTATCAGCGGCTGCTGGATCACATCAAACCGGACGTCGTACACATCATGGCTGACGGTCGTATCGTGAAGACCGGCGGACCCGAGCTGGCGTTGGAAGTTGAACATAACGGCTATGCCGACATTCTGGCCGAGGTGAACTGATGGCTTTGCCACAAGAGAAACTGACCGCAACCGAGGAGCGGCTGGCATCCCTGGCCATGCCCGAGATGTGCGGATGCACCCGTGCCGCACGCGAGGATGCGCTTGCGCGTGTGCAAGAGATGGGCCTGCCTGGCCGTCGCGATGAGTACTGGAAGTACACACGTCCTGATACGCTGATCTCGGCTCAAGCACCGCGCGCCGAGGTTTTCGATGCGGGCGAGCCCATGATTTTCGAAGACATGGACAATCTGAAAATTGTCTTCGTCGACGGAGTATTCAGCCCCGAGGAATCCGATGATCTGACACTTGAGGGGGTGATGATCGACCGGATCGAGGATATCTGCGGCAAGGATATTCACTGGGCCAAAGAGCTGTATGGCGCGTTAGAGAGCCGTGGCCAGACCCCAGTGCCGCGTCCGCTGGCTGCGCTGAACACAGCCTTTGCCAAAGATGGTGTTGCCATCCATGTGACAGGCAAACCGTCCAAGCCGATCTGCCTGATGTATCGTCACGCCTCGGAAACATCGGACGCGATGCTGCATCACGTGATCCGTGTCGAACCAGATGCCGAAGTCACCGTGCTTGAGGTTGGTCCGGCCGCGTCGCGCTTTAACAAGGTGATGGAGATCGACATCGCCGACAATGGGACGCTGCATCATGTGCGCGCGCAAGGTCGCGATCATGAACGTCGGGCAATGACTCATATGTTCGCCCGTCTGGGAACGGAATCGACCTATAAGTCATTTACCCTGACCGCAAACGGCGTTCTGACCCGCAATGAGCAGGTCGTGGAACTGACCGGAGATGATGCGGTTGCCCATGTGGCAGGTGCATGTGTCGGAGACGGTGATTTTCACCATGACGACACAGTGTTTATCACCCATGACGCGGTGAACTGCGAAAGCCGCCAGGTGTTCAAGAAGGTTCTGCGCAACGGTGCGACCGGCGTCTTCCAGGGTAAGATCCTCGTGAAAGAAGGCGCGCAGAAGACAGATGGCTATCAGATCAGCCAGTCGCTTCTGTTGGACGACGACAGCCAGTTCCTCGCCAAGCCCGAGCTTGAGATCTATGCCGATGATGTGGCCTGTTCACACGGCTCGACCTCGGGCGCGATTGACGAGACGGCTCTGTTCTACCTGCGATCACGCGGCGTTCCGGTCAAAGACGCAACCAACATGCTGACACTGGCCTTTCTGGCCGAAGCGGTGGACGAGATCGAAGACAGCGAAGTTGCTGAAAAGATCGTGAACCGTTTGGAAGATTGGCTGGCGCGCCGCAGCTGATGCCAGTCACATCGGATATCGTGGCCACGTACCGGGGGCCGGGGCGCGTCGTGCGTCGGCTTCTGGATTTGGGGCAGCGGGAAGACAGGGCCTTGGTCTTTGTCATGGGGTTTTGCGTGGTGGCTTTCATCGCACAGCTTCCCGGCCTCGCGCGGCGGGCGCATTTGGAAGGGCTTGAGCTGAACGCGCTGATGGCCGCGGCTTTGCTAGGCACTGTTTTCATACTGCCGTTGCTGTTTTACCTTCTGGCGTTCGTATCCTACGGGGCCGCTCGTTTGGTTGGCGGTCGCGGCACGGCTTACGGTGCCCGTCTGGCTTTGTTTTGGGCTTTACTGTCGTCGACACCATTGGTGTTGTTGAACGGTCTGGTGGCGGGTCTCATCGGGCCAGGACCTGCGTTAACCCTGGTAGGGGCAGCCTGGTTTGGCGTGTTTATCTGGTTCTGGCTGGCGGGCCTGAGACAAACACAAAGGCAGGCGGAATGAATTTCTCGACCCTAGGTAACATTGCGGTCCTGACGCTGGTCAACCCGGCTGAAGCGGCCCGGCACCTATTATCCTTTCGCGTCGGGCGCGAAGTTCTGTGGCTGGCCTTCTGTCTGGCCGTCGTTTTGAATGGGCTGGTGCAGTTTGGGATCGAATATCTGGTTCCTTCGCCGGAAGGCCTGAATGTTCCTGCACCCGAACCGATTTTCATGAGCCTTATCCGCTCGGCAGCCCTAATGATGTTCAGCATTGCGGCGTTCCTGTTCGTCGGGCGTTTGCTGGGCGGGCGCGCGTCATTCGACGAGATCATGACGCTGACGGTCTGGTTGCAGTTCCTGCAAAGCGCGGCGATGTTCGTAACGCTTGTGCTGGCAATTTTCGTTCCGGTTTTGATGGTGCTGTTTTTGTTTGCCACAGCGCTGGTGAGCCTTTACGTCACGCTGCATTTCCTCAATGAAGCGCATAAGTTTGGAACGCTTTGGAAATCCTTTGGGGTCATAGTGTTGTCTGCGTTGATCGCAGCCCCCTTTGTCCTCGCTCTAACACCCAGCGGCCCGGTATAGGGATATGAAGACCATGTATGACGTAGAAAAAATCCGCGCGGACTTTCCGATTCTGTCGCGTGAGGTAAACGGCAAACCGCTGACTTATCTGGACAATGGTGCCTCTGCGCAGAAACCTCAGGTTGTGATCGACGCGGTGACCCGCGCCTATGCCGAGGAATACGCGAATGTGCATCGTGGCCTGCATTACCTGTCCAACCTCGCGACCGAAAAGTACGAGTCCGTCCGCGGCACCATCGCCCGTTTCCTTGGGGCGGCGGATGAGAATGAGATCGTCCTGAACTCGGGCACGACCGAGGGGATCAACCTTGTGGCCTATGGCTGGGCGATGCCGCGCCTTCAGGCCGGGGATGAGATTGTCCTTAGCGTCATGGAGCATCACGCCAACATCGTTCCCTGGCATTTCCTGCGCGAACGGCAGGGGGTTGTCCTGAAGTGGGTCGATATCGATGCGGATGGCGGGCTGGACCCGCAGGCCGTGATCGATGCAATCGGTCCCAAGACCAAGCTGGTCGCGGTCACGCAATGCTCGAACGTGCTGGGAACGGTGGTGGATGTTAAGGCCATTACCGAAGGTGCGCATGCCAAAGGCGTTCCGGTGCTGGTCGACGGCAGCCAGGGTGCCGTGCATATGCCGGTCAATGTGTCGGATATCGGCTGCGACTTTTATGCAATCACCGGGCACAAGCTGTATGGCCCGTCCGGTTCGGGCGCGATCTATATTAAATCCGAACGCATGGCCGAGATGCGCCCCTTCATCGGTGGCGGCGACATGATCAAAGAGGTCAGCAAAGATCAGGTGATCTACAACGACCCCCCAATGAAGTTTGAGGCCGGAACACCCGGTATCGTGCAAACGATTGGTTTAGGCGTGGCGCTTGACTATATGATGGACCTGGGGATGGAGAACATCGCCGCCCACGAAGGCGCGCTTCGCGACTATGCGATGCAGCGGCTGACCGGTTTGAACTGGCTGCAGGTACAAGGCACACGTCCCGATAAGGCCGCTATTTTCAGCTTTACGCTGGATGGGGCAGGGCATGCGCATGACGTGTCGACGATCCTCGACAAAAAAGGGGTTGCCGTGCGGGCCGGTCATCATTGCGCTGGTCCACTGATGGATTTTTTCGGCGTGACCGCCACCTGCCGCGCCAGCTTTGGACTGTACAACACCAAAGATGAGGTCGACACGCTGGTCGATGCCCTTGAACTGGCGCATGATTTGTTTGCCTAAAAGCTGGTCGATCCGGGTGGATTTTCAGTTGCACCCGGATCGGAACAAGGATAGCTAACGGCCAAGGCACCTGTAGCTCAGCTGGATAGAGCGCTGCCCTCCGAAGGCAGAGGCCAGAGGTTCGAATCCTCTCAGGTGCACCAAACCAGACGCAGAAGCGTTGCAATCCGCTAACGCTCTGAAAGGTAAAGTCAGATTCACGGTTCGAAACCCTTGTTTATGGCTGTAGACCGCTGGAGCGGCAAAGATCATTCGAAGCATAGATTTTCGCCATTCGAGCGTTGACTTTTTCCATATATCAAAAGGGCTTGAGAGAATCCGCATTGCCGGTTCGAACGCATCTGAGAAGTCTGGGCTGTTTTGGTCGAATTCTCTTAATTTGTGCTCCTCATGGGCCTTTTCATTGTGTAGTTTTTCTAGCTTTCTCTCCAGGGCCGAAGACACAACTTCCAACTCAGTGTCTACGTACTTGTCAGTCGTCTTTTCGATTTCACTGTTTATCTGAGAGATTCGCTTTCTGCGCTCCTTACGTGACTGTTTATCCTTGAGCCTCCGAAGCTCCCACGCATCTCGCAGCATTTGGGAAAAGACCTTCACGAAACCAGGCTCGGGTTGAATCTGGCGCAACAAAGATTCGAACTCACCTTCAAGCTGCTCTCTTCGAATTGACTTTCCGGCCCTGCTGCATCCGTGTTTTCGGCAAATGTAGTAAGGATAGTGCTTTGATCTTCCTCCTGACCAATTCGAGGTCATGAAGTTCCCGCAAGCTTCACAAAGGACGAATCCACGGAGAGGAAAATCCTCGCTGACATCTTGCCTGACACGAGCCACCACCTTTCCATCCAAACGCTTCAGAATTTTCTGATGTTCCTCATATGAGATCAGTGGAGAATGCTTTCCTTTGGTGAGTGGGATGTTCCACTTGAGGTTGCTGTAGCGCCCTGCATATAACGGGCGCCGCAATATCGCTGAGACGTATGAGTAAGTAAGTTTGCTTTTTCCGATATAGCGCATGAATGTAGGATCATTCTCAAGGAACGATTTGGATTCTCCCACAGTTTCGAAGCGACCAGCGGCAAACCCTGATAACATCTCTGATAGAATGGATGCCACGGGCTCGTCCCTTACAACCTTTTTTCGCCCTTGATTGTCCGAACGAACATACAGGTAGCCAACCGGCAAGCGGCTGAAAGCATAATATCCGTTCAACATTCGACCACGAGTGCGGCTCTTGTTTGTCTCTGCATTTTTTTGGCTAAAGTGCTGAGAGAACACTGCTTGCATCATCTCAAACAGGATTTCATCGGCGCTTTCGCCAAAGCGAAGTCGAGGGCTTACCAATTTACCGCCCGCGCTTTCGATTTCCTCCTTTATTCGCAAGTATGCCTTCATACCTCGGGCAAGCCGAGAGACGTCATCAATGATGACGGCTTTCGTATGCCCTTTAGATCGTTTTAGATAACTAAGCAGACTGCTCATGCCTTTTCTTTTATCCAATCGACCCGACGCTATATCTCTAAATTCTTTTTCGACATCTAAGTTGTTTTTAAGTGCAAACTCGCGGCATATGGTTAGCTGCGATTCTAACCCATCGCCTTCCTTAATTTGCTTGGAACTCGAAACTCTGACATAAATTACTGCCGCGATCTTTGTGTCAAGGTTGCTCATTTTTAATTCTCCCTTTTTATTCGATGTAATTCCGCTATTTTTGATATTTCATTCACTAATATTCGCAATAGCGAGCACGATTTGCCATGAGGCCCATAAATGTGATCTTCCAATTCTCCTTTGACCCGCTACCCAGTTGAGCTCGGTGCAATATTTTTCGAAATTCTCATTAAATTTCGCCGTCACACATAGAGAACTTGTTCGCGTAGCCAACGCGTCTACGTCTGAACATACCGCGCCCCAACCATTTGAAATTGCGCCGACTGTGCTGGCTCCCTTGGTCGACTTCCACGAGATGCTTGGCTTATCTTTCTTTTCCTTTTTTGATCGGATCATTTCACAAACCATTTATTACATTAACTGACTTCCCTATTGCCTCAAATGAAACTCAATTCGTCAAGGGTAATGAAAAAACAAGCTCGGTGGAGTAGCGTCACTAATTCTAGACCAGTTCATTTATCCTTGAATTCCTGGTGCTAAAATTCTGTGAGGTCTATTCTTTCAAAATCTCCTATCGGACTCATCTATTCATGTTGGCAAGAATAAATTTGGCACCCATTAGATCTAAAAATACGAATATTGCCTTGAAGTCTTGGTAAGTATTTTGGTGTGGAATTCCATTTGCCATTGGGAAAATGGTAGCCAGTCAAACTCAAAATTCTACGAGAAAAAAAAGCGAATCAGTCAGGAGTGCTGTCGCGATTTTCGGGCCTACCTGTTAGCAATTGACTTGAGTCCCAAGTCTTCTCAACTTAGGAGAAAATTCCTGAGTTTGGGGTTTCCCGAATGGAAGTACAGGTAGCGCCATGCCGCTCATGAAGTGGGATCAGTTTTGAACACTACGGTCGCAGGCATCTCCAGGGATGGCCAGCGGAGGCAAACTGGCCTCGTTCAGCCATGATAGATAGATCGCAGAAAACAACACTGACGATAGTCACAACTGCCACCGAACAATGAACTTCTCGATCTGAATGACGTTGGCTTGGAGCTTCGCTCGCAGCCTCGATGCCAGGATGCCTGCCGTGGGCGTGTCCTCATGCTGCGTGATGAGTCCATCATTGCCAGTCCACCGGATGTCGAAGAAATCAGGGCAGGGTATCTCCATGCCGCGGACGGTTGCTTTCTCGTATTCCTCGAAAAACCACTCCCTAACGGTTCGCTTGATAGTAAGCGGTGCTGCCCAGGACGGCATCCTGCTGACCGAGGAACAGATGGCGGCGCTGGAGAAGGCCAAGCAGCAGAGGGAGGCGCATGGCGAGATCGAGAGCCACCATCCCGGTTATCTTGGCAGCCAAGACACCTACTATGTGGGCACGATGAAAGGCGTGGGGCGCATCTACCAGCAGACCTTTGTCGATACCTTTGCCCGCGTGGCGATCTGCAAGCTCTATACCGAGAAGACGGCGATCTCCGCCGCAGACCTGCTGAATGACCGGGTGATCCCGTTCTTCGTCGAACAAGGCATCAACCTGCTGCGCATCCTGACCGACCGGGGCACCGAGTATTGCGGCAAGGTCGAAAACCACGCCTACCAGCTTTATCTGGCGGTCGTGGATGTGGATCATTCCAGGACCAAAGCAAACAGCCCACAGACCAACGGCATCTGCGAGCGCTTCCACAGGACCATCAAGGATGAGTTCTACGACATTGCCTTCCGCAAAAAGCTCTACCGCTCGGTGGAGGAGTTGCAGACCGATCTGGATATTTGGCTGGCCAAATACAACGAACAGCGGCCACATTCGGGAAGATACTGCTACGGCAAAACACCTATGCAGACCTTCCGAGAAACGCTACACATCGCCGTGGACAAGACAATCAGGGGTTCCGATCAATCGGACGGCCAACAACCCATTCTCAGCCCTGTTCGCTGAGGTGTCCGTCAGATCAAGTCTGAAGTTTTACATCTCATTGTTCTTCGGTAAGCCGTTTCAAACCAAGCTCCAGCTTCGCTCCAGTGCTTACAACTCGCGTTGCCTCTCGAAACCAGAGCCGATCTTCGGCGGATACCTCGAGAAGGAACCACTTTGCCAACTCGTTGTGATTGTGCGTGTAGAGCTGCGTTAGTGCAGTTGTTCCGTCGTCAAGTTTGTCTCTCACGTTTGCTCCGTATTCTATCAGTGTGCGAAAAAGCCAGGGATCTCCTATTTCAGCCGCAAAAAGAAACGGAGTCATTCCGTCGCAAGAGACTTTTGTGGTGATGTCTGCCCCTGCGTCTAGAAGGGACAAAACGATCTCTTTACAGTTTACAAGTTCGCTCTGTTGCTTCTGAAAATACTCATCCATTTGCGGCACGATCCGAGGGTTTTTGTTGATAAAACTCTCCCACGCTTCTGCATGCCTATGCCTGAATGGAGATGGTGTCTGCCAATGCCGGTCACCCCAAATGGACACCTTTTGAGCACGTTGGTGAGGATCAAGGAAGTCTTCCAACAACCTTTGTGGCGACCGGAAGTTATTTGCTGCTGCAAATAAAGGCGAACCTCCTTGCGGCCCTTCAATTTCGAAATCTGCACCTTTAGAAAGCAAAGATTCAACAAAACCCGAGTGGCGCTCCTTTATTGCTTCATGCAAGCATGTCTCGCCATTTTTTGCCTTCGTATCGATTGTAGCCTTCTTTGTGGCGTCGATTAGTTCGTAAAAGACATCTTTGTCACCTCGCTTAATCGCAAAAAACAAAGGTGACCTTTCCCGCTTATCGAGGTCGCCTGGATCAGCTCCCTTCTTCAAAAGTGCTTGGATATTTTCCCTGTCGAGGAGGAATGTGTAAATATGAAGCTGGCTCACGGGTCCATCGCCCCAATCCCTAAGTCTCCTGCCCGGGTTAGATAAATCTGGTGTCCGGCCTTTCCATTTAGCTGCTGCGGGAAACCCGACTTTCGATGTCTTTATTGGCAGGCAACCAAGTGCTTCAGGATAAGAATTTGGAAACAAAGACTTGAAAGAAGTATCCGTCTCCTGAGGCATTACCTCTAGTCCGATTGTTTCACAACGCGCAGTCCAGCGGTTGCGAATTTGCTTTTCGTTGATGGCGGCTGAAGTGGCGAACAAGTAGGTCATTGCGCATTCAAATCCGGCGGCACTATGGTAGCTGAACGCTGCGCCCGCTTCATCAAAACACTTCAGCGCGGCCTTGCGATCTCCAAGCTGTGCCAAGTGCATCCCTTCCATCAAAGAAAGGTTAGCCAGACTGAAGCTATCGCAAAGCTCTTCCTTAAGCAGCTCGATACAAGCTTCGGCCCTTGCTACATCTCCAGCCACCTTCTCTCTACTAGGGGCTGTGAGCTCCGAGAGCTCCAATAAGTTTTTACAACGGGCTTCTCGAAATTGCTCATGCGAAATAGAGTTTTGGAGTTTTATTTCTTCAAGGACCGTCTCGACCGACTTCTCGTAACGCGAAGTGTGCCGAGAAGTATCTACCATTTCGAGACAGCAATAGTTTCTGTATGCATTCGCAAGTGCCAAAGCAAAACCGAGATCAAAGTCATATTTGCTCTGGATTGCTAAGATCTTCGAAACGCTCATGCCGGACTTACGCGACCATCGACCGATCTCAGTTTCCCAACTGCGCGCCTCTATCGGAATTTTTTTTTGTAGGTCAGCAGATAGCGCCCGGATGGTTTTACCCTGAAGACGTGCACTCCATACAACGGAGACACCTTCCGCAGGATGACCAATAACATCTTCAACCTTGAAACCGAGTTTCTGCGAAAGCGGCGTCAGGAGTTCGACAAACAAAGAAACAGCGTAGCTGTCAAAGACGCTTCTAACTTCAATAGCACCACGAGATCCGCACTCGAGTTCTCGGACGGCAAAAAAGTAGTGGTCCTTATAGTTGACCAGAGTTTCTAGAATCCCAGTAGAATCGGGGCAGGACTTCAACAAACTCGAAAGCTTTTTAAGTGAGAGTTCGCGGATTTCTTCAGAAAGAAAACCCTGTAGATCAGCCATTCGTTGAAGTTTCTTGTCGAGAGCAGAGTTGTTCTCACCGTCAACGTGCGTGAAATTACGAAGTATAAACTCTAAGATTTCGCCGGGTTGTGGGATTGGCTTCATTGGGAGGCTATTCGTTTTAGATTCTCTAGCTGCATGCGCGTGTTCAGGTAAGCTCTCCGGCAGCTTGGGGATCTTGCTACGACCAAAATTCCGCCATTCGCTAACCGCAATTTGCCGTGCTTTCGACCAATTGCAAAGCGTGCTCCTGCTTTTACTTCTTGACGGATCATTTTGTCTATATCTCTGTTTTTACAGTACTTCATGTGTGAGATTTGGGGGGAGGTGATGAAAGCCTCATCACCTCGATGATATTATTTTTTTGTCTGCTTTGCCGCAGCAGCCTGGGCACGGGCCGGAAAGCTGCCTTTACTCACTTTGCCACCGTTGCTTTTCGCGGAGGCACTCTGTACTCGCGCAGCAGCTTTTGCAGTCATTGGTTTTGATTTTCTCATAACGTCTTCCTTGTTGCGTTGTAGATGGCCAATATTTGGCAAGCACCAAGAAACAAATCGAGAGACATACTCGGGACACCAATCTTCATTTTTAGGGAAGGTCGGGTTGAGGTTGCGCGTCCAACGGGCTCAGTAACCCCTTTTACGCATACTACTCAGTGAAGCCGCCAAATCTCTCATACAGTATCACTGACACTGCGACACGCGGTCTGCTCGTCTTTGCCCTGTGTAATCAAGACCCTGCGCTAGAGACTTCGAAATGGGTATTCACCACACGCAACAAGTGCTCAAAGTCACCCTGGACGGCGTCCTCGAGGAAGGCCCGAACTCTGGCTTGTTCGGCTCCGGCTTTTTCGGCTGCGGTCTGGCAGCGTGCCAGCACTTCAAAGGCGTTGCCGCTTGTCCTGGGCAGGTCGATGGTTGCAAGTTTTTTCATGTCAAATCCTCATCTAGAATACCGGGCAACCATTGCAGGTCGAAATTAATCTCAGGTATAAGAATTGCGGATTTTGCCCCGATCCAGAGACTGATTGGGATTTAACATAAGTTGCGATTATAGAGTGATTGCGCTTTCGTCAGCCTGCTACCCGCTGCATCCGAACATCGACCAGTCGTGAAACTTCGATAGGTGACAGCCTTGAGCCCTAAGTTCAAAATGCTTCTTCGCACTCAAAGGTCTGCGATGCGCAGCAAGCGGACTTTGCAAAGTTTGGTGGCCATCTCTGCTGTGCTGCTTCGTCAAATCAGACATATGAAAGCCGTTGCGTTAATGCTGGGTATCAGTGACAGATTGTAGCACGTTTATGCGAGTTTGGTTTCAGCAAAGATATACGATGAGCAGAGCAATTCCGACAAAACTGATACAAAGTTTGAGGGATGAGTTAGCATCCGCGATATCAGATTATAAGGCCTATGAAGTGCCGGGTGTCTGCGCACGATTGGGTTTGGCCGAAGGAAGCGAAGAAGAAGCGTTTCAGAGTAAGTACAAGTATGCGTCCAGCAGGTTGGCAGCAGTTGAGGTCGAACCACTCGTAAAAATGGCTCGTTCGCTTCTTCAAGAGATCGACGCTTTCAACCTCCTTGAGTTGGTTGATAAGATCGCGGATCTGGAACGGCCCGAGATTACTAGCATCACGCGCCGAAGATTAGTCAAACTGCTGACCGTGGGCCCACTGGTGAGTGAAGTTGATGATTTTACGTTTGTGGCGGCTGTCTTTCCACTGGAAAACATGTCCGCACCCCATCGAAATGATAATCGCACACTCGAAGAATACTTAATCCAACACACAATTCGAAACGATGATCTGACTCAACAGGAGTACTTGGAAGCTCTTGGGCTGCTGACTTGCTCCACCCGTTTGTTGTTTAGCTTTATCGAACAGCTCACCTCTGCCGAATATCAAAGTGAGGAACGCCAGAGGATACTATCTGGGAAGGTCGACGATTTGCTGCGCCATGATGGGTACACGCTGTCTGAAGCCGGAAGAATCTCAGGATCACCGATTTTCGAGGTAAACCCGCTGCCAGAAGGAAATCCGGCTGATATTGAGATCACGGCGACCCTGAGCACCTTTAACCCGGATCAAATTGGCGAAAGATGGCAAAGTGCACTCGACAGCAGGTCAAAAGACGCTGAACGCGCAATCACATTGGCCCGAACTCTAATGGAAGACGTTTGCAAGTGGATCTTGCACGAGGCAGGTGAAAGCTGGGAAGAAAAAGATGATCTTCCAGTTCTATACAAAAAACTCTCCAAGACGCTAAGGTTGGCCCCTGATGATTACACGGAACAAGTATTCAAACAGATTTTGAGTGGGTCACAATCGGTTGTGACGGCACTCGGTGCGCTCAGAAACAAGCTGGGAGATGCTCATAGTATTGGACCGAAGCGCATCAAACCAGCGGCTAGACACGCAGAGTTGGCCGTCAACTTGTCAGGTACTATGGCCACGTTTCTTGTTTCCACTTGGAACGCGAGGCAAGCAGAAAAGTAGAAACACAGATACTGGTTGGCAGGTTTGGCTGAGCAGCCTCATCTGACTGGTCCAAGTTGATTGTTAGTGCATCATTGGCCTGTGATCCATTGAGATGATGGTTTCGGGCGCTGGCGGGCGGTAGCCCAGTGCACTGTGGGGACGTTTTGTGTTGTAGTGTCTCCTCCATTGTTCGATCAAGATTTGTGCTTCGCGCAGGCTGTAGAAGATTTCGCCGTTGAGCAGCTCGTCTCTGAACCTGCCATTGAAGCTTTCACAATATCCGTTCTCCCAAGGGCTTCCAGGTTCGATGTAGGCTGTCTTGGCCCCGACAGCAGCCATCCAATCCCTGACGGCCAGGGCAACAAATTCCGGCCCATTGTCTGAACGAATGAAACCGGGCGCGCCACGCAGGATGAACAGATCCGTTAGAGCATCAATCACGTCCGTTGAGTTCAGCTTGCGCTTCACTCTAATCGTCAGGCACTCCCGGCTGTGCTCATCAAGGATGTTCAGCGTCCGAAAGGCTTTGCCATCGTCGGTTCGACAATGAACGAAGTCATAGCTCCATACATGATTGCGATACTCCGGCCTCAGCCGAACACACGACCCATCGTTCAGCCAGAGCCGTCCTTTCTTCGGTTGTTTCACTGGCACTTTCAGCCCCTCTCGTCGCCACAGGCGTTCAACCCGCCCGTCGCTAACAGACCATCCAGCCTCTCTCAGCAGCGCTGCGATCCTGCGATAGCCATATCGGCCGTACTGTCGGGTCAACTCGATCATGTCGGCCACCAGTCGGTCTTCGTCTGCGCGACCTTGTGGGACGCGCCGTTGCGTGGACCGGTGTTGCCCCAGCACGCGGCAGGCGCGTCTCTCGGAAACGTTCAGCTGGTTGCGTACATGGTTAATACAAGCACGACGACGAGCGGGGCTCAGTAGTTTCCCTTTGTGGCTTCCGTCAGGATCAGTTTGTCCAGCGTCAGATCTGAAACTGCGCGTCTCAGCCGCTCGTTCTCTTTCTGAAGCCGTTTCAGTTCCTTCAATTGATCAACACCCATTCCACCGTACTTCCTCCGCCAGCGGTAATAGGTTTGTTCGACAACTCCGATCTGTCTGATCGCATCAAGACGGGACATGCCTTGCCCCATCAGAACTTCAACCTGCCGTAACTTCGAGACAATCTCTTCAGGCTTCGGTCTCTTATTTGCCATTCGTGGCCCTCCGTTTCCTAAACATAACGGTGGACCAGTTCAGTTGGGGAGGCTCAAGACCAGACGTTCGCAGGGCGAAGGCACGTTGGTACAACGAGCACTCCGCTGCCAATCTCTGCGCCCCGGACAAGCGACCGAAGGAAGCCCAAAACAGACATTGCGATTGCAGTCCGTACTCCGGTAGCTTTCACATTATGAATGTACTACCTTACCTCTCCGAGCATTACTCAGACCCTAAAACATATCCTCCTGGTGTGGCTTTCCTGGACGGACAGTATTTGCCGATTTCGGAAGCCAAGATTTCGGTGCTGGACTATGGGCTACTTCATTCTGACGCGACGTATGATGTCGTCCATGTTTGGAACGGAGCTTTCTTTCGACTCGAAAATCACCTTGATCGGTTCTTTGCAGGTTTGGAAAAGCTGCATATGTCGATTGAGTATGACCGAGAACAGGTCATCGAGATACTGCACAACTGCGTCGCACTGTCAGGGTTAAAGAACTCCTACGTCGAGTACATTTGCACACGCGGTATGTCTCCGACATTCAGTCGGGATCCACGTGATGCGGTCAACCAGTTCATTGCATTCGCAATACCGTTTGGATCGGTGGCCAATCCAGAGCAGATGAAACATGGACTAAATGCAGCAATATCATCCTTAGTCCGCATTTCTCCAAAGTCAGTCGATCCGACCGTGAAGAACTATCATTGGTTGGATCTGGTCAAAGGCCTCTACGAGGCTTACGACCGCGGTGCTGACACTGCGATCCTTGTCGATACAAATGGTAACGTATCTGAAGGGCCCGGATTCAATATTTTTGCCGTCATCGACGGAAAAGTTCTAACACCGAAGTTCGGTGTGCTTCTCGGGGTCACTCGTCAGACGGTCTTCGACATTTGCACGAACCTGGATATCGACTGCTCAGCCGTCGACATACCCCAAGACCAACTCCTAGTTGCAGACGAAGTCTTTATATCTTCAACCGCCGGTGGGATCATGCCAGTGACCAAAGTAAATGGACGAAATATCGGTGCTGGATCTCCCGGCCAAATCACAAGTCAGATTACCATGAGTTATTGGGAACTGCACAAGGAAGAGAACAAAAGGATGTTTGTCAGATACTTGGATGACAAATAGCCTTCAGTCGGTGTCTGGTTGGCTCGGAGAAACGGAAGCTTTTCTGCAAGACGGACCCCGGCAAGACACGCCAAAATAGCGGACCAAAACAGAGCTTTTCTGTGACCGGTCTCAGCCCTAAGCGGACATTCGAGTCTCGGGTAGCAGCTGCGCGGAAGCCCCCCGAACTAGTATTCGGCAACCAATAGATGTGCATCATTTACCGTCCCGTACCTAGTTGTTTGGGAAGACTAGCTTGGTTTCATCAGTTCAGATATGCCGTGCCAAGTGAGCGGTGTCAGGATGCGCCGCGGAAATTTCTTTTTTGGAGAGCAATTTGGAACACGCTGAATACATTGCATTGGCCGGTGTGGTCGCAACACTTCTGGGAGTGTTTGTGACTTGGAAACTGGCGAAGAGACAGTTTGCAATGAAAAAACTAACTTACTCTTATGACATCGAAAGGCTCGTCAAAAACGACGACCCTGATCTATCGCTAGATCTCAAAGTACTATATCGCGGTGAGGAACTTCCTGAGCCCACATTGATGACGTTAGAAATTACAAATTCCGGCCATAGCGCAGTCGAGGACGCAGAAGTTGTCGTGCAACTCCCAGGCTCCACTTACTTGATCCCTGGACATTTTATTGATCTCCCACCTGGATATCTGTCTCTGTGGGACATCGAAAGAACCGATGCTGAAGAATGCACTGTGAAGCTCAAGCATATCAACCCGAGACAGACTGCCAAAATGCGGTTTCTGATGGACGAGATGCCGCAGGGAAATCCTCAGCTGGCCTGTCCGATGCCAAACGTCGAGTTCGACAAAGCTAGTGTTGCTAAGATGGGTGTAATGGCAGAAATTGTCGTGTCGTTCGTTGCCCCACAGGTATTGGGTGCCACGCGGCTACGCTGAGCGTGTGAGCTGCACGCCTGGGAAGCCCATATCTTAAGAAACGCAGGGAGCATCAACCAATAAACTCACTCTCCCACCTCTAGCCATATAGCTACTGCAACAAGCCGCAGGCAGCCCCAAGCGGACATTCGTAACAAGTATTTTCAGCTCCTGCTTCGGACCATAGGCCGTCAGAGATTGATAGGAGGTGTCGTCACACTGGTTAGCATCGCCGTTGCAAACAGGATCAGGACAACAGCCAACATCTCCATTGAAATCGACCGCCGGAGAGCAATTTCCGCGCCACGCTTCTCAGCCCTGAGAGCCGGAACAAATCTCAGCTTGTTCAGCGCCGCCAGGCCAAGAAGGGCAGAAACGATAACGACCTTGGCCAAAAGTACCAATCCATAGGCCGTTCCGAACAAGGCGACCACAGAGCCCGAAAGCAGCCATGCGAGTGCTGCGCCAGCAACAATCAGGACGGCAACTCCGTAAGCAGCGACATTGCCAAAATGGTGCAGTAGATCGGCCCCAGTGGGAGTGAGCGCCGCTTTGTGCAGGGGCAGAAGAGCGCCAACCCAAAAGGCGACTGCCAGAAGATGAAGAACCAGTAAGACTGCGAGAGGCGCCCTGGGCTCTCCAAGCGAGTGTCCCACCTGAGCAAAGGAAATCGCTATGGCAAGGCTGCCCGCCAAAGCGACCCACTGCCCTACGCGGGGGAGCAGGATTGCCAATATCGCGAGTTCGCCCACCCCTCGCCAAATCGCAGCGGTGCCAAGCGGGCTGTCCCAGACAATGCCAAGCATCATTGGGTCCGTCGCGCCCTCAAAGCCCATTCCGGATATCCGCGCCGCTCTGATGCCGAAACGTAGAGCCAGAACGGCGAGACCGAGAAGCGCCGCACCGACCGAGAGGTGACGTGCAAGGCGCAAAACGGACGCCTCGGCGCGCGTGGCAAAGAGAACGGTGAACAGGATGCTGCCCATCGCCAGCAGCGCCGCGCCGTAGCCAAGTGCTTTCGCCAAAATGGCCAAGACGACAACACCGTCAATGGGGGCCAGTCCGGTCACTCAGCGACCGTGAAAGAGAAGCTGCCCTGCATCGGGTGACCGTCTGACGCCATACCTCGCCAGTCGAAGCGGTAGCTTCCCGGTGCAAGCTCTTCCAACGGCATGGCCCGGAATTCTGTGGCGGGGTCCATACCTGTCTCGCGTTCAATTTCGACGTCGCCATCTGAGGAGGTCAGCGTAATCGAAATGATGCGCATCGGATCATCGAACCGCATGGAAATCTCCGGCGCGTTCGTGACAGTCGCGCCGTCAGCCGGTGTCGTTGCTTCAGACTTTGAATGCGCAGCCGCAAGCATCGGAGCCATTGCAACGGCCAAACCGAAAAGAGTTTGTTTGATCATCTGAGTTGTTTCCTATTCGGACTGGGCATTCAGTTCGTCATGATACTCACGAAGGTCATCGGGCCAGGTTGATTTGATAAAGGATAGCACCGCAATGATTTCGTCATCGCTGAGCACACCTTCATAGACCGGCATACCAGTTGCGGGCGCATTCTCTATCAGCCCGGCCAGGCCAAATTTGGTCAGGGTGAAAAGCGTTTCATCATCGTGGTGCCACGTATGCCCTGTGGCGTCATGCGGAGGTGCCGGTAGCAAACCATCCTCGCCGCGTATCCGCCAGTTTGGCTGTCCTTCCAGGCGTGCTCCGTGGCAGGCAGCACATTGTTCCGCGTAAATTATTTGGCCAATGGCGACCAGTTCAGCGTCATCCGGTGTCAATAGACCGACCGCTTTGGTGGGCTGGGCCAGAACGAATGCTACGGTGAAACCGGCGAGCGTAAGCCCGCCGGTGACCAATAATGTTGTGCGCCCAGCCATCAGGTGTCGAACGGCTGCGCGGTGCCCGCGCGGTAGTACACCGTTCCGGTTCCAGCCTTTCCCCCAAATGCAATGACATCATAGCGGGCGGACGGATCGTCGCCCATACCAGGGGACCCCACTGGCATGCCGGGAACAGCAAGCCCTGTGATGTCAGGCCGATCCTTCAACACGGCTTCCAGTGCTTCAAACGGCACATGGCCTTCAAAGACATAACCATCGGCTTCTATGGTGTGACAGGATGCGAGGTTCAACGGGATACCCCGCGCTGACTTCTGTGCCTCGGGGTCGGTCAGTTCCTCAACGGTAACGGCGTAGCCACGTGCGCGAGCCAAGTCGGCCCATGCGTGACAACATCCGCAACCTGGTGAGCTGAGCACGTGCATTGGGGTGCCTGCACGAACGGGAAGAGCGGTCGCGATGAGAGCAGTTGCAGACAGTGCTGTGAAGTAACGACGTGTGATCATGTCTGTCGGTCCTTTGAAGTGAAATTTGAACGGATTGCGGGCGAGCGCCCGTAGCCATTCAGGCTTTCGGAGGACCGGTGGGGACACCCAGTGCGAGGCTCGAATAATCGGAACCAGCGTGCGTCACACCACCCACTGAGATCACCAATGGAGCAATCGGCGAAATCCCCGCCGTGGCGACAAAATCACCAAAACAGGATGTTGAACCCATGCCGCTACTGGTGTCGCAACAATCCGCAGCAGCTTTTTCGGCATCAGCCAACGGATCGTCGCCCGCCATTTGAGCATGATGACCAGAATGATCCGATCCATGGGTCAAGCCATGCTTCGCGGACGCTGCGGATGCGCCAGAGAATGCAACAACTAGAAATATCGACAGGACCAGGCGAAACATACCAAATACCTACTGGGGGTATGTGGTTTTGACAAGTTGCGAGGATGGGTCGCCATATACATCCTAGTTGCACTCATTATGGGTGCGCCACATCTCTGGATCATGCCCGTCCGGAACAGTGGAACACAGATCACCTGAAATTCCGGTAAGACTGATTATTGACTGACTTGCGCATTAGTTGGCAACGGCAATGTCAGCAGGTAGGCGTTTAGCCCAAGGTGTTGCCGGTGATGAAGGTGTACGAGCTTTCAACCAGATCGATGACGACATCCAACTCTTCGGGTGTCGTCGGTGTATAGATCATAACAAAGCCGCTCCACCCAGGACGTTGATTGGCCCACGGGTGCGCTACGGCCCAACCCGCCTCAACTGCCCGTCGCGCCATTGCGGGGTCTAGCGAAGCGTGCAAGCTGCCATCAGGATGCATGTGCGCAAACTCAAACCCACCAACGATAGAGTTCGGGTGAGACAACAACATGTCGGGATCAAGTTGAAAACCAATCGCGCCAGGTAGTGATATGCGTGTGGGGCCTAGTGTGACCCCCGGGAATTGCGCAACACGCTCCAGCAATAGCTGGGCCAATTCGGCATCAATTTTGACACCAATCTGAGTATGCGGTACGCCGCTTGTCGTTTCCGGACGGGGCGAGGTGCGCTCTGGCAAGGAGCGCTCTTGTGCGGATACCATCGGGCACATCAATGCCACCACCGTTACAGCAACCGCCAATGTTCTCAGGTAGACATTCATCGCTTTGACCATCCGCCAAAATTAAAGATTGAGTGCTCAGCGCCGTATCGGTGCCCCTGCACACATCATTCAGCTTTTAGCGCTTCGATATTGATCAAGAGCTCTATTTCGTCGCTCACCGCAGGTGCAAAGGCCCCAAGTCCGAACTCAGACCGCACGATAGTCGCCGTGGCTGCCAGACCCAAGGTCGGCGTGCCCTCTTTTTGGCCAAACGGGTATGGCGCTGACTTGTTAAGCGTTGTTTCCAGAACCACAGGTTTGGTGATGCCATTCATGGTCAGGTCGCCAGAAATATTCGCGGTATTGTCCCCGGTCACTTCAATGCTGGTTGAGGCGAAGGTGACCACGTCATCGTCACTCGCGCTGAAAAAGTCATCGGACATGAAGTGTTGCAGACGGGCGTCCCAGCCGGTGATCATGGATTTTACAGGCATAGACACTGTGACAGATGACGCAGACGGATCATCTTCATTGAACTCTATCTCGCCGCTAAAACCTGAGAACATTCCAAACGTTTCTGAGAACCCGATGTGGTTGTAGCTGAACAAGACCTGGCTGTGTCCAGGATCCAGCTCGTAAGTGCCACTCTCGGACAGCGCGGTTGTCGCACCAATCGATAAGAGTACCGCCAGCGGGGTTGCTGCCACTTTGAACATTGATACGCTCCCATTTTGACAAGACGTGTTCGCGGAATTGAGTATTGAGCTTTAGTTTTTAGCTGGCCATACTTTTAGTACAAAATGTTCTGCTATGCAACAATATGTTCTATAGGAGGGGCGATTGAAAGAAGATCCCAGGCTGATCGCCACACGACAGGCCGCACTTGATGCGGCGCAAAGGATACTGATGGATGAGGGCGTGCTGCACGTAACTCATGGCGCGGTTTCAAAGGCAACGGGCATTTCGCGCAGCACACTTTACAGGCACTGGCCAGATGCGCGCAGTCTGCGTGATGCAGCATTCAGGCGCATAGCAACCCCGCCGAACATACCGCCCAAAACCCATGGCCCGCTACGATCTGATCTGCGCTGGTTACTCGGAGTACTGATGGGAGCCTTAAATGACACACCATGGGGCCAGATCGCGCCTCAAGTGGTCGCTGCTGCGTCCACCGACGAAGAGGCGCGGTTAGTGATAACTGAATTCATGAAAGACAGGTTCGCAAGTGTAGAAGCAGTATTTGCAGCCGCAATCGGCCGCGGTGAGATCACCGCCGACGTTCCGGTTGACCAGCTCATAGAACTAGCAGTCGCTGCACCTTATTTTCGCAAGCTCATACGTCACGAGGCCCTGGACGAAGATTGGTTGGATCGACATGTCGATCTGCTTTGCAGTTTTGCGAAAACCAATTCTGGACGGTGAGAACCGCCTGAAATTGCAAACAAAGCGGCCAATAAACATAACAGTTTCCAAGATCGCAGTATGGCTACGTTCGCCGCTTGACATCAGCACGTCGCAGGGTCAATTCGATGCGCTCCTCACAACGTTGACGACTGCACTCTGATTTGTCGCTGCCGCTAATTCACAATGCAACATGAATACCTTTGGGTTCAGTGTCGCCCACGGCAATGTCGACTTTCGGGAACCGGCCAAACAATGCAATGTCCAGTATCCTCCTCGGATGCGCCTTTCTCTGACTTGCACATAAGTGACTTGAAGCAGCCCAAACTGAACCTTCTCACCCAAGCATTGCAATTTAGTAAACTCGCAACGAAGCGGCATTTAGACTATTTCCGCCCAAAAACCGCTTCCAAAACGCGATCCCCCAGACTGACTTGGTAATGTCAGGTTCAATGCGGGCGTCACGCGTACCAATGCTGCCCGATTAGTCCGTTGCGAAGCAATAAAACAGACCTGCCCCGCCTGAACGTGGCAGATGTTCCTCTCCGCAACCGCGCGAGCCGTGCGATGAGTTCCAGGACACCATGTTTCGGGCATCGTTGAGACCGATACGGTCATGATGCCCGACAATCGCAGATCCATCCTCGCTGTTCGAAGTCCAGTTACTGCATGTTGTGTCACCGCCTGCCGTAGAGAAGTAACCTGCGGAATCGGAGCCGGTCAGAATGTCATGTTTGTTCGGCTGGCTACCACGCCCATTGACGGGGTTACCGTTTTCGTCGAGCGCTGTCTGTAGACTAATGTTCACGCTGTCGCGGTGCAGTTCTTCAACATTGTTGGCGATGAGCTCTCCATTGGCATTGTACCAGGGGCCTGATCCGATCCGGTCGCGTGCAGAAATGCCATTGGTGATTGTCATCGGGTCGGTGCTGCGATCAATGGACATTGAGGTGCTCAGATAGGCCGCGAAAGTCTTGGAAGAACCGGTCGCGGAGGCAAGCGCATTGCAATGAGCATCGGCGCCTTCGAGGCCACCTAAGTTGGCACCGTCGCCCTTGCCCACACTAGTGATGAAGAACGACATCTCCTCGCCTGCCGATTGCGCCTGTGCGGTCGCCGCGATACAGCAGATTAGGAGTGCAACAACCCCGTGGGCAGTTTTTCGTTTGGTGAACTTCGACATGTGTGTCTCTCTTCGTGCTGTGTGATCACTGATGCTAGCCGTATGTAACAATCGGGTCCATCCGAGTAACAGATGTATGACGCTGTGGTGCCAGCGCCATTCACGACAGCCGGTCGAGCATGACCGACCCTACGGCCCTGTTCATCTTTATCCTAATCCTGTCTTACGTGTTAAGCACGATAGCTCATCTGTTCCTAGGATCTCTTGTAACGATTGACTGAGGCTCGTGACCGAATGACACAAAAATTTGCTCTTTGGTCCATTCCGATTTCCATTGCGGTACTGGCTCTGAAACTGCTGGCCTGGTGGCTGACGGGCTCGGTGGCGTTGTTGTCAGACGCAATGGAATCAACCGTGAACGTCGTTGCGGCGCTGCTGGCGTATTTCGCAGTTCGCGTTGCAAACAAGCCTCCTGACGAAAACCACCCATTTGGTCACAAAAAAGCTGAGTATCTTTCCGCCGTCGCCGAGGGCGTACTGATTGTGCTGGCAGCTTTCCTGATCATCAGAGAAGCTGTGCTGGCGCTCCCTAACCCGCATCTTGAGGATGCGCCGCTGCTTGGAATTGCCGTCAATGTCATTGCAACAGGTGTGAATGGCGCATGGGCCTACCTATTGCTCAAAATCGGCCGGCGCGAGGGTTCGCCTGCATTGGAGGCAAGCGCCCGGCACATTTTTACGGATGTCATGACTTCAGTTGGTGTCATAGCAGGTCTGATACTTGCACTTGTCACCGGCTGGCTGATCCTCGACCCGATTCTGGCAATTCTTGTTGCACTGAACATCTTGTGGGAGGGATGGAAAGTTATTCGGGCATCCATCGATGGCCTGATGGATGTGAGCCTTTCAGACCATGACTTGCGGGCTATTTCTAACGCAATCGAAGCAAATCTCGGCGCAGCCTTAGAGTACCACGACCTCAAAGGGCGCAGATCCGCGAATGTCATCTTCGTGGAGTTTCATCTTGTTGTGGACGGCACAATGCCAGTCAGCGCGGCGCATGATATATGCAATGACATCGAGGAAGAATTGGATCGTTTGTATCCGGGTTCCGTCTTTGTCATTCACCTCGAACCTGATGACGAGTTGAAGGGTGACGGGGTTAATTCCCACTAAACTGGTCAAATGGCTCAGCAAAAACTCTATTGGTTTGACTGATCTGACTAAGACGTTCGGCTTGAAATTCGTCAGACCTAAGCCCGATGTGGGAAAGCCGAACCAGAAGTAACCTGTCTCCAACGTCACGAAGCGTGACGCTTAGAAATGGAGGCGAACATGAAAATTCAAAGAAAGCTGGGTCAACTTCTTAGTACAGCAGCGTTGGCTTCGTTGATTGCGGCTACGCCTTATGTGCCAGCGTTTGATGCCGATGGTCGCCTACATTTTGAACCGTCCTATGCCTTTGCCAAGAGCGGCAAGGGGAAAGACGGGGATGGTCGCGACGATGATCGGGATGATGATCGTAACGACGACAGAGATGATGACCGCGACGACAACTCGGGGTCAGGTAATAGCGGCCGTGGTGGTGACCGGGACGATGATCGTGATGACGATAGGGACGATGATCGCGACGACGACCGAGATGATGATCGTGACGACAATTCGGGATCAGGAAAAAGTGGTCGCGACGACGATGACGATGATGATGATGATGATGATGCCTCCAAACGCTCCAACAAAGGCAGCGGAAAGAAGGATCGGTCTCAAACAGGGGGCAAGCCGTCGGGCTCGGCTGGGATAACAAAGATCGAAACAAACGCTAACGGCATTGAAGTGCGTTACGCCGACGGAACCAAGGAGGAGATCGAAAACGGGCGGTATGAAAGAAAGAATGCTCAGAACCGAACTGTTGAGGAGCGCCCCGCGACTGGTGCTGACGTCTCAAGGCTCCGGTCTTTGGCAAATGGCATCTCAATCGGCAACGTGCGCTCTTCAGGGCAAAGCGGCGCTGCTGGAAGTCGGCCCACGAAAATCGAACGCCAGGGCAACAACATCGAAGTGAACTATGCCAATGGTTGGAAAGAGGAGATCGAGTTTGGGCGCTACGAGTTGAAAGACCCGTACAACCGAACTGTTGTTGAAAGAAACGCAACGGCCTCTGATCGCAGGAGGTTGCAGTCGGTTGCCAACTGAACAGCAACTCCAGTCGATAATCCGTTGGCGGCTTCTTTGAGTGAGGGGCCGTCATCGTCTTCAAAGGGACCGCAGTTAATCTCCCTTGTTCCAAACATCATGCGCAATGAGCGCGGCCTCTACCCGATTTCGCGCATGAAGCTTGGACAGGATTGCCGTCATGTAGTGCTTCACGGTCTTTTCCTGAAGGTCTAACTCATCAGCGATTTCACGATTGCTCAGTCCCTTGGCCACGCGTCGAAGTATTTCTTCCTCACGATGCGTAAGATCATCGAGAATGCTGCTGTTGATAGACATGCCAGTGTCAGCGTTGATTTGAAGCAATACCCGCGAGGCCAAGCCCGGAGAAACGAACCCTTCACCTGCGGCGATGCTGTGTAAGGAAGCGGTCAATTCGCTCGCGGTTACGCCCTTTACAATGTACCCAATCGCGCCCGCCTCCAAGGCGTCCGCGACATCGCTGCTGTTCTCTGAGACCGTTAAGATTGCAATGATGGGCGGATTTGCCATTGCCGCAATTTCACGTGTTGCGCTTATCCCGCCACCGGGCATCGAGAGGTCAAGAATGGCTATGTCCGGCTGATGCGTGACGACCAGCGATACTGCATCTTCCGCGCTGGACCCAGCAGCCAAAACTTCAAAACCATCAGCTTCATCCAGCGTGCGTTGCAAGCCATCCCTGAATATCGGGTGATCATCAGCTATTACGACAGATGTAGTCATGATGTGCCTAACTTTCTGGGAAAGAGTGTCATAGAAATGGTCGTGCCCTCACCCGGTCTCGATGCGACTTCGAACCTGCCGCCAATACTCTCGACCCGATCTCGCAAGCCCATAAGCCCCTGGCCACCATCGTCTCGCAACGCGGCTTCTTCTGACCTGTCAAATCCAGGTCCGTCGTCTTTGACCTTTACAACTATGCGGTCGTTCTGCGCCTCAGAAATAACAGTGCACTTGGAAGCTGGAGCATATCTCGCGGCATTGGAAAGCGTCTCCTGAAGGAAACGAAAAACGCACAGCTTGTCGGACAATGACAACCTTGGGGCCTGGCTACCCAGGAATGAAATATCCGGTCGCAACGGGCTGTGTTCGGCGTGATCCTCTACGGCTCTCTTCACAACATCGGCAAGCGCCAGGTTGTCGATGTCCGGGGCGGACAGCCCTCGCGATATTGCACGAATTTCAACCAGAGATTTTTGCAAAGACTGCTGAATTCCCTCTGCCTCTTTAGGCCTTTCGGACTCTTTGGAAAACGCCGCCTCCAGTCTAAGGGCAGCGAGCGACAGGTATTGTGCAGGACCATCATGCAGCTCGGCACCGAGTTTCTTGAGGAACCGATCTGTTTGCGTGGCATATCTTTCTGACGCCTCGACCACACGCGACCGCAGCAGGGCATTCTGCTCAGCCATCCTTTCACTTTCTGTCAAGCGCTGTTTAAGAAGAGTCCCCTGTCGTCGAATTGTTTTGTCGCCAATTGCGACGATGGAATACAAGACAATCGTACTTGCAAGAAATGCGGAACCGACGACCAACCAACTCGTTCGCCTGGCCTTGGCTAAGTCTAACTCCAGCTGGTCAGCTCTTTCGTAGAACTCCGCGACCGCGATGATTTCGCCGGACCAGAGTTCGCGGATAGGGCTGTAAACTTCAAGTAGTGGTATCCCCAGTGCTGCCTCGGCAGCGCTTTCGGCATGATCAAGCTCTTCAAAAGAGCCGGAGATATTTCCACCCCATGCTCGTTTCAGATCATCCGTTGGATTGAAACGGTTTCCTATGATGTCTGTATCCGAGGCATGTGCAATCACGCCGCCTTGCTTCCAGAATTTGTAGGAAACAATGCGGTCACGCATTGGCTGGCTCATGAAAATCTCGTCCAGCGCTAGGCTCGCCTGCTCGGAAAGGCGGTAGCCATGTGCCAATTCCTGGCTGAGCGGGGATACTACGCTTTCCATATACAGCGCCGCGGAGTTGGCGGAGTTTTGCACGACTGCGTTCTGGATTCGATTAGACACCCAGACCCCGACGATTGCGGTAGCAGTACCCATCACGAAAATGCTGGCCGCAAGAAAGACTCGCGACAACGACCAATTTCCAATCGTCAGGTCAGTTACTTTGGCTCTCATCGTGAAATCGACTATGAACTACAATCTGTTATCGCACCACGGACCTTGGTCTGACGTGATCTGGCTAAATCTCGGATACTGAGCTTCTGCCCAGTGGCCGGAGTCAGATATCATCCATCGTTCTCAGTCTTTGCAGCATCGGGCAGTGAACGTTACCGCTATCACAATTGGCCGTAAGCTCACTCAAGGCGTGCTCCAGTTGTCTGAGCTCATCAATCTTGCTTCGAACGCTGGCAATGTGTGCCTCGGCCAATTCTTTCACTGACCGGCAATCTTCAGCACTTCCTTCTGACAGCTCTAAAAGCACCTTTGCGTCAGATAGAGGAAACCCCAGGTCGCGGCACTTCTTCAAAAATCGAAGTCTTCCCACATCGTTTGCTGAATAGAGGCGACGATTGTTCAGAGCTCGTGCGGGTCCTGGTACGATACCTTCGCGTTCGTAGTAGCGGATAGTTTCTATGCCGACCCCGCTTTGCCGGGAAGCCTCACCAATCGCAATCATGTGAAGTGCCTCCACTTGATCCTGTAGTTACTACAGGAGTTATACGCTCTGAATGCCGGTGCCTCAACACAATCAAATAGAGTACCTCGGGAGCAAAAGATGAAGAAATATTTGAGCCTCAGCTACTTGGGATCGGTTTCAGCTCTGGGGGTCGCGACATGCTGTGTTCTTCCAATGGCCATGATGTTGCTCGGCTTGGGTGGCAGTTGGTTGGCGATATTCGGAAAAATAGCGGCAGCAAGCTACTATGTTCTCGCCATCTCAACAGCGCTGGTCGCGGTTTCGTTGTTCGTAGCGCATCGAAACGGGACGTTGGCAAATCTGAAATGGTGGCTTGTCGGAAGCACGGCGACTACCGCGTTGGCATGGGTCATCGTGTTCAATGAGGCTCAAATCAACGATTATCTAATCATGCAGATGTGAGACAATGACAAAACAAACTGTGGTGCTGAATAGCATTTTGACCTGCCCTCGGTGTGGGCACGTTGAAACCGAGAAAATGCCAACTGAATCGTGCCAGTGGTTTTATGAATGCAAGTCATGCAAGGCAGTCTTGAAACCGTTAGAAGGCGATTGCTGTGTTTTTTGTTCCTACGCAACTGTCCCGTGCCCGCCAATTCAGTTAGGTGATTGCTGTTGTGGATGAGCGGGCCGCAACCGCAATATCCGACAAAGATGTTGAGTGTCTTAATTGGCTCGTCCGCCAAAGTTTGCAATGTCTGCTTTTTGCGCTAAGCCGGAATTGCAAAGTCTTGAGTTCAATGTCTGCTTTGGGCTGAGGCTGTGTGAAAACTCCGGCCCACGAGCTCTCTCGTCGCGCTCGTTTTGAGCGCCTGAGCAAAAGCTCTCTCAGAAGTGCGAGAGAATGCACATAGAAGGTGTTTTCGGCGTATTTCGCCAGACTGTCAGAGTTTTCACACAGCCTCGGCTGCGAGCGGTCTATCGCACCATTTCAGAAATCGCCGGCACTGACCCTTTTTAGACCTGCTTTGGGGCGAGTTTGTTCCACTCATCCGCGCTCATGCTTTTTCGCGCTAGCCCATCCTCTGACGCGAACTGAGCTGCTTTGACGAGGAGAAAGGCCACCGTGATGGCGTCTACCTCGCAGCGTTTCTCGAATTCTTCGGTAGTTTCATTGGGCCTTTCTTCTGACATTCCCATTCCCCTCTGTATCTGACGCTTTCGGGTAATTGGCTCACTTTGCATAATACTTCGTCGCCCTAAGAAAGCCAGTTCTCGGGCGTGCGAGCGCTTCTTCAGGAGAGGCTCTAATTCTGCAAACAACCTCGTCCTCCAGCGCAAGTGATTTGCAACGGTGTTGAAGGGCGGGAGATCGGCTCTGATACTCCTCATTGTTCGTTTTGATGGGCGTCATCTGGCGACACATCCCGCTCATTTTCAGACGTTGCCATTCTCCCGAACAGCCAACTCGGCGATTTTTCGAACCAGATACCAAACGCTGCTGCGGCGCGCGTGACCCTTGATCCAGCCGGTGACATTCTTGACCAGGATATCGAGATGCGGGGCTTCGTCTTCGAATACTCTGACTTTGTAGTCGGAGATATCCGCAAGCCCGGACATGTTTCCTGCACGGGCTTCCGCGATTGGGGTACGATTTACGTAAACAACAACTCTTAGCATTTTCGCCTTTCCTATTTTGTGGTGTCTGCATGCTTGGGTCCTCGTGGATCCGTCCTAGTTCCACGAGTGGGTTTTGGTCTTTTGATGCAGAAGGCCGCGCACCAGCCGTCTCAAAACCCGCACTGATCGGTGCCGTCCATAGGTACTCACCAAAGCTTCAACATCGCCGAGATCCAGCCGAAAGAACTCAGGCCTCAACCCAAACTCAGCAGCGAATTCGCTCACCAGGCTTTGAATGATCGCAGGCAGTTGTTCTTGGGTCGGGGGCGGGATTTCATAGATTGTGCAACGGCTGAGAAGAGGGGCGGGTACGCCACTCAAGTGATTTGCGGTCAAAATCCAGCTCACATGTGAGGCATCCACGTCAACCGCCAGATATTTCTCTCGATATCTCCTGGCCTCAGAGGGCTCGAGCAACGCAAGAAGTTCGCCGGTGATATCTCCGTTGCGGCTCGCGTGCGTCTTGTCGATTTCGTCGAGGATGATCATTGGGTTAAGGAGGCGTGCCGTTGCCACGGCCTCCGTCACGATCCCTGCATGCGCGCTACTCCAACCTACCGAAAGACCAAACAAATGGTTCTCCGATTTGCCGCCGACGTTTGCGCTTTGCACATAAAGGCCGAGAGCTTTACAGGCTGTCTTTGCAAAAGCTGTTTTGCCGACGCCGGGCTCGCCAACCAGTAGGGTGGGTTGGATATGAAGGATGTCAGATCCGATGCTCCATCGACACTCGATATCGTGGACCATCCCCTCGATGACGAAGTTGCAATGAGGGAACCTTTGGGAAACTGCACGAAGCTCGTTCAACTCATCAAGTGAGGCCAGTCGGGCGAACTGATTGCTCCAGGTTGTGAGTTGCTTGATATGTTCCGGCATCTCGTTTCGGAGGGTGCGCGGCAGTTACTCAAAGTCCACTTTGTCCAGAAGATATCGGGCAGCAGTGGTCTTCTCACCCTCTGCACGAGAAGCTTCCATGCTCATATCGGCAGTGTGACGTTCCGAAATGAGGCCCATGACCTCTTTCCAGCGCTTCAGGCTCGGCATCTGTTCCACCGTGTCTTGGGCGAAGACTGCCAGAGCAGGATCGATTTCCCTCAAACGGTTAATTTCCGTCTGCCGCCAGTTGTCAGGATCATCGCTAAATCTTGCGGTTTCTTCTGATCGTTGTTTGATCACCTTGAGGAGGTCTTCAGAACTGGCTCTTTCCAAAATCATTTGCTTCACGATTTCCCAGGATGCACGGGAGTTGAGAGCGCTTAAAACAAGGCGGAGGATGTCTGCCTCGTCATGGCAGAAGCCAGCCAGCGCAAAGATTTCATCTTCTTCCCAGGTTGTTTCACTCATCGGGCTACCAACCTTTCGCGACACAGGAAGGGCAGCGGTGACCCGATGCGCCCCAGGCAATTTGGCCGATATAGCCGCAGCTTCGGCATTGAAGCACATCTCGCTTGGCACGCGTATTCAAACGCACTGTGGGAAAGGTCTCCATCCGTTCACTGGCCGCCTCGTGCGCGTGCCAGCAGCACAGGTTGACATGCCAGGCAGCAATGACTTGAGTTGTGGAGGCGTTGCCGCACCGCTCGCAAGACATCTCTGCTTCCTGCACGGCTTGCTGCAACCGCAGTTGAATGAATGTGTCTTCCTGCACGCCGTCTAGGTAGATCCGAAGCGAGCCGAATTTTTGCTTGATCTGTCCGACCGTGAGATAGCTTTCCTCTCGCTGATCGCAGTGCTTCTTGATCGCTTCAAAACACTCAGTGACAATCCGAACCCAGCCCAGATTGTCTTTTCCCAGATGCTTCTCAACGGAGCCGCGGATGTCATCGTAGTCGAAGGTGTCAGTCATCCGTCAGATCCCCGGTTCCAGGGGGCTCGGACTCTTGCGCTGAAGCGATTTCCTCCAGCGCAGCAATGAGACGATGCAGGCCTTTTTCTGTCTCTGCCGCCACCGTCGATTTGAGAGCGGAGAAGTGTTCGTCCGGTAAGTCGAACAGGCATTCAGCGACGTTTTGATGCCTGATACTGTCTGGGTCGAATTCGTGAAAAGGGAATACCAACCGCAGAATGGCATCTGGAGGAAGAAGGCGCTTATCTTCCTTCCCATCGTCTGAGTACATGCGACCTGTATCGCCATGGAACAGAAGCGTTTCTTTCAGCTCACCAGTCTCGATGCGCGTTTTGACTTCAGATAGAAGCTCGTCGTTGGCGTAGAGCTTCAGGCGTCTTCTCAGATCTTCATTTGTTTTGGGGTCTTGTGACATGGAATGCCTCCAAAGAATGGTAGGAGGCGTCGGAATCGAACCGACTCGTGCACTCTGATCTGGAGCTATCACAGGGGTATAAGCCCCGCCCGCATACCAATGCTGCCTCCCGCGTGTTTCGCGTGGGCTATCGACCTCAGGTCGATATTCGCTGGCAGTGGATGCGTGTGTTGGTCATGCGGTGAAGCTGAACCAGCGCGGGCCGTCGTGTCAAGATGAAGTGAGCAATACATCGTGGTTTACCGCGTAGTTCCGGGAACTTTCTATCATGGGTTGTGTGAATTGCTGCCTCCCGACCGTATCAGGCACGTATATTTCGCCACTCAAGGTGAGAATCGGTCGGTGATTCTGATCTAATGAAGAGCGCCCGAACGTTCTGTTTCTCGGTCGGCGCAACCGGGGTTTATGTATTCGCGTCTTCGCTGACACCGCTGGAGAGTGGTTCTTGTTTTATCGAACGTAGTGCGACGGGTTTCATGATCGGCGTGGAACCCGCCCAGATCTCACCAGTCTTTTTTCACGCAGCAGGGGCACCTCCGCCTGTCATCGGAACGGTCAATATGTCCAACATAACCGCAAACAGCACAGGTAAGGTGCTCGGCTGCGTCCGTTCGGCGGAAATAGCGGCGTTTGTGCTCGTTGAACCGTCTGGCAGCTTCTTCATGTGCACACCAACAGCATAACGTCATGATCCAGCTCTCTAAAATCTGTGGGCGTGCCGCGTTCCCGCATCGCTCGCAGCTCTGGTTTGCCCTATTGATAGTAGCTGCGACCCAGCTGCGGATGCGTTCATCCTCAGATGCCTTGCTGAAGTAGATCCGGAGCTCGCCGAATTTTTCTTTGATCTGGAGAATCTTTGGATAGTCGATCCCAATCTCGTCACTGCGTGCTTTGATCTGCTCAAAAAGCTCGGTCACGATCCCTGACCAACCCAGTGGGGTCTCACCCAATTCGTGTTCAACGCTTGTTTTAATATCGTCGTAGTCGACCACATTGATGGTGGCTTCGGTTTCGGACATGCCGCGTCCTCCTGGAATTCCGCCGGTAGGGGGTCAGCTCCGATTGGGTTCCGGCAGCACTTCGCTGGACAAAATGGTCTTTGCTTGGAGTGTCAACTGCAAGTTGTAGTATCTATTACTACAGGAAAGTCGCGTTTCTTTGTGCCGGATTTGCAACTGCTTCTCGTCGCGCATGACCTCAGGGAATTTTGGCTCGGTCGTGGGGTTTTCTCCTAGAGCGCATGCTTCCCATGCTTGCCTTGTTCCAACCGTGCGATCTCGGCTTTCAACAGCGCGATCCTCTGCGACGTCTGATGTTCCGCAATCAGATCGAGAAACATCTTAGTCTTGCCGCCGTGCTTCATGCCATAGCGCTCGTAGACCATCGCATTAAACACATCCAGCTTCGCCTTCGGAATCCGGAACTGGATGTGTTCATATTGTTCAATCGCTGTTTTTGTCATCGAATCCACCTTTATTGTCTGGTCGGTCATTTCAAACCTTTGTATTTTTTAGAGAGTTCAGAAAGGGTCAGTTTCAGGGATAAGCCAAGTTCCCGCTGCAACAGTCTTTGCTGGAAAAATGGCTTGATGAGATTGCTTTTCCTTGCAATTGCCAAGCAGTATCAAGGCATTGCTAACAACGAATACTTGATCGAACGGAAGCTACAACTTGACTACACCAAATGAACTTGGTCCCCACAACGCAATTTGGCTCGGCGACGGTGAGTGGATTAGCTGGGATGAGATCAACTGGCAGATTCAGTGCAAGGAATGGCGAGCAAGGTATCCGAACGCCCGGCTCTCACTCGTGCCTATTTTCGAGCAACTATTGGATGCTGCTGCCGCGTATTATGATGCCACCGGCAGCCATCTTCAGGTCTACGGTGACATCGGTGAGCTTTATGGCGCCATTACCTACGGCCTTGAACTTCATAGGAACTACGCACAGGGGTCAGACGGCCGCATGGGCAATGATTTCGTTGAGGTAAAGACGATTACACCATTCAAGAATAGAGACGAGGTCGTCGTCAACATGGATGGGAACTTCAGCAAACTGCTGGTGGTTCGTATTAACGAAGACTTTGACCTGTCTCACAAACTTGTCGACCGCAAGGACATACCCAAGCGAAAGGGGAAAGTCATAGTTAAATGGGCTGACATGTAATCAGGTATGCAAGGAGTCACTATCCTTTCCTTGTGGTAAGTGACAACACAGAGTTAGCCAATGAACGCGGATTCTAGGGGGTGCAGATCATCTGATTTACTACCTTTGACCAGTCTGCGAGTTCCTCCAAGATCCGGTTCGAAGTTTGTTCGTTTGGGGGCGCCATACCACCTCGCATTAGCAGTTATTCTGAGTGTCTTATATTGGAGACTGCGTCCCTTAATTTGACGCTATGATGACTGGTTCTGATACAGTCCGGTAAGCGACAATATCTGGTCGATGGAACGCAGTTCATCGAGGTTGAACTGTTCTTTTCATAAGGAGTAATTCTAGGTTACTTAAAAACAAAGAGCGCCCAGAGGCGCTCGTTGTTTTTTAAGATTTTGGAAGTGTTAACCGCCCCAGCTACGGACCTCACCGCAGTCCATATGGACGAAATTCGAGCGGGAGTACTTGCCCACTCCACCAGCGCGGCAGGACATTGCAGCCTTGGCCATTTGCGACACTGAACGCGACGACAGGCGCAGGTCAGCCGCTTGGCCTTTCATGTGCAATGAGTTCTTGGCAACCCGACGAGAACGAGACCGAAGCATCGCGTTGGTTTGCGGAGAACGATAGCCGGACAGCAGCATATAGGGCTCATTTACGTCCAGAAGGTTATGCGATGCAGCCATGATGTCGATCGTGCGCAGATCCATGTCTTTGCTTTGATCAGTCCGCCAGTCACGCATGAAGTGGTTCACTTCTTTGACAGCGTCCTTGATGTATTTTCCATCGACCCAATATATCATATCAATCCGTTCGCCGGTGCGACCGGAATACATACGAATACGTCGGATATCGCCGCCGCCTCGAAGGAAACCTGCTGCATTGGAATAGGTCGGTGCGGCCACAACTGCCGTAGCTGCAAATGCGCCCAGAAGGGCACGCCGGGTCAAGCCCGATGTACTGCTCATCGTCATTTCAGTTTCGTCCCGTACTGTTCCTGCCTGCACACGATGTTACGCGCGCGATATTAATTTTTTCCCATCCCAGATGCGGGATTTATGACACAGTCGGTTTTGTCCGCCAAGAAGTCTTTCGGATTCATCAATTCAAGGGGGAAATTTCGGCAGTTTTTTGCGCAGGTGATGCGAATATGTATAATATTGAGACATTTGGCGGCGCATTTCCGCCGGGCGATGCAAAGACGCATCACGCACCGAAAGATGCGCCAGGTTGATACGTTTGTGAATAGACAACGCGCCCAAGGCGTAACCATATTTGATCCGCGCGCATTTCTGCTGCGTAAAATAATGAATAATCAAGGCCATCCAATGTTCTCAGGTATTCGGACCCGTTCTGGTATTATTTTCACCGCATGTTTTCTGGCTTCGGCGTCCGTAGTGAATGCAGACACCCGGCCAGCGACGGCGTTTCAGATGGCTGTTGCCGAATTTGCGCCCTCGGGGTCAGGAATCGCCGAGTTTTACCGCGAGAATGGTTTTGCCCCGGTTTGGGTTGGCGAAACGCCGCTGCATTCGGCGCGCCGCGCACGGCTGATCCAGGCCTTGTCATCGACCGATATGCATGGATTGCCGCAGGGTTCGGACAGCGTCCAGTCCCTTGTGGAACAGATGCAAGAGGCCCGTACGACGCGCGATCTGGGCGCTGTTGAGGTCAGTCTGACCCGCGCTTTCGCTGAATACGCGCGCAATCTCCAGTCGGGCGCGCTGCGCCCATCCCAGATTGATGATGGGTTAGTGCGCAAGGTTCAAAGGGCTTCGACAAAGGAGCACTTGCAGGGGTTGATCGCAGGGGAAAATGGCTCGTATTTCGATCAATTGGCCCCGCAAACAACCCAGTACCGGGCCTTGATGAAACAGAAGTTGGTGCTGCAGGACCTCATCCATCAAGGCGGTTGGGGCGCGACGGTTCCTGTTGCTAAGTTGGAATATGGCGACACCGGACCCAATGTAATAAAACTGCGCAATCGTTTGGTTTCCATGGGGTATTTGCGTCCTACCGCCAGCCCGGAGTTTGATGCGGCTTTGTTGGGTGCCGTTCAGGCGTTCCAGACAGATCATGGTCTTGCGCCGGACGGTGTGGCCGGTCAGGGCACGATTTCTGAGTTGAACCGCAGTGCCTCCGACCGTCTAAAGGCTGTCTATGTCGCATTGGAGCGCGAGCGCTGGTTGCCGCGCGAACGGGGTGAGCGGCACATTTTGGTAAATCAGGCTGATTTCTCGGCCAAGATCGTCGATGACGGGTTGGTCACGTTCGAAACGCGCGCGGTGATCGGCAAGAACACACATGACCGACGCAGCCCCGAGTTCTCGGACAAGATGGAGCATATGGTCATCAACCCCAGTTGGTATGTGCCGCGCTCGATCATCACCAAGGAATACCTGCCCCAACTGCAATCAAATCCCAACGCCGTTGGCCATATCCAGATCACCGACCGCAGCGGTCGGCAGGTCAATCGCGGCGCGGTGGATTTCACTCAGTTCAACGCGCGGAACTTTCCGTTTGCGATGCGCCAACCGCCCAGCAAAAGCAATGCGCTGGGGCTGGTGAAGTTCATGTTCCCCAACAAGTACAACATCTATCTGCATGATACGCCTCAGAAAAGTCTGTTCGCGCGTGAGGTGCGGGCGTTCTCGCACGGGTGTATCCGCCTGGCAGATCCGTTTGATTTCGCCTATGCGTTGTTGGCCAAGCAGGAAGAAAACCCAAAGGCGTTTTTTCAGCGTGTTCTGGCCACGGGTAAGGAAACCACGGTGCAATTGGAACAGCATGTTCCGGTTCACCTGATCTACCGCACGGCTTATGTCGGCCCCAAGGGTGAGGTTCAGTATCGCCGGGATGTCTATGAGCGTGATCGGAAAATCTGGGAGGCCTTGCAGAAAGCAGGGGTGGCCCTGCCGGACGTTCAGGGGTAATCAGCGGGGCAGATCCTTAAACCGGGAAGCCCGATATGCACTATACCATCCAGCAAATCGCCGACGCTCTTGGGGCAGACTGCCAGGGCGATACTGGCCTGATCGTTGAACGCGCGGCTGAGCCGGGTGATGCAGCGGCGACTGATCTGGCGATGGCGATGTCTCCGAAATATGCCGAGGCGCTGAGCGGCAGCTCGGCACGGACAGCCGTGTTGTGGGAAGGTGCGGATTGGCAAGCGCTAGGGTTGGAGGCGGCCATCTTTGTGCCCCGTCCGCGTATGGCGATGGCCGGGATCACCACAATGTTGGATCGCGGGCAGGGCGTAGCGCCGGGTATTCACCCTTCGGCCGTGATCGACCCGACCGCGGAAATCCCCAAAGACGCAGCCATCGGCCCCTTGGCCGTCATCGGTGCGCGGGTTCGTATTGGCAAAGGCGCAGTTATCGGCCCGCATTGCGTGATTGGCATGGATACGGTTCTGGGCGAAAACGCCATGTTGCGTGAGATGGTTAGCATCGGGTCCAGGGCGCAGATCGGTGATCGTTTCATTGCCCAACCCGGCGCACGGATCGGGAGCGACGGGTTCAGCTTTGTTACCCCCGAGGTTTCGGATGTTGAGAATGTCCGCAAAACAATGGGCGACAAAGGTGATGCGCGGGCGCAAAGCTGGCTTCGCATTCACTCGCTGGGTGCAGTTGAGATCGGGGATGACGTTGAGGTCGGCGCCAATTGTACCGTCGACAACGGAACGATCCGGAATACCTGCATCGGAAACGGGTCCAAGTTGGACAATCTTGTGCATGTGGGGCACAACACACGGGTTGGGCAGGATTGTCTAATTTGTGGTCAGGCTGGCGTTTCCGGCTCGGTCGAGATTGGCAATAACGTGGTACTGGGTGGCCAGACCGGCGTGGTCGACAACATCTTTATCGGTGACGGCGTGATAGCGGCGGGCGGCACTAAAATCCTGTCCAACGTTCCTGCGGGTCGGGTACTAATGGGATATCCGGCCATCAAAATGGAAACCCATACCGACATCTACAAAGCACAACGTCGTTTGCCCCGCATGGCGCGTGACGTCGAGGCGTTGAAAAAGGCTGTTTTCAAACAGCCCCCGAGTGATTAAATCATCCGCAACGGGAAAATCAGAGGACCGACATGAGCATCACCGACCGCGTCATCGCAATCATTGCTGAGCAGGCCGTGCTGGAGCCTTCGGACGTCACGCCCGAAAGTACACTTGAAGATCTGGGTATCGACAGCCTGGGTCTGGTCGAGAGCATTTTCGCCATCGAAGAAGAGTTCGATATCTCGGTCCCGTTCAACGCGAATGAACCACAAGCCAGCGATTTCGATATCTCAAATGTGGCAGCGATCATTGCCGGGATCGAAAAGCTTGTGTCGGAAAAGGTCTGACCTGAAATTATGAAACGCGTTGTTATTTCCGGGGCCGGGACGATTAATTCGCTGGGTCACTCTGTCCCTGATACGCTTGAAGCTATGCGCGAAGGGCGTTGTGGTATCTCGCAACTTGAATTCCGCGATGTTGAGCGGCTTTCCATCAAAATCGGCGGCCAAGTGCGCGGGTTCGAGGCCGAAGGGCGGTTTAATCGCCAGCAGATGAGCCTTTACGATCGCTTTACGCAATTCACGCTGACCGCCGCGAAAGAGGCGATTGACCAATCCGGGATCGAGTTTCACGGAGATCTTGCTGCTCGGTCCGGTGTCGTTCTTGGCACCGCCGGTGGCGGCGTGTCCACTTGGGACGATAATTACCGTTCCGTCTACGAGGACGGTAAAAACCGTGTGCATCCATTTGTGGTGCCCAAACTGATGAACAACGCGGCGGCCAGCCACGTGTCTATGGAACATAACCTGAAGGGGCCAAGTTTTACGGTTTCAACCGCTTGCGCCTCATCCAATCACGCGATGGCATTGGCGTTTCAGATGGTCCGCAGCGGCGCCGCACCTGCAATGATCACGGGTGGATCAGAATCCATGTTGTGTTTTGGCGGCGTCAAAGCCTGGGAAGGCCTGCGCGTGATGTCCAAGGACGCTTGCCGCCCGTTCAGCGCCAACCGAAATGGAATGGTGCAGGGCGAAGGGGCCGGGGCTTTTGTCTTTGAAGAATACGAACATGCGCGCGCACGAGGGGCAGATATCCTGTGTGAGGTTGTCGGCTTTGCCATGTCCTCGGATGCGTCCGACATCGTGATGCCCAGTAAGCAGGGCGCGGCACGTGCCATGTCAGGTGCGCTGACCGATGCGCGCCTGAATGCGGACCAAGTCGGGTACATCAATGCGCATGGGACGGGCACAGCGGCGAACGACAAGACCGAATGCGCGGCGGTGGCCGGTGTGTTCGGGCCGCACGCAGACGACCTGATGATATCGTCCACGAAATCCATGCACGGGCATTTGATTGGGGGTACTGGCGCGGTCGAGTTGCTGGCATGTATCATGGCGTTGCGCGACGGGGTGATCGCCCCAACCATCGGTTATGAAGATCCAGATCCCGAATGTGCTTTGGACGTGGTGCCAAATGAGGCGCGAGACGCGAAGGTGGATGTTGCGCTTAGCAATGCGTTTGCCTTTGGCGGGTTGAACGCGGTTTTGGCTCTGAAACGGGTCTGAAGCTTCGGAAGCAAAACGACAAAACGCCGCCCGAAGGACTGGGCGGCGTTTTCTGTTTTACTAGTATTAGTTTTTGATGACTTCCAGCTGGTCAAACCCGGCAGTGAACCCTGCTAGAGATATTTCCAATTGCAGCGCCTGCGAAGGTGCCAGAACAGAAACCATCGACAAGGTACCTTTGGTCCCACTCTTCAAAGCTTCGAGGTCTTGCTGGGTAAAGCCCACTTGCGCAAGGCACCCAACGGGGTTGCAGTGGTGATAGTTGTATCGTTTGCCCGGCGCTCCGTCGATCGACAAGGATATCTGAGCTTGCAAAAGCACCTCGAGGGGCACAACGATGATCGCAGCAGCTACGGCCGGAGCTTCTTCGGGCAGCTTTTCAATCGTAATTTCCGCAATGGGCTGGTCTTGCTGACCGGTCAGAATCTGTCGCATGACACAAGGTTCGCTGTCAGTTCCTGTATTGATGCACATGACTGCCCAGTCGCCGGTCTCTTCCTTAAGGTACTGCTCGCCAATACGCGGGCCGGATTCCCCAAGATCCAGGTCAGCACCGGTTTGGGTTTGCGGAGCCTCGGCATCCTGCGTTGCTTCTTGTGCATAAGCGGCACCACACCAAAGCGCAGCGGCCACAAGGCTGAGAGATAGAGTGTTCTTGATCATGAATGCCTCGGCAATGTGATTGAGCTTTTTGACCCGTCTATCATCCTTGGATCATGGTGTCAGGCATTAAGCTGCACAAATGGGTGACCGTAGTCAGCTTTTTGCCGCTTTCCAGTGCTTGAAACCAGGATGAAACAAAAAAGAAAGGGAACCGGTGGAGCGGCTCCCTTTCATAAATTTTTCTCCCCGTCGGACTGGCCGACTTAGTTATGCGCAGACGTTACGAAAGGCGGTCGCATGCGTCAACTGAAAACCTGAAATTTTAATGGAAGAACCAGCATTGCTTTAAAAAAACCGCGCCCGAAGGCGCGGTCAGTCGACAGGGAGGAAGTTTGCCGCACCCGACCTCTGACAGCGAGGGCAGCAAAATGACTATCGCAGTCAAAGGTTAACTTTGTATGCTGGGTCCAGATCGGTGGAAATTAAGGCCTTACCTACATGGACAAAAACATTTTTCTGGGCGGCGCGGGTGAAGATTACAGCCAGCCTCAAAACCTGACCCTCAAATATGCCAACCGGCACGGGTTGATCGCAGGGGCGACGGGCACAGGCAAAACGGTGACGTTGCAAATCCTGGCCGAGGGGTTCTCGGCTGCGGGCGTCCCAGTGTTTCTATCCGATGTCAAAGGCGACTTGTCCGGGTTGGCAATGGCGGGCAGTGAAAGTCACAAGTTGCACCAGGCGTTTCAGGATCGCGCGGCGCGCATCGGCTTTCAGGATTATACCTATGCCGCATGCCCGGTAACATTTTGGGATCTGTTCGGCGAACAAGGCCATCCTGTTCGAACGACCGTTACAGAAATGGGGCCATTGCTGTTGTCTAGGCTCATGGACCTGAGCGAGGCGCAGGAAGGTATTTTGAACATTGCTTTCCGAGTGGCGGATGAAGAAGGGATGCCGCTGCTGGATCTCAAGGATCTGCAAGCCCTGCTGGTCTGGATCGGTGAGAACCGCACACAGTTATCCCTGCGCTATGGTAATGTCTCGACTGCTTCGATTGGAGCAATCCAGCGGCGGTTGTTGGTGTTGGAAAACCAGGGCGGAACCAATTTGTTCGGTGAACCCGCGCTGGAATTGGCCGATCTGATGCGTACTGATGCAAACGGGCAGGGGATGGTGAACATCCTGGCCTCGGATAAGCTAATGGGGTCGCCGCGTCTCTATGCGACTTTCCTGTTGTGGCTGTTGAGTGAGCTGTTCGAGGAATTGCCCGAGGTCGGCGACCCCGACAAACCCAAGTTGGTGTTCTTCTTTGATGAGGCCCATTTGTTGTTCGAAGATGCGCCCAAGGTTTTGGTAGACAAAGTAGAGCAGGTCGCACGGCTGATCCGTTCCAAGGGTGTCGGCGTCTATTTCATTTCTCAAAACCCGGCGGATATTCCCGAAGATATTCTGGGGCAACTCGGCAACCGGGTGCAGCACGCGCTGCGTGCCTTTACCGCGCGGGATCGCAAGAACCTGCGTTTGGCGGCCGAAACCTATCGCGAAAACCCGGCCTTTGACACCGAAACCGCAATCCGAGAGGTTGGCGTGGGTGAGGCAGTCACGTCGATGCTGCAAAAGAAGGGCGTGCCAGGTATTGTTGAGCGGACGCTGATCCGTCCACCGGGAACACAACTTGGGCCAATCACCGCGTCCGAGCGTCAGGCGATCATGACAGCGTCACCGATGCAGGCCAAGTATGGTACATTGAAGGATCGGAAATCGGCCTTTGAAATTCTGCAGGCACGCGCCGATCAGGCCGCGCAGGCTGCTGCAAAAGCAGAAGAACAAGAAGAGACACAATCTGTTGCTGAACGCGAGTTCGCCACGGCCAGGCGCTATTCCGGTGGCCGGGTCGGGCGATCTTCCTCTCGCGTTAAACGGCAGAAAGATACCTTTGCTACAGCAATGAGCGAGGCCGTCATCAAAGAGCTAAAAGGTACAACCGGGCGCCGCATTGTTCGTGGAATTCTGGGCGGGTTGTTCCGCGCTAGGTAAGCCCAAGGCGCCGCACAGCGGTTTCGTTGCGCGGCGCTATTTAGGTTACTTCAGACGACGCTGACCTTCCTGCCGGCAGTAGCCGTCAGCCTCGGCCACAGACATCTTGGTCGCGGGGTAGTCGATGGCACGATCCCAGATGACGCGATCCGGGCGGTACAACTGGCACGTCACCACACCCTTTGAGGTCTGGACCTGAACTGGATCGGTTTCCAGATCTTCGGGTGACGGGATACATGCGGCCAGGCTGGCAACAACTGTCAGCATTAGGATTTTTGGGATAAACGAAGTTTTCATGTGTCGTCTTCTTACTCTCGAGAGGTGACCTGTAGTATCAGCGTCAACTGACTAATTAACCGTGAAGGCGATCTGGCGCAGGTCCGGAAACTGCCCAACGATAATTCGGTCTATTAAGGTTCGGTTCATGAATCAAGAAACCGCGCCGATTTTGAGGCGCGGTTCCGAATATTCCCCTGAAAGTGATCTATTTCTCGGGGATCAAGCCCCTTGGACTGAATCTGAGAACAATCAGTAGGATCAACCCCATGGTCAGCAGGCGCATATGCGCGGCGCTTTCGATCAGATGTGCCTTAAGCGCGCTGCCATCAGGCAATCCAGCGGTGATCAGGTTCATCAGCCACAGCCCGATAGGTTCGACCTGAACCCACAGGAACCAGATCACGAACGCGCCCAGTACCGCACCAAAATTGTTACCTGATCCACCGACGATCACCATTACCCAGACCAGGAATGTAAACCGCAATGGCTGATACGCGCTGGGGGTCAACTGGCCGTCCAGCGTTGTCATCATAGCACCTGCAATTCCGCAGATGGCCGAGCCCAGCACAAAGATCTGCAAATGGCGGCGGGTCACGTCCTTGCCCATCGCCTCGGCCGCGACCTCGTTGTCACGAATGGCGCGCATCATGCGGCCCCACGGGCTGTTCAGCGCCTTTTGCGCCATCCAGAGCAGGACCAGCAGAACGATCAGGAACAGAAACGAATAGCCCAGTTTAACCGCCAGCGTCGAAGCCGTGACTGTATCCAGCCCCAACCATTCGGCGCGAGCGACAAAGCCAGGGTCACTCTGCAGATCGACCTCGTACCCAACGACCGGCGCAGGGCGCGGGATGCCGTAGACGTTTTTGACGCCCCGGGCCAACCAGTCCTCGTTTTTCAAGATCGCGATGATGATCTCGGCAATCCCCAGCGTTGCAATCGCCAGATAGTCCGAGCGCAGGCCCAGAGCAGTTTTACCAATCAGCCACGCTGCACCAGCCGCCAGCAGTCCACCTGCGGGCCAGGCCAGCAGAACAGGCAGATTCAGACCGCCGAGGTTGCCCGCAACAGCCGGTTCAATGGCCTCGACCGCCGCGGTGTTGGGGTCGAGAACAGCGCGGTAAACAAAGAAGCCGATGATGAGAATGGCAATGATCGACAAAGTCCGAACCCGACCTTTGGGCATCTTCTGCGCCACCAGAACTGTGGCCACAACGGTTGCAGCGCCCAGCAGCAGGGCCAGTACAATACCGAAACCTCCGGCAGACCAGGCGCCAGGTGTTGTCGGGGTCGAGACCAGCACAACGGCAAGCCCGCCCAACGCAACAAAGCCCATGACCCCGACGTTGAACAAACCGGCGAAACCCCATTGCAGGTTCACCCCAAGCGCCATGATGGCCGAGATCAGTCCCATGTTCAGGATCAATATCGCGGCGTTCCAGCTTTGCGTGAATCCGGTCAGCAGGATCAGGCCACCAACAACAGCGAAAAGCAGCGTATTTTTGACAGGCTCGGTCATACCGCTTTCCCTTTAAACAGACCCGTAGGTTTGAACAGAAGCACGATCAGCAAAATGACAAAACTTACGGCGAATTTGTAATCGGTGGACAGGAATTGCACCAATCCCGACGGCTCCAGGTTTTCCGGGGCAAGATAGGTCAGCACCTTTTTCCAGGCGTAAGTGATCGTGACTTCGGAAAAGGCGATGATGAACCCGCCGGCAATGGCACCCACAGGGCTGCCTAACCCGCCGACGATGGCCGAGGCGAAAATCGGCAGAAGCAGCTGGAAATAAACGAAAGGTTTAAAGCTCTTGTCCAGCCCGTACAGGACCCCGGCCGTGGTCGCGAGCGCCGCCACGATGATCCATGTAATCATCACCACCCGCTCGGGGTTGATACCGGACAGCAGGGCGAGATCTTCGTTATCCGAATACGCACGCATCGATTTGCCAGTGCGGGTTTTGTTGAGGAACCAGAACAACAGCACAACGGCAACAACTGCAACGATGACGGTAATGCCCTGAGATGTCTTGATCGCCAGCCCCTCATTCAGCCCGGTCATGGCCTTGAATTCACGTGCGGAGATCACAAACCGCTGACCGTCCGAAAACCTCTGATCGTCCGGGCCGATGATGAACCGCACCAGACCGTTCATGATGAACATCACGCCCATCGACACAATAACCAGAATGACCGGCTTGGCCTTTTGCTCGCGATAAAATCGATAGACCATTCGGTCGGTGATCAGCACCAGAACGATACAGCCCAATATGGCAAAGGGCAGGGCCAAAAGGGCGGTCGGCAGCGGACCAAAACTGACCCCAACGGCCTGCAGCCCCCAGGTGACCAGAACGGCGATCATCGCGCCAAAGGCCATCGTGTCGCCATGGGCAAAGTTGGAAAACCGCAGGATACCGTAGATCAGCGTGACCCCCAGCGCCCCCAGTGCCAGCTGGCTGCCATAAGCAATTGCAGGCACCAACACAAAATTCGCAAGCGCGACAAGCGCGTTCAGTATGTCCATCTCACCTTCTCATTCCGCCGGGTGCGGCCTTATGGCATACCCGCGCGCAAAGACACAATATTTCAACGGTTATGGACGGTCGAATTCCGAAGAAAAACTGCATATGGCAGCGTTCCTTTCGGGCAATCAAGGCGCGCCTGACAGGATCATGTCCGTCAGACGCGTCGCTGGTTCAGCTTTGCTGTTCTTGCGATAGTAAATGTGGTCAATTTTTGAGCGTACAGACCCCGCGTTCGTTGCGCTGTTGCCCGCCAGAGGCGCGAACTTCAAGGTGGCCGGTCTCTGATGCAACCGTGTATCCCACACTTCCGTTGCTTAGAATTTGTAGAAATTCCTGCGCGCCGAGGCCGGGGATCACAAGGACTTCATGCTCTTGACCCTCGGCCAGCAGCAAGCCCTTGGATTGCCCTTCGATCTGTTTCAGCACGACCTGGTGGGCTGGTTCAATTGGATTGCACCCACCGGGGTTGCAGGTTTCGGTAATCTGGCACTCGTAAACAAATTCACCTTGCGCGGGGGCTTGCGACACGGCCTGCGCGGTCGCAGGCAGAACGATGGCGGCAAGCGCAGCCAGATATTTCATAATATGTCTCCTGAAGGGGGCAATTGCCCGAAATATTTGAGAATCCAATCAGGATTCCCGCTGTTCGCGCGTTCGTGATTAGGGGCGGATCGTGGCGGAAATTGAGCCGAGACAGGGCGGAATTCTGAAGGGATTAATTTTAACAATTCTTAGGGGAGTGGGATAACCATCCGGGAATAAACCGTTTTATTGGAGGTTGTTTATCCGACCAGTGGCGCAAAGCTGCAAACGCCATCTTCTCGCCACGATTGGTTGCATGAAAGCACGCGTTTTAACCGTGTCAAAGAGGCGTTGACACGCGAACACAGCCTTTCACCTGGGATCAACTGAAAGTGAGGACCGTCGTGCAGCCCGTTGAAGTTATTGATCTAAATGATGATCTTGCCCTGTGCTCGAGGGCGCTGACTAATGGGAGGTACATCATGAAAATCTGTGCAGTAGTGATATTGAGCGCGGCTTTGCCAGCAATGGCGCTAGCCGCAACAAGCGACCCTCTGGACGGGGCGGATTTCGTTGTTAATTGCGTATCGGACAATACTGGCGGCGCGGTGACATTGGCGAGGTCCGGAACCACGGATAAGGGATTTATCGTCACTGATGACATCCGCGGAGAGGCCACGATCATTGCCGGTCTGAACTCGCTGACCTTTCTGCACATCATGGACAAGGACGTCGTGACCTTTGTCGTGGATTTTGAGGATCTGAACTACGACATGTCGATTAAAGGACCGCATGCCGCGCAGGATTTCGGGTCGTGTGGTGATCCGATCGGGTGAATGAGGCTGAATGTATTGGTGGTGAAGGTAGTACTAATGAGAATAAGTCCTATTTACCCCACCTCAGCTATTTATCGTAAAGTTACCGAAGCAATTTCAATACGACCAAATTTGATTAGCCAATTTATACGACTGCAGAAACAAGGACGAAGTTGGAGAGCGCTACAAAGACGTCCATTAGTTGTTTTCTCCGCAGTGGCCATGAAGTACCGACACGTCGACCATCCAACCTCTGGTTTGTGTTGTGATAGTGACGTCAGTTGGCTGACCCTTGTCCAACTCGATCTGCATGATCGCCATTTCTCTGTCGTCGGTGCGGCGTGCGACAAGTCGGCCATTTTTCGAAAGTTCCGGTTCGAACTCAAAGCCAGCTAACGGAAATTTGGAGTCCTTATCTGGCCCGACGGCAAAAGTGTTCAGTTGGTTGCCGATAGAAGAAAGTTCCATAGTAAAGCCGCCTTCTAGACACTCGACGGCATCACAGTCGTTCGAGATGCAATGCGCACGAACTTCACACATTTTTACCTGACAGTAAGTTTGGGGAACGATTTCGGCATATCCTACACCAGTTGCACCGAACCCAGCGACAGTTAAGAAAAGAAAGTGTTTCAGTCCTCGCTGAGGAAACACAGCACTCATCCCCCCAAGAAGCTCTTGCGCACTTCGGGATCGGCCAGCAATTCTTTACCCGTGCCACTATACGCATTCCGCCCCTGCACCAGGACATATCCCTTGTCCGCAATCTCCAAAGCCTGACGGGCGTTCTGTTCCACCATCAGGATTGGCAGGCCGGTGCGTGAGACCTCAATGATCCGGTCGAACAGTTCATCCATCACGATGGGTGAGACACCGGCAGTGGGTTCGTCCAACATCAGCACCTTGGGCTGGGTCATCAGCGCTCGGCCCACGGCAACCTGCTGGCGTTGACCGCCCGACAGCTCTCCGGCCGCCTGGTTGCGTTTGTCGCGCAGGATCGGGAAGAGGTCATAGACCTGCTCCATCGTCTGACTGATATCGTCGCGCCGGATGAAGGCACCCATTTCTAGGTTTTCCTCGACCGTCATGGACGTGAAGATATTCGAGGTCTGCGGCACAAAGCCCATCCCCCTGATCACCCGATCCTGTGGCGACAGTTTGGTGATGTCCTCGCCATCCAGCCGCACCGACCCGGCACGGACATCCAGCATTCCGAACACGGCCTTCATCGCGGTGGACTTACCGGCACCGTTGGGACCAACGATGACGGCGATTTCACCCTTATCCACGGCGATGGTACAGTCGTGCAGAATGTCGGGACCCTTGCCGTAGCCACCGGTCATGGTATCTCCGATCAGGAAGGGGCCGCCGCTGACCTTGTAGGTTTCTCCGCTGGTTGGATGCGCGGGGGTCATTGTGCCAATGCCCTTGGTATTGGCAATTGTTGCGTCCTTGTTGCCGTGATCGTCCTGATAGGGGTTGTCGCTTGCGCCCGCAGTCATGTCTGGGCCTCCAGCTTGTCTTTGTTCTTCAGGCCGGTGCCCAGATAAGCCTCGATCACGTGTTCGTTGGCCTTGATCTCGTCCAGAGTGCCCTCGGCCAGCACTTTGCCCTCGGCCATGCAGATCACCGGGTCGCAAATTTTGCCGATGAAATCCATGTCATGCTCGATGACGACAAAGGTATAGCCGCGCTCCTTGTTCAGACGCAGAATGGTGTCGGCTATGGTCATCAGCAAGGTGCGGTTCACACCCGCGCCAACCTCGTCCAGAAACACGATCTTGGCGTCGACCATCATGGTGCGACCAAGTTCCAGCAGTTTCTTTTGCCCGCCCGAAACCTGACCTGCCTTGTGGTCGGCCAGGTGTTCGATGGTCAGGAACTCCAACACCTCGTCCGCCTTGGCGCGCAGGGCGCGTTCCTCGTCGGCGATGCGTTTGCGGCCAAACCAAGTGTTCCACAGTGATTCACCCGATTGCGCGCCGGGCACCATCATCAGGTTCTCGCGGCAACTCATTGACGAAAACTCATGCGCGATCTGGAACGTGCGCAGCAGCCCTTTGTGAAACAGCTTATGCGGAGGCAGGCCAGTGATATCTTCGCCATCCATGAAAACCTTGCCGCTGGTCGGCGGCAACACACCCGCGATCACGTTGAACAGGGTTGTCTTGCCCGCACCGTTCGGTCCGATCAGGCCGGTGATCGAGCCCTTTTGGATTTCCAGCGAAGCACCGTCCACCGCGTGGAACCCGCTAAAATGCTTATGCACGTCCTCAACGACGATCATGGTTTTCCCTTGCCTTTTCCCCGAAAACAGAGGTGCAGCCTTTTGTCACTGAAACAGCCCGGACACAAGGCCCGGGCTGTTCGGTTTTGCTCTGTCAGATGAGGATTTAACGGTAGTTAACCGTCTTCATCTCACCATCGATGACTTCGATTTCGCGGTATGCACCGGCGCTTTCGCCGGGGCCGATCAGCTCAACGCCCGAGGCGCCGACATAGTCGATGTCTTGGCCCGCTGCGAGGAGCTCCAGACCCTTGGCCAGCTCACCCGGATAGATCTTTTCACCCGGTTCGTTGGCAACATCCATGATCTTGCCGCCATAGTCCGCCGGGTTGCTGGAACCCGCCGCCTGCATGGCCAGCAGGAACAGCGCCGCTGCGTCATAGGACTCGGGCACGAAGATGGACGAGCCGTCAAAACCCTCGGCTTCGGCCATGGCAAAGAACGAATCCGCAGCTTCGCTTTTCGATCCTGGGGCCTGACCATACGAGCCGTTCAGATCCGGACCGACGTTTTCAGGCAGCGAGTCACCGATCATGCCACCCGGCAGACCAAAGGTGTCAAATGCGCCGCTGTCCAGCGAGGACTGAATGATGCCCAGACCGCCCTGATCCAGATAGCCCGCAACGACCAGAATGTCGCCACCTGCCGATGCCAGCGCGCCGACTTCGGCCGAATAGTCGGCTTTGCCGTCTTCGTGCGCGGCAACGATGGTTACCTCACCGCCCAGCGCCTCGAACGAGGATTTGATCGCCTCGGACAGGCCCTTGCCGTAGTCGTTGTTGGTATAGGTCAGAGCGATCGAGTTGACGCCGCGCTCTTTCAGGATGTCGGCCATGATTTCGCCTTCGCGCGCATCCGATGGGGACGTGCGGAAGAACAGGCCATTATCTTCCATAACTGACAGGCCCGGAGAGGTGGCCGAAGGTGAGATCATGACCATACCGTTCGGCACGGCGACGTTTTGCAGAATGGCACCGGTTACGCCCGAACAGTCTCCGCCAACAAGGCCGTTGATGCCTTCGGCAACCAGACGTTCCGCATTAGCGGTGGCCAGAGCATTGTCAGCGCAGCCCGTATCAGCACGTACGGGCGTTACGGTGGACCCGTCCAGCAGTTTGCCGGATTCCGAAACCTCTTTCATCGCCAGCTCAGCGCCGGACGCCATTGCTGGCGAAAGCGATTCAATCGGGCCGGTGAAACCGAACATAATGCCCAGTTTAACGTCTTCGGCCATGGCGGTGCCGGCCAACAGTGCGGTTGCTGCGGTTGCAGTAAGCAGCTTTTTCATGTGGTTACTCCCAAATTGGAACGTGTTCGTTCTGGGCACGACCCTAGGCAAGCTGTTCGGAAAAGAAAAGTCCTCACGCAATTGTGTGGTTGCCACCTGAAGTTCTGATTGTTTTGTTGGGTTTGTCCCGTTTCTGGCGGCTGGCATGCTGCAGGTGGAGAGCTGAATGTTGAGAGTTTTCACGATTCTGTTTCTTGTCTTTAAGGCGGGGCTGCTCAGTGCCGACGTACTGCAAACTTCTTCTGGCCCTGTGCGAGTGACGCCGATGGTCGAAGGATTGGATGCCCCGTGGGCAATTGGTATTTTGCCGAACCAGGGGGTATTGATCACCGAACGGGATGGCAAACTGCTTTATGTTGCGGATGGGAAAGCCAAATCCGTCAAAGGTGTGCCCGACGTTTTGGCCAAAGGGCAGGGCGGTTTGTTGGACGTGACGGTCGCCCGTGATTTTAGCCAAACACGCGAGATATTCCTTACCTTTTCCAAACCACAGCGCGGCGGCACCGGAACGGCCCTTGCGGTGGCCCGATTGTCTGAAGGCGGTGATCGGCTGACCAACCTGCGTGTGATCTTCGAGGCTGTCCCGGGTGGTTCATCAGGGCGTCACTACGGTTCCCGCGTGGTGGAAGCTAAGGACGGAACTTTGTTCGTCACAATCGGCGACAGGGGGGAACGCCCCAAGGCGCAAGACAGGTCCAATCATAATGGCACGGTGATCCGCGTGAACCGTGACGGATCGGTTCCCGGTGACAATCCCTTTGTTCAGGCAAGCGGTGTGCAGCCTGAGATCTGGTCCTATGGCCATCGCAATCCGCAAGGGGCCGGTTTGGACGCAAGGGGCCGCCTTTGGATATCGGAACACGGGGCAAAAGGTGGGGATGAGGTCAATCTGGTTCAGCCAGGGTCGAACTACGGTTGGCCAGTCATCTCCTATGGCGTGCATTATTCCGGCGACAAAATAGGAGAAGGCACCGCGAAGCCGGGTATGGAACAACCAGAGCATTATTGGGACCCTTCCATCGCCCCTTCGGGTCTGATGGTTTATTCCGGCAAGCTTTGGTCGGACTGGAAAGGGGATATCTTCGTTGGGTCGCTCAAATTCGACTATATCGCGCGGCTGGCGGGATCGCCGCTGCGCGAGGTTGAACAGATCAAGGGCCCTGAAACGATTCGGGTGCGCGACATAGTCGAGGCCCCTGACGGGTCAATCTGGTTCATTTCCGTGGGTGAAGGGGCCGTCTATCGTATGACCCCTGAGTAACTTACACCGACAACCGGTCGCCCTGCGCTCCACGCTCGCGATAAGGCGTGGTATTGTAATGCGCCCGGTAGCATTTCGAGAAATGGCTGGGCGAGGCAAACCCGCAGGCCAGCGCCACATTGATCACACTCATATCGGTTTGCATCAATAAGTTGCGCGCTTTGTGCAGGCGCAGCTCCATGTAATACCGTTTGGGCGAACGGCTCAGGTAGCGGCGGAACAGACGTTCCAACTGCCGCGTCGACATGCCGACATCCTTGGCCAGAATCGAGGGTGAGATCGGTTCCTCGATGTTCTTTTCCATCATCAGGATGACCTGGCTCAGTTTCGGGTGACGCACGCCAATCCGAGTTGGTGTCGATAGACGCTGGGTGTCTTGGTCGGTGCGGATCGAGGAATAGATCATCTGATCCGCAACGGCATTCGCCAAATCCTCGCCGAAGTCATCAGCAATGATTTTAAGCAGCAGGTCGATGGAAGACGTGCCGCCTGCAGTCGTCATCCGGTTGCCGTCGACGATAAAGACGGACTTGGTCAGTTCAACCTCGTCGAATTCCTCGACAAAGCTGTCGGAGTTTTCCCAGTGAATGGTTGCGCGTTTGCCATCCAACAGCCCGGCCTTGGCCAAAGTATAGGCCGCTGTGCATAGGCCACCGATGCGCAAGCCGCGCCTTGCCTCGCGGCGCACCCAGTTCAACACCTTCTTGGTGGTCGCCGCCTGAACGTCGACCCCACCGCAGATCATGACAACATCGTCGCGCTGCAGCTCAACCAGGTCTGAATCCAGCGCAAAGGTAGTTCCGGCCGAACAGCTGACTGTTTCGCCACCTTCACCCATCAATGTCCACGTATACAGCGTTTTGTCCGCCATACGGTTGGCTATGCGCAGGCTGTCCAGTGCCGAAGCAAACGACAGCAGAGAAAATTTGTCCAAAAGGACAAATACGAAATTGCGGGAGTTGGCCGCAGTGTCTTCCACCGTGACAACTTGGCGTTGCTCTTGCATGGCGAGGTGTCCTTGATTCGGCGCCCGGCGACTTTTTGTCCGACGTCAGATTTGGCAGCCACCTTGATCAAAGCTTGTTTGCTGCGTCAAGAGGGCCAAATCGTATATGGTCAGTCTTCAATGCATTTTGTATAGAAGCAACCTGAATACTTCAGCGGAGATCAAAGCTATGACTGAATGGCAAAAAACGAACTGGCGCAACAAGCCCCGGGTTCAAATGCCAGACTATACCGACGCGGCCGCGCTGGCCAAAGTCGAGGCTCAGCTTTCACAGTATCCCCCGCTGGTCTTTGCGGGCGAAGCACGGCGTCTAAAGCAACATTTGGGTGCCGCCGGTCGCGGCGAGGCCTTCCTGTTGCAGGGCGGGGATTGTGCGGAAAGCTTTGAACAATTCAGCGCGGATGCGATCCGTGATACGTTCAAGGTGATGCTGCAGATGGCAATGGTTCTGACCTATGGCGCCAAGGTACCGGTGGTCAAAGTGGGCCGCATGGCAGGCCAATTCGCCAAACCGCGCAGCGCCCCGACCGAGGTGGTGGATGGCGTTGAGCTGCCCAGCTACCGTGGTGACATCATCAACGAACTGGCCTTCACACCCGAAGCACGGATTCCGAATCCGGGCAAGATGCTGCAGGCCTACACTCAGGCGGCTGCGACCCTGAACCTTTTGCGCGCTTTCTCGACCGGTGGTTTCGCCGATATGAGCATGGTGCATTCCTGGACTTTGGGCTTCACCGATGTACAGGACGTGCAGAAATACTCGGAAATCGCCGACCGTATTCAGGACACTATCGACTTCATGGGTGCGGCGGGGATCACGGCGGACACCACGCATGAGTTCTCGACCGTTGAGTTCTACACCAGCCATGAAAGCCTGCTGCTGGAATACGAAGAGGCGCTGACCCGTCTTGATTCCACCTCTGGCAACTGGCTGGCCGGTTCGGGCCATATGATCTGGATCGGTGACCGCACCCGTCAGCCGGACGGGGCGCATGTAGAATTTTGCCGCGGTGTCCTGAACCCGATTGGTCTGAAATGTGGTCCCTCGACCACGGCAGAAGACCTCAAGGTTCTGATGTCCAAGTTGAACCCGGAAAACGAGGAAGGTCGCTTGACCCTGATCGCGCGCTTTGGTGCGGGCAAGGCGGGTGAGCATCTGCCGCGTCTGGTCAAGGCCGTCAAGGAAGAGGGCGCCAAGGTCACATGGGTCTGCGACCCGATGCACGGCAACACGATCAAATCGGCGACGGGCTACAAAACCCGTCCGTTTGATTCAGTCCTGCGCGAGGTGCGCGACTTCTTTGGTGTGCATCAGGCCGAAGGCACCATCCCTGGGGGCGTGCATTTTGAGATGACCGGTTTGGACGTGACCGAATGCACCGGTGGGGTGCGTGCCGTGACCGAAGAGGACCTCTCGGATCGTTACCACACTGCGTGCGACCCGCGACTGAACGCGACGCAATCGCTGGAACTGGCCTTTTTGGTTGCCGAAGAACTGACCAACCTGCGCCGCGATCGCAACAAACGTGAAGCCAGCTAAGATTTGCTGTCTTTAAGGTTAAAAGGCGGGCTGCACTGGCCCGCCTTTTTTGTCAGTCGTCCCGTGACGCAACCAGCCGTAGATGTGATCCGGGTTTCTTGAATTCTGCTTGCTCTTCCGCAAACCCGGCCGAGATTTGCTGCGCCGGTTGTTGCGGTGCCTGAACGTCTGAAACAGCCCGCACTCTGGTGTCGGGGATTGAGAAACGGCGAGGCGTCGCGCCGATTGCACCGTCGGACATCATGACACCCAACACGCGGCTGACATCGCCAAGATCGCTTTTCAGGGGCAACAGGATCATACGTGCCTGCAACTGGTTGCGGCCCAGTTTGCCGGCGGCGACTAATCCAAGCTCGGCAATTGCCGGCTGGGCAAAGACCTGCTCCAATACGTCCGATATCTGGCCACGAGCGCTGGGTTCGAAAAACGCGGTTAACGGCATGCCGCGCACTTCCATGCCTGCCAGCTGTGTTAGTTGGCTTCCAGCCAGACGAAACCGGGCCAGACCGGGCGCGATACGTTCCAGAATGAACGTGTATTCCAGAACGTTCTCAAGCCCGCGCGGATCGATCTGCGCACGTTTGGGGACACCGTCGCCGGTTAACAGCGCGGTCCAGTACGCCTCGACCTGTCGGATGGGCGAGAGGCTGCGCCCGCTGTCAAAACGATCCATTGCGACGATCTTTCCAGAGTTTGATCCGAACCTGTTACCGAAAAACGTTTTCATTTACATCACCCTAGCGTCAATCGCCCGTCATTTATCTAAAATTCAAGATATCGGGACCCTTCAGGTCCGATCATCCCTGACCAAAGCCAAATTGACACGAGTTGAGTCAATTTTGGAGGAATTCTTTAACGAATGGTTAACTTCTGGACGAAGGCCGAAAACCAGCAAACTCTTGCCCTGCGCCCGCCGATGGCATTAGGTGCGACAACCGAGCAGACAAGGACAGCCAACATGATCAGATCCATGACCGGATTCGCCGCAGGCAAAGGGGCGTATGGACCCCATAGCTGGACGTGGGATCTGCGCAGCGTGAACGGCAAGGGTCTGGACATACGGTTGCGCATGCCCGAGTGGCTGACCGGGCTCGAAACCGCCTTGCGCGGCCAGCTGTCCAAATCACTGAGCCGGGGAAATGTCACTTTGTCCTTACGGTTAAGCCGCGAAGAAACTGCCCCTGATCTGGTTCTGAATGAAGACGCCATGGGCGCGGCACTTGCTGCGCTGGCCCGTACGCAGGAAATGGCGGCAGAAAGCGGCGTCGCGCTGGCACCTTCGACCGCGGCGGACCTGATAGGGCTGAGAGGAATGTTGGAGGCTGGCAGTGAAGTGGACGACCCCGCGCCTCTGGTCAAGGAATTGACGAACGAATTTGCCGACCTGTTGGCAGCTTTCGTCGACATGCGCCAGACAGAAGGCAAGGCTCTGGCAGACATTCTGGACGGTCAGCTTGCTCAGGTCGCCGACTTAACGGTGCAAGCGGCCGAGCTTGCAGAACAACGCAAGGACAAGACCGCCGAGGCATTGCGCGAAAATCTGGCCCGTGTGCTGGACAATGCGCAAGGGGCTGACCCGGACCGGGTCGCGCAGGAATTGGCGCTGATCGCGGTCAAATCCGATATCACCGAAGAAATTGACCGCCTGAAAACGCATGTGAACGCCGCACGCGATCTGCTGTCGCAGGATGGGGCCGTGGGGCGCAAGCTGGATTTCCTGATGCAGGAGTTTAATCGCGAGGCCAACACGCTGTGTTCAAAGGCGCAAAGCGCCGAGCTGACCTCGGTTGGGCTTGAGCTGAAGGCCGTAATAGATCAGATGCGCGAACAGGTGCAAAATGTTGAATGACGATGGGAACAACTGACATGGCAGATCGCCGCGGCCTACTTATCATCCTGTCTTCGCCTTCCGGGGCGGGGAAATCCACTTTGGCCCGCAGGCTTATGGCCTGGGATGAAGGTCTGGAGTTCTCGGTTTCGGCCACGACCCGCGCACCTCGTCCGGGGGAAGAACACGGACGGGAATATTACTTTCTGTCAGAGGATGAATTCAGACAGCAGGTTGCCAAGGGTCAGATGCTGGAACATGCGCACGTGTTTGGGAACTTCTATGGCTCTCCGGCAGGCCCGGTGCAGGACTCGATAAATGCGGGCCGCGATGTTCTTTTTGACGTGGATTGGCAGGGTGAGGTTCAGATCCGCAATTCGGATCTGGGTAAGCACGCATTGTCGATTTTCATCCTGCCACCCTCGATCCCCGAATTACGCCGCCGCCTGGAAACCCGCGGGCAGGACAGCGAGGACGTGATCGCCAAGCGGATGCTCAAAAGCTGGGATGAAATCAGCCACTGGGGCTATTACGACTATGTACTGGTCAACGATGACCTGGATACAACCGAGGAAAAGCTGAAAACCATCGTCAGCGCAGAGCGTATGCGCCGTATCCAACAACCAAGACTGCAAGACCACGTACGCACCTTGCAGAACGAATTTGAAGGTTTGTCATGACCATCTATGCCTTGGGCGAACACGCACCACAGATCCACGACGATACTTGGGTTGCACCCGATGCCAACTTGATTGGCAAAGTAGTGCTGGAAGAAGGGGCCTCGGTTTGGTTCGGCTGCACCATCCGCGCTGATCATGAAGAGATTCGCGTGGGCGAAGGCAGCAATGTGCAGGAAGATTGCATCATGCATATCGACGCCGGTTATCCTCTGACCATCGGTAAGAATTGTACCATCGGCCACAAGGTGATGCTGCATGGGTGTACGATCGGGGAAAACACGCTCATCGGCATGGGAGCCATCGTGTTGAACGGGGCAAAGATTGGTAAGAATTGTCTGATCGGGGCAGGGGCCTTGATCACCGAAGGCAAGGAAATCCCCGACAACTCGCTGGTCATGGGAACGCCGGGCAAGGTTGTGCGGGAACTGGACGAAGCCGCGGCGCAGAAAATCACGCTCAGCGCGTTACATTATCAACAGAATATGCGCCGGTTCCGTGACGAGATGAAGCCTGTGTCCTAACTTGCCGGGAAGGGTCTGAAGAATGTCAGACGACCTGCTTGCCGAACTTGTCTCGGCCATTCCGATGCCGGCTTTGATGGTCGACCAGACCGAACGGATCATTGCCGCCAATGACGATGCCAAAACCCTGCTGACGCAGAATATCGTCGGTCGGCATTTCGCGACAATTTTGCGGCAACCTGGGGTGATTGATGCAATTGAACAGTGCCTGCATACCAATGGTCCGGCAAAGGCGCGCCACCTGTCCAATGACGGAGCGCAGGACACCACGTTCGAGGTTGAATGCCGTTATCTGAACGGTGTAGGGGCGGTGTCCGGCGGTGCCATGCTGGCGACTTTCCAAGATGTCTCGCATGTCGAGCAGGCCAGCCAGATGCGGCGGGATTTCGTGGCGAATGTCAGTCATGAGTTGCGCACACCGCTGACAGCGTTGATGGGCTTCATCGAAACGTTGCGTGGTCCGGCGCGTGATGACGCCGCCGCGCGCGCGCGGTTTCTTGAGATCATGGCCGACGAAGCCAATCGTATGAACCGATTGGTGGGGGATCTGCTGTCACTAAACCGTGTCGAAAGCGAAGAACGTGTGCGGCCCAAAGATCAGCTTGAATTGACGGGGCTGTTGCAATCAACGCTGAACTCACTGCGCCCGCTGGCCGAGAGCGCCAACGTCGAGGTGAGCTTGAACGCGCCAGAAGGGCCTGTCTCGCTGATCGGGGATGGCGACCAGCTGCGTCAGGTCTTCACCAACCTGATCGAGAACGCCATCAAATACGGTGGCAGTGGGGGCAGCGTCGACATTCGGGTGGAATCATCCGAACGCGATTCCGTCATGCGTGGTCCGGCTGTCAGGGTTTTGGTCAGTGACAAGGGGCCCGGCATTGACGCGATACACCTGCCCCGCCTGACCGAGCGATTCTACCGCGCCGACAGCCACAGATCGCGACAACTGGGCGGAACCGGGCTGGGCCTTGCGATTGTAAAACACATAATCAACCGCCATCGCGGGCGTTTGCGGATGCAAAGCGAAGTTGGAAAGGGTTCAACCTTTACCGTAATATTGCCGCGATAACAAAAGCTTGCCAGACGTGGTCTGCCTGTCATGTAAAAAGCGCATTGCAGCTTTGCGTTCCAACGGCCTGTTTTCATGCGATCTGTCATAAAGCTGTTACATACCTGTCACAAAAGGCTTACGCGCGACTTTTAGACGTTGGCGCAAGATCATCATGGGGATGATCACAAACTGATATGATCAAGGAGACTGGAATGTCCTTTGTAAAACTGTCGGCTTCGGCGCTTGCTATCGCTGCCGTATCGGCCACCGCTGCTGCTGCGCGTGACCAGGTTCAGGTCGCGGGTTCTTCGACCGTGCTGCCTTATGCTTCGATCGTTGCAGAAGCCTTCGGTGAAAACTTTGACTTCCCGACACCAGTTGTCGAGTCGGGTGGTTCGTCAGCGGGCCTCAAGCGGTTCTGCGAAGGTGTTGGCGAAAACACCATCGACGTGGCAAACGCATCGCGCGCGATCCGTGAAAAAGAGATCAAAGCCTGTGCCGAAAACGGTGTGACCGACATCATCGAAGTGCAGATCGGTTATGATGGCATCGTGTTCGCATCCGACATTAACGGCAACACGTTCGAGTTCACGCCGGAAGATTGGTACAAAGCCCTGTCCGCGCAGATCGTTGTGGACGGTGAGCTGGTCGACAACCCGAACAAAACCTGGGCCGACGTGAACCCGGATTTCCCGGCGCAACCCATCGCGGCTTTCATCCCGGGCACCAAGCACGGCACCCGTGAAGTGTTCGAAGACAAGGTGATCCTGGCCGGTTGTGAGCATCTGGGCGACTTTGACGTCTACAAAGCGGCCAACGGCGACGACAAAAAGGCGGCTGAGAAAGCCTGTATCGCTCTGCGCACCGACGGCGTTTCGGTCGACATCGACGGCGACTATACCGAGACCCTGGCGCGCATCGACAGCAACAAGGACGGCATCGGCGTCTTTGGTCTGGCGTTCTACGAAAACAACACTGACAAGCTGCAGGTTGCGACCATGTCAGACGTTGTTCCGTCGACCGAATCCATCGCATCGGGCGAATACCCGGTGTCGCGCCCGCTGTTCTTCTACGTGAAGAAAGCGCATATTGGCGTGGTTCCCGGCCTGAAAGAATATGCTGAGTTCTTTGTCGCGGATGAGATTGCAGGCCCCGATGGTCCGCTGGCCGAGTACGGCCTGGTCTCTGACCCGGAGCTGGGCAAGGTTCAGGAAACTGTTGCAAACGAAGCCGTTCTAGGCGGTGGTTCCTAATCCATATCGAAGACCGAACCGGGGCGTTTTCTTCACGCCCCGGTTCTTCTTGACTCCACTCACTGCCATCCTCACGGAGTTCTCATGGCGTTATCCTGGCTGTTGCTAATCCTGCTTGCGCTGGCAGTGATCGGATATTTCACGGGCCGTTCCCGAGCCCTGGCTAGCGCGGGGGGTAACGCCCGCGAACTGCATTCGTTGCCGTCTTATTACGGCTACAATGTTGCCTTTACGGCGCTTGTTCCGGCCTTGGGCGTACTGATCATCTGGCTTTTGGTGCAGCCAATGATCATCGACAACGCAATATCCGGTTTGATCCCTGACAACGCGATCGCCGAAGGGTCGGATCGCGGCCTTGTTATGAGCGAGGTGCGCCGCGTGGCTGACGGCCTGAACGGTGCTGTTGCCGCTGGCACGATGACCGAGGCGCAAGCGCAGAACGCGAATGCGGATATTGATACACTGACCGCGGCCCTGAAGGACGCGGGCCAGGTTCTGACGCAAGATATCACCCAGCCAATCTTGATGGCCGCTCAGAAATACCGCAGCATGACCAGCAGCGGGTCTGTGGCGATGCAGGTCGTAGTGCTGGCGCTGGCCTTTTTGGGTGCGGCCTTTGCTTATGTTCGCACGAATAAGGAATTCCGCGCGCGCAACGTGGTCGAGCAAGGCGTTCTGGCCTTGCTGCTACTGGCCGCGTCGATTGCTATTCTGACCACCGTAGGCATCGTCTTGTCGATGTTCTTCGAGACGCTGAAATTCTTCCAACTACACTCGTGGAAAGACTTTTTCTTCGGCAGCACCTGGGCCCCGAATTTCCGCGGTGGGAGTGAGCTGTCGATCCTGCCGCTTTTGTGGGGTACGCTCTATATCTCGGTGATTGCCCTGTTGGTGGCGGTGCCGATTGGCCTGTTTGCGGCTGTGTATCTGTCAGAATACGCCTCGACCGTGACGCGGTCGGTCGCGAAACCTTTGCTGGAAATCCTCGCGGGTATTCCAACCATCGTTTACGGCCTGTTTGCCTTGCTGACCGTGGGGCCTGCGCTGGTGTCCCTGTTCGGAAATGGCGGCGCGTTGGGGCTGGGGTGGATGGCAAGTTCCAATGCCGTTCTGACCGCTGGTTTGGTGATGGGCATCATGCTGATCCCGTTTGTCTCATCGCTGTCTGATGACATCATCAACGCGGTGCCGCAGTCGATCCGGGATGGCTCGCTTGGACTGGGTGCGACGAAATCTGAAACCGTGCGTCAGGTGGTTCTGCCCGCCGCGCTGCCGGGGATCGTGGGCGCGATCCTGCTGGCCGCCAGCCGCGCCATTGGTGAGACGATGATCGTGGTGATGGCCGCCGGTGCAATCGCCAAGTTCTCGGGCAACCCGTTCGAGGCAATGACCACCATTACAACCCGGATCGTCAGCCAGCTGACCGGCGACACCGACTTTGCCAGCCCCGAGACTCTGGTGGCCTTCGCACTGGGTCTGACACTGTTTATCATAACGCTGGGGCTGAACATCTTTGCCCTCTACATCGTACGCAAATACCGGGAGCAGTACGAATGACCGATATTTCCCAAACACCTGGCGCTGCTCCTGCGGCGAAACCCAAGGGCGGTTCGCTGTTTGAAAAGGACGCGCGCACCAAGCGGCGCAATGCGGCTGAAAGTCGGTTCAAGATGTACGGTGTCGCCGCAATCGGTATCGGGTTGCTGATGCTGGTCGTGCTGGTCACGAATATTGTGACCGCTGGGACCGGGGCCTTCCAGCAGACCTATCTTGAACTGAATGTCGAGCTAAAGGCCGACAAGCTTGATAAGAAGGGCAACCGCAATATTGAGGACATCAAGAAGGTTTCGACCTTCGGTTACGCGCCCCTAATTGCATCGGCTCTGGAAGCCGAAGTTCAAGAGCTGGGTATTAAGACCGATCTGAAATCCAAGGCTATGGGTAAAATCCTGTCCAAGGCAGCGCAAGCCGAGCTGCGGAACTATGTCATCGCCAACCCAGATGAGATCGGCAAAACGGTCAGTTTCCGCTTTTTGACCAACAGCCGCGTCGATGGCTATTTGAAGGGCCGCGTCACACGTGAGTCGATTGCCAACGATAAAAGCATCACGGTCGAACAACTTGATTTCGTTGATCAGTTGCGGAATGCGGGAGTGCTGTACAAAGCCTTCAACCCTGAATTTATCTTTGGCTCGGACGCATCCGATCAACGGCCCGAGGCTGCGGGGATCGGTGTATCGATGCTGGGTTCGCTGTTCATGATGTTTGTGGTGCTTGCGCTAGCGCTTCCGATTGGCGTTGCTGCCTCAATCTATCTTGAGGAATTCGCACCGCAGAACCGGCTGACTGATATCATTGAGGTGAACATTTCGAACCTCGCGGCCGTGCCGTCCATTGTGTTTGGTATTCTGGGTCTGGCCGTGTTCATCAACTATATGCACCTGCCGACATCCGCTCCGCTGGTCGGTGGTCTGGTGCTGACGCTGATGACCTTGCCGACGATCATCATATCGACCCGCGCGTCGCTGAAGGCGGTTCCGCCGTCGATCCGTGATGCAGCGTTGGGGGTAGGGGCCTCGAAAATGCAGGCGGTGTTCCATCACGTTCTGCCTCTGGCCGCGCCCGGCATCTTGACTGGCACGATCATCGGCCTGGCGCAGGCGCTGGGGGAAACTGCGCCCCTACTGCTGATCGGAATGGTGGGCTTTATTGCCTCGAACCCACCGGATGGCATCGTCGCTGGCTTCCTGTCGCCAAACTCGGCCATGCCGGCGCAGATCTATGAATGGTCCAAGCGCGCCGACCCGGCCTTTTATGAACGCGCATGGGGGGGCATCATCATTCTGTTGATCTTCCTTGTGACAATGAACACCATCGCGGTACTTCTGCGCCGCCGCTTTGAACGCCGCTGGTAAAAGGGGCCCAAGATGAACCAGATGACAAATGTGGAGAGAAACGTGGACTCCAAAAACATCAAGATCGCCGCGAATAACGTTCAGGTCCATTACGGCGATACGCACGCCATCAAAGACGTGAATGTTGAAATCGAGGACAAAACCGTCACGGCATTCATCGGGCCGTCGGGCTGCGGCAAGTCCACCTTTCTGCGGTGCTTGAACCGGATGAACGACACGATCGACATTTGCCGGGTGCAGGGCGATATCCTGCTGGATGGCGAGGATATCTATGACAAGCGCGTCGACCCAGTACAACTGCGTGCAAAAGTGGGCATGGTGTTTCAGAAACCCAATCCGTTCCCCAAGTCGATCTATGACAACGTGGCCTACGGTCCGCGCATTCACGGTCTTGCGAAGAACAAGGCGGAACTGGATGAAATCGTAGAAAAATCCCTGCGCCGCGGTGCGATCTGGGACGAGGTCAAGGACCGCCTGGACGCCCCTGGCACCGGTCTGTCCGGCGGTCAACAACAGCGGCTGTGTATCGCCCGCGCTGTGGCGACGGAGCCCGAGGTTCTGCTGATGGATGAGCCATGCTCAGCCCTGGACCCGATTGCAACAGCACAGGTCGAAGAACTGATCGACGACCTGCGCGCGCGCTATTCGGTGGTGATCGTCACTCACTCGATGCAGCAGGCCGCGCGGGTCAGCCAGAAGACCGCGTTTTTCCATCTGGGCAATCTGGTGGAATTTGGGGAAACCGGGCAAATCTTTACCAATCCCTTCGACCCCCGCACGGAAAGCTACATCACCGGCCGGATCGGCTGAACACAGGTATTCAGATATGAGCGAACAACATATTGCATCCGCCTTCGACCGCGACCTAGAAGCCATTCAGGCCCATATCATGAAGATGGGCGGTCTGGTCGAAGCCGCCATCATGAACTCGGCCCGGTCCCTTGAAACACGAGACGAGGAACTGGCCCAGCAGGTCCGTCAGGGTGACAAGGCCATCGACGCTCTGGAAGAGTTGATCAACGAAGAAACCGCCCGCCTGATCGCGCTGCGTGCGCCGACCGCCAGCGATTTACGTCTGGTGCTGTCAGTTCTGAAGGTATCTGCCAACCTGGAACGCATCGGCGACTATTCCAAAAACATCGCCAAGCGCACCACGGTTCTGGCCAGTGGGGGGGATATCAACGGCAGCGCGGCTGCCTTGCGTCGTATGGCACGCGAGGTTGAACGCATGCTGCGCGACGCACTGGACGCATATATTCAGCGTGATGCCGAACTGGCCGCCGAAGTGATCGACCGCGATGAAGAGGTCGACCAGATGTATAACGGTCTGTTCCGCGAATTGCTGACTTTCATGGCTGAGGACCCGCGCAATATCTCGTCCTGTATGCACCTGCATTTCATCGCCAAGAACATCGAGCGTATGGGTGACCACGTCACCGCGATTGCCGAACAGGTCGTGTATTTCGTCACCGGCGAGCGCCCGACCGAGGCGCGCCCGAAAGCCGATATAACCTCTCAATCCGCCTAGGAGTTCAGACGAATGTCCGCTGATCAACCAACCGTTCTGGTGGTCGAGGATGAACCGGCCCAGCGTGAAGTGCTGGCCTATAACCTCGAAGCTGAAGGGTTCCGCGTATCCAAGGCCGCCAATGGCGACGAAGCCATACTGTTGGTCGATGAGGAACAGCCTGACATCATCGTGTTGGATTGGATGATGCCGAATCTCAGCGGGATTGAGGTCTGTCGCCGTCTTAAAATGCGCCCTGATACACGCGCAATTCCGATCATCATGCTGTCGGCGCGTACGGAAGAGATCGACAAGGTACGCGGTCTGGAAACCGGCGCAGATGATTACGTGGTCAAACCTTATTCGGTGGTAGAATTAATGGCGCGGGTGCGCACGCAACTGCGCCGGGTCCGCCCGGCAACTGTTGGTATACGTCTTGAATTTGACGACATCATTCTGGACGCGGAAACGCACAAGGTGAGCCGTAACAGCAAACCATTAAAGCTTGGCCCGACCGAGTTTCGCCTGCTGAGCACATTCATGGAAAAACCCGGCCGCGTCTGGAGCCGCGAGCAACTGCTTGACCGGGTTTGGGGCCGCGATATCTATGTCGATACGCGCACCGTAGACGTCCACATCGGTCGGTTGCGAAAAGCACTGACGCAGCATGGCGGCAAGGACCCGGTTCGAACCGTTCGCGGCGCCGGTTACGCTCTGGGTTGAAGGTCGGGGCAGGGGTATGAGTTTTGCTCATAGTCAGATGCCAAACTCTTACTGTCTTTTGCTGAAAGGCCGGGTTAGTTTGCCGCGAAGTTGATTGAGCGGAGAAGCACCATGAACGCCCCTGACACCAAGCCAACTCTGCGCGCCAAAGATGCGCCTGATATGGGTAAATTCACATGGGATGATCCTTTTCGTTTGTCCGATCAACTGACGGAAGACGAACGTATGATCGCCGCCAGCGCCAACGCTTATGCGCAGGAAAAGCTGCAACCAAGGGTGACCGAGGCTTATCAGAACGAAGAAACCGACCCCGAGATTTTCCGCGAAATGGGTGAAATGGGCCTGCTGGGCACCACGATCCCCGAGGAATACGGCGGACTGGGGGCAGGGTACGTGTCCTACGGTCTGGTCGCGCGCGAAGTCGAGCGTGTAGATTCGGGCTATCGCTCGATGATGTCGGTGCAAAGCTCATTGGTGATGTACCCAATTTATGCCTATGGCAGTGAAGAACAGCGCCGGAAATACCTGCCGAAACTGGCCAGCGGTGAATGGATCGGGTGTTTCGGTCTGACCGAGGCTGATGCAGGATCGGATCCGGCCGGTATGAAAACCCGGGCCGAGAAAATAGACGGCGGATACCGTTTGACCGGCAGCAAGATGTGGATCTCGAACTCTCCGATTGCGGATGTGTTTGTGATTTGGGCCAAGTCTGATGCCCATGACGGTAAGATCCGTGGCTTTGTCTTGGACAAAGGTCTTAAGGGACTGAGCGCTCCGAAAATTCGGAACAAGCTGAGCCTAAGGGCGTCGATCACCGGCGAAATCGTTTTGGACGGCGTCGAGGTCGACGAAAACGCGCTGTTGCCGCATGTACAGGGGCTGAAAGGTCCGTTTGGTTGTTTGAATCGTGCACGCTATGGCATCAGCTGGGGCGTGATGGGGGCGGCTGAAAACTGCTGGCACACCGCGCGCGAATACGGGTTGGATCGAAAACAATTCAATCGTCCGCTGGCGCAGACGCAGCTGTTTCAACGCAAGCTGGCAGACATGCAGACCGAAATCTCATTGGGCTTGCAGGCAAGCCTGCGCGTTGGCCGTCTGATGGACGAAGCGAATGCCGCACCCGAGATGATTTCGATCGTCAAGCGCAACAACTGCGGCAAAGCGCTGGATATCGCGCGGATGTCGCGGGATATGCACGGCGGTAACGGTATCTCGCTGGAGTTCCATGTCATTCGCCACATGGTCAATCTTGAGACTGTGAATACCTATGAAGGGACCCATGATGTGCATGCGCTGATCCTGGGGCGGGCTCAAACCGGGTTGCAGGCATTCTATTGAGGTTAGCGTGTAATTGGTATTATGGTAAAAAGATGATATGCCTGATATGCAAATTACACCATTTTAACAATGGATTACGACGGTTCACTGAACCGTCGTTTGAATAAGCTGAATGGAACTGCGCGGAAAAACTGTGGTTGTCACCGGTGCCGCTCAGGGTATTGGCAAAGGTCTGGCTGAGCGGTTCGCCAAAGACGGTGCCACTGTTGTCTGTTCAGATATCGACCAGCGCGGCGCAAAATCCGTGGCCTCACAAATCGGAGGTCACGGACTGGCATGCGATGTGTCGAGCGAAGACGATATCAAAACTCTGATCAACACTGTTGAAAACGAAATTGGACCCATTGATCTTTTCTGTGCCAATGCCGGTATTCTGACACTTGGCGGTCTGGATGTTCATGACCAGGATTGGGATCGCATCTGGAAGATCAATGTCATGTCCCACGTCTGGACCGCGCGCCATATGGTGCCGCGTATGGTTGCGCGTGGCGGTGGTTATATCATGATCACGGCGTCTGCGGCTGGCTTGCTAAATCAACCCGGCGCCGCACCGTATGCCGTCACAAAGCATGCGGCAGTCGGATTTGCCGAGTGGCTGTCAATTACATACGGCCAGAAAGGTTTGCGTGTGTCTGTTCTATGCCCACAGGCGGTTCGCTCCGAAATGACGCGCGGGCATGAAACTTCGGTCGCTGCAATAGACGGCATGTTAGAGCCTGAAGAAGTGGCTGATGCCTGTCTTTCAGCTATTCAGTCCGAGCAATTTCTGGTCCTGCCGCATCCCGAAGTTCGGGATTACATGCAACTTAAAGCTGGTGACTACGATCGCTGGCTGTCCGGAATGCAAAAGCTAAATCAGCGGTTTATCGAAGACACCTAAGGTTTGTGCCGCACCTTGCGCATCAAACCTTCCTGCGCCACCGAAGCGACCAGCGTGCCGTCTTGCGCATAAATGGACCCACGATTGAAATTACGTCCCTGCCCGCTCCAGGGAGAATCCATTGCGTATAGATGCCAGTTTTCGAAATGTATCGGCGCGTGGAACCACAAAGCGTGATCCAGGCTTGCTCCGTTGACGTCTCCGGCAAACCAACTAAGCCCATGCGGGCGCAGGCCGGACGTCATCAGGTACATGTCAGACGCATAAGCCAGAATCAGATGTTGCGTCACCGGATCAGTTCCGGCGGCAGCTTTCATGCGAAACCAGATCTGGTTTCGGTCGTCTGATTTTTCGGGGGAAAATGGATTTTGGTGATCCACTTCGCGCACCTCGATTGGACGTTCTCGCAGCAGTTCGTCGCGTAATTTTTCGGGAACCTGGTCCACGTATCTTTGGCGCAATTCCTCGCGGGCCGGATAAGCTTCGGGTGCTTTGGTCTGCGGCATGGCGTGCTGGTGATCCCATCCTTCGTCCTGAACATGAAACGAGGCTGACATGTTGAGGATTTGTTTGCCGTGTTGGATCGCAACGACGCGACGTGTGGTCATGGAACCTCCATCACGCGCTCTATCAACTTGATAAATAACAGGAATAGACGGATCACCAGCGCGAATGAAATAAGCGTGCAGTGAGTGGCACAGGCGATCTTCGACAGTTCGATAAGCCGCTGCTAGGGCCTGAGCGATCACCTGACCTCCGAATATGCGTGTTGGTGTTTCACCTCCGGATCCTGTGCCACGGAACAGATCAACCTCAAGCCTTTCGATGTCCAAAAGGTCCAGAAGGATACGTTCTGCTTCGGTCATGTTGCGGTCTCCGGGTGTTTTAAGTCTTGGGTATCAGCGGTCAGAACGTCATTCAATCAATGCCGAGAGGACAAGCGCCTTTAGCTCTGCCCGCGATGGGTATGAACTGGAGGGTGACAACTGGGTGAAGAAGACTGTGGTCAGGTCGTTGACCCGGTCGATCCAAAAGTATGTCGACGCCATGCCGCCCCAGCCAAAATCCCCCAATGAGCCTGGCACTCGGGTTCGACCGGGGTTTATCACCACAGCACCGCCCAAGCCGAATCCGGTACCCTCCATGGGCTGTTCTGCGAAACTTTGCGGACCCATCGCGGCGATGTCGCCTGGCAAATGGTTGCGCATCATGTAGTCCACAGTTTTGGGACCTAAAATGCGGTGTCCCGCGCCCTGCCCGCGATTTCGCAACATCTCCGCAAACCGTGAATAGTCGTCAATCGTGCCAACCAAGCCACCACCACCCGAAAAGGTCGTGGCGTTCTCGAACGGAGAACCTTTGGCCTGATCAACCAGCCTCAGGGTCTCGGCGCCGGTTTCTGCTGAATTCAATGCCATCGCGTCCCCGGCCAACGGAGTGTACAGCGACGCAAATCGATCCCCTGCTCCTTTCTGTACTGAAAACCGGGTGTCCTTCATTTCAAGCGGTTCAAGAATTTCCGTCGCGAAAAACTGATCCAGGGTTTGGCCCGAAACAACCTCGATCACGCGACCAATTACGTCGATGCCCACGGAATATTCCCAGCGAGTGCCCGGTTGAAATGCCAAAGGCAGAGCAGCGAGGTCGCGGACGCGATCGGCTAGAAGACCTTGATCTGGTTTGAACATAAGGTCCTGTTCATCCATCGCTAGCGGCAGCACTCCGGGGTTGAAGGGATAGCTGAACCCACTTGTATGCGTCAGGAGTTGATGCAGCGTCGGCGTAGGTGCGTCTTCGGTTTGATCTAACCGCGCGGCCCCCGGAATCAGTGCCTGCATTTTGGAAAATTCTGGCAGAAATTCTGATAGTTGCGCATCGAGGTGAAACAAACCCCGCTCGGCCAGCATCATCAGAGCGACAGTGGTGATCGGTTTGGTCATTGAATAAATGCGCACAACTGTATCGCGCTGAAAATCCAGATCATCTTCAACGCTTCTTTTGCCGCAGGCGTTGAAAAACACCTCGGAACCCTTGTGTTTCACCAACAGGGAGTTGCCCGCGTATTTTCGCTTATCGACATAACGCTGCATCCAGTCGGCAATGCGGCTCAGGCGGTTCGCGTCGAAGTTTGTCATTGATGATTAACCCTTTGGTACATGGGCGCGATCTTGCGGGCTTACGTGCTGAATTGACAGGGAAATCGACCACACGGACTGCAAGCCTGTTACACTAGGGTCGTAGCGGATTCGCTTGTCACGAGTTGGTTCATTTCCAGTGTTCAAATTCTCGGAGGAGCAACATGGCGCAACATATAGATTTCGTTTATGATTTTTGCAGTCCCAATGCATTTTTGGCGTTTAAGACCTTGCCGGACTTGGCAGGCGAACACGGTGTGCAGGTGAACAATGTGCCGGTCCTGCTGTCGACGGTTTTCAAGGTGACCAACAACCAAAGCCCGTTTCAGGCTTTTTCGGAAAACCGTCAGAAATCGGCCTATCTGACTCATGATCTGCATCGATTTGCGCGCACGCGGGGCCTGAGCTTTCACATGAGTCCTCATTTTCCGATTAACACCAAATTTGCCATGCGTGGGGCTGTGTTTGCGTCCGGAAAACCTTGGGAAGGCAAATATATGAACGCTGTTTTCGATGCGATTTGGGTGCATGGTCAGAAGGTCGATGAACTGGGTGTTCTGTCGGAAATCATGCAAGAGAACGATCTGCCAGCGCGTAAAATACGCGAGGCGATGACCAGCGTCGACATCAAGCAACAATTGAAAGACCAGACCAAGGCCGCCGTAAAACGCGGTGTATTCGGCGTTCCCAGCATGTTTGCGGGGTCCGAAATGTTCTTTGGCAAGAATAGTCTTGGAAATCTAGGGTTGGAGCTGTCAAAAACCCCTTAGCCTTCTATGGCGTCCAGCCCGTGGCGTGCGAATATTGGAACATACGAACCAAGTATCATCGCCCGTTCCGGGTCGGAAGCATTTCCGTCCTGCGCGCGTTTGAAGACCCCCTGCAAAATCGCGGCCATACGAAAGAAGTTGAAGGCCAGATAAAACCCGAAATTGTCGATCCCGGAAAGGCCACGACGCTGGCAATACTGATCGATAAATGCCTGATCTAAGGGCAGGCCTAGACTTGCCCGATCAATTCCGGCCAGCCCCCTGCCCTCGGCACCCGGCGGCATCTGCCACTGCATGATCACTGCCGCCAAATCTGCATACGGATGCCCGATCGTCGACAATTCCCAATCCAGAACCCCGATGCACTGTGTGCCGTCTTTCTCAAACATCAGATTGTCGATACGGTAATCACCATGCACCAGCGTTCTTTGGCCGTCATCTGCGGGTATCGAACCTTCAAGGGCGGTCATCAGCGCATCCATCTCGGGGATATTTGCGGTCTCAGAGGCGCGGTACTGTTTGATCCAGCGCGCAATCTGGCGTTCAAAGTAGTTTCCGGGCGGGCCATAGTCAGATAGTCCGGCGGCATCTATATCCACCTCGTGGAGGTCGGCCAGTACACGGTTCGTTTCATCCAGCACGGCGCTGCGAGTGGCATCGGTTTCCCCGCTCAATGTAGGTTCTAGAAATACGCGCCCTTCCAGATGCTCCATAACATAAAAATCCGACCCGATGACATCGCCATCCTCGCACAGCAGGTACATTTTCGGGACCGGTACGGCACTGTTGGCCAACGCGCTTTGAACACGGAATTCCCGATCCACCGCATGGGCAGATTTCAATAACGCACCCGGAGGCTTGCGACGCAGAACATAAGACTGATCGGGGGTCTTCAGCAAAAAGGTCGGGTTGGATTGCCCTATCGCAAACTTCCTCGCCTGCAACGGCCCACAATAGCCCGGAAGATGCGACTTGAGGTACGCATCCACAGCTGCCAGATCCAAACTCGTGCTGTCCATCTACGCCTGAATCCTCACAAAGCTTCGGCAAATATGTTCCCGGCCGTCTCGACGTTGATCCCACCGGACACCGGGATCACTGCACCGGTGACATAGCTGCCGCCACGACCGCATAGGAACAGCATACAGCCGGCAATATCCTCATCACGCCCAACCCGACCCAAAGGAACCGAGTTACCAACCCTTTCGCGTGTCTCTTCATCGGCCGTGGCAAAGGCAGTCATCTTCGAGACGAACGGCCCCGGTGCCAGCGCGTTGACCGTGATGTGGTAGGGCGAAAACTCCTTGGCCATGATCTTGGTCAGGTGCAGCACTGCCGCTTTCGAAGCCGAGTAGCTATAGGCCCCATCGCCCATCGGCACCTCACCCATGACCGAACCGACATTGACCACTCGCGCCGGGTCGTCAACTAAGCCAGACTGCATCAGCATCGGCAACAGTTTTTGGGTCAGCTCGAACAAGCCCGCGACATTGACCGACATAACTTTATCCCAGGCCTCATGTGGGAATTGTCCCATCGGCGCACCCCAGGTTACGCCTGCATTATTCATCAGGATATCAAGGCGATCTGTTCGCTTGTTAACCTCGGATACAAGCGCCGCGATTCCATCTTTGGTTGCAACATCACCGCCGAACCCTTCGGCATGACCGGGCGCATCCAAAGCGTTCAGCTCAGCCGCAACGGCTTCGCAGGCGTCTGCCTTGCGGGATGCGATCAGAACACGCGCCCCTGCCCGCACCAAAGCCTCGGCCGCCATTCGCCCGATGCCTGTTGCGCCGCCGGTGACAAGCGCGGTTTTGCCTAGCAATGAGAATAGCGTGTCAGGGGTCATGGTCTGCTCCTCAGTACAGTAGTTGTCGACACGTTGGAGAAATGGTTGATTTCTTGACAACTCATTGGTCCGCGCCAAAGCTCCTCATATCCGAATAACAGGGATAACGGGATTAATATGCAAGCTTTACTCAGCGTCGCGCCGGGCGGGCCAGATACACTAGAGCTGACCAGCCTGCCTGATCCGGTACCGGGTAAAGGCGAATTGCTGATCGGGGTTAGGGCCGCAGGCGTTAATTTCCCCGACACACTGATCATTCAGGACCTCTATCAGATCAAGCCACCCCGCCCCTTTGCGCCGGGCGGTGAAATCGCCGGGGACGTTCTGGCCATTGGCGAAGGTGTGACCGGGTTCAACGTTGGAGACCGTGTTCTGGCGCTGACCGGGCATGGCGGGTTTTCAACACATCTAACAATCCCCGCTGCAACCGCCATTAAATTCCCAGGCTCGATGCCATACGAGGATGCGGCCTGCTTTGTCTTTACCTACGGCACGTCTTATCACGCGTTGAAAGACCGCGCTGCCCTGCAGCCCGGGGAAACCCTGTTGGTGCTGGGCGCTGCCGGGGGGGTCGGGTCTGCTGCGATCGAGTTGGGCAAGGCCATGGGCGCACGTGTGATCGCCGCAGTCTCCTCGTCCGACAAAGCGGATTTTTGCCGAGATTTGGGGGCGGATGAAACGCTTATCTATTCCCTTGAGATGAACAAAGAGGCACAAAAAGAATTCTCATCGGGAATCAAAGATTTGGCAGGGCCGTTAGGTGTAAATGTCGTTTATGATGCTGTGGGTGGAGATTATGCGGAACCTGCGCTGCGCAGTATGGCCTGGGCCGGGCGATATCTTGTGATCGGTTTCCCGGCGGGCATTCCCAAAATACCTCTGAACCTGCCATTGCTGAAAAGCTGCCAAATTGTAGGGGTTTTTTGGGGCGCATCGGTGCTGCGCGATCCTGTAGGCCATTCAAAAAATGTGAGTGATTTGTTCAAGTTATACGTCGATGCTCGTATAAAACCGCGGATCAGCGCCAAGTATCCGTTCGACCTTGCCTCCAAAGCTCTGACTCATCTGGCCAACCGTTCTGCCCTTGGTAAAATCGTGGTGACAATGCCTGCAAGGGCTGAACATGATTGACGGTTTCTTTAATCGCTCGCCCTATACGCGCGTTGGCCGGTGGACATTCCCACCTGTTCGCGTTTAAGAAACTGGTATGGGAACAGTGAAATAATGCACAAAGCTCTGATTTTGAATGGCCCGAACCTGAACCTTTTGGGCACCCGACAACCCGAGGTTTATGGAAGCACCACGCTGGAGATGGTTGAGAATCTGTGCGTAAGCCACGGATCTTCCATCGGTCTGGACGTGTCGTGCTTTCAGTCAAACCACGAAGGTGCCCTGATTGATGCCATCCACGCGGCCAAGGGGGATCAGGACGGCATTGTTCTGAATGCAGGTGCTTATACGCATACCTCAATCGCCCTGATGGATGCGATTGCGTCCGTTGAACTTCCAATGATCGAGGTCCACCTGTCCAACATCCATGCCCGCGAAGAATTCCGGCACGTGTCCTATATCTCGAAGGTGGCGATCGGCCAGATTTGTGGCTTTGGCCCGCAAGGCTATGTGATGGCTCTGGACGGATTGGCGGCGCATCTGAAAGGCGGGTCGACTGCATGAAGCTGAGCGAATACCTGCACTTTCTCAGCTATACCAAAACTTTGGAAGAGCTTTGGGACGCCCATTGCCGTCAGATGGCCGAATACGGGTTTGATCGGCTGATCTATGGCTACACCCAATACCGCACCGAGACATCGCTGGGTGATCCAGAGGATTTCGTGATTCTGACCAATCATGGAAAGTCCTATCTGGATGGATTCCTTCGTGGTGGCCTGTATTTTCATGCTCCGATGTTGAAATGGGCGCTAAGCAACGAAGGTGCCGCCAGTTGGAATATCGCCCAGGATTTGGTGTCCAACCGCGGATTAACGCAGCAAGAACTGGACGTTCTGGAATTCAATCGAAAGCACGGCGTTGCGTTCGGATATACGGTCAGTTTCACCTCGGTTTCGATGCGTTCCAAGGGGGCGATTTCCCTTTCCGCCGGAAATGCGACCAGCCAGGACGAAGTGGATGCGATGTGGGATGAGCATGGTGACGATATCCTGCTGATGAACAATGTTGCGCATCTTAAAATCCTCACCCTGCCCTATAACGCGCCGAACCGAGCGCTGACCAAGCGCCAGCGTGAAGCGTTGCAATGGGTCGGTGACGGCAAGACCACCCAGGACATTGCCCTATTGATGGGGCTGACATCGGCTACGGTCGAAAAACATTTGCGATTGGCGCGCGAGGCGTTGTCGGTGGAAACCACCGCTCAGGCCGTTCTGAAGGCGTCACTACAGAATCAGATGTTCGTTATGGAGGTCTAAGGTCCGAGAATTGACGCTTAGGAGCGTCAATTTACCCTAGGTAAGGAAATCATGACTTTCCAATCTGGGGGGCTGGTTGCAAAGTGAGAGTGTTCCGTGAGTGGTGGCTTTAGCCAGGGAACATTTGGTTGGATCTTTGTAATACCAAGGCTCTCCAATCGCTCTGACATAAAGGCGCCTATTTGTCCGCGTCAGTTTGTCGGAATTTTGAGGGGCCTCGACCATCCCCATCATGCGGGGCCCCTCATACCTTTTCAGAAAGGTTCAGGACGCGAGTGCGTCCTTTTTTATTGGCTAATGGCTTGAGTGGCCTAAACAAACCGGCCACGACTAGCGCGACCGGTTTCTTTGGCTCCCCGAACTCTGCAAAGTTCGGGAGTGCTTTTTTAGCCTTGTGCGGCTTTGGCAACTTCTGCTGCGAAGTCTTCTTTTTCGACAACGATGCCTTCGCCAACTTCCAGACGGACAAAGCCGGTGATGGTTGCGCCTGCCTCTTTCGCCGCTGCTTCAACGGTCAGGTCAGGGTTCACAACGAAAGACTGGTTCAGCAATGTGGATTCCGCGACGAATTTCTTCATGCGACCAACGATCATCTTTTCGATCACCTGCTCCGGCTTGCCGGATTCGCGGGCAATGTCCATCTGAACCTGCTTTTCTTTTTCAACAACAGCCGGGTCCATGTCTGCCTCGGACAGGGCCGCCGGGTTCACGGCTGCGATGTGCATTGCAACTTGTTTGCCGATGGCTTCATCGCCGCCAGACAGAGCAACCAGAACACCGATTTTGCCCATGCCGTTGGTGGCCGCATTGTGGACATAGGACACAACAGTGTCGCCCGACAGCTTGGCCATACGACGGACCGACATGTTCTCACCAATGGTGGCGATTTTGTCGGTCAGGGTGTCCGCAACATTCTTGCCACCCAGATCAGCAGCCAGCAGCGCCTCGACATTGTCGACGCCTTCTGCGGCATACGCGATCTTGCCAACCATTTCCTGGAACTCGGCGTTTTTCGCGACAAAGTCGGTTTCCGAGTTCACTTCGACAGCAACACCGTTGCCACCGTTGACGTGAACAGCGACCAGACCTTCTGCAGCGGTACGGCCCGATTTCTTGGCCGCCTTGGCCAGGCCCTTGGTGCGCAGCCAGTCAACGGCTTCGTCCATGTTACCTTCGGTTTCGGTCAGCGCTTTTTTCGCGTCCATCATGCCTGCGCCGGTCGAGTCGCGCAGTTCTTTAACCATTGCTGCTGTGATTGCCATCTCTTGGCTCTCCTCAATTCAAACGGAATTGGGGCAGGTCTACCCTGCCCCATATGTCATTTAGGTGACGGGCAGCTTACGCTTCGGCTTTGGCTTCCGGCGCGGCTTCTTCTGCGGGTGCTTCTTCCGCAACGGCTTCTTCAACCGGAGCTTCTTCGAACGCACCCAGATCAACGCCTGCTGCACCCATCTGCGCGGTCATACCGTCCAGAGCGGCCCGTGCGGCCAGATCGCAGTACAGCGCAATCGCGCGCGCCGCGTCGTCGTTGCCGGGAATGATGTAATCAACACCGTCAGGCGAGCAGTTGGTGTCGACAACGGCCACAACCGGGATACCCAGTTTGTTGGCTTCGGCGATGGCCAGTGCTTCTTTTTTGACGTCGATGACGAACAGCAGATCAGGGACGCCGCCCATTTCGCGGATGCCGCCCAGCGAAGCCTGCAGCTTGCCCTGGTCACGTTCCATGCCCAGACGCTCTTTCTTGGTCAGGCCCTCGGCACCCGATTCCATGGCTTCGTCGATCTGGTTCAGACGGTTGATCGACTGAGAAACGGTTTTCCAGTTGGTCAGCGTGCCACCCAGCCAGCGGTGGTTCATGTAGTACTGAGCCGACTTTTCAGCTGCTTCAGCGACGGGCTGAGCTGCCTGACGCTTGGTGCCGACAAACAGAACGCGGCCACCTTTTGCGACGGTGTCACGAACGGCTTGCAGAGCCTGATCCAGCATCGGAACGGTCTGAGTCAGGTCCATGATGTGGATACCATTGCGCGAGCCGTAGATGAACGGGCCCATGCGGGGATTCCAACGCTGTGTCTGGTGACCAAAGTGAACGCCAGCTTCCAGCAGCTGACGCATGGTGAACTCGGGAAGAGCCATGCTATTTTCCTTTTCCGGTTTACGCCTGGGCGGGGGTGAAAGAAGCAGATGCTCCAACCGGCGGTCTTAATGAGGATGTCTCCCTCAAAAAGCCCAAACCCCGCCTGCGGGTTTGAATGGCGCGCGTATACGGCAGGTTTTCGGCTAGCGCAAGGGCTTTTCGCCCTTATTTTTCAAGCCCTGCCAGTGCGTGCGCGTGGCGCACGGCCTCTTCACAATATGCGGCCAGCGCCTTGCGGCTTTCGAAATCGCTAACCTTGGCCGGTGCATGATAAATCAATTCAACCGCACCCTGCCCGCGCGCACCCAGCGTTTTCAAAAGGTGTGGGGCGAAATCCATATCTCCCCACCAGCCATAAAACCGGTCGGGTTGCCCTTTGGGCGCGTGATACACAACCGAGACTGGCTGCACATACATGAAATCTCGCAATTCATCTGCGAAGAACGCGGCGAAAAGAGTTGTTTTAAAAGGTAAAACACGCTGCCCGTCGGTCGACGTCCCTTCGGGGAAAAACAGCAGCTTATGACCAGCTTTCAAGCGAGTTTCGAATATTCTTGTCTGTTCTCTTGCTTTCTTGCGGTCCCGCTCGATGAACACGGTTCCTGTTGCACGGGCAAGCCAGCCGATACCGGGCCATTTGGCCACCTCGGCCTTGGACACGAAATAGACGCGCTTGCGCGCATTCAAGGCGAAAATGTCCAGCCATGACGTGTGATTTGCAACCACAGCGCCGCGCTGTTGCATCAATTCGCCCGAGGTTCGAAACCGTATCCCGAGGATCCGAAACGCATTGCGGCAGACAAATTGCGAAATAAACGGCGTTACGGGGCGGCGCACGCCGTACAACGGACGCTCGATCAAGCGCACCACCAATAGAACTAGCAAACCTCCAAACACCAATACGGCCAGTGGTAATCCGCGGAGAAAAACCAACATCCACCCCACCAACCCCAGTTTGATGGGGTCTGGTTCATCCTCGCTGTTCCAAAGCGGTTCGTTCACCAATTTATGCCCCGCCATAGATGCGTTTCTGCCGCTCGTTCATGCGGGCCGTATCGAGGATCAGGCAAACATCAGTGGTGTTGAATGAATGGTCGATGAACGCGCCTTCTCCCACGAAACCCCCTAGGCGAAGATAGGCCTTGATCAATGCCGGAACCTGAACCATCGCAGCTCGGCGATCCAGATCGGCGGGCGCAACAAGATCCATGGAGTTAAATACTTCTGGTTGTGCCCTCACCCTCAAATCAGGCGGCGCGAGATGGTTGTGATGCAGCATCGACAAGGGCTGCGCCAATTCCTGAACATCCGTTCCGTGAAAGCTGGCGACACCGAACAGAACTTCGATCTCACGCTCATTTACATAGGCCGCCAATCCGTTCCACAGATGATACATCGCAGTGCCCCCGCGATAGTCACGGTGGACGCATGAACGGCCGAGCTCCAACAGCTTGCGACCGCTTTGCTTCAAAACAGTCAGATCGTATTCATCTTCGGAATAAAACTGCCCCAGTTCTGCAGCACGTTCGCCCGGTAATAGCCTGTAAACGCCAACAACTTCGCTTGTCAGGTCGTCTATCGCCAGCATGTGATCAAAATACGGATCGAACTTGTCGCGCTCCAGTCCGGCGTCATGATCCACCATCTCTCCGCCACCGCCCAGTTCGCGAACAAACACGTCATAGCGCAGCCGTTGGGCAGCGCGCAGTTCGTCCTCGGTCTGTGCAAGTTTGACGGTAAAGGAAGGGCCTGCGTCCGGCATTGATGGTTCCGTTCTTGTTTGCGCGCTGATACCGCAGTTTCCGTAGGGATGGCAACAAGAGCGGATTTGCGGGGCCGTTAACCTTTCCTAAACCAGTTTCACAGATCAAAGACCGGCATCAGGGCGATGCGCGTTCCGTCAATCACCACTTTCCCCTGCTCGCGAAAGTTCACGGTGATCTTGCCCCCGATGTTGGACTGCACCTGTCCAACGCCCCAATCGGGGTAATCGGGGTGGCGGACGTACATGCCCGGTGCAAGAATAGCATTAAGGTCTGTCATGCGAGGGCTCCGGTCCGGCGGCAGATGCAGCAGGAGGTACGCATGAGCGACACCACAGTCAACCTGGCCGAGTTGATCGGGTCCCGGATCTGTCACGATTTGATCAGCCCCATCGGGGCGATCACCAACGGTCTGGAGCTGCTTGAGATGGTTGGCGCAGTCCAGGGGCCTGAGATGGAACTTATCTCGGGCAGTGTTGGCAGTGCCGGGGCGCGGATTCGGTTTTTCCGCGTGGCGTTTGGTTCAGCCAGCGATCAGCCTTTGGGCCGAACCGAGGTCTCGGAACTGTTAAAGGATGTCGAACGCGCAGGCCGCGTGCGCGTCAACTGGCACCTGACCGAGGCGGTGCCGCGTAATCAGGTCAAACTGGCATTTCTGGCGTTGATGTGCTGCGAAAACGCCATGCCTTTTGGGGGCGAAGTGACCATCGATCAAAATGTTGAAAGCTGGACGGTCACAGGATCAGCCGACAAGCTGAATGTGGATAATGACCTTTGGAAGAATCTGCCGACAGGGCGATACCCCAATAAAGTCACGCCCGCACAGGTGCAGTTTGCTCTTTTGCCAAAGACTGCCACGTCGGTGGGGCGGCGGGTTGTGGCGGAAACCACCTCAACCCGCGTTGTGATCCGGTTTTAAGACCGGGTCGTTCCATTCCCGCGCACAAGATACTGAAAGCTGGTCAGCTGCGCCGCACCCACCGGGCCACGCGCATGCATTTTACCGGTCGCAATGCCGATCTCAGCGCCCATACCAAACTCACCCCCATCGGCGAATTGGGTTGAGGCATTGTGCATCAGGATTGCACTGTCGAGCCGTTCGAAGAACCGCGCAGCAGCGGTCTCGTCCTCGGTCATGATGCAGTCGGTATGGTCCGAGCCATTGAGGCGGATATGCGCGATGGCTTCGTCAATATCAGCGACCGGTCTCGCCGCGATGATACTGTCGAGGAATTCCTTTCCCCAATCATCGACCGTCGCAGCCACGGTGCCATTCTGGGCCAGCGCGCCTTCGGCGTGAACCTCAACACCTGCGGCCATTAGCGCAGCGATAACGTCGCGTCCCAGTGTTTCAACCACATCCTGATGGATCAACAGGCATTCGGCTGCGCCGCAGATTCCGGTCCGCCGGGTTTTGGCGTTCATCACCACGTTCAGCGTTTTCTGCGGATCGGCGGCTTTGTCGATGTAGATATGCACGATGCCTTCAAGATGCGCGAAAACAGGTACGCGCGCCTCTCGCTGCACCAGCCCCACCAGGCCTTTACCCCCGCGCGGGACGATAACATCGACATAATCCGTCAGGGTAAGCAATTCCTGAACCGCAGCGCGGTCTCGCGTCGGCACCAGTTGGATGGAATCCTCGGGCAGGTTTGCGGCCTTTAGCCCTTGGACTAGACAAGCGTGGATGGCGCCCGAAGAATGAAAGCTCTCGGACCCGCCACGAAGGATCACCGCGTTGCCCGATTTCAGGCACAGCGCGCCGGCATCTGCTGTCACATTGGGGCGGCTTTCATAGATCACGCCGATCACACCCAAAGGCGTGCGCACACGCTGGATATGCAGTCCCGAGGGCATGTCCCATTCAGTCAGCACCTCGCCCACAGGATCAGCCTGATCCGCGACCGTGCGCAGCCCGTCAACCATGCCCTGAATGCGCGCCTCGTCCAGCATCAGGCGATCCATCATTGCCGGGTTCAGACCTTTTTCACGACCGAATTCGAGGTCTTTCTTGTTGGCCTCGATGATTCTGGCACGGTTGGCCCAAACCGCATCAGCGGCGGCGATCAGGGCTGCATGTTTCCGTTCGGCGCTGGCAAAAGCCAATTCGGCCGAGGCTTTCTTGGCGCGTTTTCCAAGATCGGCCATCAGTGTGGGGATGCTGTCGAAATCCTTCATCTCAGATGCCTTTCAGTCGGTCTTTTGGTGTTCTAACATCGCTCGGCTACCGCGCCAAATCGTCTCGATGGATCAGCACTGCCCTGCCCGGATAACCCAGAGTCGCCTCGATTTCCGAGGATTTTCGCCCCTTGATCGCGTCTGCTTCTTGCGCGGTATAGCGGCTGAGGCCCTGTGCCAAGCGTCGCGCTTCCGGGTCCAGAATGGCCACAGGATCGCCACGGCCAAAGTCTCCGGTCACTTCGACGATCCCGGCAGGCAACAGGCTTTTACCGTTGCCGAGTGCCCGGGCTGCGCCGGCGTCCACCACGATTTCACCACGCGGTTTCATCGCCGAGATCCACCGTTTCCGGGCCGCATGTGGGTCCAGGGTCGCGGTGAACCAAGTGCAATTCGCACCGTTTTCAAGTGATTTCAGAGGGTTCAGCGGCGATCCTTCAGTAATCGCCATATCACACCCGGCGGCTGTCGCCATCTTTGCAGCCAGCAGCTTTGTCTTCATTCCGCCTTTGGACAGGCCTGACCCTGCGTCACCCGCCATCTGTTCGATCTTAGGCGTAATTTCTTCGATCACGTCGTAACGCGTGGCCGAGGCGTCCTCATTCGGGTTGCCGGTATAGAAACCGTCTACGTCGGATAGCAGGATCAACTGATCCGCGCCCACTGTGACAGCGATCTGTGCGGCAAGGCGGTCATTGTCGCCATAGCGGATTTCATCCGTCGCGACCGTATCGTTTTCGTTGACGATAGGCACGACACCCAAACCCAGCAAAGTTTCAAGCGTCGCGCGTGAGTTCAGATAACGCCGGCGGTCGGCGCTGTCCTCCAACGTCACCAAGACCTGCGCGGTAGTGATCTTGTGCGGCGTTAACGCCTCCTCGTACGCGCGAGCCAGCCGGATCTGACCTACAGCAGCGGCAGCCTGAGATTTCTCCAGCGGCAAAGCCTCCATCGGCAAGCCCAAGACCCCGCGACCCAACGCGATAGACCCGGATGACACCAAAATGACGTCCGTTCCCTGCCCCTTTAGCCAAGCTACGTCCTGCGCCAAGGAGTGCAGCCAGTCCGAGCGCAAAAGGCCCGTGTCCCGATCCACCAGCAAGGCGGACCCGATCTTGACCACCAGACGCTTGGCTGAGGTCAGGGTTGCCACGTCTTCGCCTCCTCAACGGGCTTTTGCCGCAGGCGGTTTTCGTCAATCTGGGTACGCAATGCGCGCAGAACCTCGGTCACGCCCAGATGCGCCACACCGGACATGGTCATGACGGGGCCGCCGACGGCCTCTTCCAGCTCGGCCTTAGCCGCTTCGCGTTCTTCATCATCCAGTGCGTCGACCTTGTTCAGCACCGTAATACGAGGTTTCTCAGCCAGTTCGCCGCCATAAGCCTCAAGCTCGTGAATAATGGTCCGATAGTCATCAGCCACGGTCTCAGACGTTCCATCGACCAGATGCAGCAGAACTGCGCAGCGTTCCACGTGACCCAGAAAACGATCTCCGATCCCACGGCCTTCGTGGGCGCCTTCGATCAGGCCGGGAATGTCAGCCACGACAAACTCGACGTTATCAACGCCGACCACACCCAGGTTCGGGTGCAGCGTGGTAAAGGGATAATCCGCAATTTTCGGACGGGCGTTGGATGTTGCGGCCAGAAAGGTCGACTTTCCAGCATTGGGCATGCCCAGCAAGCCCACATCGGCGATCAGTTTCAGCCGCAGCCAGATGGTGCGGTCGATCCCCGCCTGCCCCGGATTGGCCCGGCGCGGGGCTTGGTTGGTGGCAGATTTGAAGTGCAGGTTGCCGAAGCCGCCATTGCCGCCTTTGGCCAGCAAAACCCGCTGACCGACCTCAGTCAGATCGCAGATGACGGTTTCTTCGTCTTCGTCCAGAATCTCGGTACCAACCGGCACCCGCAAGACAATGTCGTCGCCGTCCTTGCCGGTGCGCTGCTGACCCCGACCGGGTTGACCGTTCTTGGCAAAGAAATGCTGCTGATAGCGGAAGTCGATGAGGGTGTTCAACCCGTCAACGACCTCGGCCCAGACAGATCCGCCTTTACCGCCATCACCGCCATCGGGACCGCCGTATTCGATGTACTTTTCGCGCCGAAAGCTGACGCAGCCGCCACCTCCGGCACCGGACCGGATGTAGACCTTTGCAAGATCGAGAAATTTCATGTGTGTCCCCTACTGCAAAGGCCCCATCGGCCACAAGTCAGAGTTTCTTAGTATACGTCCAGGTGGGCACATTCGCATCACGCGCCACCGAATAGGTTTCGGCATCACCCAGATATTCAAACCCGCAATGGGTCAACACCCGCGCCGAGGCCGGATTGTCCTGAAAAACGCTGGCAAACATAGTGGCGTTTTCCAACGGGTTGGCATTGACCAGCGCTTCGACCGCCATCGAGGCAACGCCCGTGTTCCAATAGACCGGCGCGACCCAATAGCCCACCTCGGACTGGTTGCGATCCAGGCGCGTCAGCGAGATCAGGCCGATCAGCTCGGGGCCGCCATCTTTGGTGGCATCCATTGCCCAGACGTCTTCATCGCGTTCTTCGGACATCGCGCGCGTCACAAAAGCTTCGGTCGAACCCGGTGGCAGCGGATGTGGAATTGCTGTGGTCATGCGCGCCACGCGCTCATCACCTGCATAATGTTCAATGAGACCCAAATCCGACCGGCGCAATGGTCGCAGATCGAACCGCTCGGTTTCAATGACCGGCTGGTTTATTATTGCCTCAAGCTTCATGAGTGCGTTCCTCCTCCGAACAACACGAATAATACGGACGCAACGGTGAGACTGGCTAACGTCCACATCAGATATTTTTCAATTGGCCGTCCTTCAACCGCGTAAGCAATTCTATCGCCCGCAAATGTCCAAATTGGATGAAGAATGACCTGACAAAACAACAAACAGAGAGCAATCGTTACTGTGGCCTCAATACTGGGCGTCCCTGCCGCCACAAACCCGGTAAACCCTGCAATGATCATCGCCCAAGCCTTTGGATTTAAGGGATGAACGATCAAACCAGCCAAGAACCCGGGTGCTTTGCCATCAGCCTGCTGACGCGACAGGCGTGTGTTGGCGATCTTCCAGGCCAGCCACATGATATAGGCTGCTGACGCGTATTTCAGCGCTGTAAATACGCCCGGAGCCTGATCGGCCAGTTGCAGCAGGCCAAAGCCCACAGGCCAGATGATCAATTGCTTCCCTACAATGACGCCCCCGACAAACGGAAGTGCCGCCCGAAAACCATAGCGCGCACCAGTTCCCAACAGGACCATATTGGCGGGTCCTGGGGTGCCGACCTGACTGGCGGCGAAAATCAGGAAACTTGTGGTTGCGACGGGCATAGGTGCGTTCAATCAAAACTACGTTAAAACGAGAAAGGGGACCGGCATTTTCTGCCGGTCCCCCAAGAATTTTCAAACCTTATGGGTTTCGGCTTACTCTGCGGCCTCCGCCACTGGCAGGACCGAAATAAAGGTGCGGTTTTTGAGGCCTTTGTGGAACTTCACAGCGCCGTCGACAGTTGCAAAGATTGTATGATCTTTGCCCATGCCTACGCCTTCGCCCGGCCAGAACTTGGTGCCGCGCTGACGCACGATGATGTTACCTGCGATGGCGGCCTGGCCACCATACAGTTTCACGCCAAGGCGGCGACCAGCTGAGTCGCGACCGTTACGGGAGGAACCGCCAGCTTTTTTATGTGCCATTCTCTCTCTCCTTAGCCTTTGGCCAGTTCTTTGGCCTGCTCAACCCATTCGGGTTTCACTTTGATGGTGTCGATAGCAGCAATCTGCTCGTCCGACAAGGCGGCCAGAGCGGCAAAGCTCTCGATACCGGCGTCGGCCAGCTTTTTGGCGGCGGCGGGACCGACACCGTTCAGGGCTGTCAGATCATCAGCGGCAGCAGCAGCAGCGGCAGGTGCCTCTGCTTTGGCTTCAGCTTTCTTGGCAGGCTTTTTCGCCGCCGGAGCAGCTTCGCCAGCAGGTGCCGAACCAGTTGCAGCTTTGATGCCCGATTTGTCAGCGCCCGATGCCAGGATGTCAGTGATTTTGACCAGAGTCAGTTTCTGACGGTGGCCAACGGTACGCTTCGAGCTGTGCTTACGACGACGCTTGACGAAGTTGATGACCTTGTCACCTTTGATCTGTTCGATCACTTCGGCCTGAACGCCTGCGCCTTCAACGAAAGGTGCGCCAACAACCGGTGCGTCACCGCCCAGCATCAGAACATCGTTGAATTGAACTTTTTCACCTGCGTCGGCAGCCAGCTTTTCAACACGGAGCACATCGCCCGCCTGAACCTTGTACTGCTTGCCGCCAGTCTTGAGGACCGCAAACATGCGTCTTTCCTTTTCCAAACCGCGTTCTGTGGTCCCCGTTTGGGTGTTTTGGCTTTCGCCACCTCGAACAGCGCGCCCTTTTTCCGGGCTGTGTGACGACCCGTGGGAAAAGCCCTTTGGGTCAATAATAACGAGACCCGGCGCGGAAGAACCGGCCGGGATGCGCGCTTATCCAAAGATTGCGGGGGAAAGTCAACATCAAATGCGACGCTAAAGGTCCGATCCTTTCAGCACCTGAGCGACCGCCTGACCCAGCTGATAATAGATCGTGTCGAACATCCGGTTAAAGCTTTCAAACAGTGCCGTATTGATCGCTTTGCCCGTTTCAGTGCGTGAAAAGGCGATGTTCTCGCGCATTTGACTGTCGGTCAGTGGCTTGTATGCCAGCAGAAAAAAGGAATACAGCCACATTCGTGTGTCTTCGGTCATACTGTCTTTTTCCTCAAGCAGCTGTGCCAGAAGTTCCCCGTCGTCCCCACCAACCCCCAGGCTCATCCCACGGAAAAAATTGTAGTCTGCACTGATGGAGTTATGCACATTCTCGTCAATCAGGTTGTTGACCTGAATATACTCGTCGACCAGACGATATAGTTCCGTGCTGCGATCACCGTTTCTGTAGACGTCCTGTGCCATTTCTTCGATGGCTTCATCTGCCAAGGCGACACGGGCGGATAATTCCAGCGAGGTGATAACCTGCCCTAAATCGCTTTCGAAAAACAGGATGGCGCGGTCCATCTGGCTTTCGGTCAGGGTTTCCGCGAATACACTTTCGACCTGATCACGCATTCTGTCCGCGTCGTAAATCCGGTCTACCTGATCCAGAAAGACCGGGCCGCCATTGTTGTTCAGAAAGGTTTGCTGAAGGTCTTGCCCAAGTGTATTGCCTTCGTCCCGCAGGATGTCGATGACCGCGTCCACTTGCAGGGCCTGCATAAGTTGTTCGACCTTTTCCTCGGCCTGCAAAGGCGTGGTCCAAACGAACAACGCCAGGAACGTCGCGATAAAACGCATCAGATATCCTGTGCCGGGTGCAAGTCCGCCATCCGAGTGGCAAGAATTTCGAATTTCATGGCCATGATTTCATATTGAACGGCATTCAGCAGTTCATAGACCTCTTGCATAAGCGGCTGTTCTAGCGCATCGGCATAAGCGTTCACATCGGCATCGGAAAAATTCTGATACGTATAGGCAGCCCCGGCCAGGGCCGATAACTGCAACGCCTGTCGCATGCTTGTTTCGTTCTGGCGCATCATGAGGCGCAGTTGATCAGCATCCAACTGAAGATCAATTACCCCCGAAGCACTGGCGGCCAACAGAAACCGCAGTTGAATCTCTTGCAGGGCTCGCAAGGCTGTCCCGCTTGAATCAATGGCCCTATTCATGCGTTTGAGGCTTTCAACACGATGCGAACCGTCCTTGATCAACTCGGCCACGATCTCTTGACCCTGCTGCTGCTTGGCCTCGTCATCATCCAGCATATGCGAGGCGTTTTCCGCTTCGACCAGACGCTGCCCCAGGTCCGAGGCGTAAAATTCCACTGCATGAAGCAGCGCCTCGTCTCTGAGTGTCTGCTCCAGAATCGACACGGCGGTTTCATGCATGTCTTCAGTGTCGAATACTTCTTCGGTCAGTCGGGCCCAATCGGAGCCGAAACCATCCGGGTCTATGCCCAGCATCTGCGGCGCCGACGCAGAAGAGAGCGCGATACTTTCCAGCGCCACGTCAAAACCAGTTGTAGTCAGAAACGCTTCGATCCTGTCTCGCCCGGCGGCAAAGGACGACACAGGCGCCATGGCCAGTGCCAGAAGCAACAAGAATAGGGTCTGAGCGGAGCGGCGAAGAGAATAAGTCATACTTCAAAGCCTAGGCGTTTTGTGCCGTCTGGCAATGGAAAATCCCGTCATAGTGAATTTCGGGAATTTTCTGCTTGCACCCCCGCGCGTTCCTCACTAAATCCCCCCCTCACAGACCCCCGCGGAGAGGTGCCGGAGTGGTCGAACGGGGCGGTCTCGAAAACCGTTGTGGGTGCAAGCCCACCCAGGGTTCGAATCCCTGTCTCTCCGCCACTATCTTTTTGAAATGGAAAGCTAATAATAGAAATTCAGGGTGTAGTGTGCTTTCTGCCCTAGTCGACAGGTACGGCCATAGGTGTCCTACTGCGCCCCATTTTAGGACTTCCGGCCATGCCAATTACGGCCCTTTGGCGCAGACTATGACACATTGACACCCTTCCAAGCCGCAATCAGGCAAACGAAATAGGGATCCTGCGTCTGCGGAATCCCTTTTGAATGTTGCGGGGTTAAAGGCTTCAGCGAAAGCCGTTGTCGCTGTTCTGCCTTAACCTGAGCGACTTTTTCCTGTGTCAGATATCTCAGGTAGTAACGGCCTGTGGCAATTCGTTTGTGACCGCTGCAGTAAGACATGCCTCGCGTAGAGCGGTCTGAGTTGTCACTCTTTACGAAGGATCCGATATAGACACCAAAATCCTGTCAAGCTCGCTGTGAACTGGCTCCTATCCCGTGGCTAGTTTAAGAGCGCTGACATCCGCACAGATCTTTGCGATGTCACCAATACGTCTGGGCGTGTAGACCGGTGTGATCGAAGGCGCATGGCGGGCGTTACTTGTTTAACTCCCCTTCCCGACCAATATTAGTTAAGGGAACCTTGGCAACCGCCAGAAATGTCCTGAAAGCTAATTTGCCAGACAGTTCATAAAACTACGTTTAGGTGCGTGAAACGCTCTGCCCCAAGCCGCAGGATACGCACCAATCAGACAAACTTCATTCAGCCATCAGACGCGAAATTGAAGGTGGAGAACAAAAGCTCCGAAATTTAGGACACTGAAAATCTTTCGCGTTAAATAGCGGTTGCTCCCATTGTTGACGAGATCACCGCAGGGAAAAATGCGACGCTTCACATATGTTCACTGGGCTTTTCTTTTTGCTGAAAAAGCTGCTGAACCACGATAGCGCATTGATTTATAGGCGATAATTGAAATGATTAGGCAAATCCTAATGTTTAGTGAGGAAGTCAATTCTTAGGACGGCAACGCAGCCCGTATATACCTGAATGGAATTTCGCGATGCTCAGGGGAGGCGCAATTGTCTGGCAAAGAAAATATCGCGATTGACGTGCGGGACGCGGTAAAACGTTATGGCGATTTTACGGCACTCAAGAAGATCTCGCTGTCGATCATGGACAATGAGTTCTTTACCCTTCTGGGTCCGTCTGGCTGCGGCAAGACAACTCTCCTCAGAATGATCGCCGGGTTCGAGGCCGTAACCGAAGGTGCGATCTACCTATACGGAGATGAAATCGAGAACCTGCCTCCCAACAAGCGCCCGGTGAACACAGTTTTCCAAAACTATGCTTTGTTTCCGCATATGACCATTTTGGACAATGTTGCATTCGGCTTGGAAATGCGCGGGGCCTCGAAATCCGAAGCGCGTAAGAAAGCGGGTGAGATGCTGGAATTGGTACAGCTCTCTCAATTCTCGGCCCGCAAGCCCAGCCAGTTGTCAGGTGGCCAGCAACAGCGTGTTGCGCTGGCACGTGCCCTGGCGCCTCAGCCCAAGGTTTTGTTGTTAGACGAACCCCTGTCTGCACTGGATTTGAAGCTCCGCAAAGCAATGCAGCTTGAGCTGAAGCATCTGCAACGTGAAACCGGGATCACCTTTATCTTCGTGACCCACGACCAAGAAGAAGCGTTGACCATGTCCGATCGCATCGCGGTTATGTCCGCTGGCGAACTGCAGCAACTGGGGTCTCCGACGGACATATACGAGCGTCCGCACAACATGTTTGTGGCTGATTTTATTGGCGAGACCAACCTATTGGAGGTTTCCGTTGACGATATCTCGAATGGCCGTGCGACCTGCCACCTTGGCGGTGGGCATGAGTTGACCTGCAACTCGGTTGAGGGGGTCGGCGTCGGCTCCAAGGTTCACATGTCAATCCGGCCAGAGCGGTTGTTTATGTCGGACAGCCCTGCCGAAACCGAAAGCCTGAAAGGGCGGATCAAGGAAAACATCTTTGTCGGCACAGATATCACAACCATCGTGGACTTGCAGGATGGCCCAGATTTTGTCGTACGCACCTCAAACTCAGACCGCGGCAATAAGCGGATTTTTGAGCCGGGCACCGAAATGTATGTCAACATGGAGCTGGGGGCTGGTCGCCTCCTGGTCGACTAATGGCGGCGGGTGCGGCAAGCGGCGGCAGCGCAACGACAGATACTTATAAAGAGGCGCGAACCTGGCTTCTGCTGCCCGCATGGGTGACACTGGCCATTCTGGTTCTGGCGCCGGTCATCATGATGCTGATCTACTCTTTCCTGACAAAAGAGTTCCGGGGCGGCGTCATTTGGGAATTCTCGCTGGCGGCTTATGATCAGTTCTTCTTTGATCGAGGATTGTTCGGTGACGACCCCCCTAAGATAGAATGGACCTATATCACGATTTTCTGGCGCTCGATCTGGCAGGCAGGTGCTGCTACATTGCTCAGCCTCGTGATCGGCTTTCCAACGGCCTATTTCATCGCCACCCGATCCGAAGGCATGCGTCCGGTTTGGGTGTTCCTGATTACCATCCCCTATTGGGTGAACCTGTTGATCAGGACCGTGTCGATGAAATTCCTTCTGCGCGATCAGGGGCCGTTGAACGACTTTCTGATGAATATCGGCCTGATCGACAGCCCCCTGCATATCGTTAACACCAATTTTGCGGTGCAGCTCGGCCTGTTCTATTCATACCTGCCCTTCATGGTGTTGCCGATCTATGCAGCGGTAGAGCGGTACAACTTTGCCCTGTCCGAAGCCGCGGCCGACCTCTACGCGTCGAAATGGACCACACTGCGCCGCGTGCTGCTTCCCGCGGTCAAACCCGGAGTATTTGCGGGTTGTATTTTGGTGTTTGTTCCGTCGATGGGGTCGTTTCTTGCACCCGATCTTCTGGGTGGCGCCAAAAACTTTATGATCGGCTCGCTGATTGAAGAGCAGTTCAAAGGCAACGCCGGCAACTGGCCGTTTGGCGCGGCCGCGTCGATGATCCTGCTGACAATGGTTTTGATCATCCTGATGTTGTCGGCCCGTCAGCAGGCCAAAGCCGACAAGGCGGGGGGCTGATCCATGGCAAGCAAACAATTCGACATCAAGTCTTACACTGGCTTCAAGGGGATCACCCTGTTGTGTCTGGTCATTCTCTATGCGCCGCTGGTTGTGGTCACGATCTACAGCTTCAACGCATCCCAATCACTAACCAACTGGGAAGGCGTTTCGCTCCGTTGGTATGCGGATGTTTTCACCGGGCCTGAAAGCGGTAAGTTCAAGACGGCTGCCAGGAACAGCTTTATCATTGCGATCATTGCCTCAACCACGGCAACCGCAATTGCAACGTTGGCCGCAACTGGCATGGTTCGAGGTGGCAAGTTCCGCTTTCGCACATTGTCCTTTGGGTTGATCAGCCTGCCGCTGATGGTGCCCGAGATCGTTCTGGCCGTCGCGACCCTGATCTTCTTCAATTCGATCGGATTCGAACGCGGGCTACTTACCATCCTACTTGCCCATATCGCCTTTTGTATTCCGTTTGCCTATCTGCCGATCTCGGCCCGTATGCAGGGGATCGAGGACAGTTATGAGCAGGCCGCACTGGATCTCTATGCTACTAAACGGCAAGCATTCACTAAGATCCTCCTCCCGCTGATGATGCCCGGCATCATATCAGGTTTTCTGCTGGCCTTCATCGTCAGCCTGGATGACTTCATCATCACCAACTTTGTGAAAGGTGCCGGGGTCGAGACTTTGCCAACGGCGATCTTTGGCTCGGTCAAACAAGGGATCAAACCGAATATCATGGCGATTTCGACCATGTTGCTGAGTGTGTCCATCCTCATGGTCACGATCAGCTATTTCGTCAGCAAGTCTGACAACACAAAATAACCAACAGATGGAGAGACACATGAAACATATGATGAGAAGCGGCGTTGCTGCCATTGCTTTGGCTATTGGCGCGAACGCTGCCGCCGCCGATGGTGAACTGGTTCTGTACCATTGGTTTGAGTACATCCCGCAAGAGCTGCTGGACAAGTTCACCGAAGAAACCGGCATCAATGTCACCATGGACACCTACGACTCGAACGAGGCGATGCTGGCTTCGCTCAAGGCCGGTGGTATCGGAACCTATGACGTATCGGTTCCGGGTGATTACATGGTGTCGATCATGGCCGGCGAAGGCATGTTGGACACAATCGCCGACGGTGAATTGAAGAACAAGGGCAACATCGCCGAGGAATGGGCCGATCCCGGTTTTGATCCCGGTCGGCAGTCCTCGATCCCGTATCAGTGGGGCTCGACCAGTTTTGCAGTCAGCCGTGATGCGTTTGACGGCGATATTCAAACCACCGATATTCTGTTCAATCCGCCAGCTGAGCTGCAAGGTCGTATCAACATGTTGGACAGCCAGGGCGAAGTGATGGCCATGGCCGCGTTGCATATGGGTATCCCGCAATGTTCCACTGACCGCGAGCAGTTGAAGGCGCTGAATGCCATGCTGCAAGAAGCTAAGCAGCACTGGGCGTCGTTCAATTCGGATACCGCGAAAGAGGTTCTGGTTTCCGGTGACGCAGCCGTAGGCCAGATCTATGACGGGTTCTCTGCCAAGGCGCGCGAGGAAGGCGCCAATGTGGAATACGCCTTTCCGACACAAGGTTACATCGCCTGGATGGACAATGTCGTTCTGCTAAAAGACGCACCCAACCGCGAGAACGCGCTGATATTCATGGATTTTCTGCTGGAGCCCGAGAATATCGCAGCTGTGTCCAACTTTGCGCAGTACAACGCCGGTGTGAACGGTGTGGGTGAATTCCTAGACCCGAAGCTGGCTGAACAACCCGAAAAGAACCCTCATGCCAATGCAGGCTCGGGCGTGTTCATCGAAGTATGTGATGAGGAAACCCAGGCGGTCTATGACCAGATCTGGACCAACTTGAAGAAATAATTCAGGCCTTATTCCTGACGCCAAAGCCCCCGGTTTTTCCGGGGGCATTTTCGGTTTCAGTAAGTGTCTGTTTTTTAGCGGCTGATGTCTTCGAGGATGCGATCCATCATTGCGTCGCACGCGTTCAGCTGTTCGATTTCAAGGTATTCATCCGGCTTGTGTCCCTGACGTTCCATGGAACCCGGCCCGCAGACAACAGTTGGAATCCCCAACTCGCTGAAAAACCCGGCCTCGGTGCCAAAGGCGACTTTGGTGGTGGCGTTACTTTGCGCAAGTTTCTGGGCGTAAGCGATGACACCCTCGGTCTCGACAACATCCAGCCCGGGATAGGCGTTATACTGTTCGACCTCAATGCGCGCCTCCGAGCATAGGGCCTGATACCGGGCCCCTACCCTGACCGCTGCGTCTTGTATCTGTGACAGAATATCCTTGCCATGATCCAAAGCAAGATGACGGTATTCAAAGGTCAACTCAGCGCGGTCGGGCACAATATTCAGGGCTCTGCCGCCCGACAGTATACCCACGTGGAAGGTCGTATAGGGCACCGAGTAAGCCGGGTCGCTGTTACCACTTTTGGCGTAAACGTCTTGTAGCGCACGCAACTCGGCCACAAAATCGGTTGCAAGATGCAGTGCATTGACAAATTTAGGGGCCAGCGCGGAATGCCCGCTTTGACCGTGGCAAACAGCGCGCAGCGCAGCTTTGCCTTTGTGCCCGATAGCGACCTGCATTTCTGTCGGTTCGCCGACGAAACACGCGCGGGGCTGACCCAGCATTGGGGCGAGCCGATCCAGCATGTGTTGAATACCGACGCATCCCACCTCTTCGTCATATGACAACGCGATCTTAAGGGGTTCTCGCAGGTCAACCCCGGCAGTCCGGTCTGCCAAAGCCATAACCGACGCCACATAACCCTTCATATCTGTGGTGCCACGACCGTAGACACGGTTACCTTCTTGCGTCAGGCAAAACGGGTCTTTGGTCCAGCTTTGGCCTTCGACTGGGACAACATCCGTATGCGCAGACAGCAGAACTCCGTCACCGTCGGGGCCTTTTTCTGCATAGAGCCCAGTTTTGTCGCCGCCGGGATCGGTGATGCGATGAACCGCAAAGCCGCGCGCCTCTAGAAACTCTTCGACATAAGCGGCAAGTTCGAGGTTCGAGTTCTTGCTGACAGTATCGAAGCCAACCAGTTTATCGAGAATACCCAGTGTAGACGTCATGCGACTTGAACCTGCTTTTCGGATTGCCGACCGGTTTGATCCCCTCTGCGTTGGGGATTGTAGATTAGCCTATACGACAGGCAGAATACTTAAATCTGGGAATGACGAAGCAGAGGTTAGGAGATTTCTAAGGACCTGCGGTCACTCTTTCTCTGGAATGCACAAACCCGGGAGGGTTCCCGATTTTACGGCGTGCGCACAATGATCGACAAAGGTTTTCAAAGTGTTTGTTTCATTCTCGGCCCGGGCGCGCAGCAGACCAAGGCGCATGGGGCGCACCTCTCCAGCCAAAGGCACAAAAATCAGTTTCTTTCCGTCCGGTGACAAGCTGTTCAAGGGGCGAATATTCGCAATGGAAAAGCCGAATCCGTTGGCAACCAGTGAGCGCATCACCGACATATCTGCGGTGCGTTCCGCGATATTGGGCTTAATATTGGCCTCGCGGAAAAACGACAAGAAGTACTCACCGCTGAATGGAAGGTCCAACAGAACCATCGGGCTGTCCTGCAGGTCTGGAATCGTTAATTCGACCTGCTTCGCCAAGGGATGGTCTTCTCCCAAAACCACATAGGGCGGGAGCGCGTGCAGAGGTTGGAATTCAAGATCAGTGGGAATGTCCAGGTCGTATGTCAGTGCAATGTCCAGTTCGGCCCGGCGCAATTGGCTAAAGATGTCAGCCTGATTCAATTCACGTTGTTCAATTTGTACATTAGGGTAGCTGTCCTCGAATTCGCGCCGCAAGCCCGGCAAGACGATCTGAGCGAAAGTCACAAGACACCCTACGGACAGAATGCCCTGAACCTTACCCGTGATTTCCCCAGCAAGCGTGGCCAGCAGTTCGGCTTCACGCAGAACGAATTCGGTTCGTTCCATGATCTTGTGTCCCGCCTTCGTCAGCGACAGACCGCGCGCATGTTCGCGCACAAACAACGTAACGCCGAATTCGACCTCAAGCTGAGTTATCGCCGCCGAAATCGACGGCGACGACACGTTCAGCTTGTCGCTGGCCGCAGCGATACTGCCCGCCTTCCCGACCGCAACAAAATACTCAAGCTGTCGCAGCGTGTATCTGAAAGGCAATGGTACATCTCCGCTTGGCCGTGGATTAAGCCTTGTACTTGATCCACGTGGTCTTCAAAGCAGTATACTTTTCAAGTGAGTGCAATGACAAATCGCGTCCAAAACCTGACTGTTTCATGCCTCCGAATGGTGTCATGGCTGACAATGCATCCACCGTGTTGACCGAGACGGTTCCCGCCATCAGCTTGTCAGACACCCGGCAAGCGCGAGACAGGTTGTCAGTCCAGACTGACGCGGCCAACCCATAGATCGAGTCATTTGCCATCGTGACCGCCTGCTCTTCTGTGTCAAACGGGATCACCGACAAGACGGGGCCGAAAATCTCATCCCGAGCCAATGGGTTGTCATGGGTCACGTCGTCAAAGATGGTCGGTTGAACAAAACAACCTTTACCGTCCACGGTGACACGTTCACCCCCTGTCACCAGATTGGCCGTGTTCTTACCTTCGTCCACAAAGCGCATGATGCCTTGTGTTTGCTTCTCATCGACGATCGCTCCCATCTTCGATGCCGGGTCTAGCGGGTCGCCAGGCTGCATTGCTTGCGCGCGGGCAATCAGCTTTTCAACAAACGCATCCTTGATCGAGCGCTCCACATAAAGCCGAGAGTTGGCCGAACACACTTCGCCCTGATTGAAAAAGATGCCAAAGGCAGCCATGTCCGCGGCGGCGTCCAGATCCTCGCAGTCGGCGAAGACCAGATTGGGGCTTTTGCCGCCCGTTTCCGGCCAGACCTGTTTCAGGTTCGACTGGCCCGAATATTGCATGAACATTTTTCCAATCGCGGTAGAACCAGTGAAGGCCAGGCAGTCGACATCCATATGCAGGCCAAGTGCCCTGCCCGCAGTCACCCCAAAACCGGGAACAACGTTGAATACGCCATCCGGAACACCGGCTTCAGCCGCAAGCTCTGCCAGGCGAAGCGCTGACAGGGGGGATTGTTCCGCGGGTTTAAGCACAACCGAGTTTCCCGCAGCCAGCGCTGCGGCGGCTTTCCAAGTCGCCATGTCCAGCGGAAAGTTCCAAGGGGTCACGGCACCAACAACGCCCAGCGGCACGCGGCTGACCAACGCCAGATCGCCGGGGCCGGTTGGGGCCACTTCATCATAGACCTTGTCGATGGCCTCGGCGTACCACTGAAAGAAATGTGCCGAGCCCGGCGCGTCGATAGTCGCCGCATCAGTCACCAGCTTGCCCATATCAAGACTGTCCAGCAGCGCCATCTCCTCCAGATTTTCCCGGATCAAGTCAGCCAGTTTCAGCATCACTGCCTTACGGTCACCCGGAGCCATACGCGACCAGCGGCCATCCTCAAAGGCAACACGACCTGCGGCAACTGCGCGATTGACGTCTTCTTCATCACATTCGGCGACCGGTGTCAGAACCGCACCTGTGGCCGGGTTTATACTGTCAAAGGTCTTGCCTGACGCAGCATCGGTGAATCTACCGTCGATAAAGGCTTGCCCCCGAAATGACAGACCGGCGGCACGGCTTTTCCAATCCGCGTGGGTATTGTCCAACATTTTGTTTCTCCCTGATTATTCGTCGCCGGGGACGCCATAAGACGGTGCCTCGCGCGGGTCGAGCGCACGCTGGACATAGGCGTCAAGTTGCGGCTTATAGATGTCCCAGGCGGTCGCGATGGCCTCAATGGGGCAATCCTCGGTCCAGTCACAGCGAAGATCGGCGACGGGCCAACTGACTTTGTCGACAATCTTCATGCCTGCGGAATGCACCGGGCCAGCCTCGCCCCCTGCGGCCAATCCGGCGCGCATGGCGGCGATCAGACGGTCGCCGATATGGCCCGAGGCCGACAGAAAGCCATCGACGATGGCCTGCGGGACCCCGTCATTGGCCAAAAGGTTGCCGCCCGAGGCAACATTTTCAGCCTGTGCTTGCGTCCAGATACCAAGGCTGTTGGGACCGGAATGGATCGCCGTGCGCCCGGCGGTATCCACCGCCAGAACCTGCCGGTATTCGATGAATTTTGCCTTTGCGGTCATGGCCTCGATTGCTTGAGGTGCTGTCTTGCCCTGCTCCATCAGGTCCAGCGTCAACGGACCGAGGCTTGGGTCTGTAACGTTCTGCGATGCAACCGCGCCAACACCTGCCCGCACAAAAGAACAGCGCGCAGCCACGGCGGGTGACGATGACGAAATCGCCAGACCGAACATACCGGTTTCAGCGCAGCGGGCGACCAGTGAAAAAGTCATTCGGATCTCCTGAAAATAGAAAGTCCGGACCGCGCCTGTTTGGAAGAGCACAAGTGGCGCGGTCCGGCTAAGGTGGTTGATCTGGTGGATCAATCGGGAATAACGGCGGTTCCGTCGATTTCAACCAACCAGTCGGGACGCGCCAGTGCCTGTACGACCAACCCTGTCGAAACAGGATGAACACCTTTGATGTACTCGCCCATAGTGCGGTAAACAGCCTCACGGTGGCGCACATCGGTGATGTAGACGACCACCTTGACCAGATGCTCCATCGAGCCGCCGGCTTCTTCGATCAACTGTTTGATGTTCTGCATCACTTTGTGGGTCTGTTCGACCGGATCATGACTGTCGATATTTACCGCATTATCCAAATTTTGCGGGCACTGACCGCGCAAGTAAACCGTTTTGCCGCCCTGTGTCACAACGGCCTGACACAGATCGTTGTCCAGGTTTTGCTCAGGATAGGTTTCTTTGGTGTTGAATTTGCGAATGCGTGTATGGGCCATTTCGAAGTCCTGACTACTTATTCCGCCGCGGCGGGGGCGATGATCGCAGCTTCGCCGTTGTATTCGGCATAAGCGCGTTGAATAGCGATCTGATCGGCGATGTATTTCGCGTCGTGCCAGACACCCCAAATGAAGGTTGAACCGCGTCGCGATTGCCATGGCAAGCCCAGAAAATAGATGTCGGGTTCGACAGACACACCTCGCTGATGGATCGGTGCGCCTTTGGCGTCAAAGGCGTCGGCCTTGATCCAACTGAAATCCTGACGGAAGCCTGTCGCCCAGATAATTGTCGTGATGCCTTCCTTAGCAAAATCGACTGAAGTCAGGGGATTGGTTAGGCTATCGGGATCAGCAAACCGCTCTCGTGCCTCTGGCTCTTCGGGCAAATCAATACCAGTACGAGCGATGTAGGCGTCCGCCATGTCCAGCATTTCAAGGTAGTTGGCATCGCCCGCAGCGACGTTGCCTTGGAGATCATCGGCAAAGCTGAGAATACCGTTCTCGAAGCTTTTGGTCATCCCGGTAAGGGTCACCCCTTCATTTCCCAAGCGGCGGAAATCCATCGTGTGGCCGCCATGCGCGCCGCTGACCGAGATCGTGACGTGTTCAGTACCTGGTTTCTGTGCAGCCATATCCCAGAGTCCCAGAACGCCCAGCCACCAAACATTATCGCGGCTACGATAGCGACGCGGGGGGCGATCATGAGGACCAACAGACAGGAACACCTTGCGACCGGCGCGATTTAACTCATCCGCAATCTGAGCACCGGACGAGCCGGCGCCCACAACCATCACCGCCCCTTCGGGCAGTTGCTCGGGGTTTTTGTAGTAAAAAGAATGAAGTTGCTCGACGCCGGCCGTTTCCGGCACAATGGGCGGAATAACCGGGTGCTGGAAAGCGCCTGTTGCGGCGACAATGCGCTTGGCATGGATTTCACCGGCGGTCGTCTTAATACGGAACCCACCTTCGCCGGGCAAACGTTCGGCGTTCAGCGCCTCAACACCCTCGCGGATTGGGGCATTCACCATTTCTGCGTATTCTACCAGGTATTCGGCGACACGGTCCTTTGGCACAAACGCATCCGGGTCATCCCCGTTGAACTGGAGGCTGGGAAAACGGTCATGCCAGCATGGTCCATTCGCAACCAATGCATCCCAACGGCCGGTGCGCCACGCCTCGGCAGTTCGGTTCTTTTCCAGAATGATATGGGGCACATCGTTGTTTCCAAGGTGCTCGCTTAGCGCGATACCCGCCTGCCCGCCGCCAACAACCAGCGTATCCGTTTTCTCAATGGACATGTGTCGGTTCCCTATTCCTGCATCTCGAATTGACCTGAAAAGGTCGTTGTGCGCGTGCATCTTGCGCTGCCTGGACGGACGAACGACCACAACCGGCCGAAGACCTTGCACATTCAAAACAGAAGACATCAGAGCGGAGCCATCGCATCGACCAACACCGAACAAGGGCCGCTTTGGCGTTCCGTTTCCTGTGCCACTCCAGCACGTTTTGCACGTTTCCGGGTAAAGGTTTCACAAGTTGGGAACAGACGAAATTACTGTCTAACTTACTCTTAATTAGGCTTTGACTAACCCGCCGGGAATTGCCCTTGTTTCCCAGCCGGTTGTCCGCTTTCCGACAGATACGGCGCGATCAGATAGTATAATTCACCCTGAGAAGAGATCTGACATTTCCGGTAGAGTTGCTTACGCAAAACCTTGACGGTCTGAGGGCTGATACCCAGTGTTAGTCCAATAGAAATCGATGAATGACCCTGCAGGATTAACAACGCCACCTGCGCCTGCCTCGGACTTAAACCGATATCTTGTTCAACGGACAAACGCTGACGCAGTTGCGCGACGATATCTTCCGGCTTTTTTTCATTCGAGGGCTTCAGATCAGGCCAATTCCTTCTCACCAGCGCATTGACGATCGGCGCGACATTTTTTGCGATGGCAAAATCCTTGCTGGAAAAACGCGATGCGGTGGTTGCGTCCCTGCCGAGACAAACAGTGATCGAACTCATGGGGTTGAGACCGGCGTAAAAGGCCAGCTCGTCCGTCAGCGTCGTGTTTGTGTAATAGGATTTAAAGTACTCGTTCCGTTGAAACTGATCCGGGGCAACATCGGTCAATCTGTAAAGACCGTCCGCTGCACGGCTTTGATGCAGGCCATAAAACGGATCCAACAGATAAGCGCCTTTGACATAGTGGCTGTCGATCCGTTCAAAAACGCGGCTGTCGCGGGCATGGGTCATTAGTACCATCGGGCTGCTGCGCCGAAAAAATGCGATGATAGCGAAGTTGTCGAAGGAACAGGTTACATCCAGCCACCTGTAGAGCGTATCGCTGAACCCTTCTGATCCGATTGCCATTATAGCGGCTGATAGAGCGTCTGGTGCTTCAACAGTTGACATTTCGAATACCCCCCTGGGGGTATATACCCCTCAAATGAGCCTAAGTAACCTTTGATGTGAATATAGGTGGTATGCAGTCGCCAACACGTTGGTGGTTCCTAACAAGCCTCACCGGATCAGCGGAATTGCATCGCGAAAACAAAGGGGTTGATCATGGCCAAAGATACACTCGACATTCTTGCACAGGACGAACACCTGATTCAGTCCTTCGCTGATCTAAACGCACTTAAGCAACAAGGCGCGCGCACCGTGATCTCGCGCGCAAAGGGCGCATATGTTTACGACAGCGATGGAAATGAACTGATCGACGGCATCGGCGGGTTGTGGTGTGTCAATATCGGCCACGGTAATGATGAAATGATTGAGGCGATTTCCAATCAGCTGAAAACGCTGGACTATTATTCCACCTTTTACAACTTCACGCACCCGGCAGCGGCAGCACTGGCTGATAAGATTGCGCAACTTGCACCGGGTCATTTGAACGCCGTGTATTTTGGCAATTCCGGTTCCGTCGCCAATGACAGTGCCATTCGGATGCTGCATCACTACAATATCCGCAAAGGGAAGCCGGAAAAGAAACTGGTTCTGTCAAGACACGGGGCCTATCACGGCTCGACCCATCTGGCGATGGCGATGACCACGCCCGGTTATTCCGAAGGCTGGCACGCGGCCAGTGAATTGGTGCATCATCTGCGCTCTCCCCATTACTGGCGCGAAGGCGGTGATATTACCGAGGCCGAATTCCTCGACGCCCTGATCGACGATCTGACGCAAAGCATTGAGCGTATTGGTGCCGAGAACATCTGTGCCTTCATCGCCGAACCGATCCAGGGCGCGGGTGGTGTCGTGACCGCGCCAGCTGGTTACCACAAGCGCGCGTGGCAGGTCTGTCAAGCTAACGACATCAAATACGTTGCTGATGAGGTCGTTACCGCCTTTGGTCGCCTTGGGCATTTCTTTGCATCAGAAGACGTGTTTGACATGGTGCCCGACGTCATCACCACGGCCAAAGGTCTGACCTCAGGCTATCAGCCGCTGTCTGCTACGATCGTTTCCGACGATATTCATGAGGTCATCTCAGGCCCCGACGGAATGTTCCTGCACGGCATGACCTATTCGGGCCATCCAGCAGCTGCGGCAGCGGGTCTGACCAATATCGCAATTATGGAGCGTGAAGAAATTCCTAAGCGTGTGCAGACAACCGGGAAGCAGTTTGAAAACAACCTGCGCGGCCTGACCGATATCGAAATGGTCGGCGAAGTGCGTGGCAGCCATTTCATGATGGGGGTCGAATTCGTCAAGGATCGCGACACAAAGGAAGGCCATCCGGCAGAGGCGCAAGTTGGTCTGAAAGTCGCACGCGCTTGTCAGAAACGCGGTCTGATTGCTCGTCAGCTCGGCAACGTTCTCATCTTGTCTCCGACGCTGATCATGGACGAGCCGATGATTGACCGTATCGAAGCCATCCTGCGCGACGCCATCACCGAAGTCGCCGCTGGTCTGTAATCCCGCATTTGGGGCGGCACGGCCCCGTCATCATCTTAGCCATCCATAAGGAGCCAGCTATGCGCGATCCACGCTATGACATCCTGTTTGAACCGACAAAAATCGGTCCCCTAACAGCCAAGAACCGGTTCTATCAGGTGCCTCACTGCAACGGTGGTGGATATCGCGACCCATCGGCGGCGGCTGCGATGCGAGGCATCAAGGCTGAGGGTGGCTGGGGCGTGATCTTCACCGAACAGTGCGAAATGCACCATACATCTGAAATCACCCCATTTATCGAGCTGCGCCTTTGGGAAGACAAAGACATCCCCCAATTGCGCAAGATGTCCGAGCGCATGAAAACCCATGGTGCCCTGGCTGGCATTCAGCTTGCCTATTCAGGCATCAACGGTCCCAACCTTTATACCAAAGAGGTGCCACTGGCCCCTTCTGCCATGCCGATCCGGACCTTTACCAATGATCCGGTGCAGGCACGCGCATTGGACAAGCAGGACATCAAGGATTTGCGCCGGTGGTTCGTGAATGCCGCAAAACGCTCGAAAGAAGCAGGTTTCGACGTGATCTGCCTGTATGGCGCGCATGGGTTTGGTATCTTCCAACACTTCCTCAGCAGGGCAACCAACCAGCGCAGCGACGAATATGGTGGCTCACTGGAAAACCGCGCCCGTTTCAGCCAGGAGGTTATCGCCGATATGCGCGACGCCGTGGGCGATACGATGGCGATCACGCTTCGGGTGTCGTTGGACGAGACCATTGGCGATCTGGGTTTCTCGAATGCCGAGGTGCGTGACTACATCGAAATGAACAAAGACCTGCCCGACCTCTGGGATCTTGCGCAGGGTACTTGGGAGGATTGCTCTGGCCCTTCGCGGTTCAAAGAAGAGGCTGCCCAGGAACAACTGGTGCGTGGCATTCATGAATTGACCGAAAAACCGATCGTTGGGGTCGGACGGTTCACTTCGCCCGATGTTATGGCCAAGATGATCAAGTCTGGCACACTGGATTTCATCGGCTGCGCCCGACCGTCGATCGCTGACCCGTTTCTGCCGAAAAAGATCGAAGAGGGCCGGATCGAGGACATCCGAGAGTGTATCGGGTGTAACATCTGCATCACTGGCGATATGACCATGTCAATCAGCCGCTGCACCCAAAACCCGACCTTCATGGAAGAATGGCGCAAAGGCTGGCACCCGGAGAAGATGAACGACAAGGGGGATAGCTCGAACGTGCTTGTCGTAGGTTCTGGCCCCGCCGGGCTTGAGGCTGCCTGGGCTCTTTGTCGCCGGGGGTATGACGTCGCCGTGGCCGAGGCGCGTGATGTGATCGGCGGTCGCGTGGCCCGCGAACGTCTGCTTCCGGGGCTGTCGGCTTGGGGCCGTGTCGTGGACTATCGCGACTATCAACTTAGCCAACGTCCGAACGTGGAAATCTATCGCGAAAGCGAGTTGGGTGCCGAGAGCATTCTGGAGTTCGGTTTTGAAAATGTCTGCATCGCCACGGGATCCACATGGCGCAAGGACGGGGTCTCGCGTCAGCACGTCGTGCCAATGCCGATTGCCGAAGGCGCCAAGGTTTATACACCGGACGATCTGATGGGTGGCACAATCCCATCGGGCCGCGTGGTGGTGTATGACGATGACCACTATTACATGGGCGGCGTTCTTGCCGAACTTCTAGCCAAGAACGGTGCGCAGGTGACACTGGTTACTCCGTCGGCTTATGTCAGTGACTGGACGAACAACACGCTCGAGCAAATCGCAATCCACCCGCGACTGGTGGATGCAGGTGTCGAGATCGTCCTCAACCAGGGTGTCACCGAAGTCCACCCGGATCACGTGGTCTCGAACTGCGTCTACACTGACCGAACCTGGAAGATTGAGGCGGATGCGGTTGTGGTGGTGGCGTCACGCCTTGAAAACAACGCCGTTTTCAATGACCTGAAAGCCCGCGAGGTCGAATGGGCGGATGCAGGTATCAAGTCGGTCAAGTTGATTGGGGATGCCAACGCACCGGGCCCAATCGCCTGGGCAACCTATGCCGGCCACCGCTATGCGCGTGAGCTTGACGGTAAAGACATTGGTGACGACCTGCCATTCCGCCGCGAAATCACGGAGCTTGCGGTGGACTGAGGTCGTGACCGCGTAACGGGCGGTAAAGTGCTCACTTCGCCGCCCGTAACATTTCAACACCAACTGCCATCTGCGATGCTTCAACGGTTACAACCGTATTCGGTGTGCCCCAATGGTCGCCTTCTCCGGTCGGTGACAAATTACTCGCTGTTTTTCTCAAACTCGTAATAGCCTGTTTGCCTGCTTTATCTTTAAAACTGATAGCCGTATGCAATGGCCGCGAATGACTGCCCTCCCCGCCGTGCTTGACTATTTTTGCCGTCACAAAGCCCTTGTTGTATCGATCCAAGGACTTCCGTTTGATGTCGAAATAGATCTCGCAAACCGTTGTGAGTGTAAGCCCACCCAGGGTTCGATTTCCTGTCTCTTCGCCATGACACCCTTGGCCACGGTACTCTCAGACCAATGATGCGATACGGTTTGTCCCACGCCCGGCTGCGATTGGTTTTTAACTGTTTGACATCAAAACTCTTTTCCTTTGCGCATCCCTGACAAGAGCTGCAAGCCGGTAAAAACCGTGCGCCATCTTGGTATACGGCATCAAAACAAAGAACGTCAGGACCGATCCAAGATGGACGGCAAGCAGCGCTGGCATCATGGTTGTTGATCCGAGGGCATAAAGACCGAGCCCACTCAACCCCACAAACCCAAGCAACAGGGTAAAAGCGATCTCCCCTCCCCACGCGGAGGGATCACCGAGATTGCGGTCGGATTTTTGTTTCAGGTACACCATGGCGCCGCACCCCACTGTCAGCAAAACGCCGCCAGAAATTCCAAGCAGTTTAGGCAAGGACCAGAGCCCATAGGGCGCATGCATGCTAAAGCCATAGTGCATCACCGTTGCGACCGAAGTTGACGCAAAGCACAACAGGAAGCCATACATTATGGCTTGGTGAATGTGTCGCCGCGCTTGGCTGAAGCGATCTTCGTCCTCAAAATTGCAGCCCTCTGCGTGCCCAGCAGCAAGATCCTGCATCTTACCAGCGCGTTTGAAAGCAGCTGTCACGTCCGCAATTTGAACAGGCTTGCCGCCGACTTCGACCCAATAGCGCCTTAGGCTTAAAGCCATACTAAAGAGCGGCAGCAGGAAGGCAGGCGCAAAGATCGCGACCATCGCATTATGCGACAGGACGGCATAGAAGCCCTCGCCTCCGTTCGATCCAATGGCGCGAATGGCCCAGAACAGCAGGGCAAATCCGATCACAAGCGCCACGGCTATGGCGCCACCATGGGCGTGGAACCGACGCGCCAGAGGTTGCGGCCAAGCGAAGCTTTCCCAGCTGTCCCGCCGCACCTCGGCCAAAGCTTTCGGCAGGTTCAGGTCGAACTCATGCGGAGCTGTATATTGGCAAGCGTAATAGCAACCCCGGCAGTTGTGGCACAGGTTAGCCAGTTGCGTGATGTCCCCATCGGAAAACGCGCGTTCTGCATGCAAGGATGGAAAAACCGAGCAATAGCCTTCGCAATACCGGCAGGCGTTGCAAATTTCGGCCTGACGACGGGCCTCTTGTATCAGTTCAGTTTGCATAAGCGGCGGCCTCACGTCCTGCGATGCGTCCAAAAACGGTTCCTATGGTCATGCCAAAGCCCGCCAAGTAACCTTGTCCAAGGATCGACCCGGCCATGGTTTCTCCGGCGGCCCAAAGGTTTTTGATCTTACCGTCATCAGTCGAACACTGAGCGGTATCGTCGACCTTGAAACCCAGATAGGTGAAGGTCACGCCGGTGCGCAGCGAATAGCCATAGAACGGTGGCTCGGTGATCGGGCGGGCCCAGTTGGTCTTGGCCGGTGTCAGACCAGAGGTTGCAACCCCGTCCAATTCAGTTGGATGAAAGCCCGTTGTGTCACCACAAGCTGCATTGAATTCGCCCACAGTCCCGGTCAATTTTTCGGCTGGCAGGCCCATCATCCCGGCCAATTCTTCCAACGTATCCGCCTTATACGGCGGGAACACTGACGGCATAAACAAATTCAGCGATTTGGCATCGATAATCACATAGCCCACCTGATCCGGTTGGGCTGCTACAAGTCGTCCCCAGATCGCATAGCGCTTTGGCCAGACGTCCTCACCCTCGTCATAAAACCGTTCGGCATCTTTGTTCACAACGATGGAAAACGGCACGCAATCAAGACGAGTGACAATCCCGCCATCGAATTTCGGCGCGCGTCCGTCGATGGCAACGGCGTGACATTGAGTCGGATCTCCAACGCTCTCGACGCCTTGATCCAGAAGGTCTGCCAACACTACACCCCGGTTGTAGGGCGTTCCCCGGATCAAAAAGTTCTTTGCTGGCTCACCCCAGGCACGCGTAAGCCAATCGGTATCGGCCTGAAACCCGCCCGAGGCGACAATCACTGCTTTGGGTGTGATGCGATGCGACTGGCCTTCAAAGGTGTAATCGACCCACTCGATTTGGTCACCGCTCAGTTCCAGATGCGTAACCGCAGCCTCATAAAGCACATCAACGCCCAGACTAGCCGCCGTGCGGTAATAGGCATTCACCAACGACTTGCCACCCCCCATGAAGAATGCGTTGGTCCGTGCCAAAGACAGCGTTCCTGACAATGATGGCTGAAAGCGAACCCCATGTTCCTGCATCCACGTTAGGCACTCTTCTGAAGAACGGATTGCCAGCCGGGCCAGATGCTCATCGGTCTTTCCGCCGGTGACTTTCATCAAATCCGAGAGATATTCGTCTTCGCTGTATTCTTCGATAAGTGGACCAAGAGGAGATCTGTGCATGCAGCGGAAATTACGCGTGTGGCGAGAGTTTCCTCCGCGATACGGTTTTGGCGCCGTTTCAAGGATCAGAACTCGGGCGCCTGCCTCGGCAGCGGTCATCGCGGCACAGAGGGCAGCATTGCCGCCGCCAATCACAGCGATATCGTAAGCTTTACTTTTGGGGACCATGTCCTGACTACCTACTGGCTTTCGTCGATTGTGCGGTCGCGTTCCTGCAACGCACGTATCCGCATCCGTTGCGCGGCCTGAATATGCGCTCGCATTTCCATCTCGGCCGCAGCACCATCACGGGCTTTCAATGCGACCATGATGCGCCGATGTTCGGCCACTGCCGCCTCAGCCCTGTCACCATCCAGCAGTTGCGATGGCCCAAGGATCAACAGCGCCTTTTGAAGCGACAGCATGGATTTCGTCAAAAACCGGTTCTTGGCCGCGTCAAGCAAAGTGGCGTGAAAAACTCTGTTAATCCGTGCCGTATCTGTACCGGTGCCCGCTTCGGCCAGCCGGTCTGTCAGCACGTCCAGCTCATCCAGCTCGACTTCTGACGCCGCGCGAGCTGCCAGCCGGGCTGCGGTACCTTCCAACACCGCGCGCATTTCATAAAGCTCCATGATTTCGGCGTAATCCAGACTTCGAACGGTCGCGCCCTGCCGGGGAACATGGGTAACAAGGCCGTCGGCCTCAAGCTGCCGTATCGCCTCACGCACGGGGGTACGGCTGACGCCTAACCGTTCGGACAACTCGACCTCGCGCAGGCGTTCGCCGGGCAAAAGCGTGCCTTCGCGAATTTCTTCCAGCAAACGCTTATACGCGGAATTTCCTTGCGGACCGGGCTGGAAAGGGTCGTCCTGAATTGTCATTGCGGGCTCTCTTGTCATTGTGTGTCCTGATGTATACAAATGGATACATTGTGAGTCAACAACGCCGGAATTCTTCCCTTGTCCGACCAGTTAAAGACATCTTCTCTGTTGTTAAGACGGGCCGTAACACTCGGCCTTGCAGTATTGGGAACGGGAGTATTCTGGGCATTGAGCTTGCCGTTGCCCTTTCTATTCGGCCCAATGAGCGCTTGTCTGATTGCTGCCTTGGCTCATGCCCCGATGGCGGGTTTCGGTCAGGTCTCAGTCGCGGCTCGCACAATATTGGGTGTGGCGGTTGGGGCGTCTATTACACCGGCCCTGTTTGTTGAATTGCCAAAGATGGCAGCATCGATCGCGCTGATCCCGTTCTTCATCCTTTTGATCGCGCTGGTTGGGGTGCCATTCTTTCGAAAAGTCTGGGGCTTTGACACCACAACCGCTTTCTACGCGGCTATGCCCGGTGGATTGCAGGACATGATCATCTTCGGTTCCGAAGCCGGGGCAAACCCGCGTACCCTATCCCTGATCCATGGCACGCGTGTGCTGATCATCGTGACGCTGGCCCCTTTGTTTTTAACCGTGTTTTACGACGCACAACTCACCAACCCTATCGGAGAGCCCGCCCGCGACCTGCCCTTGCGTGAACTGGCGCTTATGGTTCTGGCGGCCTTTATCGGCTGGAAAGGCGGCGAACGGATCGGCCTGTTCGGCGCGTCCATACTGGGACCAATGATACTGACTGCGGCGCTGTCTCTGGGGGACTTCATTCATACCCGCCCGCCGCGCGAGGCCATCCTTGCGGCGCAGTTCTTTATCGGCTGCGGGATCGGTGTAAAATTTATTGGCGTCACATGGGGTGAATTGCGCAGGGTTGTTGCAGCGGGCTTTGCCTATGTCGTCGTGCTAGCCATACTTGCGGCCGCCTTTACTGCTGTCGTCACTACACTGGGCTTCGGTCAGCCGGTTGAGGCATTTCTTGCTTTCGCACCCGGCGGACAGGCTGAAATGACGGTTCTAGCCATCGTTTCGGGGGCAGATCTTGGCTTTGTGATCACCCACCACCTGACGCGGATCGTTCTGGTCATCATCGGCGCGCCCATCGCGGCCAATCTTATCTTGCGTTGGTCCAAATCTCGGGATTGATCATGTGAATCGGAGCATTCTCGGCATAGGCGTTAACCTGATCGAAGATGTCGGCAAATTGCAGGTCGAACTCATCTTCGGTGACGAAACCGATATGCGGGGTTGCGATCAGGTTGGGATGCGACAGCAACGGATCATTCGGATCTGTAAGGGGCTCTGTATCAAAGACATCAATTGCGGCCTTACCAGGACGACCCGCGTTTAACGCGTCAAGCAACGCACCGGGAACAATTAGCCCTGCACGGGATGTATTCACAAACAGCGCGTCTGATTTCATCTGCGCGAAATCTGACGCCGTGACTATCCCATGCGTGTCTGGTTTCAGGCGCACATGGATCGAGACGACGTCACTGTTGGCAAAGAACGCGTCGCGGTCGGGCGCGACCTGTACTCCATCTGCTTGTGCCCGTGCCCGTCCTTCGTCCGAAGACCACCAGACGACGTTCATACCGAACGCCTCGGCATAACCAGCGACGGCGCGGGCAATACGGCCATAGCCATAAAGGCCCAGCTGCCGCCCCCTCAGTGTTTTGCCTACTCCGGCTTGCCAATGCCCCGCTTTGGCCGAGGCTATCTGTGCAGGTAAATCGCGCATCCCAGCCATGATCAGCGCCCAGGTGAGTTCGGCAGCGGCATATGAGGGCGTCCCGCCATGCATGTTCGAACACAGCAGTACGCCGTGGTCCGAGCATGCCTGCACATCGACATGGGGGTACACGCTGCGCTGGCTGATAAGTTTCAGGTTGGGCAGTTTTTCAATCAAGGCGCGACTGATTTTGGTGCGTTCGCGAAACAGCACCAGCGCCTGAGCCTGATGCAAGCGCGCGGCCAGTTCGTCGGTGTCTTCGACATGATCGGTCCAGACCTTCACGTCATGTTTGGAAAGCTTCCCAAAACAGGGCAGACCCTGCAGCGTATCAAACCAATCATCCAGAATGTGAACCTTCATCGGCTTTCTATACCCTGCCCTGCTGTCAGCTTTCTTGGTGTCGGCACAAAATGCTGCGCGTCGAGTGCGGCAAGCGCACTTCGAACGCGTTCGCTTTGATCAAGTAAATGGTTGAACTGCTCATCGCATCCGGCGATCGGTGTTGGGTATTCCGACATGTCCCGTCTTAGGGCCGCCTGCGCCAACCTGAGTTCCTGACGCGCAATATCAAGGCATTCAGAATAGTCATCCATCGCGGCATCCCTAAATTGTATACCGAAGTATACCAACCTATGATCCCTATTTCAATTCCCGTTCCATACAGATTCCGGAACATAGACATATCCATCCGCCAACTTCCGTGCGGTCCGCACCAGACCTGCTGAGTTGACTTTGAACTCCTGGCCATTTGAAAAGTCCACTAACACGTCGATGTTGCCTGATGCATGTTCCAGCACAACATCAGCCGGGCTTGCCTCGGGTCGATCCAACAAACTGTCGGCGACTGTTCCGGGTGTCAAAGCGCAAGACGCCATACATTGTGCGCCGGTAACGGCCATGGTCGGATGAGTCTTCCACGGCATGAAATACCGAATTGCTAGGGTTCCACCTTTCTTGGCGGGCGCGACAAGGCCGAATTTGGGTGTCACTGATTTTGACACGTCCCCCATGCCCATCAATTTTCCGGCTTCGATCCGAACCGCCTCCATCCGGTCAAAGAAACCGCGGTTGGCATCCAACTCATCAGCGCTTTCATACCCTGTCAGGCCGAAATCTGAGGCCCGCGCGATGGCCATTGGCATGGCAACATCCATACAGGTCACCTCAATCCCCTGCACTGCATCGCGCAGGTTTCCGGTGGGCAAAAATGCACCAGTGGCTGATCCTACAACCCCCATGAAACTAAGTTGTATCGGCGCTGATTGCCCGGGTACTCCGGCGATTTCTGCATCGCCTTCATAGACCAGCTCACCCCCCGGCGTCTGCACTTTGGCTACAACACGGGCACCTGTGTTGACTGCGCGAATGCGAACCTCCGTCACATCACCTTGTGGCTGGAACAAACCCATTTCGATTGCAGCCGGAGCGACGCCGGACAGGATGTTGCCGCAGGTGGGTTTGAAATCGACCAACTTCTCTTCAACCGAAACCTGCGCGAAGAAATAGTCGATGTCGGCCCAGTCATCGTCGCTGACAGACAGCATTGCAACCTTTGTGGTCACCGCTGTGCCACCACCAATCCCGTCGATGTTGATTGATTGCCCTGCCCCAAGGGCCGCGACCAGAACGTCAGCCAACCTGTCCCGATCTTCGGGCAGATCAGAGCGGCGGAAATAAGGCCCCCGCGAAGTGCCGCCACGCATGAAAATATACGGGATTGCTGTCTGGGTCATAGCGAACCTTCCTTTACAAACCGTGTGAGACTTTTTGTGAATTCAGCCCTGTCCGGCCTGCTGTTCATCAGGTCGGGCATCATTGGACCGCTTACTTCAGTGGCCATGGCAAGCTGACCATGTCTTGCAGTAGACCCGGCGGGAAATCACGGTTCAGAGCACCTGCCATGAAGCACATGAAGCCAATGCCGCAGGCGGTCAGGATCAGAGTTAACCGCCAGTCCGCCCCGGAACGAATGCGAAAGAAGGCGATCAGGAACCCAAGCAAGGCGAGGATGAAACCCACAACCCACGTGGCCGCGATCAGACTGGCGAACCATGCCAAAGTAGACCAGAGGCCGTGAGGCGCGCTCGCGTCCTCGCCGGCGATCTCTTTGTCTGCAAAGATTGGATCACCCTCGGGCCGCCGCATCATCTGGATCAGCAATACAACGCAACAGAACAAAGACACGCTGCCGATCACCAGCGGGATGATCTTGTCGGTCATGTTGTAGTCGGGGATCATATTGGCGTTCACCAAAGCGACGATCAGATATGCCATGATCACCAGCAGGAAGATCATCGGCGCACGTTTGGTGCCTGCTTGAACATCACCCTCGGCCATGATCATCTTGGCTTGTCGAATACCTAGAATGATCGAAACAACCGTAACCACGATCAGCACGATGACGATTGGGCTGAACACGTACTCCATCCCCTCACCAAAGCTTTTGCGGAACCGGAAAGAGGCGATCTGGAACGCCTGATTGGTGAACTTCTCAACCGGGTTTGACAGGACAAAACCGATCAGGAAAGCCGGGCGCGACCAGTCGAAACGGCGCAGGAAGATGCCAATAAGACCGATGACAAACAGGGCCAGAAGATCTTCGAAATTCTGACCAGACTGAAAGGCCGCAAAGCTGATCAGCATGAACAGGAACGGCGCCAGATAGGTGAAGCGGATGGTTGTCAGTTTGGCGATACCGCCCGAAGCGGCGATACACAGAATGGTTCCAACGACGTTGGCCAACGCCAACAGCCAGACGATGGAATAGGTAATGTTGAGATTGTCCTTGAGCATGCTCGGGCCAACCTCAATGTCGCCAGACCCCAACAATGCAACTGCACCGATGAAAATCGCCATCGATCCCGAACCGGGAATACCAAACAGCAGAGTAGGAACAAGCCCACCACCCTCTTTCGCGTTGTTCGAGCTTTCCGGGCCAATGACCCCGCGCACTTCGCCCTTGCCAAAGTTGCTCTTGTCCTTGGTGGTTTGCACCGAGTGGCCATAGGCGATCCAGTCGACGACCGAACCTCCGAGGCCGGGGATGACACCGACAACCACACCGATGATCGAACACCGGACCGACAGCCAGATATTCGCAGCCCAATCCTTTACACCATCCAGCCATCCAGCCCCCAACGAGGCCCCCTTGGCGATAGATCGATCCTGTCGCAGCAAAGAGACAATTTCGGGGACGGCAAAAATACCCAAGCCCACGATGACCAGTTTCAGACCGTCTGTCAGATAAGGAATGTCGTAAGTCGCCATCCGCAGCGACCCGCCCGCATCGGCCTCACCGATGGTGCCGACCATCAGGCCCAAACCCGCAGCAGCGATACCTTTCAGTGGAATGCGCCCCGCCAAAATAGCGACCATCGACAGGCCGAGAATGGTGATCATCAGCATCTCGGGCAGGCCAAAGGCCAGCACGATTGGTCGCGCGATCAGAATGAACATGGTCAGGAAGGTCGCGCCAACGAGCCCGCCAAACAACGAAGACGAAAAGGCTGCTGACAAGGCCCGCGCAGCCTCGCCCTTTTTCGCCATGGGGAACCCGTCCAGCACCGTGGCCTGCGAAGCAGAGCTGCCGGGAATACCCATCAAAACAGATGCAAACGTGTCCGAAGTGGGCACAACAGCGACCATTCCGATCATCAGCGCCAGCCCCAGGATCGGGTCCATGCCGAACATGAATGGCAGCAACAGGGAAAGACCGGCTATGCCACCGAGGCCAGGGAAAACCCCTACGGCCAGCCCCATGACAACACCCAATATTAGGTATCCCAGAACGATGGGTTGCAGGATCAGACCCCACGCCTCTCCAAGCGCAGGAAGAGCGGTGGCGAAAACCTCCATAGCGGCCGCCTTTCATAAATTGTCTTGTGTATGGAAAAGCGCGCGCCCTTCGTTACAGGCGCGCGCTGCGGCTTATCGGCTTAGTTCAGCTCGACGCCATAGGCCTCTTTCAGCCAATTCAGGACGTATTCCTTGGCATTGTCGTCGACATTGGTTGCCGTCTGCAGCGCCGACTTAGAACCGTCACCGACGAAAACCGGGTATTTCCCAACGCGCTTGGAGGAGATATCAGCAAAATCCCCGCGCTCAGTCACAGCCTGAAATGCGGCGGTATAAGCATCGACCACTTCCTGCGGTGTGTCGCCCGGCAGAAAGGCCAGTTTCTGCACCGGGAAACCAGCAACGAAGAAGGCTTTCCATGCGTCCCAGGCCTCGCCGCTGGTTTCACAACCATCAGTGGCCTCGCAAACCTCTTTAAAGGTCGGAATGTCCGGGAAGGTCGGGTCGCGGACGATGTTACCGTCAGCGTCCAGTGCGCCCCACGTCATCATTGGCACGGCCTGACCGGCCTCGACCAGCGGTGCCGAACCGCCCAGATAGCCGGACGACGTCTGGTAGTCGATGTTGGCTTCACCGCGCTCAAACATCAGTCGGCCGTCGCCACGACCCTTGATGCCAAATACCGGCTCAACATTCATACCCAACATTTGCCATGCCAAAAGCGGCACGAGGTCCAGCCGGGTCGCGCCCTGCGAACCGTAAATGAAGTTGGTATCTTTCAGTGCATTTGCGGAACCATCAAACTTGGCGCCGTCCTCGGCGTTCAGATAAGCGACACCGCCGGTGCCGGACGCCATCACCGGAATCCAATCATTGTATTCATAGCGGACGCGCGGATCGCTCAGCAGATACGGGAACTGTGTCGAACCCGAGGTGCCGAACAGCAAAGTTCCATCATCGTGCGCCTGTTCCTGGAACCAGTTGGCACCTTTGGTCGAACCTGCGCCGGGCATGAACTTAACAACCACGGTTGGCTGTCCTGGCAGAGCCTCGGACAGAAGTGGTGCAAAGAAATTGGCCCATTTGGCCGAACCGCCCGTTTCCGAAAACGGGATGACCCATTCGATAGTCTTGCCTGAGAAGTCGACCTCGGCTGCGGCGGGTGCCGTGAGACCGGCGGCGGCAATCAGCCCCACGACGGCGCGACGGGTGAATTTGGAAATGGCCATTGGTTCCTCCCTGTTGACCAGACAACCATGCCAGCGACTGTCGCGCCACCATGATCGTAAATGAACTGTGGGGTTGATTCCCCCTCCCATCTGGCAATCATGGAGTGCCAACCTTGCGCGAAACTTGCAGGAGACCCGATGCGGATCGTCATCGTCGAGGATAATGAACCCCTTGCCAACGCAATTGCCTATCGTCTGCGAGACCGAGGACATGCAGCAGATGTACTGACCGACGGCGACGCAGCGAACCTGTATCTTGAACAGGAAAGCGCGGACTTGATCGTTCTGGACATCAACTTACCGGGCCGGTCCGGGCTGGAAATTCTGAAATCGCTGCGCAACCGTGGAGACAGTGCGCCCGTAATTCTGCTGACTGCACGCACTGAGACAAGCGACCGGGTGTCTGGCTTGGACATGGGGGCCGATGATTATCTGGTCAAACCCTTCGAAATGGACGAGTTGGAGGCACGCATCCGGGCGCTTTCACGCCGCAAACAGCTTGATTACGGAGCGCGGGAAAGCATCGGCAGCCTAGAGTTCGACCGCACTGCTCGTCAGGTCAGCGTTAAGGGTGAGGTGATGGATATTCCGCGACGGGAAATAGCGGTGCTGGAATGCCTGTTGGAGCGTCGGGGCAGGATCGTTCCCAAAAGCCAACTAACTGATTACGTCTATGGTGTAGGGGCGGATGTCGAGGTTTCGGCTGTTGAACCTCATGTGTCGCGACTGCGAAAGCGCCTTCAAAACCTAGGTATAAAGATTAAGACAGCCCGCGGTCTGGGGTATCTGCTTGAGGTGCAGAAGTGATTAACCACGGCTCGCTCAGGCTAAGGCTGTTCATTCTTATCCTGACACCTTTGGTGCTGCTTGCAGTGCTGCTTGGGTTTTGGCGTTTTATGGTTGCCCAGAAGACCGCTCAGGAGCTTTTTGACGACAGTCTACTCTCAGCTGGCCTGGCAATTTCGCGTGATGTGGCGATTTCGGGCGGTGATGCGTTGTCGCCCACCACACGCAGTCTGATCCGCGACGCATCGGGCGGTGAGATCTTCTATCATGTGACTGGCCCCGGCGGCATTTACGTGACGGGTTATGCCTACCCTCCGGCATCCGCGAACTCGTCGGTGCAAGAGGTGTACAAGCCACAGTTTTTCGAAGCGATCTACCGCGATGAACCGGTGCGCGTTTTAAAGATGACAGAACGTGTGACCTTGGAAAATCTTGTTGGTGATGCGACGGTCACGGTTTGGCAACGGATGGCGGATCGCAACGCATTTGCCAATGAACTGTCCATTCGCGCCGGAATTGTCATGGGCATCCTGCTGGCCACCTTGGCTGTTGTGGTATGGTTCGGCGTGGCGCGTGGCCTGAGACCATTGCTGGATTTGCAGGACGCAATCGACCTTCGTTCGCCAGATGACTTAAGTGAGATTAAGCGTCCTGTCCCGGACGAAGTGCAAGGTGTTGTAAAGACCTTGAACCGGCTCTTTGGGCAGGTCGAACACAGCATCAACGCCCATCAGGTTTTCATATCCGAAGCAGCTCATCAGTTGCGGAATCCGGCGGCCGCAGTCCAGTCGATGGCCGAGGCGCTTCGGGATGCGAAAACGGATGAAGACCGAGAAAAACGCATCCACGAGCTTGTGTCAGCCGCAAAGAACTCGGCAACGGTGGCCGAACAACTGTTGTCACTTGAAAGGCTCAGGCAACCGACGCACCAGGATCAAATGGATGAGATTGATTTCCGCTTGGTTGTGGAAGAAGCATGTGCCGAGATGGGTGTTCACATCCTGACGAAGGGTATCGAGTTTGACGTTACGATGCCCGAGGCGGCGATCATGGTGTCCGGTGATCGGGTGTTTTTAACTGAGGCCCTGAAGAACCTTTTGGACAACGCTGTAAAGCACGGCGGCACCAAGTTGAGCCGAATTTCTGTTGTGCTGCAGCGTGACGAAGGCGCGGTCAGTGTAACCGTAGCCGATGACGGAGCGGGCCTTTCGCCCGATCAAAGCGAAGCGGTCTTCAGCCGGTTTTCGCAGCTGGACTATTCCGAAGGCAGCGGGTTGGGTTTGTCAATCGTTTCAGCCGTGGCTCAACGGCATGGGGGATCGGTGTCGATCAACCAAGTCGAAAAAGGAGCAAGCATCACGCTCGAGCTTCCAATCATCCTTTAAAACGGACGAATCCGTATGCTGAGCCGTGAAACCGCGCATCTAAAAGTATGGCGGCGTGTTATTGCCGCTCGCTCTTCGCGGATAGGCATAGCATGGCTCAATCCACGGATTTGAAAAGAATTTCCGGGATTTCCCCTTTGAACTCGGGTAATTTTGACCCATCTCGGCGACACATTTTCCAAAGGAGAGACACATGTCGCGTACTATCATATTGGCCGTGGTCATCATTGCCGCTGGCGCAGGAATTTATTTTTACACTACCCAACCAGACCCCACACCCGCCGAACAATTGCAATCGGCGGCAGAGGACGCTTCTGAGGCTGTTAGCGAAGCGGCAAGCTCTGTGACCGAGCAAGCCAGTGAGGCCGCGTCCTCCATCTCGGAACAGGCCTCAGACGCTGCTGAACAAGCAGGGCAAACAGCCACGGATCTGGCTGATCAGGCCGGTGATCAAGTTGCCGCCTTGGCAACTCAGGGCCAGGATCTGCTTAATTCATGGATTGAAGACGGCACACTGACCCTTGATAATTTTGACTATGACACGTTGGTCGCCTCGGTTCAGGAAAGCGATCTGGCGCAGAACCTAAAAACACAAGCCATCCAAATTCTGGACGATATCAAAGCATCGCCTGAAACGATCGCGACAAAGATCCAAGAACTCAGCAATCTGCTGTCAGGACAGTGAAACTCGGCGGGCTGCCATTCGGGGCAGCCCGTCCTCTTTTGGCGTAATCATTATTCTAATCACGTCATCTTGCGTGTCGATTGGTCTTCCACATTGCATTTGATTGGTTGCGATCCAGCAGAACGCAACTCAAATTCTTTAATGCTGCGCCGCTCATTCGGAAGGAACGTCCATGACTACCTTGCCCGCGACCATGTTCGCAACCGTTCTGACACAAGACGGATATTCCGGTGAAGCCACTGGCCCTTATATCGACAGCGCCGGGGATTGGTTGGCCGAGGTGGAACTGCCCGTACCCGAGCCCGGTCCCGGACAAGTTCTGATCAAACTACGTGCGGCCTCGGTCAATCCGTCCGACATCCACTTCATCAAAGGTGAATATGGGCAGCCGCGCGTCAAAGGTGCCCCGGCTGGATTCGAAGGGTGTGGAGATGTCGTCGCAACCGGTTCTGGTGCCGAAGCATTGCGCGGTCAGCGGGTTTCCTTTGTCACTGCGGGTTCCGGCGCGTGGGCAGAATACGTACTGGCCCCGGCGATAATGTGCATTTCGCTGCGCCCCGAGATTTCCGACGAGGATGGTGCAGCTCAGATCGTGAATCCTCTTACAGCAATGGCAATGGTCGACATCGCGCGCACAACTGGAGAGGCGTTTGTCGTTTCGGCAGCGACCAGTCAGTTGGGCAAACTGATGTGTGGCCTCGGACGCGATCTCGGCTTGAAACCGATTGCCTTGGTCCGCCGGGCAGAAACCGTGGGCACCCTAATGGAACTTGGCGCATCGGACGTGTTAGTGACCACCGATCCAGATGTTGTTATAAAATTCGCTAACCTTAGCAAGGGTTTGAAACCCCGTGTTTTTCTAGATGCGGTGGCCGACCAACTGTCCGAGCAGATTTTCTGTTCTATGCCCAACCATGCCCGCTGGATCTGCTACGGAAAGCTCAGCCCCGACCTACCGACTTTAACACAGGCTGGTCAGCTCATCTTTATGGGAAAACAGATTGAAGGGTTCTGGTTGACCAATTGGATTACATCCACGCCACCCGCTGATCAGGCGCGGGTTGTGGCGGAAGTTCAGGCCCGTTTCGCTGACGGACGATGGAAAACCGACATTTCAAAACGGCTCACCTTAAAAGATGTGGTGTCAAGCTTGGCGAACGCTCTGACAAAGAGAGACGGAAAGGTAATCATCACTCCTTAGCGAAACGACGCTCTGGTTAAGGGAATCTCCTCGGTTCGTTTTGCGTGTCGTTCTTGCTGTGACAGTGGGCGTGATTGGCCAGAACGGTGCCGTTGATCGGTGTGCTAAAGTTCGTTTGCCAACTTCGGGAACAATCAATTTATCTCTAAAAAACTATTTATTACCAATAAGGTATACAACTTATTTGAGCCAATATGATTTGGGCGGTCGCTTGTACCTTTTAGGTGGAATTTCAGAGGCACTGCCACAGCTTGCACCATCACGAAACTGTTATAATTTTACAGCATGGCCACGACTCGAATCGACAATCTGGTAAGGCTCAAAAACTCTGAGGTGATTGCTCAGGGTAATCGGCAGTTTGTCTACATGCACCCGGGTACGTCAGACGCGCTTCTAAAAATACCGCAGCCTGACACAATGGATGGTCAGGATGGTCTATTAGGGGATACTTGGTTCGATCGAACGTTTCGGCGATCTACTGTATTCAAAGGTTTCCTGCGCGAGTTTCACGAATCCTTTGACCTTATGGTGCGTTACCAGCACAGGGATGAGGCTATTCCTGTTTGCGAGGTCCGGGGTGTTGTGCAAACCGATATCGGCCTTGCCCTCGTCTATGAACGAATTTCCGAACCCGACGGGCAGTTGTCGCCCAGCCTGAAGGAATTGGCCAAAAGCGGACGCATTACACGAGAACACTTAAATTCTCTGCACAAACACTTCGATATGTTGATCGAAGAACAGGTCCTTATCAGCAACAAGAATACCGGCAATATTGTCTATCAAACGTTTTCTGACGGGTCTGGCCGCTGGGTGTGGATAGACAGTTTTGGTAGCAAGCAGATGATCCCCGTTCGCCGCTGGTTTCGGTCTTTGAACCGGCGCAAGATCAATCAGATCAGAGAGAAATTTACGACCGTTGCCGAGAACGCTTTGCTCTCGAAGTCAGAGCGTTAGTCAACAAACCTCTCTTTGGCCAAAGAAACTACTCACTGGGTATCGGTCAAATATTGATTGCCCAAAAGAAAACGGTCGCAATTTCTTGCGACCGTTTGAAATTTGTATATTGCAGCGATTAACGCTTGGAGAACTGGAACGAACGACGCGCTTTGCGCTTACCGTATTTCTTACGTTCCACAACGCGGCTATCGCGGGTCAGGAAGCCAGCGGCTTTCAGTGCGCCACGCAGCGACGGATCGTACAGTTGCAGCGCTTTCGAGATGCCGTGCTTGACCGCACCGGCCAGACCGGTCAGGCCACCGCCTTTGACGGTTGCGACAACGTCGAACTCACCTTCTACACCAGCAACCTGGAACGGCTGGCGCAGGATCAGCTGCAGAACGGGACGAGCAAAGTACTTGTCCTGATCCTTGCCGTTTACGGTGACCTTGCCGGAACCCGGCTTGATCCAAACGCGGGCAACAGCGTCTTTACGCTTACCGGTGGCGTAGGAGCGGCCCAGCTCGTCACGCACGGGTTCACGCACGATGACTTCTTCGGCCACGGTTTCAACGCCTGCGACGGCGCTCAGCTCTTCGAGAGTATTGATCTGATCAGCCATCGGTCATTAGCTCCGGGTGTTTTTCTTGTTCATGGACTTAACGTCCAGAACTTCGGGCGCTTGCGCCTCGTGGGGATGCTCGGCACCGGCGTAAACGCGCAGGTTGGTCATAACCTGACGCGACAGGCGGTTGCCCGGCAGCATACGCTTGACCGCTTGGGTCACGACGCGCTCGGGGTGTGCACCCTCGAGGATCTGCTGCTTGGTGCGCGACTTGATGCCGCCCGGGTGGCCAGTGTGCCAGTAGAAGTTTTCTTCGCGCTTCTTACCGGTCATCTGGATTTTGTCAGCGTTGATCACGATGACGTTGTCGCCCATGTCCATATTCGGGGTGAACGACGCTTTGTGCTTGCCACGCAGGCGCATGGCGACGATCGAGGCAAGACGGCCCAGAACAACGCCCTCGGCGTCGATCAGGATCCATTTCTTGTCGATGTCTGCAGGTGTTGCAGAAAAGGTTTTCATGGCAGGATAGTCCTGTTTGATGTGAAAGACCGCCCCAAATCAGAGCGGCCCGAATTCGATGGAGCGTATTTAGAGGCCCCTGCGGCGCAGGTCAACAACACTAATCTCTTTTAAATATAGTAATATCAATGCATTATAAAATAGGTATTATTTTACCCCACGATTAAGCCCCTTTACCCCTGCCCCGCCTCGCTCGCTATACTGAATAAGCAAGTCGACTCAAGGAGCGTGAATACTATGGAGTGGCAACAAACCATCGCTGACTACGGCGCATCCTGGCAAGAGACGGACCCGGATAAGCGCCTTGTGCTTTTGACAAAGTGCTTTGCTGAAAACGGCCGCTATGTCGACCCGACTGCCGAAGTGAATGGCCGCGTGAACCTGTGCGATCACATTGGCGAAGTTCTACAGAGTTCTGGTGGACGTGTTGAACTGACAAGCGAACCGTCCAACCATCACGATGTTGTCCATTTCACTTGGCACATGGTTAGTCCAGAAGGCAGTATCGTTGTGTCTGGTCACGATTTTGTTCGTTTGGATGCCGGGGGTAAAATATCCGATTTGGCGGGTTTCTTTGGTGATCCGACCCCACTGAATTGAACGATTAAACACTGATCTGTTCCGGCGGATTGTCCAGCAGACGCCGCAACCTGTGCATCGCATCCTCAAACCGCTCCAGGGACACATGCCCGTTCATGGCTATACGAACCGCATTTGGGGCCCGTCCGTCCCGCAGAGCGAACTCATCGGCAGACCGAAGCTGTATCCCCTCTCGTTCAGCCGCACGGCTGAAGGCTGCGGCGCGCCAACCCGAAGGCAAGTTCAGCCACACAAAAGGCACATCCGGTGCCCAGTTCAAATCGAACCCGCCCAAGGCGTTGACCGCAACGCGAACATATTCACCCATTCGAACCCGCACGTCCCTTGCAATCTGCAGCGTACGAGGATCAGACAGCAGCAACCTGGTCAATTCCGCCAACGGCTGCGCCAAACCAAAGTACCCGTATTCCGCCGAACGCCGCAGGTCGACGCTCCGCTCACGCGGGGCAATGGCAAACCCAACACGCAGCGCAGGTGTCAGAGTTTTCGAGATTGAAGATACATGCCACCCCCGTTCCGGTGCCAAAGCACGAAAGCTGGGTTCACGAGCGTCGCCCATGCGATAACAATCATCCTCGATGATCTGAAGGTCAAAGCGCCGGGCCACATCGACAATTTCTTTCCGACGTTCAAGCGGTGTATGCGCGCCGGTCGGATTCTGTACCTCTGGTGAAACGCAGATGGCTTGTGCTGGTGTCTGGCGCAGGACATGTTCCATCGCGGACGGATCGACGCCCCACTTATCCATTTTCACGCCAACCACATCAGCGCGCATCAATTCCCCGGCCCGGCGGAACCCGGCATAGGAAAGGTCTTCGACCAGAACGACCGGTTTTGGCCCCCGCAGGATTGTTTGAAACACAAGGCACAGCCCATTTTGCCCCCCATGCGTCAGCACAATATCGTCATGCGACAATGCACCCAAAGGTAGGTCAGACAGCCACTCCACCACCGCCTGCCGCATGGGTTGATAGGCGTCGCGGGTCGGGTAGTTCAAAAATAGACCCGGATCAGCCTGGGCCACTTTTTGCAGGCACTCCCGGATTAGCGAGACCTGCCCAACATCCGCCAATCGTGGGCTGAACAGGCTGACATTGGCGTTGTACTTGTTGTCTTGCAAATGCAGCTGACGGGCCCAGACATCATCCAGGATTGGCGATTTGGGCGGGGCGACAAATGTACCACGCCCGACCTCGGCGTGTAACAATCCCTCATCCGTCAAAATCGTATAAGCCCGCGCAACTGTGCCCGGCGTGATTTGTAACCGATACGCCAATTCACGCACTGGGGGCAGCTTTGTCCCGACCTCCAGCAACTTGTTATCAATCGCTTTTCTGATTGTATCAGCGACCAGAGTATATTTCGGCCCCTTGGATTTTGGCAGCGATTCCGGCCAAATTGTATCCATTACAATTCTTCCTTTGATTTTGGCACAATCCTGAATGTATCAAGCACATATACCGAACACTTTAACTTTGTGTCAATACAATTTGAAAGGATACCCTGATGACACGCTCGATGCACAACCCCGCCCTCTTGCTGCTGAACGACAGCCCCCGGCTGCCGCTGATCGCCGCGCTGGCCGTGCGGTTTGCGGCGACGGTCACGAAATGGGAACGTCAACGCCGTAGCCGGCTCAATCTGTCCAAGCTGGATGACAGGCTTCTTAAGGATGTCGGTCTGACAAGATATCAGGCTCGTCAGGAATTCACCCGCCCATTCTGGCAGGGTTGAGTTTTCCCCAGTCCCTTGATGGGACCTCTTCCTGGCCGGGCTTCGCCCGGCCTTTTTTATCCGAAGGCCGCCGCGGCCGATCCTTCGGGAGGTAATGAATAGGTCATCGTGGCGCGCGCGACGGGTTTGTCCGACCCTTCTGAAAACATCAGCACATCCCCAACAGCCAGACTGCGGCCCAGCTTTAGCAGTCGACATCGGGCAATAATATCTTTGCCGCCCTCGGGTTTTCTTAGAAAATCCAAGGAGCTGTTCGTGGTAACGGCCAAAGATTGGCGTCCCTTGCGCGCCAGGATCATCGCATAGACACTAACATCCGCCAGCCCGAACATGGATGGCCCTGAAACTGTACCGCCAGGGCGCAGATGGCGATCTTCGACAACCAAACGCATCTCGATCGAGTCCTCATCCAGCTTTTCCACGACGAAATCCCGATGTACCTGTGGGAAGATTTGCCGCAGATATTCCATCAGGTCTTCCCGGCTCATGGCCAATGACATGCTTCCCCTCCTCGACTTGCCGACCTAGAGTTGGCCCAACATCGCTACGGAGGGCAAGATGGCAATTTTGGAACGTAACGACACAGGCGCAGTCGCCACACTGACAATGAACGCGCCCGATCGTCTGAACGCCCTGAGCGACGAAATGCTGGCTGCCCTGCAATCCGAGTTCGACAGCCTGCGCGATGACAGCGCGATTCGGGCGGTTATCCTGCGCGGTGAAGGCAAAGCGTTCTGTGCGGGTCATGATCTGAAACAGATGACAGCCGGACGTCAGGCCGAAGACGGCGGCAAAGCTTATTTCCAGGGCTTGTTCGCTAGATGCACCGAGATGATGCTGTCAATCCGGTCCCTGCCCCAACCGGTCATCGCACAGGTCCACGGTATCGCCACCGCTGCGGGATGCCAGTTGGTCGCCACCTGCGATCTGGCCGTCGCGGCTGAAGGTACGCGGTTTGGCGTGAACGGTGTGAATATCGGTTTGTTCTGCTCGACACCGATGGTTGCCCTCAGCCGGAACATTTCGCGCAAGCGCGCGTTCGAGATGCTGACGACTGGCGACTTTATCTCGGCCGAAACCGCAGCCGAGCTGGGTCTGATCAATCGCGTCGTGCCCGAAATGCTGTTGGAGCATGAAACCGTGTCGCTTGCCGATCAGCTTGCGGCCAAATTGGGTTCGGCTGTGAAAATCGGCAAACAGGCCTTCTACAAGCAGCTGGAAATGCCTCTGGAGCAGGCCTATGACTATACCGGAGACGTAATGGCGCAGAATATGCTGCATCGCGATACCGAAGAAGGCATATCCGCATTTATCGAAAAAAGGCCGCCGAACTGGCACCAATAAAGCGATTATTGTCAACAATTTTTACGATTGTTCGCAATTTTGCACTTCCCAAAAGGGCGACACTGTGGCAATGCTGGGACAGGGCTATGGCTCTAGATACACTTTTTGGGTCGCCGTGGGCGGAAGGTCCCTCCAAGCTGGTTTCTCTCACCGGCGTCGACATTCCCGCAGCGGCGACCCCAAAATTCCCTTAAATTCTTAAACTAAGCGGCCTGTGTTGCGTTGCACGGTTCACTGTCCTATGTGGCAGCGCATGACACAAAAACTGCATATCGTGGGCGGCGGCATGGCCGGGTCCGAGGCCGCCTGGCAGGCGGCGGAAATGGGCGTAGATGTGGTGATCCACGAAATGCGACCCAAAGTAGGCACCTTTGCGCACCAAACTGGCAATCTGGCCGAGATGGTGTGTTCGAACTCTTTCCGCTCAGACGATGATGAACAGAACGCCGTTGGCTTGCTGCATTGGGAAATGCGCGCCGCGAATGGCCTGATCATGACAACGGCGGACGCGCACCGGCTGCCCGCGGGTGGTGCGCTTGCTGTAGACCGCGATCCTTTTGCCGAGGCGGTTACCGCCAAACTGCAGGCCCATCCGCGTATCGAGGTTACAGGGGAAGAAGTCACCGCCCTGCCCGATGACGGCCACTGGATCTTTGCCACTGGTCCTTTGACATCGGCAACATTGGGTGACTCCATCCGAACCGAAACGGGTGCAGAGTCCCTTGCATTTTTCGACGCCATTGCCCCGATTGTCTATGCCGACAGCATCGATATGAGCAAAGCCTGGATGCAATCGCGCTATGACAAAGGCGAGACCGAGGAAGAACGCACCGCCTATCTGAACTGCCCAATGGACCGCGATCAGTATGAGGCATTTATCGACGCTCTGCTGGCCGCTGACAAAACTGAGTTTCACGAAGGCGAAACGGCGGGGTATTTCGACGGCTGCCTGCCGATCGAGGTGATGTCAGAGCGTGGTCGCGAAACGCTGCGCCACGGCCCGATGAAGCCGGTCGGCCTGACTAATCCTCATCAGCCTGACGTCAAACCGCATGCGGTGGTGCAACTGCGCCGCGACAATGCCCTTGGCACGCTGTTCAATATCGTCGGCTTTCAAACCAAGATGAAATATGGCGCGCAGACCGAAGTGTTCCGCATGATCCCCGGTCTGGAAAACGCCAGCTTTGCGCGGTTGGGCGGTATTCACCGCAATACGTTTATCAACTCTCCGACGCTTTTGGATGCGCAGATGCGGTTGAAATCGAAACCAAATATCCGTTTTGCGGGGCAGATCACCGGGGTCGAGGGTTATGTCGAAAGCGCGGCGATGGGCCTGTTGGCCGGTCGTCTGGCCGCGGCCGAGATTCTGGGCCGGACCCTGCCCGAGGTTCCGCAGGACAGCGCCATGGGCGCCCTAATCCACCACATCACCGGCGGGGCCGAGGCCAAGACTTTTCAGCCCATGAACGTCAATTTCGGCCTATTCCGACCTGTCGAAGGGCTAAAAGGCGGTCGGCGCGGTCGCAAGGACCGCTACAAGGCTTATACGGATCGCGCCAAGGCCGAGTGGACCAACTGGCTGGAGCAGTGTTGACTGGACGCTGTTGGTTCATGCAGCGTAGTATCTGTGTATGAGCGATAAGTACCTCAAAGACGTCTATAATCTGGACACCCCGCAAGAGACGCATGCGCACTATCAAAAATGGGCGTCCTCCTATGATGCCGAGGTTGGCGCGCATGGCTATGCTACCCCCGGGCGGGTGGCCGAGGCGTTATGGTCAAAGCTGCCCGAGCCGCAAACACCGATCCTGGATTATGGCTGTGGCACCGGATTGTCCGGTGTAGCTTTGCGTGCGGCGGGTTTCGAAGTGATTGACGGCGTTGATCCAACTCCGAAGATGCTAGAAGGCGCTCTGGCCAAGGGGGTCTATAGAAGTCTTTCAACCTTTGAGATCACCAATCCCGATCCGTTGGATCAAGGAGCCTACAAGGCGATCACCGCAATCGGTGTCATTGGGGTTGGCGCAGCACCGCCCGAGGTTTTCGATATGCTGATGCGCGCGCTTCCCGAAGGTGGCCTGCTTGGCTTTTCCTTTAATGATCATGCGCTTGAGGACGTCTCTTACACTTCACGCTTGAATGATTGGCTTGATATGGGAGCAGCTCGGTTGCTGTTTCGGGAATACGGTCCTCACCTACCAGGAATGGACCTTAAGTCGGACGTGTATATCGTTGAAAAAGCGTGATTTTTAAAACCCGATTTGCGCCGTCTCCCACAGGTCCGCTGCATCTGGGACATGCGTATTCAGCGATGCTCGCCCATGATCTGGCCGGGTCTGAAGACGGTCAATTCCTGTTGCGGATCGAGGATATCGACCAATCTCGATCGCGCCCCCACTGGGAAGAACAAATTTATGATGACCTGCGGTGGCTTGAGCTGTGGTGGCCTGAACCCATCATGCGTCAGTCCGACCGGTTGGCAGTATATGACAGAGCATTGGATGAATTGTGGTCGCGGGGCCTGCTTTATCCCTGCACCTGCAACCGCAAAGATATCGCCGCTGCGGCCAGTGCCCCACAAGAAGGTGCACCGCTGCAAGGGCCTGATGGGATCATTTACCCTGGGACGTGCCGTGGCAAACGTCGAGACACACAACGTCCCACGGACATTCCTTTGAGATTGGATATGGCCGCTGCAGGCCGCGTGCTTACGGGTTCAACCCAACCCGGTGCAAAAGTCGGCGCATTTCACGAATCCGGCGCGGGACCAAATGGAGAGACGGGCACCATCCCGTTTTCTTTAGGCGAACTGACAGACACAATCGGCGACGTCATCCTGTCGCGCCGCGATATGGGAACGTCTTATCACTTGTCAGTGGTCTTGGACGACGCCGCACAGGGTATTACCCACGTTGTACGCGGACAGGACCTGTTCGAAGCGACTCGTATTCATGTTGTGCTGCAAGCCTTGCTGGATCTACCGACACCACAGTACCTTCATCACCGGTTGATCCGCGACGATGTAGGAAAACGTCTGGCCAAGCGTGACGACGCGCGGGCGATCTCGAAATACCGGGCCGAGGGGGCGTCGCCAGCAGATATCCGGGCGATGGTTGGACTGTGAACCGGTTACTCCATGGGTGACATCAGCTCGACCTCGTCGCCGTCTCGTACCGCGGTATAGAAACAGGTCCGGCGATTTGTATGGCACGCAGCACCGGTTTGACGCACTAGAACCAGCAAACAATCGCGGTCGCAATCAAAGCGGAAATCCACCAATTCCTGCACATGGCCCGAGGTTTCGCCCTTGATCCAAAACGACTGACGCGACCGCGACCAATATGTGACGCGCCCGGTTTCCAACGTCTTCTCAATGGCTTGAATATTCATCCAGGCCATCATCAACACTTCGCCCGAGCTTGCATCCTGAGCGATGGCAGGGATCAGCCCGGCCTCATTAAACTTCAGCGAGGACGGATCAAACGCGACGGTGGCAGACATGAGAAAAACCTTTTGCATCCCGGTAGATGCTCACTATGTATGGGGAACAGACAACGAGGGAAAGTCATGTCCGGCGAGAACGACCTGATAAAGCTCTATTCCGGCCGCATTCTGGCGCTGGCTGCGGATATTCCGCATCTGGACAGGCTTGAGAATCCTGATGCTACGGTGAAAAAACGCTCACCCCTGTGCGGGTCGACGGTGACCGTGGATGTGAAGATACAGGACGGCAAGATCTCGGAGTTCGGGCAGGACGTCAAAGCCTGTGCCTTGGGCCAGGCTTCGGCCTCAGTCGTGGGCAGTGCCATCATTGGGGCGACTCGGGCGCAGGTGGAAACTGCACGCGATCAATTGGCCGCCATGTTGAAGAAAGACGGACCCGTACCTGATGCACCATTTGATGGGCTCGAAGTTCTGATCCCTGCGCGGGACTACAAGAACCGCCACGCATCGATACTGCTGGCCCTGGAGGCCACCGCCGAAGCGATGCGGCAAGCTGAACAGGCAAATTGCGCATAACATTGGAATTTTTGCGGGCAATCCGGTTTAATCATCCCGCATGATGTCGGGGGGATTGGATGGAAAAATTGCTTGAACACTTTGTTACACTCTGGGTCGTAATTGACCCGATTGGCACAATCCCTGTCTTCATAGCCGTCACAGCGGGCCTGACTGCAGCGGCCCGTCGCAAAACCGCCCTGCTCGCCGCTCTGGTCAGCGCTGGTGTCCTTCTGTTCTTTCTGATTTTCGGCCAATTGCTGATCGAGGCGCTGGATATCGGACTGAATTCGTTTCAGGTCGCTGGTGGTATCATCCTGTTCCTTTTCGCGCTGACAATGATCTTTGGCGAAAGCAAACAAGTCGTCGAACAGCATGAAGCTGAAGAGGAAATGGAGATTTCCGCCAACAAACCTAATCCGGCGATTTTCCCGTTGGCAGTGCCATCCCTGGCGTCACCCGGTGCTATGCTGGCAATTGTCATTCTGACCGACAATAACCGTTACAGCGCCGCGGATCAGGGTATTACGGCGCTGGTCATGCTGTCCGTTATTCTGATTTCGTTTGTTCTGATGCTGCTGGCGGACCCGATAATCCGTGTAATCCGTTCTTCGGGTGCGGCGATTATCAGCCGGGTCATGGGAATGATCTTGGCTTCGGTCGCAGTGAATTCCGTTCTGTCCGCGCTTCTTGAGATCATGAAAACCGGGCAGTTATAAGAAAAAACCGCCGCACCTTCCGGGCGGAAAGGGCGGCGGCAGGTTGTGCGTGTCTCGCGTGGGGTCCGCATAGCCGCACGGGGCCGAGGCAGGCCCCTCAAGGGAATTGGGACAGGCAGGTCACCCTTGACTGAAATGGGGATGACAGCGCGGTATGATCGGCACGAGATCGCAGGCAGAAAGGCTTAGAACGCTCCGGGCAGGTGCAGGGCAACCATTAGCATGACCACCAAAGACACGGCCCCCACAGCATCCTGCAAAATCGTCGATTGCGAACGGCTCAGGGCGGTCTTGATCTGGGTCAGCATGGTCTCACCTCCGGTCGAGATTTAATCCTTTGTTGACCTTTTGTTCTCATATTTTGATGAGTCGGTAAAGAACTTTTTGAGAACATTTGTGAACTTAGTGGAACAAAATTTCTAACCTACTGAAATCAAACGGATTGCCTTATCCTGTTTCATAAGCCACAGCAGAACACGTGCCGCCTGCCCCCGGTCCGATTTCAAACGGGGATCAGCAGACAGTAACGCACGGGCATCAGTCTGCGCTGTTGCCATCAACCCAGCCTGACGTTCCAGGTCCGCAATCCGGAACTTCGGCAACCCGGATTGCGCTGTCCCGATCAAATCACCCGCACCACGCATCTGCAGATCAGTTTCCGAAATACGAAACCCGTCTTCGGTTTCGCGCAGTACTTCTAATCGTTTGCGTCCTCCTTCACTGAGCGGAGGCTGATACATCAACAAACAGGTTGAATCCGCCTCGCCCCGCCCAACGCGACCGCGCAACTGGTGCAGTTGCGCAAGCCCAAAAATCTCAGCGCGCTCTATGACCATGATTGAGGCATTTGGCACGTTGACCCCAACCTCGATCACGGTTGTGGCGACCAGTACCTTGGTTTGCCCGTCCTGAAAGGCCTTCATGGCAGCATCTTTATCGACCGATGGCATCTGGCCATGCACCAACCCGACCACTCCTTCGCCCAGAATGGCGCGCAAGCGTTTGAAACGCTCTTCGGCCGCCGTCAGGTCTAAAACTTCGGATTCGTCGACCAACGGGCACACCCAGTAGCACTGGCGCCCTTCATCAATCGCGCGACGTAGGTGCGAAACGACATCGTCCATACGATCTGTGCTGATGATGGCCGTTTTGATAGGTTTTCGTCCCGGCGGTTTTTCGTCCAGCACCGAAACATCCATATCGCCATATTGCGCCAAGGCCAGACTGCGAGGGATCGGAGTGGCGGTCATCACCAGCACATCCGCGCCCTGCCCTTTTTCCGACAACTCCATTCGTTGCCGAACACCGAACCGGTGCTGTTCATCGACAATCGCAAGCCGGAGCGCCCTGAATTCAACATCGCTTTGAAATACCGCGTGAGTTCCGACCAGGATTTGAATATCGCCATTCTTCAGCGCTGCCAGCTTTGCACGTCGTTCCGCGCCCTTGTCCCGGCCAGTGAGGATTTCCAGCACGACCCCAGCCTCTTCGGCCAACGGGCGCAATCCCTCCAGATGTTGCCGGGCCAGAATTTCGGTAGGCGCCATCATGACGCCCTGGCCTTTGGCCTCGACCGCGATGAGCAAGGCCATAAAGGCCACCAGGGTCTTGCCCGCACCCACGTCGCCCTGCAATAACCGGTTCATACGCGCGTCCGAGGCCATATCGCCAGCGATGTCGTCAATGGCCCGCAGCTGCGCTTTGGTAGGTTGATATGGCAGGCTGGCAAGAACCTTGGCCTGCAAAGCCCCCGTTCCGACACTGACCAGACCCCGCGCTTTCCGCTCTCGCTGACGGGCCAAGGCCAACGTCAATTGATGCGCAAACAACTCATCATAGGCCAGACGTTCCCGTGCCGGAGCATGAGCAGCCACATCATCTGCCCCCTGCGGGTTATGCGCAGCTGCAATTGCAGTGGCCCAGGCTGACCACCCTTGCTTAGCCACCAGGGTGGGATCGATCCATTCAGCCAATTCCGGGGCCCGCGCCAACGCGCTGCGGGCAGCCTTATAGGCCGTTTTCTGTGTGATCCCCTGTGTCAGATGATACACCGGTTCAAAATCCGGAATTTCCTGCGCCTCTTCCACAGGCACCATATGATCCGGGTGGACCATCTGCGCCATGCCATCGAACAGTTCGAGCTTGCCCGAAATCACCCGCCGTGAACCTTCCGGCAAAATACGCTTCAGGTAGTCACCGCGCGCGTGAAAGAACACCAACTGGAAATCTGCCTGGCTATCCTCAACATGCACCCGGTAAGCGCCGCCCTTATTGCGGGCGGGCCGGTGCGTACCAACAGTCACTTCAACTGTCAGAGTGGTCGGCAGGTCAACACCCTGAATCGTATCGCGCCGACGGCGGTCAATGACGGCATATGGCAGGCTGAACAGCACATCGCGCGGCGACTCCGTCCCCGCTTGGGTCAAGACCTGAGCTGTCTTCGGCCCAACCCCATCCAATGTTTCCAACCCCGCGAACAGAGGAAACAGGCTTTCTGGGCGCCCGCTCATGCGGTTCCGATCAGCTGCAACCAACCATCCTCATCCAATGTTTCAATACCCAGTTCGGCGGCTTTCTTTGCCTTGGAGCCAGCACCGGGGCCGGCAACCAGAATGTCTGTTTTCTTGCTGACCGAACCCGAGACTTTAGCCCCTAATGCCTCGGCGCGGGCCTTGGCCTCAGCGCGAGTCATCTTTTCCAGCGTGCCCGTGAAGACGACCGTTTTGCCTGCGACCGGACTGCCGGCTGTGTCGGGGCGTTTCGCCTCCTGTATGTCCAGCTGGGCGACCAGCGCATCAATGCTGGCGCGCTCGGCCTTTTGCGCGAAGGCTGATATGAGAGCGCGGGCCATAACCTCGCCGACGCCATCCACGCCCAACAAGTCGTCCCATTCGGGGCCTTCGAACCCCGCCGCAGAGGTAATGGCGCGTTCAAAGTCACCCCAGTTTCCATAGTGTGTCGCGATCAGGTTCGACGCGGCCTCACCCAAATGGCGGATGCCCAGTGCAAACAGTAGCCGACCAAAGGGAATTTTTCGTTTCTCGTCGATGGCCTCCCACAGGTTACCCGCACTTTGCGCCCCCCAGCCTTTGCGATTGGCCAGTTTGTTCAGGTTTGCCGCGTCGCGTGTCTGCAGGGTGAAAATATCGACCGGCGTTCTGACTGGCAGATCCGGGTCATCGTAAAACATCTCGATCTGCTTGGCGCCCAAACCTTCGATGTCGAAGGCCTTGCGAGAAACGAAGTGCTTCAGCTTTTCAACCGCCTGTGCCGGACAAATTACACCCCCGGTACAGCGGCGCACTGCGTCGCCCTCTTCGCGGACCGCGTCGCTGTTGCATTGGGGGCAGGTCTTGGGGAACTGAAACGGCTCTGCCCCTTCGGGTCGTTTCGAGATATCGACATCGGCCAGTTTCGGGATCACATCACCGGCGCGGTATACCTGCACCCAATCACCGACCCGAATATCCTTGCCGTCGCGGATAGTACCACCTTTGGCGTCACGACCCGCAATATAATCTTCGTTGTGCAAGGTGGCATTCGACACGACCACACCACCCACTGTGACCGGGTGCAACCTGGCAACCGGGCTGAGCGCCCCAGTGCGGCCAACCTGAATGTCGATCGCTTCAAGTCGGGTCCAGGCCAGTTCTGCAGGAAACTTGTGCGCAATCGCCCAGCGGGGGGTTGTGGAGCGGAACCCCAGACGCCCCTGCAAGGACAGATCGTTCACTTTGTAGACGACGCCGTCGATATCATAACCCAAGGTGGATCGTTGGGCCTCGATTTCGCGGTAATGCGCCAGCATCTGATCCGTCGTTTCACACAGCTGGGTCAGGGAATTGGTGGCGAAACCAAGACCGCGCAACCGGTCAATTGCCTTCATTTGGGTTTCTGCCAACGGTTCGGACAGCTCACCCCAGGCATAGGCAAAGAACCGCAATGGACGGGATCGCGTGACGGACGAATCCAATTGCCGTAAGGAACCCGCAGCCGCGTTTCGTGGATTGGCGAAAGGCTTTTCTCCTGCCTCTTCCTGCCGCGCATTTAGCTTTTCAAAGTCTTCATGAGACATGTAGACCTCGCCCCGAACTTCCAAAATGTCCGGCGCATTTTCCAAGGCTTGGGGAATATCTGAAATCGTCCGGGCATTTGCCGTGACATTTTCACCAACTTCGCCGTCTCCGCGGGTGGCCGCCTGAACCAATTTGCCCTTCTCATACCGCAAGGAAAGCGACAGACCGTCAATTTTAGGTTCAGCCGTGTAAGACAAAGGTTTAGATGCTTCCAACCCGAGGTACTTTCGGATTGAGCGGTCAAAATCCTGCACGTCTTCGTCGTCGAACGCATTGCCCAGCGACATCATGCGAACAGCATGGGTAACTTTCGAAAAACCGTCAGACGGGCGAGCGCCGACTTGATCCGAGGGGCTGTCGGCGCGCTTTAGTTGCGGAAACCGCGTTTCGATTTCAGCATTTCGACGCTTGAGCGCATCATATTCGGCGTCCGAAATCTCGGGGGCGTCTTCGCCGTAATACAGCGTGTTTGCCCGCGCCAACTGTTCGGCCAATTGCGCCAACTCAGCGCGCGCGGCCTGTTCGGTCAGGTCAGATACCGGAATCAATTTGCTCATGGCCTCGCCCTGTCACTTAGTCTTGGACTTCAGTGATAGGGCGAGGTCATGGTCAGGTCCAGACGTGCTGTTCAGTGAGTGAAAGCGGTCGCCCCGGACCACGGGCGACCATGTTCAAATCAGGCCCCAACCGCCATCCGCGTTTCGTCAACACTGTTGCTTTGCGGATCACGCAGGACATAGCCCCTGCCCCAAACTGTCTCGATGTAATTTTCACCACTGGTGGCGTTGCTGAGTTTTTTACGCAGCTTGCAGATGAAAACGTCGATGATTTTCAGCTCGGGCTCGTCCATGCCGCCATAGAGGTGGTTCAGGAACATCTCTTTAGTCAACGTGGTGCCCTTACGTAGGCTCAGCAGCTCAAGCATCTGATATTCCTTACCGGTCAGATGAACAGCTTTGCCTTCCACTTCGACCGTTTTGGCATCGAGGTTAACCGCAACGCGACCGGTCTGGATGATGGATTGCGAATGCCCTTTTGAGCGGCGGATGATGGCATGGATTCGGGCCACCAACTCCTCTCGATGGAAGGGCTTGGTCATATAATCGTCGGCACCGAACCCAAATCCTTTTATTTTGCTTTCCGTGTCGTCTGCGCCTGACAGGATCAGGATCGGTGTTTCCACCCGAGCGATGCGCAGTTGCCGCAGGACTTCATGCCCATTCATGTCCGGCAAATTCAAGTCCAGCAGGATCAGATCGTAGTCATAAAGCTTTGCAAGATCGATACCTTCCTCACCCAAATCCGTTGCATAGACGTTGAGGTTTGCGTGTGTCAGCATCAATTCAATGCTTTTGGACGTAGTCGGATCATCCTCGACAAGAAGTATACGCATTTACTGCTCCAATTCGGGTCAATTTACCAATTCAAATTGAGCCTGCTCAAAAATGGTTAATCTGACGTTACCGTTGAATCATTTATTCCCTTTCACCCTTAGGTTGTCGATATTTTTTTAACGCAGTCACTTTCAAAGCGTCCGTTCCGTGTTCAGCAACAGCGGCAACCCAGGCGTTAAATTCCTCATCACTAAGGCCGTATCGCTTTTTAGCGTCTGACAGTGTGATCAGCCCATAAACCACCCCCCGCACGACGATTGCCTTGCGCGATGCGACCCAGCGTGTCGTATCCCTTGGCGGCAGATCGGCGCGCGATAAAACCGTTCCATCCGGTAGGGTTATGGATCTTGGACCCTCAACTTTGTGCAAAAACATTTTATGACCCTCTTCGTGCTGCGACAAAGCTGACACCACCCTACTTAATGCTGAGTGAAACCGCCCCTTGAGAGTGTGTAGAATTTTCCTATATTCTGCCGGTCTTTCTTAACCCGCACTGGAATCATCATGGCCCTCGCTGCCGAGACCCAACTCAATTCGCTTGGCTTTGCCAAACCGCCCTCGGAAACGCGGGTGGTTGTTGCCATGTCCGGTGGCGTAGACAGCTCTGTCGTGGCGGCCCACCTGGCCGACCAGGGCTATGACGTGGTTGGTGTAACGCTACAGCTTTACGATCATGGTGCAGCGCTGGCCAAGAAAGGTGCTTGCTGTGCGGGGATCGATATCCATGACGCACGCCGTGTGGCCGAGGAACGCGGATTTCCGCACTATGTTCTGGATTACGAGAACATCTTCAAAGACGCGGTGATCGACGAGTTTGCTGACAGCTATCTGGCAGGTGCTACTCCGGTGCCCTGCATCCGCTGCAACGAACGGGTCAAATTCAAGGATTTGCTGGAGACCGCCAAGGATCTTGAGGCCGACTGCATGGCCACCGGTCACTATATCCAGCGCAAAATGGGTCCCAATGGGCCAGAGTTGCATAGCGCCGAGGACGCGAACCGCGATCAGTCCTATTTCCTGTTCTCGACCACGCCCGAGCAGTTGGATTTCCTGCGTTTCCCTCTGGGCCACCTGCCCTCGAAGGACGCCACCCGCGAGATGGCCGCGCAATACGGGCTGGCCGTGGCGGACAAGCCGGACAGTCAGGACATCTGCTTCGTGCCCAACGGCAATTATGCCAGCGTCATCGAAAAACTGCGCCCCGGTGCGGCAGAACCCGGTGAGATCGTGCATGCGGACGGTCGTGTTCTGGCGCAGCATAACGGCGTGATCCACTATACCATCGGACAACGCCGCGGTCTGGGCATCGGTGGCCTTAGCGAGCCATTATATGTCGTAAAACTGGACGTGGATGCGAAACAAGTCGTTGTTGGCCCCAAAGAAATGCTGGCCACCCGAACCATTCCTGTGCGTGAAATCAACTGGCTTGGGGATGAACCCTTCACCTCACGAGATGAATGGCATGTTCTGGTCAAGGTCCGCTCGACCCGCCCCCCGCGCGAGGCGATCATAAGACCTTTGTCCGATTCCACGGCAGAGGTTGAGCTGTTGACGCCCGAAGAAGGTGTCTCACCCGGTCAGGCCTGTGTGTTCTACGCGTCGGAAGGCAGCCGTATCTTTGGCGGCGGCTGGATCTGGCGCGGGTACTAAATCGCGTCCGTCCACGAGTTGCTAAGGATATAGAGCCCGGCGCAAATCATCACATAGGGAACCAACCGTTCCAACCGCCGGGCCAGCGTGCCGCTCATGAACGGCGCTTTTGCCCCTAACAGCGCAACAGTAGCCAGACCAAGTGCTGCCAGCACGGCCCCGATGACACCAGCCGTTCTAAACGTGGGGGCCGAGTCGGCCAGCAAAGGCGCAAGGACGGCAAACGTATCCATCGACAGGCTGATGAACAGCAGCGTGACCATGATCACCGACGCCCCGGTATCCAGATTTGCGTGCGTTTCAGTCTCGGTTCCCCGCCTTTGTCGGATCAAGGCTAAGATGCCCAAACTCAGAGGTATCAGACCCAGATACCCGGCCCAGTGCGGCACGACATCCTCAACCCCCAACGCCAGCAAAAGCGCTGCGCTGATCACGACCCCCTGCGCAAGCAGAAAGCCAAAGACCGCGCGTTTGGCCCCCGACACCAGCGATAGCGCCAGCAGCGCCGCCAGATTGTCCAGATTGGTCAGAATCTGAGCCATAAAGGCAGACAGTCCGAACAGCACGAAATCCAGCATTACGGAGTCATCCGATCAAGAACGGCTCGGGCAGCCCTCAAACCGGGGGCCTCACCTCCGCGCCCCAGACGTTCCATCGTGAGGGTCATGGCATCGCGCTGCGCATCGGGGGCAGTCGCGACCTGTTTCAACGCCTCTGCTATCTGTTCAGGCTGGCAATCATCTAGCAAACACTCGGGGACCGTTCGGGTCTCGGACACCAGATTGACGAGCGTTACAGTATCCAGCTTGACCATCCGCTTGGCAATCAGAGTGGTTAGCCAGTTCAGATTATAGGCTATCACCATAGGCGTCGATTGCGCGGCCAGTTCCAACGAAACCGTCCCCGAAGCGGCGAGCGACAACTCTGCCGCCGCAAACGCGACCCGCTTTTGTGCTTGTGCCTGATCCGAAGGCATCTCGCGCGGATCGACGACAACAGGGTTTCCGGGCCAGCTTTGCATATGCTCGATGACGGTATCCACCATATGCGCAACCGCGGGCACCACAATACGTGCGCACGGCCGTTCATTCAGATAAAGGCGCAGCGCCTCACCAAAGATCGGAGCCAGACGCTCAATCTCGCCTCCACGCGAACCAGGAAGCGCCAGTATGATCGGTGCGTCGCCCAGATCGTAGGTCGCGCGAAAATCCTGGATATCCTGATCCGAAGCTATCGGTTCGTTGGCCACCGGATGACCAACGAAATCACACTCCATCCCCGCACGTTCCATATAGGGCGGTTCAAATGGTAGCAACGCCAGAACTTGGTCGATCACCTTGGCCATCTTGCCCGCGCGCCCGGGGCGCCATGCCCAGACACTGGGGGCGACGTAATGCACCGTTCTGATATTACTCTGCGCTTTTACCTGCTTGGCGACGCGCAGTGAAAAATCCGGGCTGTCGATGGTAATCAATACATCGGGCTGCGTATCCAGAATGGCCTGAGCTGTTTCGGCAATCCGGCGTTTCAGGTGAAAGAACTTGGGCAAAACCTCAACCAGCCCCATCACCGACAGTTCGGCCATCGGAAAGCGGCTGTCCAAACCCTGCGCCTGCATCAGCGGTCCGCCAACGCCATCGAACTGGATATCGGGTACAAGGCTGCGCAACCCTTCCATCAAGGCGCCGCCCAAACGGTCGCCCGAAGGTTCACCGGCGACCAGGAAGACTCGCATCAGATCGCCCGCTCGCGCACATACAGGAACAGGCCCAGACGGTTGCATTCGTCGATCACACGATCCTGTTGCAACACGATCACGCCACCTTTTTCGATGACAATACCCGCCAGCCCAGCTGCCACCGCACCAGAAACGGTCCCAGGGCCAATGGTCGGCAAGTCAGCACGTCGGTCCTGATCGGGTTTCGGCGCTTTGAACAAAACGCCACCCCCCGCATCCGGTCGTTGGGTCAAGGATTGAAGCATCCAATCTGTGCCGTAGATGCTTTCGACCGCAAGCGCCTGCCCTTTGGACACCGCACAAGCCTGACCGATATCCGCAGCTCCCATGGCCCGCAGAATACCCGCTGCCCTGTCTGCATCGGACCGTTCAGCCTCGGATGGCTGCGTTTCGGTAAGGCACCCTAGTTCCGGCAGTAACGCCGGGGCAATTTCGTGAGCGGCACGAACGGTCAGTCCAGAGTTTTCGAATATGCCGATCACGGCGCGCAATGCCCCGTCATCCCCGGATATCATCGCCTGTTGCAGTACTGGAACAAGAGGCATCGTGGCCGCATCAATCCGCGATGGATCGATAGCGGGACGGCGCACCGCGCCAGCCATGCAGATCTGGGTCACGCCGCGCGCTTTCAAATCCGCAAGGAAGCTTCCCAACTGTTCCAATGGAAAGACGATATCCGCAGTCAAAGTGTCCGGTGTGAACCCTTCCATCGCACAAATCAGAGGGCGATCGGAAAGTTGGTCAACCACTTCGCCCGGCAATGCGCCTGTTCCAGCAATCAATGCCAGCATCGACCTATTTCCTCGGCGTCAGGAACGAGCGATCGGATTGCCCGGTCACGAAATCCACGATCCGCTGCACATATTCGCTTTCGTTGTCCACACCTACACGGTGCGCGCGTTCCATAAACGTGCCATCGCCAGTCGACAATTCGCGGAATGCAGCACGCAGGGCCGAGATATCCTCGCGCGAGACACCGCGCCGTTTCAAGCCAACCAGGTTCAGTCCGTCCAACTCACCCCGAGGCGCCTGAACCAGGCCATATGGGATCACGTCATTGGGCACCATAGTCAGTGCGCCGATGATCGCGCCACGGCCCACGCGCACCCATTGATGCAGGCCGGAAATTCCGCCCACGATCACATCATCCTCAATGACACAGTGACCTGCCGCGCCGGAATGGTTCACCATGATCACACGATCTCCGATCTGAACGTCATGCGCCACGTGCACACCTGCCATCAAAAGACAATCGTCGCCGATCCGGGTCACACCGCCGCCGCCCTCGGTTCCGGTATTCACCGTCACATGTTCACGAATGCGGTTACGCTTGCCGATCTCAAGCCGCGTATCCTCACCCCCGAACTTCAGGTCCTGCGGAATTTCTCCGATCACCGAGAAATTGAAGATCACGGTCTCATCACCGATCTGGGTTTCGCCGGTCACGACAACATGGGACTTCAATTCGACCCGGTCGCCCAGCTTAACCTGACTGCCGACAAAACAGAACGGCCCGATGATGCAGTCTTCACCGATCTGCGCACCGTCTTCGATGATTGCGCTTGGGTGAATGCCGCTCATGTTGTCTTTTCCATGTCCCAGTCGACATAGGCCGAAAATTCGGCTTCGGCTGCGACTTCGCCATCAACCGTCGCCCGGCCGCTGAATTTGAAGATCTTGCCACCCTTCTTACCCCGCACGGTTTCCACGTGCATTTCAAGCACATCGCCAGGGATCACTTTGCGGCGGAATTTGCACTTGTCGATGTTCATGAAATAAATCAGCAATTCGCTGTCGATCACGTCCATACCGACGCCCAGCATCACACCTGCAGTTTGCGCCATCGCTTCAACAATGGTCACGCCGGGCATGATCGGCGTTCCGGGAAAATGGCCCTGAAAATGTGGTTCGTTCATTGTGACATTCTTGATGCCAACGGCCGATTGATAACCCGAGATATCAACCACCTTGTCGACCAGCAGAAACGGATAGCGATGCGGCAAGATCCGTTGGATCAACTGGATGTCGGCGCTTTTGGTTTCCGTGCTCATGGTGTTGTAGTCCCATTCTGGATTTCTGTTTGCGGCGTGGTTAGCAATACCGCGCCCTAAGGGCAAGCAAACCTATTCACTGGCCCCATTTTCAACGGCGCTGCCGTCGCCGATCGCCGCATTGATCCGCGCAATGGCGGCATCGGTAATATCGGTTCGATCCGAACTGAGGAAAACGCTGGATCGTTCAATAATGATGGAAGCGCCGGATTCGCGTAGCAAGTCAATCAAAACCGGCCGTGCAAGTTCCAGAAACATCTGCCGAGCCTCTTCACTACGTCGTGCCAACACGTCCAGTTTTGCGCGCTGCCCCTCCCGATGCGACTGAACCTTTTCGTCAAAGGCATCGGCCAGGGGGCGAAATTCTTCGGCTGTCATGGTCGCACGCTGTTCCGTCAGAACCTTTTCCTCTCGGCTCAGCTCGGCCACGATCCGTTCGTTTTCTTCCCCTAAAAGAACGCCTTCGGCCTCGATCTCTCGCAGGACACGTTGACCAAAGGCAGATTCAGCAAACAAACGCTCGCTGGACAACGTCACCACGCTGCTTTGCGGAACCCCCAATTGTTGGGCCGCTACTGGCTCCGAAAAGACAAGGGTCAGAAATACACACAGGGCCCATAAAGGGCCCTGCAGTTTCATGAACACAGTTTTCAACATTCAGGATCAGAACCGAGCCTGAACCGTCAGGTCGAAGTTCTGCTCTTTGTCAAAGTCTTCCTTTTTCAACGCTTTCGAGAAGTTGAAGCGCAGCGGACCAAACGGCGTTTCCCACAGAACCGACACACCTATTACGTGGCGGATCGAGCCGTCTTCGCCGACGATATTGGCACCGGTCGTATTGACGTCGTTAAGATTGTACAAGTTACCAAAGTCGTAGAACACGCCGCCACGCAGGCCGAATTCTTCGGGCAGACCCAGCGGGAAATCCGACTCCAAACGCGCAACCCAATAGTAATTGCCCCCGATCGCGTCATCCTGTCCGTTGGACAAGTCGCGCGGACCAAGACCCGCGGGCTCGAACCCGCGGAAGATGCTGGGTCCCAAAACAAAGCGGTCGATAGTGCGGCTGAAATCATCACCTCTCCAGTGCAGCGCACCGACTTCCATCGACGCACGCAGAACAACTTCTTCGTTCCAGACACGTGTCTGGGCGACACCACGGGCCGTCGTCTTGAAGTATTCGTTGTCGCCGCCCAGTCCTGCAGCATCGATACCGGCCTCAAACAGGACGCCTGCATTCGGGTTCAGACCTCCGATCCGGCTGTCATAAACGTACGAGAGACCCAGAGAACTGGTGGTACGCTCACCCTGATCGATTTCCGACGAAATGACTGCACCGTTAGTTTCGTCACCTTGCTGGGTCATTTCGCTGTTTTGCCAACCATAGCGCAGACGCAGGGATGACAACTCGCCAATCGCATAGCTCAACTGAGGCCGGAAGAAGAGTGTCTCGGTGTCATAGCTGGCAAAGCTTGAATTGGTCGTCGACAGGCCCAATCCCAAGTCAAACCGAAGTTTGCGCCCTAGCAGGTAAGGTTCCGAGAAGTTCAACGTGTACTGTTCGGCATCCTGGGCAGTCGACAAATTGACGCCAATTGTTTGCCCGCGTCCCAGGAAGTTAGATTCCTGAAGGCCAATCGCAACCCCGAAACCATCAGAAACCGAGTAGCTACCACCCAGGCTTAGCGAACCCGTCGGCTGTTCCTCTACATCCACATCCACAATCACCTGGCTGGGCGAAGACCCTTCGCGCGGTTCGACATCGGCCGCAGCAAAGAAACCCAAGGCCCGGATACGTTCGGCGGCCTGACGGATCTCACGCGGGTTAAAGGGGTCGCCTTCCACCGTATCGAATTGACGACGGATCACGCGGTCAAGCGTGGTTGTGTTGCCTTCGATATCGATCCGCTCGACAAAAATCCTTGGGCCTTTGGTCAGAACAAACTGCACATCCAGAGTCAGGTCACGTGCGTTGCGCGTCACGCGCGGCTCCACACGCAGGAAATCGACGCCCTGCTTGATGCCGAGACGTTCCATCCGCGCAATCGAGTTTTCGATCAGCATCGGAGTGTAAGTCACTCCCGGTCGAATTTTCAGTGCATCCTGATACGGAGCAGGATCCACACCCGGAATTTCGCTGACAGTGCTGATCTGCCCAAATGAGAATTTTTGACCTTCGGTGATGTTCATCACCAAGAAGAAAGCGTCGCGCTCGCGAGTGAATTCCACATTTGCGCTGTTCACGCGGAAATCGACATAACCACGCGACAAGTAGAAATCCCGAATGACCTGTTTGTCGAATTCGATCCGGTCAGCAATGAAAGTATCGCTGCTGACAAACGTCCGCAGGATATTCGCCTGTTTCGATTCCAGAACCCTGCGCAGGCGCCGGTCAGAATAAGCTCGGTTGCCGACAAAACTCACACGCTCGACTTCGATCGTGGTCCCTTCTGCGACCTCGAATACCAGATCGACACGGTTGTCACTGCGGCGAATGATGCGGGGAATGACCGTTGCAGACACCCGTCCCTGAGACGAGTAGATCTCGGCGATCAGGTCGGCGTCAGCCTCCGCGACTTGCGGTGTAAAGACGCGGCGTGGCTCTGATGAGATCGCTTCAAGCAGCACGTCATCTTTTACGCGGCTGTTACCTTCAACGCTGATCTGATTGATTGTCGGATATTCTGCAACTTCGATCACCAGCGTGCTGCCACGCGGCGTCAATTCGACTGTCTCAAAAACACCACTGTCAAGCAAACGCTGATAGGCATCGTTCAATTCGCCCGCTGTGACCGACTGGCCCGGCTCGATTCCTGTACGTTCAATAATGGTGGAGGTTTCGATACGTCGGTTGCCTTCGACATCGAACGAATTAAAGACGAAATTTTGCGCCCACGCGGCCTGCGGAAACGGTACAAAACCTACCAATGTAAGAAGGAATATTAACGTTAGTGACCGCCACAAAATCTTGTTTTTCGGCTTCTGCCCACCGCAGGATGTGCCCGCGCCTCGCCTATCAGTCATATTTTTCACTACCCAATATTTTTGGACTTTAAAGCTGATTAGCGAGAATATTTAGCCTTGTCAAAAGACCAAAACAGAAAGCGGCCCGTCGGCCGCCTTGTGTAGTTTCAATAACAGGTCTTAAGAATCACATAGTGATCAAATAGGCCCAACCGCCCATTGCCACGGCAGTCACACCGAAGAACAGCAATGTATCCCAGTTCAACACGAACAAGCACCCAAAGCTTTTGGCGGATTTACGCAGGGCCTTTGTCATAACTACCTCTGACACGGTTTAATTACCGGCTATTAACCTAAGCTGGAATTGAGGCGGAATTGGGGCGTTTTCTTGTGATCGATGCCACAATCAGCAGAACAGATCGTTCGTAACCGAAAAGACCATAAGTCCAAGGATCAACGATACGCCAACCCCCATAAGCACGCGCAGTACACCGTCGCTGGGTGGTTTGCCTGCAATAGCCTCATACGCATAGAATACCAGATGGCCCCCATCCAATGCCGGAATGGGAAACAGGTTCAGTAAGCCTACTGCGGTCGACAGAACGGCAATAAAGAAAATGAAATTCTGAGCACCCTGACTGGCCATAGCGCCAGAAGTTTCCGCAATGCCGATGGGACCGGAAATGTTGCAGGTGCTGATCGCCCCCGTCACCATATGCCAGACGCCCGACAAAGAGCCGTCAACGATGCGAATGGTCTGCTGCACACCGCCGGAAAGAGATGCCAGAAGGCCCGCGGGTTCCGTCGCTGGTTCCAAAGCCATTCCACCCACAATCCCGATACGCCAATGGGTCACAAAGCCACCTTCCGGCTGCGGCTCATCCGTGCGACGCGGGGCCAAGGCAAATTCAAGCTCGGCCCCGTCGCGCCAAACGTTCAGCAATAGAACCTTGCCGTCCGATCCTTCTACATGTTCTTTGAGCTGCTCAAAGGCAAAGATAGGATCGCCGTTGACGGCCGTGATAACGTCGCCCGACTTTAGATCGATATCCATGGCTGCACTGCGTGGAACGACCTGTTGGATCAGCGCCGGGAACAACCAGGGGCCGGATACATCCAGTGTCTGCCCATCGCGGATCACCGTGTAATCCAACTCCGTTTCAACAGGCAGTGCATCCGTAAAATCAGACCAGGCCCCCTGCTGATCAAAATCAGGAACGGGAAGACCCGCAATTGCGACGATTTCATCCCCGTCCTGCAATTCCTGCACCGAACCAGGCAACGAGCGCAATTCGCCGACTGTAAAAGGGTCGCGCGTAACGCCCTGAGACATAAAAATCAGGCCAAACACCACAATGGACATAGCAAAGTTGAACACCGGCCCTGCGGCAACGGTAGCTGCCCGCGCCCACAACGGCGCGCCGTGCATGGTGCGGCGCAGCTCTTCGGGGGTTTGCTCGGTGATTTCCTGCATCGCGCCTTCGTCCTTGCCGGATGCGGCGTTGGCATCCCCAAGGAATTTTACATACCCGCCGAAAGGCAAGGCTGCGATCTGCCAACGTGTTCCGCGTTTGTCGATACGGCTCCACAATACAGGGCCAAACCCGACCGAGAACACCTCGGCATGGATGCCGGACCAACGCCCGACGATATAATGGCCGTATTCATGTACCGCGACGATGACGGACAGGGCGATCACAAAGGCAACGATGGTATAAAGCAAGTTGCCGAATTGAGGGATCAGAGAGATTACGTCCAAGTTTCTATCCTGCTTTCTGCATCACGGCTTCTTCTGCCCACTTACGTGCCAGATGGTCCGTTTGCAGTACGTTATCAAGGGTTAAAGAGGCATCAAGAAGGCCGTCTGACGTCTCAAATCTGTCCAATACACTTTCAACGATCTGGGCCATCTCTGGAAAACTGACCCGGCGTGCGATGAACAGGTCCAGCGCCCGCTCTTTCGCGGCGTTGAACACCGCACCTGACAGACCGCCGCGCTGCATCACGTTACGGGCGAGGCGCAGCGCTGGATAGCGGGTCTCGTCCGGGTCCTGAAAGCGCAACTGACCCAGTTTCGCCAGGTTCAGACGTTCGACCGGTAGCTTGCGCCGATCCGGCCAGTGCAGCGCATAGCCAATTGCATGGCGCATATCCGGTGCGCCCATATGAGCCATGACCGCGCCGTCATTGAACCCAACCAGCGAATGCACGATGGATTCGGGATGCACCAACACTTCGATCTGATCAGGGGAAACACCAAAGAATTCCCGCGTTTCAATCACTTCGAGCGCTTTATTGAACATCGAAGCGCTGTCTATGGTGATCCGCTGACCCATATCCCAGTTCGGATGGCTCGAGGCTTGCTCGACCGTGGCATTGACCAGATCGCTCAACGGCCAATCGCGGAACGCGCCACCGCTGGCGGTGATAATGATCCGTTCAACTGCATCCATATCCTCGCCCACCAGCGCCTGGAACACGGCAGAGTGTTCGCTGTCCACCGGCAAAAGTCGGGCATTGTGTTTTCGCGCCGTTTCCAACACCAACGGTCCGGCACAAACGAGCGTTTCCTTGTTTGCCAGGGCTAGGGTCGCACCTTGTTTCAATGCCTCAAGACCCGGTGGTAATCCGGCCGCACCGACGATGGCCGACATGACCCAATCCGCTGGCCTCGCTGCCGCTTCGGTCAGCGCAGCCTGTCCGGCCGCAGCCTCGACACCGCTGCCGGATAGTGCAGCACGCAGGTCCTCGAGCTGATCCTCATGCGCGGTCACGGCCAAATCAGCCTGCAGTCGGCGTGCATCGTCGGCCAGCTTTTCGATATTTGCACCGCCGGTCAATGCCACCACGTCATAGGCCGACGGATTCCGGTCAATCAGGTCGATTGTGTTCTGTCCGACCGATCCGGTCGCGCCGAAAATGGAAACTCTGCGCATTACATGCCCCCGGGGGAGTAAATCAAACCCGCGATCAGAACGAACAAGGCCGCCCCCATCATCCCGTCAAACCGGTCGAGAAATCCGCCATGTCCCGGGATCAGGTTCGAACTGTCCTTGACCCCAAATTTCCGTTTGGTCGCACTTTCGACGATATCTCCGGCTTGACTGGCCATCGAGGCCAAAACCGAAATCACAACAAACATGAACCCAAATCCGGCATAGATCGCAAAAACAGCCCCCACGATGGCTGCTGCGGCCCAGCCTCCGGCAGTGCCCGACCATGTTTTCTTGGGGCTGACCCTGGGCCAGAACTTAGGGCCCCCAAAGGTTTTGCCAACAAAATACCCGGCGACATCCGTCGCCACGACCACCGAAATCAGCCAAACCATCCAGCCAAAGCCCATCGTCTCGCGGATAGAGATGAAGCCCAGACCAGATGCCGCAATCCAGACGGCAAATAGCGCATAAATCGTTTTCGAACGACCGACCTGCCCCGCCCCAACCAAAGCCGGAGCCACCAGAACCGGAAGCTTAAAAAGCGGCGGCACGTGGTAGCTGATCAAGACGGCCACTCCGGTCAGAATGCCAAGCTGAACGCGCACGCCGACCTTGTCCGGGTCGATCATCCGCACCAGCTCCCAGGTCATCAAACCGCAGGCAATTGCGATGAATGCTTCGAACCAAAGGCCGCCCAGCCAAACCTCGACCGAACCGATGGCAATTAAAACGGCTGCGGACAGAATCCGGGCGCTTAGGTCAGACCATCGGCCGTCGCTCATACCCGCACTGCCCCAAACCGGCGCTCGCGAGAGCCAAAGTTGCGACACAGCCGTTCCAGCTCGGCCGCTGTGAAATCCGGCCAGAGCGTGTCGATGAATTCATATTCGGAATAGGCCGATTGCCACAGCAGAAAGTTGGATATCCGCGCCTCACCACTGGTCCGGATAACCAGATCGGGATCAGGAAGAACATGCGTGTCCAGATACTTGGGCAGAGTTTCTTCATCAACATCTTCGGGGCGCAACCGTCCTTCGGCAACGTCCAGCGCAAGACGTTTGGTGGCCCGCGCAACCTCATCCCGACCGCCGTAATTCAGGGCGACCGTCAGGTGTACCAAATCGTTGTTCTTGGTTTCTTCTTCCAGCGCGTCCATCAAGGCAATCAGCTTGGCGTCCAATCGAACGCGATCCCCAATGAACCGAACCCGGATACCATTTTCCTTCAGAGTCCGGGTTTCTTTGATGATGTAGCGCCGAAATAGGCTCATCAGCCCGGCAACCTCGGCCTGCGTGCGTTTCCAGTTCTCGGTCGAAAAGGCAAAAACCGTAAGGTATTTGATTCCAAGTTCCGGGCAAGCCTCAACCACCTCGCGCACGCGCCGCGCCCCGGCGTGGTGTCCAAACAGCCTTGGCCGGCCACGCGCCTGCGCCCAGCGACCATTTCCGTCCATGATAATAGCGACATGGCGCGGCCCAAGCGCGGGCGAAGTATGAGGGGTGTTGAGCATTCCCTGTCTCAGACCTGCATGATCTCGGCCTGCTTGGTCTCAAGCGCGGCGTCTACAGATTTGATCATCTCATCGGTCAGGTCCTGAACCTCGGATTCCCAGAATTTCTGATCATCCTCGGACATACCGTCCGCTTTGGCTTTTTTGACTTGATCCATCCCGTCGCGGCGCACATTCCGGATCGAGACACGGGCGTGTTCAGCATATTGCCCGGCAACTTTGCCCAATTCGCGGCGGCGTTCTTCGTTCAGTTCCGGGATCGGCAGCATGATGATCGTACCGTTCAGCTGCGGATTGATCCCCAGCCCGCTTTCGCGGATCGCCTTTTCAACCTTGCCCACCAGACCCTTGTCCCAGACGTTGACGGTCACCATGCGCGGTTCGGGTACATTCACCGTCCCAACCTGATTGATCGGAGTCATTGAGCCATAGGCATCCACCATCACCGGCTCAAGCATCGAGGCCGACGCCCGCCCGGTCCGAAGCGAGGCGAATTCGGTTCTGAGGTTGGCCATGGCGCCTTCCATGCGCCGTTTCAGATCATCGGTATCCAGTTCGAAATCGTCAGACATGCTGCTCACTCCCCGTATTCAGGTGCTGTTTGCATGGCTTCTAAGCCATCGCAATTGGGATGTATAGCAATGATGCTGTGGAAATGCTCCATTGACCAGAGGTGTCTTCAGCATTTTTTCGGTTGATTAAATACCAAACAGACCAGCCGACATCCTAGTCGGCGGGTCTGAAGGAAGCTTTTCCGATCAGGCGTTTACGTCAACGACGACGCGGCCTTTGACCTGACCTTTCAGAATATCGGCGCCCAGTTGCGGCAGATCGTTAAGGGTTGCTGGCTGAACCATTGCCTCAAGCTTATCCATCGGCAGATCGGTGGCGATACGTTGCCACGCCCGGACGCGATTTTCATAAGGCTGCATCACGCTGTCGATGCCCAGCAGATTTACGCCGCGCAGAAGGAATGGAATGACCGTCGCAGGCAAAGCAGCACCACCCGCCAACCCCACAGCCGCGACCGAGGCGCCGTATTTCATCTGCCCCAGGACGCGCGCCAGCATCTCTCCTCCGACCGCATCAACGCAGCCAGCCCAGCTTTCGCTTTCCAGAGGCCGCTTGGTGGTTTCGTTCAGCTCTTCCCGCGGGACGATTGTGCTGGCCCCCAGAGATTTCAAGTAATCCCCCGCCTCGGGCCGACCGGTAACAGCCGCCACTTCGTAGCCAAGATTGGACAGAATGGCCGTGGCCACAGATCCGACCCCACCTGCGGCCCCGGTTACCAAAACCGGCCCGTGATCGGGTGTCATTCCGTGATCCTCAAGCGCCATCACAGCCAGCATCGCAGTAAATCCGGCCGTGCCTACAGCCATTGCCTGGCGCGCATCCAAGCCATCGGGCAAGGGCACCAACCAATCGGCCAGCGCATTGGCTTTTTGCGAATACCCGCCCCAATGCGCCTCACCCACGCGCCAGCCGGTTAAAACTACCTTGTCACCGGGCTTATAGCGGTCATCTGATGACGCTTCGACGGTCCCGGCATAGTCAATACCCGGTACATGTGGGTAGTTGCGCACCAGCCCGCCACCCTTCGGCGACGTACACAAACCATCCTTGTAATTCACCGTCGAATACTCGACCGCCACGGTCACGTCACCATTTGGCAAATCATCCAGAGACAACTGCTTGACCGAGGGGCTGGCCAAGCCGCTCTCTTCATCCTTTTCCATCACCAATGCATTGAACATCCGATTTCCTTTCGTTTTCCTAGCGCCAGGCCATTCTACGCCTGGCTGAATGAGTTCGGGTGCGCCGTGTAGCGACGAGGGCGACGCCCAAACCCTCCCTTAGATCCAGAAACGCTCCTGCACTGTGGCGCGGCGCATGCCGTCTGGTGTTTCAACCTCGACAACCGTTCCTGCTTCCCAGTGGCTTAATCGCAGCATGCCAATTGAGACATTCGTCCCGAAATCCGGGGACCACGCGGCTGAGGTCACCTGCCCCACACGCCTTCCACCTGCGAACACAGACCACGGTCGGTCGCAGGGCGGTACTGCGTCGCCCTCAATCGCAATTGGACGAATCTGCTGTACCGGGCCTTCCTTAGCCACACGCAACAATGCATCCCGACCGATACACCCAATCGCGGTGTGAGTATTACAGAACTTGCCCAAACCACATTCGTGCGGCGTGTTGTCGTCGGTCATGTCATTGCCATAAGACAGCAAACCACCTTCGATCCGCTCGATCAGGTTGGGACAGCCCGCCCGCACCTGTAGGTCCTCACCCGCCGCAAAAAGGGCGTTCCACAATGGCATGCCTATCTCAGTGCCTTCGAGATAGATCTCGAACCCACCCTGTTTCGAATAACCCGACCGAGCCACGGCCAGGTCACGCCCTTCGAATTCGAACATATCGAATTTGAAAAACCGGATATCCCGCACGCGATCCCCGAATACGCGCACCATCAGGTCATCCGCCTTGGGCCCTTGAACCGCCAAGGGCGACACGTCGGGTTCATCCACCAGAACATCCAGCCGATAACCGTTGGCGACCCCTTTGACCCAAAAAAGCAGGTCACTGTCAGCAATGGAAATCCACCAACGATCATCGGACAACTTCACCGCCACAGGATCGTTCAGCATCCCACCGGTTTCATCGACGATGGGCACGTAAAAGCACTGCCCCGGCAGCATCCCCCGAAGATCACGCGGCGTCAGCATTTGCATCAATTTGCCCGCATCCGGGCCGCGCAGCTCAACCTGCCGTTCACAGGAAACATCCCAGACCTGAACGTGGGATTTCAAATGCCTGTAATCTGCCTCGACGCTTTCGAAAACTGTGGGCAATAACATGCGGTTATAGACCGTGTATGCTTTAACTCCCGCAGCCTCGACACCGTCTGAGAAGGGCGTGCGCCGCAACCGGCGGGATAAGGAAATTTGCGGCATTCAAACCTCCTTTGGCATAAACACCAAATCGCTAACAGGAGCGGCTGATCCGGTCTCGGTCAGCATTTGGTGCAATTGCCCGCGATGATGGGTCCGATGGTTGAACATATGTATGACGCATTGCGCGTAAGGCAATGTAAAGTCATCTTTTTTTGCCGCCGAGAGCCACGTGAATTCACCAGTCAGAAGGTCCTCTTCAAGCGATCCAGCCCAATTGGAGATGCGGGCGTCGACTGTTTTGCACAGCGGCAACCACTCGACCAGATCAGCGCACAAAGACACACTTTCCGGGATGCCGCCACCTGGACCATCGCCCTGATCAAAACGCGAAATCCAAATCCAGTTACCCCACAAAAGATGGTTAGCAGTCCCCATGATCGAGCCAAAAAAAGCGCCGCGATCTTTCGCTAACTCCTCGGGCGTCAGGTCTTGAAGAAAAGCGGACAACTGGCTGTTCTGCCATTGATTATACCGCGCCATTTCCTGTGCATAGGCCCCGGTGATCATTATTTTGGTCCATGCCAGTCAATCGGGCAAATCTCGGCCGATTTACCGCCGAAATCCCAGACGCGGCCGTAATCACGCACCTTGGATTTGGTTCCACGCGCTACGATGATATCCGGTCCCATCCAGTATTTCGAGTTCGAAACCATCACCGGATGCTCGGGGTCTTTACCCGCCAACATCTCAATCTCGCCCTGAATCTTGCGACCGATTACGATACGGCGCTTGTTGCCATCGCGTTCGATCTGGACAGGGGCCCGCTCGGCCCCGATGATCTCGCTGACCAGCATGGTGAACAGACCAGTTGTACCGCCCGCCTGCCCGCTGAAGATTTGCAGCAGACCGTTATAGGCCTTGCCGCTAGCGCGTTCATCGACATAGGCCGCGACTTTCCACTGGCCCTCGCCCATGCGACCGGGAATATCGACCAGTAGACCAACGTTCAAACCCGACAGGTCCTCGCCCTCGTAATGGCCTTCATCGATGATGACCCCCATCCACGCGTGGCAATGCCCTTCGGTCGGAGGATGCGCCCCCAGTGATACAACGCAAGGGCAAAACACATCGCACGAGCAGTTGAGGATCAACTCTCCCTTGATGACCCAATCAGTCGGACTCATCTCACGCCGCTTGGGATTTGGCATACGACTGTCGATACGTTGGCTGATAGGCAACCTGTCGGCTTCAGGTTTTCTGTTCTTAGCCATATACTTATCCTCCGAAAATAAAGGGATAGATCAACAGGAGAATTCCCCCTGCAACTAGAGCAAACCCCATTGGTCGCGTCACTGCGTGACCGATCTGAGGCAATTTTTCCAAAACCATGAACAGAGTCGCCAACCCCATCCAAAGCAAGCTCATGACGCCTCCAACGAAACCCAGCGCCATAAAGCCCCAACAACATCCGACGCAAAAAGCACCCAGCCCCAGGCCCATGCGCAACCCGCCTGTGAAACCGGTTTTCCAATGAACTAGAAAATAGGTCACGGGCGCGTGGCAAACTCCGTGGCAGACCTCTTTCGCGCGGGTGAACTGAAAAGCGCCAACTGCGATCATCAAACCACCGGCCACAAAGCTGGATTTGGCGATGCCCAGCATGTCGACAACGCCACCGAACAGTAAAACCAGCTGAACCCCCGTGATCAGCGCCGCGAACCCGACCCAGACGATGAAATACCCCGCCAGAACGCCCAGCCAACCAGCTCGTGTGCCATTTGCGCTGTGGATCAGGTCATCATAGCTGCGCAAGGTCGGCACAAGGGTCGGCAACATCATTGCGGCCATCATGATGGCCCACATCCAGAACAGCGGGCTAAATTCGGACATCGGCATGTACATATCCATGCGCGGATCCATGGCGGCCATCGCTTGCCCCATTGGGCCGGGGCGCCCGATCCAATCCAGATCCATTCCGCGGCTCATGGTGAACATCATCCACCAGGCCCACAGAATCAGGCTGTAAAACCCAAGCCACAAACCGCTGCGTAGAACTGCGCGACTCATGCGTCCCTCCCGACTCAGTCCTTGCAATTCAAATGTCAGACTTTTAAATGTCAGACAAATAAAATCTTACCAACGGTCCCCGGAATATGAAAATCGACCCACGAAAACCCGCCGATTTGTCTGCGCAAATCGCGCAGGCCATCCGTGATGCCATCATCTCGGGTGAATTGATCGTGGATGAGCGTTTGCCGTCCGAGGCAGAACTGTCCGATCAGTTTCAGGTCTCACGCCCCACGGTGCGCGAGGCATTGAAACGTCTAGCCGCGCAATCCTTGATCCGAACGCAGCGGGGCGCCAGCGGGGGGGCTTTTGTTAATCGGATCAGCTTTGAGGACGCGTATTCGCAGCAAATCACGACCTCAACACTGTTGTTGTCGATGAATGCGGTCAGCTTTGATACTGCCTGCGAGGCCCGATTTTCGTTGGAACGCGCCTGCGCGCCCTTGTCTGCGCAACGCCGTACTTCGGATCAACTGGCCACCATGCGGGCCGAGATTTTCCGTCAGGCACAGCCTGGGCTTTCGGATGAGGCCTTTTGCGCTTCAGACGTCACATTCCATCGGGCCTTGGTAGATGGTGCCGACAACCCGGTGCTCTCTTACCAGTTGGCCGGCGCTGTCGAGGCCATGCAGCCCTTGATGAACATGATCACCTTCACCGCCCGATCGCGTGAACAAATCATCTCCTTGCACAATCAGATTGCCGATGCGCTGGAAGAAAGGGATGCGGCAAAGGTAGATGCAAAACTAGTTGAGCTAGAAGAATACACCCGTAAGCTGGCCCAGGATGTCGCCCAGCAACATCGTAAACCTGCTTGATGAGGGACAGATGACAACAGCTCTGAACGTAATTGCCGCCCTCTTGACCATAGGTTTTGGCCTCTTCGGTTTTCTGGCGCCCGCGTTCACTGCGGCCTCATTGGATTTGACACCAACCGACAGCAACATGGGTCTTAGCGAGATGCGTGCATCAGTCGGTGGGCTATTTGTCGTAACCGGCGCGGTGGTGCTGTGGCTGAACAATCCCATGGCCTATGCCATGTTGGGCGTTGTTTATGCGGGCGCGGCGCTTGGGAGGTTTGTCTCGGTCATTTTTGACAATCCGCCACTCATCAAAGCCATGACATTCGGAGGAATCGAATTGGCCCTGGCGCTGTGGTTGATCTTGGCGAACATCAACAGGGCTGCGTAAGCATCTGTTTTTAAAGCAAGCGTAGATTGGAATTCCTGGTTTGCATCCACGCGCGCGCTCACCTATATAGGATATGTCTTTCGGGACTATGGACATAAACGCGCTCGTAATAAGCGGATCGGACCCGGGGGCGGTACCCGGCGGCTCCACCAACCATCCTTCGTTTGAGGATTTTGGGGCCGAAATAGGATCGACGAACGTCTAAAGGGGTTAGCTTTGTCTCGGCTGTCTGCCACCGTTACCGGCGAAAATAGTACAATTGCAAACGACAATCGTGCTCCGGTTGCAGTTGCTGCGTAAGCAGTAACAAGACCGAAACTTAAGTCCTTGCGCCTAGCCGCGTAAGGCGGGGTTCGCAGGTACCTGGCAACAGAAACCTGCATTTTCTCCCTAATGTCTGCGGTTTATCTCTGATCTTGTTCACGTTCAGAGTTTATTCACCCTTTGGTCTCATGCTGACCCCGACAGAAAAAGGAGAGTCGGGATGTCCCATACAGATGTCGTCAAAGGATGGTATTCCGAGGTTTGGGAAAACGGGAACCTTGATGCGATAGATCAGTACTTTAGCGCTGATACGATGGCCGAAGGGTTGATCCCCGAAATGCAAGTCGGCGCGGATGATTTCCGCGATCTGGTCATGGCATTTCGTCACGTTCTTGGGGACATCAAGGTTGAAATTCCAAAGATCGTCGAAGATGGGGACTGGGTTTCTGCCATTTTGCATGTCAGCACGACGCGGGCCGACAATGGCGCTCCACTAAAGGCCACGGGCAGTGTGTTCGCGCGGGTCAAGGACGGTCGCATGGTCGAGGCTTATAACCAATTCGACTTCATCTCTTTGTTCGAACAACTCGGGCAGTTTCCGCAAGACACTTTGCCTGTCTGCATGACAGGTCAAAGGCTAGATTGGGCGTAACACGGTTCAGGCAATCTTGACCCCTTTGGCGCTTAGCCGTAAGCAAAGATCATGGGGTAAGATTGCGAACGCCCCGTGAGGCGCCAGCCCAAGTTTCGCATGTATCCGCCCAAAACAGGAGACATGCTATGCCTGCGCCCAATTCAATTACACCTAAACAGCTGATGCGCCTAATCGGAACGCCACAGGCTCCGGTTTTGGTCGACATATGTCTCGATGAGGATTTCACAGCTGACCCCTATCTAATCCCCGGCTCATTGCGTCATTCCGCCAAAGATATCGACGGGATCGCCGAAAAGATTGGCGACCGTGCGGCTGTCATCATTTGCCAAAAGGGCAAAAAGCTTAGCCAAGGGGTTGTCTCTTGGCTGCGCAGCAAAGGTTGTGTGGCGGAATACCTGGAAGGTGGTATGTTTGGCTGGCGGGAAATGCCCGACGCGCCGCGGGTTCCAGCCTCGGCCGTACCATGGCACGAGGGAGGTCGATCCGTCTGGGTCACGCGTCACCGGCCCAAAATCGATCGGATCGCATGCCCCTGGCTGATCCGCCGCTTTGTCGACCCGGACGCGCAGTTTCTATTCGTGGCACCGTCCGAGGTGCAAGCCACCGCCGAGGCCTTTGACGCAACGCCGTTCGATATAGAGGATACGTTTTGGTCCCACAGACAGGATCGCTGCACATTTGACACCATGCTGGACGAATTTCAGCTGCGCATGCCGGCGCTTGACCGATTAGCCACGGTCGTTCGGGCCGCCGACACCAATCGCCATGATCTCGCCCCCGAAGCCGCCGGGCTATTGGCAATCTCTGTCGGCTTGTCACGCCAGTACCGCGACGATCACCAAAACCTCGAGGCAGGGCTGCACTTGTATGACGCACTGTACCGCTGGGCGCGGGACGGGTTTGACGAGGGGCACGACTGGCCAACGGATCGCAAATCATGACGCCATCCCTTTCAGACCTTGTCCGGGTGTTTGGCCGCATCGGGTTGCTGTCGTTCGGAGGGCCTGCCGCGCAAATCTCACTGATGCACCAGGAACTGGTCGAGAGACGCCCGTGGCTGGACGAACAGGCTTATCTGCGCGCCTTGTCCCTGTGCATGCTTCTGCCCGGCCCCGAGGCCATGCAACTGGCCACTTATGCCGGTTGGCGTCTGCGTGGTGTGACCGGCGGGTTGATCGCAGGTGCCCTTTTCGTACTACCGGGTGCGTTTGTCATCGCCATTCTCGTGGGGCTTTATGCTGCGTTTGGCGACCTGCCAGTGGTGCAGGCTGGTTTTTTGGGTGTGAAAGCGACTGTGATTGTCATCGTTCTTCAGGCCCTTAGGAGCCTGTCGCGCAAAGCGCTGACCGATACGCAACACCGTGCGATCGCTGGGTTGGGTTTTCTTGCGATTTTCGCGCTGAACCTTCCCTTTCCGCTGATCATTCTGGCGGCAGCTATCTGGGGCTATGTCACGTTTAACGGCGAGGTCACCACCGCAGATGCACCCCCTGCCCCAAAGGTCAAAGGAATGCTCGGCACCGCCGCAATTTGGCTGGTTCTGTGGCTGGGGCCACTGTTGGCATTGACCTTGGCGGGACAAAAACTGTTGAGCGATCTGGGCTGGTTTTTTGCTCGCCTTGCCGTTGTCACGTTTGGCGGGGCCTATGCCGTTCTGGCCTATATGACCCAGACCGTGGTTGAAAAATATCAATGGGTCAGCACAGATCAGATGATCGACGCGCTGGGTCTGGCCGAAACGACTCCGGGGCCGTTGATTCTGGTGACACAGTTTGTCGCCATGTTGACCGGTCAAATCAACGGCGGGGCGCCGTTTGCGATTGCGGCTGGAGTGGTTGCCCTTTGGGCCACATTTGTACCGTGTTTTCTGTGGATTTTTTTGGCCGCCCCCTATCTGGACCAATTGGCGACCCGTCCAAGGTTGTCCGCCGCGCTGCATGGGATTACTGCCGCTGTGGTAGGTGTGATTCTTAACCTGTCAGTATGGTTCAGCCTGAACGTTCTGTTTCAGACTATTCCCCAACAGTCATGGGGTCCGGTGACCATCCCCAGGCCCGATCCAGCCAGCCTGGATCCTGCCGCTCTGATCCTGACACTATTGGCTGGGCTATTGATTTTTAAGTTTAAATTTGGGATGGCAACAACTCTGGCCATCATGGCCATGATTGGAACGGGAATTCACTTCCTTTGAACAATCCTCGCATACCCGGTCTTTCGTTTCCGTCGAAATCCCCTATGCTGAGAGTAACCACTTTTGAGGATGACACATGTCGCAAGACATCGATTATGGAAACTTGATGCACACCGCGATGCGCGGGCTCATCAAATCCGTTCTGAACAGCGTTGCCGATAATGGCCTGCCTGGGGCGCATCATTTCTTTATCACCTTCGATACGCGTCAGGATGGCGTGGAACTGGCGGATTGGCTGCGCGAGCGGTACCCCGAAGAAATGACAATTGTCATGCAGCACTGGTTCGAAAATCTAGAGGTCGGCGACGAAGGCTTTGCCATCACGCTGAACTTTGGAGACGCACCGGAACCGCTATACATCCCTTATGCGGCGATCAAAACCTTCGTCGACCCATCCGTCGAATTCGGCTTGCGGTTTGAAAGCCCCGATGATGAGGAAGAAGCCGACCCCATCGTCGAAGAATCAATCGAGGTTGAGGAAGGGGCAGATCAACAAGACGCCGAGGTCGTCTCGCTGGACAGTTTCCGCAAATAATTGCTCAATAGACTATTGTTTTTTAAGAAAAGTCTCGACCGAACGGGACTTTTCCCCATTGCGGAACCGCGAAAACGACAGATCCAGACCGCCCTCAGCCAATGTACGGTCGTATTGCTGCAATTCGTAGTCGCCGGTTTCGCCGATAAACAGGGAAAATACGGTTAGAGTATCACCTTGGATCCGGCCCCAGACAAAGGGTTCGCCCTGCATCGGGTCAAGCGGTACTTCGTGTCCGAACACATTGCGTTTCATCGCAGCCGAAAAAACATCTGCCCGGTCGGACTGTTTGAAATCAATCGAGAATTTCTGTTCCTTGATGCGGCCATCCGCCTTGTAGGTCGTTGTCGTCCAACTGATGTTAAAACCGTTCTTCATCTCGTGAATCGACACGCTCATGTCGCGTGGCGTTTCGGTACCGTCATCATCGACAACACTTGCAGATCCAACATAGTCGCCGACAAAAGGCGAAATATCCGCCGCTTGGACAGGAACGCCAGATAATGCGATCAAAAACAGGAAGCCCAGCGAAAAGACTATATATTTCAAGAAATAAGTCTGAACCAATTTGCCCACCGGAGCCTCCAATTTGGTGATCCTATTATTGTAGCGGACACGTATGCACGCACAATGCGTTTCACAAGAAATTTCACCGTCCCTTCCACCTATACCTCTGGCACCCTTAAGTTTATGGTGCGCGCAACTGGCCGATTGCTCTGCAACTATGTTGCGGGTAAATGGCATACGAACGTATACACTACGGAGTGACAGATGTCTCAGACCCGCACCGAATCCGACAGCTTTGGCCCGTTGGAGGTTCCTTCTGACAAGTATTGGGGTGCCCAAACGCAGCGATCGATCATGAACTTCCCGATCGGTTGGGAAAAGCAACCCGTTGCCATCGTGCGCGCGCTGGGCGTGATCAAAAAAGCCTGTGCGATGGAAAACAAAGCCATAGGTAAGCTGGATGCAAAGATCGCGGATGCCATCATTCAGGCCGCTGGCGAAGTGATCGAAGGCAAGTTTGACGACAATTTTCCTCTGGTCGTCTGGCAGACCGGTTCGGGTACGCAGTCGAACATGAACTCGAACGAGGTGATCGCCAACCGCGCGATCGAAATCCTCGGCGGCGTTATTGGTTCGAAAGAGCCTGTTCACCCCAACGACCACTGCAACATGGGCCAATCGTCGAACGACACCTTCCCCACAGCCATGCATATCGCCACCGCGATGAGCGTGCGCGATGTGCTGTTGCCGGGTCTTGAAAAATTCGCTTCGGCGCTGGAAGCCAAAGCAAAAGAGTTTGCAGGCATCATCAAAATCGGCCGGACCCATACTCAGGACGCGACGCCACTGACGCTGGAACAGGAATTTGGCGGTTATGCGCACCAGATCCGTCAGGGTATCGCCCGTGTCCAAGCGTCGATGCCTGGAATTTATGAACTGGCGCAAGGTGGTACGGCTGTTGGTACTGGCCTGAACACCCATAACGGCTGGGATGAGGCCGTGGCCAAGAACATGGCAGACATCACCGGCCTGCCCTTCATCACCGCACCGAACAAGTTCGAGGCACTGGCCGCCCATGACGCCATGGTGTTCCTGTCGGGCGCTTTGGCGACCATCGCGGGCTCTTGCTACAAAATCGCCAACGACATCCGTCTGCTGGGTTCCGGCCCACGTTCTGGTCTGGGTGAGTTGATCTTGCCGGAAAACGAACCTGGCTCGTCAATCATGCCGGGTAAGGTGAACCCAACACAGGCCGAGGCGCTGACCCAAGTGGCCGCGCATGTCATGGGCAATGACGCAGCGATGAAGTTTGCCGGTTCGCAAGGTCACTTCCAGCTGAACGTCTATAACCCGATGATGTCCTACAACCTGCTGCAATCGATTCAACTGCTGGGCGACGCAACCGACAGCTTTACCGAGCGGATGCTGCTGGGCATCAAGGCTAACGAGCCGCGCATCGACAAGCTGATGAAGGAATCGCTGATGCTGGTGACCGCTCTAGCCCCGACGATTGGCTATGACAACGCCACAAAGGTTGCCAAAACCGCACACAAAAACGGCACCACCCTCAAGGAAGAGGCCATCGCGCTGGGCTTTGTGGATGAAGAGACCTTTGACGCCGTTGTCCGCCCCGAACATATGATCGGCCCGAAAGACTGATGGGTAAGCCGGTCAATCTGAACCGGTACAGAAAAGCAAAGGCTCGGGCCGAGAAAAAGGCCCGCGCCGACCAGAACGCTGTCAAATTCGGGCGCAGCAAGGTCGAAAAGGTCGAGGCCAAGTTCGAACAGGACAAACAGCGCCGCGACATGGACAATCACGAGTTGGATGAATGAGCAGTCGCCCGGTCAAACGCTCACTGACTTTAAAAGGTCATCGTACTTCGGTGTCCCTTGAGGATGAGTTCTGGCAAGCCTTTCGCGACATTTCGAAAGAAAAAGAAATGGCAATAAATGCGTTGGCGGCTGAGATTGACGTCGAACGTGACCCCGATATCGGTCTAGCTTCAGCCATTCGAGTTTATGTTCTGAATTGGTATCGCACCCGCGATTGATGCTTGTCAGCTTGTTTCCTTTGCATGTACCCTGATCCGGAACAAAAGGGGTACAACATATGAGCAAGACTGTAACCGGACCCGATGGACAACCGCGCTGCGCTTGGTGCCAAGCCGCCCCTGAGTTCTTTGAGTATCACGATCAAGAATGGGGCTATCCGGTCGCGGACGATCAGCGATTGTTCGAAAAGCTGTGCCTTGAAAGCTTTCAGTCCGGACTTAGTTGGCGAACAATACTGAACAAGCGCGAGAATTTTCGCAAAGCGTTTAATCAATTCGATTTTAACGCTGTAGCTGCATTTACTAATGCAGACATCGAGCGTCTCTTACAGAACGAAGGCATCATACGTCATCGCGGCAAGATCGAGGCCGTGATCAACAATGCCCGCTGCGCGCAGGACCTTATCGTGGCCGAGGGTTCTCTGGCCGCTTATGTGTGGCGATACGAGGCCGACAACCCGCCTGCGCCGCAAAATGCGTCAACCTCGGCCGAGTCCATTGCAATGTCGAAGGATTTGAAAAAACGCGGTTGGAAGTTTGTTGGTCCAACCACGGTATTTGCTTTCATGCAGGCCATGGGGTTGGTCAACGACCACGCAATCGGCTGTACCATGCGTGAAAAAGCGGCGCAGATGCGCCGCGAATTCATCAAGCCGGAATAGCGCCTCTTAGACCGAGGCGCGGAAGATCTTGTCAATATTGCCGCCCAGAGCCGTATTGAACTCAGCATCTGATTGCTGTTTGGACAGCCCTTCGGTCAACGCGCGCGAAAACGACGCAATCATCTTGCCGTTCTGGTTCAGCAGATCACAGGCTTGCTCGGTTGAATAACCACCAGACAAGGCCACTACGCGGACAACACGAGGGTGGTCGGCCAGTTCGTCGAACAGGTTGGCATTGGTGGGGATGGTCAGTTTCAGCATGATGTCCTGCCCCTCGTCCAGTTGATCGAGGTTCTTCAGGATTTCGGCCTTCAGAATATCCTCGGCCTCGGCCTTGGTGGCGGAATTGATGTTCACTTCGGGCTCGACAATCGGAACCATGCCTGCGGCAACAACCACGCGCGCGACGTCAAATTGCTGGGCAACTACGGCGGCAATTCCTTCGGCGTTGGCTTCATGGATCACCGAGCGTTCCTTGGTGCCGAACACGCCATCCACCTTGGCCAGTGTTTCCGCCAGGCCAGGAATCGGTTTCATCATCTGTACACCGTTGGCCTGATCTTCCAGACCCTTGTCGATCTTCAGGAACGGCACGATACCTTTCTGCGACCACAGGTAATCGGCGACTTTGCGGCCATCGATTTCCTCGCCCAGCGTGCGTTCGAACAGGATCGCGCCGATCACTTTGTCCTTGGTAAAGTCGTCAGCCAGAATAATGCGGGCGCGCATCTTCTGGATTTCACCGAACATTTCCTCGTCCGAGCTATAGTCCGAGGCCTCAACCCCATAAAGAGCCAGCGCCTTGGGCGTCGACCCGCCGCTTTGATCCAGGGCCGCAATGAAACCCGCGCCGTTGGACATCTGCTCGCGCTGTTCTGCTTTGGACATAAGACTTTCCCGTTTAACAATGATTCCGCATTTTGCACTCGCATACAGCAAGGCGGCGGGCGATGGTAGCGTGTTAGCGCTCAACCACGCGCAGCCAGATGCCATCTTTGGACCGCACCGTCAGATGCGCCACTGGCACTGGTGTGCGATCTTCAACCAGTTCGAACCGGAAATTTCGCAACAACATCGACAACAGCAATGGCCCTTCGACCATGGCGAACCCGGCCCCGGTACACACGCGGGGACCGGCGGAAAACGGGATATATGCGTGGCGCTGGCAGGTTTTCCCATTTTCGGTAGACCATCGAGTAGGATCGAAATCATCGGGTCGATCCCACAAACGCTCTTGCCGATGCAGGTGCCAGGGGCTGATGACGATCTGCGCGCCTTTGGGAATGTCCCGCCCCCGGAATTGTTCGGGGCACGTCGCCTCGCGCACCATCATCGGTACCGGAGGGTACAGGCGCAGCGCCTCGCGAAATACATCGCGGCTGAGCTTCACTCTGGACACTGCGCTAAAGCTGGGATCATTCAGAATATCCGCCTCAGCGCTTAGTTTTTCCTGCCATTTGGGGTAAAGCGCCATCAAATACAGCGTCCAGGCCAGAGCTGATGCACTGGTTTCATGCCCAGCCAGGAAAAAGATGGCGACCTGATCCACCATCTCCTGCATGTCGAAACAATGACCGGTTTTCGGATCAGGTGTGGTCATGATCTTGGTTGCCAAGTCGTCCGGCGCCTGACCCGTGGCGATCAGATCGGCACGCTCTGCTATTAGACGCGAAATCAAAGCCCGGATATCCTGCGCGTTTCTGCGTGTATTGCGCGCATGCAACCGGGGCACCCACTTCGGTACCGGAATAAAGGCCGCCAGGTTCAACAAAGGCTGTTGCCGCTGATAGGCTCGGAACTTTTCGAACACCTGCGCGGCTACTTCATGTTCAATCGGAACTGAGAACAGCGTTCGGAAAATCACGTCCGCCGCGGCGTGGCTGGTAACCTCCTCGCATTCAATCACCTGCCCCGCTTGCGCTTTCAACCGCGTGACACAGGCTTGCGCGGCTTCCAGCATGGCTGGGAACGTGTCTTTCAACCGCCCGCCTTCAAAGGCCGGGTCGATGATGCGGCGCTGCCGTTTCCAGGTCTCACCATTGGTCAGAAAGACCGAGTCACCCAATAACGGGCGCAACCCCTCGCTTATGCGACCAGATTTCGGGAAATCGTCGGGGCGCTGCTTAAGGACGGTTTCTACAAGCTCGGGCTGGTTGATCATGTAGGACCGAAAGAACGGCGTTTGGAACTCGGCCATCCAGGCCCGGTACAGGCGCTGTGGTTGGGCCGATAACAGGTCCTTGCGGAACAGTTTCAGATAGCGCCACAGAGAGACCTTATCCGGGCGGGATGTTGGTTTGGGCGGCTTCACGGAAGAACCGACCTGTATTTCGAAACCGGCTGGTCGATACGCGATTTTGACGGATCACGGCCTTGAAACCTTTGCGCCAATGAAAGCGGCCCTGCGGTAACGCGGAAATAGTCATAATCGCCGGGGCGATCAAACGCGCAGAGATACTGAAAATGCAGCCGGAAAAACCGCCAGCGCAGCTCGTGCCAGCGTTCTGGCGACAGAGTTTGTGTAAAGGCCGCGGACAGCACCAGCGGCCAACGTTTTTGATCGGGGGCAACGCCACTGACGCCCACTGGGTCACATAGAGCAAAGGCACACCCATCCCCCGGGGCGGACACGTCAACCCAGGTGAGTTCACTTCGGGTCGACAGAAATTGCAGATCGGTGCGCAAATCCCTGGCGTCCGGCAGGAATGAGACCATAGGCACCACCTGCCCAAGGCTTAGAAAGGACAGGATCGGGCCGTCACTGGGAAGGTTTTGCGAACGGATCAGATCAGCCAGTACCATCACACCCAGATGCGCCCCCGATGAATGGCCAACGACCAGAACCTCATCCACATCCGTCTCAAGTGCGCGTTGAATATGTTTGGTAAATTCGGCCAGACGTGACCGTAACTCGGCTGGGGTGGTGCCATTCAACGCAGCCGAATAGGCATAGTCGTGCATCAGGTAATACGCAAACAAGCGATTATCGATCTTGCGAAACCAGAGCAGCAAAGCATAAGCGGTCGCTATTGCCGGCACCATGGCCACCCACCCAGCAACAGGCCATAGCAACGCCGCAAATATCCACAGCACGCCTAGCGACAGGGCCAATTGCGCAATCAGCATGCCGACAGGATACAACGCTGCAATCACTGGCCCTTTGCGCAAGCGCATAAGGCACCACATTGCCCCTGACCCAATGTAAATCCAGGCCGTGCGCACAAGCTGCAAGTAGGCCGCGGGGATCGAATTCGACATACTGTCGCGCACGATGTCCGACCAGACCAAGACCTCGATTTCTGCCTCGACGTCGACGCCATCCTGGCGCGAGCGGACATGCCAGCCGTACGGACCGTCACCTGATTTGGGCGCCAGTGAGATCTTGTAGCCTGAGATTTCCGCCTGCGCCCGACCTTCTTTTCGGTACAGCTCTCGGTATCGCCGAGGGTGAATCGGATCGTAGCCTGGTATGTAGAAAACCCGACGCCGTCTTACCTGAGACTGATTTGTGTGACTGCTCATGGCCTTACCTTCTGCGGCGCAGGTTAACGCAGCCTTGCCGCCAAGGTAAGTCAGATCATCCGAAATTGGCGAGTGCGGGGAAGGTTTCCAGCAGCCACCAGCTGAACTCGGTGAATAGGCCAGTGATCAGCATGATGCCGACGAACAGCAGCAGACCCCCCATGACCTTTTCAATCGTTCCCATGTAAGGCTTGATCCGGTTCATCACTGACATCGACCGGTTCAGGAACATCGCGGCCAGTAGGAACGGAATACCCAGACCTGCCGCATAAACACCCAGCAACAACGTACCCCGCGCCACCGAGGACTCGGACGCCGCCAGCGACAGGATCGCACCCAGTTGTGGTCCGATGCACGGAGTCCAGCCGAACGCAAAGGCCAGACCCAGGATATAGGCACCAAAGACCGAGCCGCCGGAATCTCCGGTTTCGATCCGCGCCTCACGATCAAGGAAAGGAATGCGGAAAACATTCAGGAAATGCAGACCAAAGACAATCACCACTGCACCGGAGAGTTTGGCGAAAAGCACCTGGTTCTGCAGCACGAATACCCCAAAGGCCGATGCTGTGAACCCCAATAGCAAGAACACCGTGGACAGACCCAGCACAAAGAACAGCGCCGACATCGTCGCCTTACGCCGCGCACGCGCCTCATCCTGCATCTCGTTGATGGTCACACCACTCATATACGCCAGATAAGGTGGCACTATGGGCAGAACGCAAGGCGACAAGAAGCTGATCAGCCCGCCCAGCATCGCGATGAACATGGCGGGCAGCAGGCCCGCGTCTATGATATCAATTCCGAACATAAATCAGCACATATGGTATCAACCCCGCCACGTCACGGGGCCATTCGGTCACATCCCCGTGCTTGGACGCTGGACACTGCGTCAACTTGGAAATATCTGCACATTATGTCTAGCCCCACTGAAACATTGGATGCGCTGGGTCTTTTGTGCCCTTTGCCCGTCCTGAAAGCCAGAAAACGCCTTAAATCTATGCCCTCGGGGGCAATTTTGCGCGTGTTGGCCGATGATCCTGCCGCCATCATCGATTTTCCGCATTTCTGCACCGAAAGTGGGCACCAGCTGGTGTCACAAGAGGATGCGGACGGACATCAGATCTACCTGATACAAAAATCAGGCTGAGGTGGAAACACGTCTGGTTCAAGAAAAAGGCGGGCTCAAAGCCCGCCTTTCTATTTTATTGCCCTAAGGACCACCACCCGCGCCGTTTCGGCTTGGGCGGTTCGCTGGGTTGCTCAGGCTCTTCGGCCACAACTTCCAGAACAGGCTCAGGCGTTTCTGCAACCGGCTCTTCCAGCGCTACTTCGACTTCAGCGGTCTGGACAGTCTCGGCAACCTCTTCCACAGCTTCTTCAGCTTCGACAGCAACTTCGGTAATCACTTCTGTCTCGGTTACCTCATCCACTGTCGGCGCATCGGCTTCCGCTGAAATCGGTTCGGTCACCACCTCAGCAGCTTCGGGTTGTTCAACGGCTTGTTCCGGCGCAGGTTCTTCTGCAGCGGTTTCCTCGGCCTGCTTAGCGACTGCTTCCTCAGCTTTATCAGCGGGTGTTTCGTCAGTTGCTTCAACCGTTTCCGCGTCCTTCTTACGACGGCGCGGCGCACGGCGGCGCTTCGGTTTTTCAGCCTTTTCTTCTGCAGCAGGTTCTTCGGGTTGAGCCTCAGCCGATGCTTCATCCGTAGCTTCGGCTGCGGTCTCACCGTCCTCTGCACCAGTTTCAGGCGTATCCCCCGAGCCGTTGCTTTTCTTACGACGACGGCGACGACGTTTGCGCTTGGGCTTAGCCTCTTCTTCGGCCTGAACCGCCGTTTCTTCTTCGGCGGCTTCGTCCTCGTCCGCATCCACTAGATCCATCAGCGTTGCGTCCACGGATACAACCGGTGCTGTCGCCTCGGGCACGATACGGCTGGCGGTCTTAAACTTCTCCATCGAGAAATCGGGACTGACCAGATGCACGTCGCCTTCGATGCGAACTGACAAGCCATAACGTGCTTCGATCTGCGCAATATGTTCCCGCTTTTGGTTCATCAGGAAGTTAGAGATACTGACCGGGCAGCGCACCAGAACCTCGCGCGAGCGGCGGCGAGTGCCCTCCTCTTCGATCTGACGCAGGATGGTCAGTGCCATGTTATCATCCGACCGGATCAATCCGGTGCCATGACAGGACGGGCACGGCTGTGTTGTCGCCTCCAGCATGCCAGGGCGCAGACGCTGTCGGCTCATCTCCATCAGGCCAAAGCCGGATATCCGACCCACCTGAATACGCGCGCGGTCTGTCTTGAGCTTGTCTTTCAAACGCTTTTCAACGGCCGAGTTGTTCTTACGCTCGTCCATGTCGATAAAGTCGATGACAATCAGACCAGCAAGATCGCGCAACCGAAGTTGCCGCGCCACTTCTTCAGCGGCCTCAAGATTGGTCTTAAGCGCGGTTTCCTCGATCGAGCCTTCCTTGGTTGCCCGGCCCGAGTTCACGTCGATCGCCACCAACGCTTCGGTCACGCCGATCACGATATACCCGCCGGACTTCAGCTGCACCGTCGGGTTGAACATGCCGGTCAGATAGCTTTCGACCTGATAGCGTGCGAACAGCGGCAGTGCGTCTTCATACCGTTTCACGTTCTTCGCGTGGGACGGCATGATCATTTTCATGAAGTCCTTGGCGATGCGGTAACCGCCTTCACCCTCGACCAGAACCTCATCAATCTCACGATTATAGAGATCGCGGATCGACCGTTTGATCAGGTCGCCCTCTTCATAAATCTTGGCGGGCGCGATGGACTTCAGCGTCAGCTCGCGGATCTGCTCCCACATGCGCTGCAGATACTCATAGTCGCGTTTGATTTCGGACTTGGTGCGCTTGGCCCCCGCAGTCCGAATGATCAGGCCCGCACCAGTCGGCACGTCAATTTCAGCCGCGATTTCCTTTAGTTTCTTACGATCCGGGGCATTGGTGATCTTGCGGCTGATGCCACCGCCACGCGCGGTGTTGGGCATCAGAACGCAATAGCGACCCGCCAGCGACAGGTATGTGGTCAACGCGGCGCCCTTGTTGCCACGCTCTTCCTTGACGACTTGTACCAGCAGAACCTGGCGTACCTTGATCACTTCTTGAATCTTATAGCGACGCGGACGCGGCTTGCGCGGCGGACGGATGTCCTCGCTGTCGTCCTCATCAGCAACTGACTCAATGCTATCATCCTTAGCCGATGCGTCTGAACGAGGTTTTTCTTCGGCCTCGTCTTCGTCTTCGGCGTCGGTTTTGGTGGCTTCCGCAGCAGGCGCGTCGTCTGCGTTGTCGTCTGCAGCGCTTTCGGCTTCAGCCTCCCCTTCAGGAGAGGCATCTTTTGCCTCAACGTCTGCAGTTTCTTTTACAGGCTCCGCAGATACCTCTTCCGTGGCGGCTTCCTCAGCCTCGGCAGCAGGCTCCTCCGCGGTCGCAGGCTCTTCTGTCTCAGCGGCAGGTGCCTCAACTTCATCCGAGGCTTCTGCGTCATCGCTGGGTTCCTCAACCGGCGTCTCAGCAACATGATCCATCGGAGAGGTGCCTTCTGGAACAGACAGATCAGCCCCTTCTTCGCCCTCATCCAGATCAATCGTTTCCATGCCTGTTGGCTCAGACGAAACCTCGATGGATTCGACTGCGTCGTCAGATTTCACATCCGCCGCCTTGGTCCGCGACCGGGACCGGCGCTTTTTAGGCTTGGCTTCTTCCGCCTCGTCCCGCGCCTTCATAGCCTCGGCGTAGGCGCGCTCTTCTTCCATCAGCGCTTCGCGGTCGGCGACCGGAATCTGATAGTAATCCGGGTGGATTTCCGAGAACGCGAGGAACCCATGCCGGTTCCCGCCGTAATCCACAAAGGCCGCCTGAAGGGACGGTTCTACTCGCGTAACTTTTGCTAGATAGATATTGCCAGCAAGCTGACGTTTGTTTTCGGACTCAAAATCGAACTCCTCGACCTTGTTTCCGTCGACCACCACAACGCGGGTTTCCTCCGCGTGGGTGGCATCGATAAGCATTTTCTTAGCCATTTGTCCTTGGTGCACCGCGCCAAACGCGTTGTCCTGGCCCGTCCGGGAGGACAGGCGCTTTTGGGGTGGTGTCTTGTCAGGGCGATATTGGACGGCGCGCGGCAGGGTCTGGCGCTGTGGCCCCCTGCCCGTACTCTCGATCGTTGCGCGCGCGTCATCGCGGTTCTTCTCCGACAGGCGCGGAATGCCGCGTCCTGCCCATTTTTTCCTTTCGCCCGCTCAGGCGGGCTCAGGCGTTCAACTGCCCGGTTAAGGGCATAATCGGTCTGCTTTGCCTCGTGGGGATCATCACCATCCGCGGCAGAGCAGCGAAACTCAAAGCTTGGGGCTTAAGGGCGTAAATAGGCCCGGCCCGTCCCGCCACCATAAAGGCAGTCCTGTGGAAAAGACAATGGGCAAACTGCACGGTTCACTCCGAACACCGGCCAGGATCGCTTCATCTGGCCAAAAATACTTGGGGGAGTGAATTGGCCCAAAGGGCCAAGAGAGGGGGCTGACCCCCTCTCTGGTGTTTACAGGTAATCCGAACGCTGCAGGCTGTATTTGGCCATTTTCTCGTTCAACGTCCGTCGCGGCAGGCATAGCTCTTCCATCACGGACGCAATCGAGCCCTTGTGACGGCGCATCGTGTTGTCGATCAGCATCCGTTCGAACGCCTCGACATATTCCTTCAGCGGCTTGCCCTCAGTCGTCATAACCGGCTGCATTTCTTCGTGATCCGACATCAGCAACGAGGCAATCGTCCCGGAACCCCGGCGAGATTGCAGCACGGCGCGTTCGGCGATGTTGATCAGCTGGCGCACATTGCCTGGCCACGGGGCCTGCAGCAACTGCGCGGCCTCCTGCGCGCTGACCTGCGGTGCGTCACAGCCATATTCTTCAGCAAATTGCTCACTCAAGCGCGTAAACAGCGTCAGGATATCTTCTCCGCGCTGGCGCAAGGGCGGCATGGTAATCCGAAGCGCGGCCAAGCGATAAAACAGGTCCGGACGCAAGACATCTTCACTGGTTTTACCTGCCTCTTGCAGGTTCGAAATTGCAACGATCCTGGTCTCGGCCGGCGTACCCTGATCGTTCATGACGCTCAGCAGTCGGGCCTGCAGCGTGTCACTGAGGGCTTCGACATCTTCCAGCACCAACGTCCCACCGCGCGCCTCTTCAATCGCGGGCAGTTGCGCGTCTTCGGGCATCATCGGACCGAACAGACGTTTCGACAGCGCCTCTTCTTCCAGCGCTGCGCACGAAACCAGAACGAATTTCTTGCCCGCCCGGCTGCCAACAGCATGCAGAGCATGCGCAACCAGGGTTTTACCCGTGCCGGTCTCACCGTCGATCAGAACATGGCCGTCCGCCTGCCCCAAATCCAGGATATCCTCTCGCAAGCGCTCCATCACCGGGCTGGCCCCGATCAGCTTGTTCATGATCTGAGTGCCGCCGGACAGCTCGCGCCGCAAGGCCCGGTTGTCCAATGTCAGACGGCGTGCATTGCTGGCGCGTTTTGCCAGTTCTGACATGCGGTCCGGGTTGAAAGGCTTTTCAAGAAAGTCGAACGCGCCCACGCGCATCGCCTCAACCGCCATCGGAACATCGCCGTGACCGGTGATCATGATGACCGGTAAGGTGCTATCAGCCCCCATCAGCTTTTTCAGCAATTGAATGCCATCCATTCCCGGCATCTTGATGTCCGAGATGACAATGCCCGGATAATCCGGTCCCAGTACCTTCAGCGCGTCCTCGGCGCTCGAGAACGTTTCAGTGTCATATCCCGACAGTGCCAGCCATTGGCTGATCGACTGGCGCATGTCCTGTTCGTCATCCACAATGGCGATCTTCATGGCCTGTGCCATAGTCATTCCTTTGTTATTCAGCGGCCTCCAGGCCGTCGCTTCCTAGTATCGGCAATTGCATCTCAAACACCGCGCCGCCGTGCTGGCCGTTGCGCGCAGTCAACCGTCCCCCATGGTCGTTCACGATACCCGACGAGATGGCAAGCCCCAACCCGACCCCATCGCCGGGCTGCTTGGTGGTGTAGAAGGGCTCGAACAGATTCTCGATATTCTCGATCCCGTGACCATTGTCGCGGACGGTCAGCACCGCCATGTCACCAGCTGCCAGGATGATTTCAACATCCGGCTCTGATACCGATTTGGTAGCGTCCAGCGCATTGCGCAAGAGGTTCACCATCACTTGTTCGATCCGCATCCGGTCCCCCATCACTATAACGGGTTCTTCGGGCAGGATCTGCGTTATTTTAACGTGTCGCTGCCGCAGCTGCGGTTCCATCATTGACAGGCTGGAAGCCAGCGCTTCGCCAAGATTTACTGGTGAAAACGCATCCGCGCCCTTGCGCGCATAGGATTTAAGCTGTCGGGTGATCGCCCCCATCCGTTCGATCAAGCCGTCGATGCGACCAAAGCTGGCCAGCGCCTCTTCGGGGCGGTTTCTGCGCAGCAACAGACGCGCGCCAGCCAGATAGGTCTTCATTGCAGCCAGCGGTTGATTCAGCTCGTGGCTGACAGCGGCCGACATCTCACCCAAGGCCGCAAGTTTCGAACTTTGCGCCAGCGTCTGCTCGGCAACTTCTAGTGTCTTTTCAACCCGTTCACGTTCAGCAATTTCCCGCTGTAGCCGCATGTTCAATGCGCGAAGCTCTGCCGACTCGCGCTGGAACAACGCCATCCGCAGCGTCGCCCGGCGGCTCAGCGCGTAAAAGGCCAGCGCCAGCAGAATCGCGAATCCCATAATCTCAAGCGCCAGAACGCTGTTCACCTTTTCCCGGATCGACGCATAGGTGGTGAATGACGTCATTTGCCAACCGCGGAATGGAATGCGCGTCTCCATGCGCATCACGGCCTCACCCTGCAGGTAGGCATCAGGCGGCAAGGCGGTCCAATCGGTCGTTGCCCGGATTGCGCGCTGGATGGCCCCTTCGGGCGGCTGACGCAGCATCGCCTCGCCTTCTTGCACGCCGCGCCACTGTGGTTCGGTCGACAAGATGATCGTGCCGGTACTATCTGCCACCATCACCGCGTCCGAAATCCCTGCCCAGGCCAGTTCGAATTTGTGCAAATCGACCTCAACCACGATGACGCCAAGGATTTCGGCGTTGGCTTCCATACGACGCGAATAGACAAAGCTATAGCCGCCGGATTCCTTCGGGATTACCGTAAAGATCGTGGCGTTCGAGCGTACAGCATCAATGAAATAAGGCAAACTCCTGTGTGCCTCACCCAAACGGTTGCGATCGGTGGAAGCGACCGAACGCCCATCCCCATCCAACAGCATCAGCGAGGCTGCTCCAATTTCTTCCACAAATGAGATCAGGCGCTGGGTCGACAGAGAATAATCGCTGGATTGAAGCGCCGAGATCAGCGTGGGATCCCGCGAAAGCAGCTGCGGCACAATCGCATTTCTGCGTAGTTCGCTTAGCAGGTTGCCGGAATACAGGGCTAGACGCAGCTCGGCGCGGTTGCGGGTGGACTCAGTAAATCTGTCCGTCAGTAGCCGGTTTGTGATCCAGATCGTCGCTACAGCGACCACCAGCAGGGTAATGACAGCCAATCGCAGGCGCCACCCAAGGGGCGCGCCGCGAAAAGGTTTTGTCAGAATGGACCAGCCAGAGCGAACATCAGAACTCATCCCGGGAAATTACGCGGGCTTGATCGCAACCTCAAGTCACGCAGGTGCGAGGACCCCCGACAATGCGCGGAACAATGCCGTTCCATCAGTGCCGCCGTGACCTTCATCCGCCGCCCGCTCGGGGTGCGGCATCATCCCCAACACCCGGCGGTTTTCCGACAGGATACCAGCAATATCGCCAACCGAGCCGTTTGGATTCTCGGTATAGGTGAACGCGATCCGATCCTGATCCCGCAACGCAGCCAGAGTGGTGTCATCCGCGAAATAATTGCCGTCGTGGTGTGCAATCGGAATACCGATCACGTCACCGGCGTTGTAACCTTGGGTAAAGGCGCTGTCGCTGGTTTCCACCTTCAGACCGACAGTTTTGCAGATGTATTTCAGACCCGCATTGCGCAGCAATGCACCCGGTAGAACGCCGGTTTCTGTCAGAATCTGGAAGCCATTACAGACACCCACGGCATAGCCACCGCGGTTGGTATGTTCGACAACCGCCTTGCAGATCGGCGATTGCGCGGCAATCGCGCCGCAACGCAGGTAGTCACCATAGGAAAACCCGCCGGGAACGCCCACGATGTCGATGCCCTCGGGCAGCGCGGCATCCTTGTGCCAGACCATGTCGACCTGAAACCCCACCTGTTCAAAAGCGACGGCAAGGTCCCGGTCACAATTGGACCCAGGGAATACGATAACAGCAGCGCGCATGGCGGGGCCTCCAGGGTAAAGGGTCAGACCAGTTCGATTTCGTAGCGTTCGATGACCGTGTTGGCCAACAGCTTTTCGCACATCTCGGTGATGTCGGCCTCGGTCGCACCTGCAGCCAGCTCAAGGTCGATCACCTTGCCTTGACGCACGCCTTCGACCTGATCGAAGCCCATAGCGCCCAATGCGTGCCGCACTGCTTCACCCTGCGGGTCAAGGACCCCATTCTTGAGCATCACATGCACCCGTGCTTTCATTCCTGCAACTCCAGCTAAGGGCCATGGTTCCGGGCCCGTTCCGTTGCGCGGGGGATAACGCGACAAACCGCGTTCGACAACCCTTGTCCGCACACAGTTTGCCGCAGGTGTGACGCTCAGCCACTGCCGGTTAATCCGGGGTAATGCGCATCAATGGCGTTAAACGTACCGGTCAGCACCATTTCGACGGCCACGGCCACAAGAATGATTGCCATAACGCGGGTGATCACGTTGATCATGGTTGGCCCAAAAAACCGCGAGATCGGGTCGGCGAACAGCAACCCCAGCCCGACGATGGCGCAGGCGATCAATACGGCTGAGCCTAATGTCACAATCTCGGCCCCATCCGACAGCGTATGAGCAAACACGATGGTCGTGGCAATCGTGCCGGGTCCGATGGTCAACGGTATTGCCAACGGCACGACGGCAATGTTGCTTTTCTTCTTTTCGCCCTCTGCAACCGCCCTTTGATCACCTTTTGGCGGGTCAGACGCGTTCAGCATCGACATGCCGACCCCCAGAATGATCAACCCGCCGGCAATGCGGAAGGACGGGATGTCGATGCCGAAGACCGCCAGAATCTCTTCGCCAACCAATACCGCGATCAAGGCCACGACAACCACTGTTCCGGTTACGACCAGTGCCACGCGCTTGCGTTCGGGACCCGAGTAGCCTTCGGTCATACTCAGAAAGATCGGGATACCGTAAAGCGGATTGAAGATCGCCAGTAACGCCGCGAGGAATTTCAGAAAAACCGCCTGATCGAACAATTCGGCCATTTCGTGACTATCCTTGATTGCACCTGCCCCGACAATGCGAAGGTGCGGACCGTCTGTCAAACCACCAGAGCAAAAGAAAAAAGCGCCGTCTTAGAAACGGCGCTTTTGACAGAATTTACATCCGAAAACCGGCTTAGTTTATCAGCGTGGGCTTGGTCACGTTGCTTTTAGGCAGAACGCCCAGACGTCGTGCGACCTCTGAATAGGCATCAGTCAGATTACCCAGATCGCGGCGGAACACGTCCTTGTCCAATTTCTGTCCGGTTTCGATATCCCATAGGCGGCAGCTGTCCGGGCTGATCTCGTCCGCGATAATCAGACGCTGATAGTCGCCGTCATAAACGCGGCCAATCTCAATCTTGAAATCGACCAGACGGATGCCCACGGCCAGCATCACGCCGCTCAGGAAATCATTCACGCGCAGTGCAAGGCTCAGGATATCTTCCATGTCCTGCTGGCTGGCCCAGCCAAAGGCGGCAATGTGTTCCTCGGTTACCAGAGGATCACCCAGCGCATCATCCTTATAGCAGTATTCCACGATCGGGCGCGGCAACTGCGTGCCCTCGGCAATTCCAAGACGTTTCGACATCGTACCAGCGGCATAGTTGCGCACGATCACTTCCAGCGGCACGATCTCGCAGCTGCGCACTAACTGTTCGCGCATGTTCAGGCGGCGAATAAAGTGGGTCGGCACGCCGATCTGGGTCAGGCCGTTCATGAAGAACTCGCTCAGGCGGTTGTTCAGCACGCCCTTGCCGTCGATCACGTCCTTTTTTTCGGCGTTGAACGCGGTGGCATCATCCTTGAAATATTGCACGATGGTGCCCGGCTCTGGGCCTTCATACAGAATCTTAGCTTTACCTTCGTAGATTTTCTTGCGACGCGCCATAAGCGACCCTTCCAGTCTGGTAAGAGGGAATGAGTCCCCTCACGTTGGCGTCCTCATAGTGCAAGCCCCCCTTTCCCGCAAGTTCGCACACAAGAAAGACTTTGATACATCGCAAATCCCTTGCACGCGGCGTTCTGTATGGTCATATCAACATCAACGATATGTTACTCGAAGAGGTCCCCAACCTATGACGACGTTTGACGAACGCGAATACGCATTTGAAGCCAAGTTTGCGCATGATGAAGAGATGCAGTTCAAGGCACAGGCCCGCTGCAACAAACTGCTTGGCCTATGGGCCGCGGAAAAGCTGGGCAAAACCGGTGATGAAGCGGAAGAATACGCCAAAGCCGTCGTGAAATCCGATTTTGAAGAAGCCGGTCACGAAGACGTCGTGCGCAAGGTTTCCGGCGATCTGGGTACTTTGTCGTCTGACGATGAAATTCGCGCCAAGATGGCCGAGCTTCTGCCCGAAGCCAAGTCGCAGATTCTTAGCGAGACTGACTAAGGGCTTTTGCCCCACCTCATGATCTTCATGAGATTTATGAGTTTGCTTTGGCGTCCCGGTCATGAGACACGGGGCGCCTCTGTTATTATCAGGCCAATTGCGCCTTTTTCCGGATAACCCCAATGACAAATGCATTGACCGAACTTCTCAAGACCAAAGATGCCATTTTGGCAGACGGTGCAACTGGGACCAACCTGTTCAACATGGGTTTGCAATCGGGTGATGCGCCCGAATTGTGGAACGTGGACGCGCCGGGTAAGATCCGCGCGCTGTATCAAAGCTCGGTGGATGCGGGCAGTGATCTTTTCCTGACCAACACTTTCGGGGGCACGTCGGCCCGGCTAAAGCTGCATGATGCGCAAAACCGCGTGGCCGAGTTGAACCGGATCGGTGCCGAGTTGGGACGTGAGGTTGCTGACAAAGCCGGACGCCCGATCGTTGTGGCCGGTTCGGTCGGCCCAACCGGCGAGATTCTGGTGCCCGTTGGCAGCCTGACCCATGCCGACGCCGTCGAAATGTTCCATGAACAGGCCGATGCGCTCAAGGCTGGTGGCGCCGATGTTGTGTGGCTGGAAACCATAAGCGCCCCTGAAGAATTCCGCGCCGCCGCTGAGGCGTTCGCCTTGGCCGATATGCCCTGGTGCGGCACCATGAGCTTTGACACCGCTGGGCGAACCATGATGGGTGTTACTTCGTCCGATCTGGCTCAACTGGTCGAAACCCTGCCCAACCCGCCGATTGCGTTTGGCGCCAACTGCGGCACCGGCGCGTCTGATATCCTGCGCACCGTTCTGGGCTTTGCCGCGCAAGGCACCGAGCGGCCCGTGATCTCGAAGGGCAATGCCGGTATTCCGAAATACGTGGATGGCCACATCCACTATGACGGGACGCCCGAGTTGATGGGTGAATACGCCGCCATGGCGCGCGATGCCGGAGCCACAATCATTGGCGGTTGCTGCGGCACCATGCCCGATCACCTGCGCAAGATGCGCGAAGCGTTGGACACAAAACCGCGCGGTTCGCGCCCGACACTGGATCAGATCACCGATGCCCTGGGGCCGTTTTCCTCGGCCTCGGATGGTACCGGCGACGAAGCCAACGCACCCGAGCGGCGCACGCGCCGTCGCCGCCGCGCCTGAACGGTTCAGCGCCCCTCGAATTTCGGGGGGCGTTTTTCCATGAAGGCGACGACACCTTCGGCAAAATCACGGCTGCGCCCGCATTCCCCTTGTAAATGTGCTTCGGCGGCCAATTGCTGTGGCAGCGTTTTCTCATACGTCCCGCGGATGGCCTGTTTGATCGCGCCAAAACCGGCTGTGGGACCATTCGCCAGATAGGCTGCACGTTTGCGCCAATGGGCATCGAATGTGTCGTCGGACACGGCTTCCCAGATCAGACCCCATTCATCAGCCTGCCGTGCGCTGATCTTGTCCGCGAATAAGGCGGCCCCCATCGCTTTGGCGAACCCCATCTGACGCGGCATGAACCACGTACCGCCCGCATCCGGCAACAACCCGATCCGGGCGAACGCCTGCAGGAAGTATGCGCTTTCAGTGGCGATCACCACATCAGCGCACAGCGCAAGGTTTGCCCCTGCCCCGGCTGCCGGTCCGTTCACAGCCGCAATGGTGGGCACCGGGCAATCATAGATCGTTTCCAGCATCGGTTCATATTCATCGCGCAGCGTGCGTTCTAAATCGACCTTGCCGGTGCTGGACGCATCACCCAGATCCTGTCCTGAACAAAAGGCGCTTCCCGCTCCGGTCAGAACGATCGCCCTTGCATGACGCGCCGCATGTTTCATTGCATGAGTGACTTCGGCCCGCATCTGCGCGGTCATCGCGTTCATCTTGTCGGGCCGGTTCAGGGTGACAACAGCCAAATCATCCGTGATGTCCAAAAGGATTGTTTCGTATTCCATGAACCTTCCCCCAATTCCAAACTTTTCGGAACCCTGACCGAAATGGAGGGGAAGGAAAAGATGAACGCGGGGTCAGTCTTCAAGAATCTGGCGCAAACGCTCTTTTTCAGCCTCGCTGAGCGTGTCCCTTTCACCCGTGACCTGAACCCGGGACCGTTTGCGCAGGAAACTCCAGCCCATGAGGGCTGCGATCAACAACATGATCGGGCCCGCAAGCCACAGCATCAGATTCGATCCCGAAGTGGTTGGCTTCAGCAAGACATATTCGCCGTAGCGATCGACAATGAAAGCGATTGCCTCGTCATCCGTGTCCCCGGCCACCAGTCGCTCACGCAACAACAGGCGCAAGTCACGGGCCAGTTCGGCGTTGCTTTCGTCGATGCTCTCGTTGCGGCAAACCAGACAGCGAAGGCCGGTGCTAAGGTCGCGCGCCCGCTGTTCCAGCGCTGGATCGTCCAGCACTTCGTCCGGCTGTACGGCAAACAGGGGCGACGCGATGAGGGACAGGATCAGGACCAGACGTTTCATTCCGCAGGTACTCCGCCCGATGGCGCCTTGCGCGCACCTGCCGCCACACGGAACCGGCGGTCCGACAGGCTGAGCAGCCCGCCCAGAGCCATCAGGATACACCCACCCCAGATCCAGTTGGCCAGCGGCTTGATATAGGTCCGCATGACCCAGCCACCATCCGCTTGCTGATCGCCGATTACCACGTAAAGATCCCCCAGGAACCGATAATCAATCGCAGCTTCGGTCGTGGGCATCCGTGCCACTGGGTAATCGCGCTTTTCAGGATGCAATGTTCCCATAGGCCGTCCATGCTTTTCGACCCGAACGTCAGCAGTGGTCGAGAAATAGTTTGGCCCTTCCACAAGCCGGACGTCTTCCAAAGTCAGAGTAAACTGCCCCACCTCGAACGGCTGACCTGGTTGTGCAACACGAATGTCTTCGACCTCCCACGCGGTCAACCCGGCGATGGCGAACATGGTCACGCCCATCCCTGTATGAGCAACGGCCTTGCCCCAATCCGCACCGGGCAAACGAAACAGACGTTTCAGATTGCCTTTGCGGCCCGTACGGCTCCACAAATCAACCGCCGCGCCAAAGGTGATCCACGCGCCCAGGAACAGCCCAACCGGACCCAGCGCACTGCGCTCTGTTTGCATTGCCCAGACCAGCAATGCCAGCGCAACGGCCAGAACAAAGGCATAGCGCAGCGAATAGGCAGTTTTGCCAATCTTGCCGCGCTTCCACGGCAACATCGCACCCACTGGCAATGCAATCCCTAGCGCCACCATGAAGGGCGTAAATGCCGAATTGAAGAACGGCGCGCCGACCGAGAGTTTGCGGTCAAAGGCCATCTCAGCCACCATCGGCCACATTGTTCCGACGAATACGACGAAACAGCTGACGGCCAGCAGGATATTGTTCAACACCAGCGCGCTTTCACGGCTGACCATGCCAAAAACGCCCTTGGCCTCCATCGCCTGCGCCCGCGCGGCAAACAGGGTCAGCGCGCCGCCGATGAAGATCACGAGGATGATCAGGATGAACACGCCACGCTCGGGGTCATTGGCAAACGCATGGACCGAAGTCAGAAGACCCGAACGCACAATGAAGGTACCAATCAGCGAAAAGCCAAAAGCAATGATTGCCAGCAGGATCGTCCAGCTTTTCAACGACTCGCGTTTTTCCACGACGATGGCCGAATGCAACAGCGCAGCGGCCAGCAGCCATGGCATGAACGACGCATTTTCGACCGGATCCCAGAACCAGAACCCGCCCCAGCCGAGCTCGTAATAGGCCCACCAGGACCCCAACGCGATACCGATGGTCAGAAAAACCCAAGCCGCCAGCGTCCATGGGCGTACCCACCGGCCCCACGCGGCGTCTACGCGACCTTCGATCAGGGCGGCGACGGCAAAGCTGAACGCCATGCTCAGCCCCACATAGCCCAGATACAGAAACGGCGGATGAAAGGCCAAACCGGGGTCTTGCAGCAACGGGTTTAGATCGCGCCCGTCAAAGGGGGCCACGATCAGCCGGTCAAACGGGTTCGAGGTGAATAGGATAAACGCGAAAAACGCCACCCCAATTGCCCCTTGCACCGCCAATACACGCGCCTTCAAAGTCGGCGGCAAACCGCCCCCAAAAAACGCGGCCATCGCGCCAAACAAGGACACGATAAGAACCCACAACAGCATAGAGCCTTCGTGGTTACCCCATGTTCCGCTGATCTTGTACAACATTGGTTTGGCCGAGTGACTGTTTTCAACCACGATCCTCAGCGAGAAATCGGACGTCACAAAGGCCCAGACCAGCGCACCGAACGAAAAGGCAACCATCGTAAATTGAATGATTGCCGCCGGTTCAGCGAAATTCATCCAGCTAGGCCAGCGTTTCGCTGCGCCTATCAGTGGAACCACCGATTGCACGATGGCAACCAGAAAAGCGAGGATCAGGGCAAAGTGGCCAAGTTCGGTAATCATGGCCCGGGTATATTCCTGTTCCGGGGCAAGCACCAATCACTTTCGCCCCTTTGGGGCGAGCATAGTGTCGCGGTTTAGGCCACGCGATTGCGTCGCCAATCCTCAAGCGCCGGATTTGCATCAGGACGGCCTGCCTTTTCCGCCAACGCGGCGTCCGTTCCGGGATTTGCTGCGCCGACAGCGTCGCCGTGCATTACCTTCAGGGCTTGCAGGTTTTCTAAAACCTGAGGCGTGCGCTGCATCATTGCGGTGATCTCTCGCTGCAGGTCTTGCACCTTGGCCTGATGACGCGCGCCGAAATAGAAGGACACAATCACCCCCAGCAACCACCACAGGGGTTCCGGTACCAGGGCAATCCCCTGCATTCGGGCCGCAAACCACAGCGGATCGACCATCGCCGCGACAAACAAACCCAAAGTACCAAGTGCCATAGCCGGTCGCGGCAGACGGTTGAGCCCATCCATGAACCGGTCAAACGCGCCCTTATTAGGGCCCTCAAATTCATCTCCGAACTGAACCATCGCCTGCTGTCGCAAAGCCAGACCACGCTCTGCCCCGTTTTCAGCATTTTCCCTGAATATTTCAGCAGTTTCCCGCACGACATTTCGGCTACCGCCAAACAAAAACGTCAACACGTCCGTGATCAAACCCATCCTGAAACCCTCGCTTGAAATTCCGCGTCACTCAGGTGGTAAATCGGCGAAACAAATTCCTCGGCCCGGCGAATCCAACCGCCCTTGCGGCCCGCCCGAGTACGGGCATACTTGCGTGACGCAGGCCGATGATCTGCCAGACGGAAATAGTAGTTCCGCCGCGCCACACCGTACGCATCCCTGAGTGCATCCGGATCGGGGTCAGCCGCATCCCGGCAGGCCCGCGCGGTTTTGGGACCAATTGCCCCATCAACCACGATTTCGAACCCCATATCGCGCAACAGACGTTGCAGGATTTTGACCGCGTGACTGCCAGCGTTGACATACATGTCAAAAACCGAAGCCCGCAATTCGTGCGGCAAGAGGTCCAACCGCGGTTGTTCAAAATAATGCTGCACGAAAATATCAATGGCCTGAGATTTGCTGAGCATCCGAACATCGGTGCGGTTGATTATCCCGTCACCTGAAAGATCAAGCCCAAGACGCCGCATCGTGTGAATGGTCACCCCGTATTTCGTCGCGCCACCGGGATCGTCCGAATCGTCCACAAAGCCACCTTCTCGCGCCACGATCTCAGTTGCAATCTGTCGCACCGTCTGCATCGCACCCTCCGCCTGCCGTTGACCAAACGCTGAGGCTAACCGGTTAATTTGGCGCAATGAAAAAGGGCGCTGCATGCGCAACGCCCATCAGTTCTTGCTTGTCAGCTAAGGTAAATCAACTTTCACCAGCCTCTTTGTAAACACCCTGTTCTTTCAGGGCGTCGACCACCTCTTTCGGCATGTACGTTTCGTCGTGTTTTGCAAGAATTTCTGTGGCTTCGAATACACCGTTCACGTAAGAACCCGTCCCTACCATGCCCTGGTTTTCCGCAAACAGATCCGGCAGAACCCCGGTAAACGCCACCGGCACACTTTCACCGCCATCGGTCACGACGAAACGCACCGTCTCGCCCTGCCCGCGAATGATCGAGCCTTCCTCGACCAGACCGCCGATACGAAACACTTCTGTCGGTTTCGGGGGTTCAGCAATCACCTGACTGGGAGAGCGGAAAAAGTTAATGCCATCGCGCATCGCAAACCCAATCAACCCCGTCGCCAAGACCAAAGCCACGACGGCCAGAAGAATGACTTGTACTCGACGACGTTTCTTGAGCGTTTTCATACCGTCCTCACGGGAATAGCGGGGCCATCATCAGCCCCCGGGTTTCATCTTCACCTAACATCAGGTTGGCGTTCTGCAAGGCTTGGCCGCTGCTACCTTTTGTCAGGTTATCCAATGCGCCGATCACGATGGCGCGGCGTTCGATCCGATCGCCGACAACACCGATATGGCAGAAATTCGAACCGCGCACATGGTGGGTCGAAGGTGTTTCGCCGAACGGCAACATCTGAATAAAGGGTTCATCTTCATAGGCTTTGGCAAGTGTCTCATAAACACTTGCCGAGTCCCCTTTGACGTAAGTCGTCGCAAGAATTCCCCGGTTAGCCGGGATCAGGTGCGGCGTGAACTGCACATGCAACGTACGCCCCGCCAGTGCCGAGAATTCCTGATCGAACTCACCCAGATGCCGGTGCGTACCGCCAACGGCATACGCATTGTAGCCTTCGCTGAGTTCCGCATGCAGCAGATTTTCCTTCAGCGACCGGCCTGCGCCGGAAACGGCGCATTTCAGATCCAGCACGATATCATCCAAATCGATAACACCTGCAGAAATCAACGGACGCAGCACATACTGACCCGTCGCTGCATTACACCCGGTTCCCGCGACCAACCGCGCATTACGGATGTCATCCCGGTAGAACTCGGTCAGGCCATAGACGGCCTCGTCCTGCTGTTGCAGCGCGGTGTGCGGGTTTCCGTACCATTTTTCGTATTCATCCGGGTCACGCAGACGGAAATCCGCGGACAGATCAACGATTTTGAGGTTTTTCGGCAGGTCACGAATGACCTCTTGGCTGGTTTTGTGTGGCAAGGCGCAGAAACACAGGTCGATCTGCGAAAAGTCGATCTCAGAGATCTTGCACAGGTCTGGCAAATCCATGTGGCGCAGATGCGGAAAGACCTGTGCCATTGACATGCCGGCCTTCCGCTCGGCGGCCAGGGCAGTGATTTCCATATTCGGGTGCTCGGCGATCAGCCGCACCAGTTCGGCGCCGGTATAGCCGGATGCGCCCAAAATTGCGATTTTATGGGTCATGTCAGACCTCTTGTTCCAGTATGTCACAAATCACGACCGCCGATGTGACGGTCTTCGAATAAAGGAGAGTGTGCGGCAGCGTCCTTGACCTAAGTCAGGCGGCCTCGAACGAAATTTGTCGTCGGAGGAACTGCGTCGCCCGGTCGCTGACAAAATCTGGCTTTCCAGTCGTCAAGAAGCCGCCCTTGCCTTCACCCTGCATGTTGGGGTGACGTTGAAGGTAATCCCCAAGGCTTTCAGCAACCAAGGCGCCCTGACTATAAACCTGAACATCCGGGCCCAAGGCGGCCTGAAAGGTTTCCGCCATTAACGGATAATGCGTGCAACCCAGAATGGCTGCTTGCGGTTCTGGCATTTTCCGTTTCAGCGCATCTACATGGCTGCGTACCAGTGCCTCGGCCAAGATCATGTCGCCGTCTTCAATGGCATCAACCACGCCGCCGCACGCTTGCGCCTCGACGTCTACGCCGATGGCTCGGAACGCCAGCTCTCGCTGGAAGGCTCGGCTAGACACCGTTGCGGGCGTGGCAAACAAGGCAACGTGCTTTACGGCAACCTCACGCGGAGGGCTGTTGTCGCCCCACTGCCGCTCAGTCAATGCCTCGATCAAAGGCACAAAGACTCCCAGGACACGCTTGCCGGCAGGCACACCCTCTTCCTGCATCCGACGCAGCGCGGCAGCGCTGGCGGTGTTACAGGCCAGAATCACCAGATCGCAGCCACGGTCCCACAAGTTGTAAACAGCGTGCCGTGTCAGATCATAGATATTCTCGGCGTCCCGCACGCCATAGGGCGCATGCGCGCTGTCCGCAAAGTACAGAAAATCCACGTCCGGCAGACGTTTCTGCGCGGCGTCAAGAACGGTTAAACCGCCCAAACCAGAATCAAAAATGCCTACTGCCATTAGCCTCTTTAGGCGCGATGCCGTTCCTCGAATTCATAGCCGTAATCATAAGATTTCAACGGCGTCGGGGACAGCTCATACGTGGCTTTGCGCAAGAAATCCATCATCTTGCGCGTATCCGTGGCCAATGGGTCCAGAACGTCGCGGCCGATGGGCTCTCCGATCACCACTTTGACAGGTGTATCCACGCGTTTTTTGAACTCTTTGATCAGCAGTCCCATGCGTAAAGTATTGTGCAAATGACTGGCGATCTGAAACAAGCGCGACGTGTGACCGTCAAAGAAGACCGGCACTACAGTGGCGTTCGATTTGGCCACCATTCTTGCCGTGAACCCACGCCAGCCCGGATCCATCGGGTGTGAAAAGGGTTTGAGCCCGGTGCTGACCGTACCACCCGGAAATATCCCGATGGCTCCGCCCTCGTCCAAATATTTCAACGCCGCTTTGCGCGTCTCAAGGTTCTGTCTCATCGCCTCTTTGGTTTCATCAAACGAAATCGGCAGGACGATCTTGTTCAGATCCTCGGCTTTGCGAAACACGTGATTGGCCAAAATTCGGAAATCGCCACGTGTCTGAGACAGGATGTGGCCCATCATCAACCCGTCCAGAATACCGTACGGATGATTGGCAATCAGAATCAGAGGCCCGGTCGTCGGAATATTCGTCAACGAACCGTCGACAATATCCAGCGACAGACCATAGCGACCCACCATGACCGACCAAAAGTCGCGCCCTTTGGCGACCTCTTTCTCATACCCGTCTGCGCGCTTGATCAGGCGCAAACGCCCAGTGGTGTTCTCCATCAACTTGATCACCATCCGCCCCCCTTTGGTTGCGGCGGAATAGGCATAGGATATGTCACGAGCGATATGGCGGCGCGAGGGCATACGACTCTCCGAGAGTTTGCGGCCTGCAAGATAAGTATAAGCGGCAATTTTGCCTAGGTTTCGTGACAATCCCGTTACGGTTTATTCGGCGGCAGCGCGCAGCTCTGGCCCTCCGTTCCGTATGGTGGCCAGTAATTCCTCGCGCCGTTTGGCCGCCTTGGCCTCGTTGGCCTGCAAGACCGGACCGAACCCGCGAATGTCCAGCGGCAATTGCGCCAGCGCAATCACTGCATCGCGAGTCTGAGGTGTAACAAGAGGTTTTATCTCATTGAGATCATTTTCATATTGCTTGATCAACGCGCGTTCCATCCGCCGTTCTGCACTGTAACCAAAAATATCCAGAGGTGTTCCCCGCAGTGACTTCAACCGCGTGAGCAGTTTCATCGGCTTTAAAATCCACTCACCGAAGGAACGTTTGCGCGGACGTCCGTCAGCACCAGTTCCGCCAAGGATGGGCGGGGCCAGATGAAAGGTCATTCTGAAATCCCCGTCAAACTCGGCCACAGCTTTTTCGTGGCTGCCCAACATCAACCGGGCAACCTCGTATTCATCCTTGTATGACAACAACTTATGATAGCCTTTTGCCACGGCTTCGCGGATTGCTTCATCATCAAACATGTCCACCATTTTGCGATACCGTTTGGCCAACCGACCGCTTTGATACGCTGTCAGGTGCTGCGCACGATAGTCGATCTTTTGCTCCAAAGATCTTGGCATATCTGACACGTTAGGCTCTAAAATGCCTGCGACCTCTTGCGAGTGCAGAACCGCCCAACGCCCAATGTCAAAAGCACGCTTGTTGCGCTCGACGGCAGTTCCATTCAGTTCGATGGCCTGAATTACGGCATCATGGCTGATAGGCAACAAGCCCTTCTGCCAGGCCGCACCAAAAACCATCATGTTGGAATAGATCGAGTCGCCCATTACCGCGCGCGCCAGATCGGTTGCGTCAAACAGTGAGACGTCATCCTTCAACCGCGCCTGCAAGGCCAGTTCGAGCCGGTCACCCGGAATACGGAAATCGGTATCGCGGGTGAAATCTCCGGTCACCGTCTCATGATTGTTGATCACGGCCCCGGTTTGACCCGCGCGCGTCAGACCCAGCGTCTTGGCCCCGGCAGAGACAACCAGATCGCCCCCGATCAGTGCATGTGCCTCACCTGTGGCAACACGAATGGCGCTGATATCCTCGGGCCGGTTTGCCAAGCGACAATGGATATGAACGGCACCACCTTTTTGAGCAAGGCCTGCCATCTCCATCATTCCGGCGCCTTTACCGTCGATCTGTGCCGCCTGTGCCAGGATCGCACCCAGTGTCACCACACCTGTGCCGCCAACACCAGTGATCACCACGTTATGTGTCCCTTTGATTTCAGGCAGCACTGGTTCAGGTAGATCCGGTAGATCGATATCGGTGGTTGCTTCCTTGCGGATTTTTGCGCCTTCCAAGGTTACGAACGACGGGCAAAACCCTTTGAGGCAAGAGAAATCCTTGTTGCAGCTTGATTGATCAATAGCCCGTTTACGACCGAACTCCGTCTCTTTCGGCACAATCGAGACGCAGTTCGATTGCACGCCGCAATCGCCGCATCCCTCGCAAATGTCGGTATTGATGAATACGCGCTTATCGGGGTCAGGAAACTCACCTCGTTTGCGCCGACGCCGTTTTTCGGCTGCGCAGGTTTGGATGTAGACGATGACCGAAACACCCTCGGTCTCGCGGAACTGTTCTTGTACCCGCATCAAATCCGCGCGCTCAAAGGTTTCCACACCAGCAGGCATCGCCTTGAAATTCACATCTTCCTTTTCATCATAGACTACGGCCACGTTCTGCACGCCCATAGCCTTGACCTCTGCAACAATCCGTTCCGCCGACAGTCCGCCCTCGTTTTCCTGGCCGCCGGTCATGGCAACCGCATCGTTGAACAGGATTTTGAAAGTGATGTTGGTGCCCGCAGCCAACGCCGCCCGGATCGCCTGCACACCGGAATGGTTATACGTCCCGTCACCAAGGTTCTGGAACACGTGCTTGGTGGTCGAAAATGGCGCTTCGCCGATCCAGTTTGCGCCCTCACCCCCCATCTGCGTGAACCCGGTGGTCTCGCGGTCCATCCATTGCACCATATAATGACAGCCAATACCCGCGTAGGCGCGACTGCCGTCGGGCAACCTGGTAGAACTGTTATGCGGACAGCCCGAACAGAAATACGGCAGACGAGTCGCGATTTCTTCGGCGTTGTCGGCTCGGCGGGCCTCGGACAGTTTGGCCAAACCGGCGCGGACGCCTTCTGTGTCGTGGCCCTCTTCGATCAGAATCTCACCCAGCTTCTCGGCGATCATATTCGGATCAAGCGCACCACGGGTCGGAAACAGTTCCTCGCGATGCAGAGTCCCGGCCCCACCCTTGTACCAGCCATAAACCCGGCGTCCGCGACGGTCGTCAAAGATGGCTTCTTTGACCTGAACCTCGATCAATTTTCGCTTTTCTTCAACGATAACAATCAGGTCCAGTCCCTCAGCCCAGTCGTGAAATCCAGTCATATCCAATGGGAAAGTCTGGCCGATTTTGTAGGTTGTGATCCCCAACCGTTCAGCCTCATCCGCGTCGATGTTCAGCAATGACATGGCATGGGACAGATCCAGCCAGTTCTTGCCGGCCGCGACAAACCCGATCTTGGCGCCGGGTTTGCCCCACACACGCTTGTCCATCTTGTTGGCGTGCGAGAACATCTCGGCCGCGAAACGTTTGTGGTCGATGATCCGCCCTTCTTGCAGGTGCGGCGTGTCGCCCAAACGTATGTTCAATCCGCCCTCGGGCATGTCGAACTCGGGCACGACAAGCTTCATCCGGTCAGCACTGCCATCAACGACCGACGTGACCTCAATCGTGTCCTTCATCGTCTTCAGGCCAACCCAAAGCCCCGAAAACCGGCTGAGCGCGAAACCGTAAACGCCATAGTCTAAAATCTCTTGCACACCCGCAGGGCTGACAATTGGCATGTACATATCAACCAAAGACCATTCCGACTGATGCAGAACGGTCGAGCTTTCGCCAGTATGGTCATCACCCATCGCCACCAGCACGCCGCCATGTTTGGCCGTACCCGCCATATTTGCGTGGCGCATCACGTCACCGGACCGGTCTACACCCGGCCCCTTGCCGTACCAGAGACCGAAAACACCATCGAACCGCCCATCCCCGCGCAGTCCAGCCTGCTGGCTGCCCCAAAGCGCTGTGGCGGCTAGGTCCTCGTTCAAACCGTACTGGAATGTGATGTCGCTTTCAGTCAGCTGTTTCTGTGCCCGCGTCATCTGTAGGTCCACCGCGCCCAGCGGTGAGCCGCGGTACCCGGTCACCAATCCAGCTGTATTCAGTCCTGCCTGCGTATCCCGGGACTTTTGCATCAGCATCAGGCGAACCAGCGCCTGCGTGCCGTTCAAAAGAATTGGATTCTTATCCAGATCGTAACGATCATTTAGCGATATTTGCGGCTGACTCATCAAACGCCTCCCCACGTCAGATCAGTGTGCTATATATTTCTACATTTTAGGTCATAAATTCTGACCTGCATAGGGTTTATCCCCTGAAACCTAAGGATTTCACCGTTTGAATGTAGAAGTTGCTACCTATTTCATATAGGCAGTTCGAAAGATAACGAAAGTTGCGGCGATGGATTGGGACAAGCTTAGAATATTTCACGCAGTTGCGGATGCAGGCAGCCTGACTCATGCGGGTGACAAGCTAAACTTGTCGCAATCGGCCGTCAGCCGACAGATCAGAGCGTTGGAAGAGTCGCTTGATTCGACGCTGTTCCACCGCCACGCGCGCGGGTTGATCCTGACAGAACAGGGCGAGTTGTTGTTTGACGCAACCTCGGCCATGACAAAACGTCTGGACGCTGCTGCTGCGCGCATTCGCGACAGCGAAGAAGAAGTGTTTGGCGTTCTGCGCGTCACAACTACGTACGGCTTTGGCACGCTTTGGCTGGCACCGCGCCTGCCGAAACTGTACGACCAGTTCCCCGATCTCAATATCGACCTGATGCTGGAAGAGCGCGTGCTAGACCTGCCCATGCGCGAGGCTGATGTCGCCATCCGCATGAAAGAGCCCAGCCAGGCCGATCTGGTCCGCAAACGCCTGATGACCGTGCAGATGCAGCTGTATGCGACGCAGGAATACATCGATACCCATGGCGGTATGCTGAAATCTTTGGACGAAATCAAAAATCACCGGCTGATCTGTCAGACACCTTCAGCACCGCAAGTTGGTGCGGGAGCTGCGATGGTGCGCCATCTGATGACGTACAATCCAGGATCCCTGCTGACCGTGAACAATTATTTTGGTGTGCTTCAGGGTGTGCTGCATAACTTGGGTATTGGCGTCCTGCCGGACTACGTTACCCAAGGGCTTCCCAATGTCGCGCCGATCCTGTCGGATATCGAAAGTGCGGATGTTCCCGTATACCTCGCCTATCCCGAGGAACTGCGCCATTCCAAGCGCGTCGCGGCCTTCCGTGACTTTGTTCAGGATGAGATCATAACGCAGCGCAAACAATTGAAGCAGATGGGAAAACTCTAGCTATGCACCACTGGCATAGCGGGGTTGATCAGCAATCATTCTGAAATCTCTTGATCGTTCACAAAGTGATCCCTAAATGAACTCTCGAAGGCGGTGATGCTGAAACGCTCATCATCTTCATACCTCCCTGTTGGACTACGGCCGAGCTTAGTGCTCGGCCTTTTTTTTGGCCATTCGGCAACGCGCGCTGTGTTCGGCTGGCAAAACATCTGGGAAACTCGGGCACTTAGACCTATGATCACGAAAAATTCACGAAGACTTGTGTTCGAGGACAGATTCGATGTTTCAGCCCCTTCGCCTTTTGTTGGCGATACTTTCCGTCATTTGCCTTTCAGGGCCGGTTCTTGCGCAGGATAGCGGATCGACCGGTTCCTCAACCACTATCAGCATTCCCGATGATCTGACGCCTGAACAGGTGGACGATCTGGTCGCGCGTATGTCTGACGATCAGGTCCGCGCTATTTTGCTTGAGCGTTTGGACGCGGTCGCTGAACAAAAGGCTGCCGAAGCAGAGGATCGCGAAGATCCCATCAAGGAAATCGGCGCAATTTGGGCGGCAATGGTGACGTCCTGGACGCAGGTCGTGGTCACGGTGCCGAATATATTCAGCGCTCAGGCCCATGCGGCCGAGAACTTTATAAGCACATTCGGATCAAGCGGCGCTCTTACGCTGATGGGTTTGATTCTGAGCGTTTTGATTGCAGGCTACATTGCGGAAAAGCTTTTCTACCTGCTCACCAACAGATGGCACAGTCAAGCAAGTGCGACCGAGGAAAGTGACCTTTGGGGTGCGGTAAGCTTCCTGTTTCGCCGCTTTTGCCGCGAGATTGCTGGGCTAGTTGTTTTTTATGTCGTGATCCGCGCCTTGGGACGCGGATTGTTGACGCCTGAACAACTGACCTACGCCGCACCTTTCGTCCTTTACCTGATCTGGGTTCCACGCCTTGGCGCGGCTGCCTCGCGGTTCATACTGGCCCCGAACCAACCCCAATATCGGCTGGTCAACATTGACGACCACTGGGCAAAATACCTGCACCGTAATCTGATCGGGCTGTTGATCCTGATCGGGTTGACGTTGTTCATTATCCATTTCAACGAATTGAACGGCATCACCGGGCGTGAAACCCGGATCGGGTTCTGGCTGAACGGTGCAATCCACATCTATATCGGAGTGATTGCCTGGAAAGCCCGTGAAGGCCTGTCCCAGATGATGCTGGGGACAGACCCGGACCACACCAAGTTCGACGAGGAAGTCGCTCATTATTACCCATATTTCGCCATCGGCGTATCTGCGGTGATCTGGCTACTTGTCGAGTTCCTGGCTGCTCAGCGCGACCCGATGTTGCGCGCCTTGTTGCTGCAGGGTGCACATTTCACCACCATGTTCTGGCTGCTGATTGCACCCGCTCTGGACACGCTGATACGTGGTTTGGTGCGCCATCTGCAGCCGCCGATGCAGGGCGAAGGCCCCGTGGCCGAAAAGGCGTATAAATCGACCAAGCGCAGCTATATCCGCATCGGACGGGTCTTGGCTGGCATTCTGGTCATCTTGATGATCGCCAACGCCTGGGACCTTGATCTTCGGGAAATCGCAGGCGGCGGCGATGAATCCGGCAGCAAGGTTATCCAGTTCTTTATTATTATTGCCGTTGGCTACATCCTCAACGAGCTTGTGTCGCTTTGGGTCAATCGCCGTCTGGCCAAAGAACAAGCAGCCGATCAAAGCCCGGATGAAGAGGCTGGCGAAGGAGGTGGCTCGGGTGGGTCACGATTGGCCACCGTTCTGCCCCTGCTGCGTGTGACCGCTCAGGTCGCTATCGCGGTCATCTTTGTGCTGCTGGCGCTTGGGGCGTTGGGGATCAACATCACCCCCCTGCTGGCCGGTGCTGGTGTTCTGGGTCTGGCCATTGGATTTGGCGCACAAAAGCTGGTGGCCGATATCGTGGGCGGTATCTTCTTCCTGGTCGATGACGCCTTCCGCGTTGGAGAATACGTAGATGTCGGTGGCACCACCGGGACGGTCGAAAAAATCTCGATCCGTTCAATGCAACTGCGCCACCACCGCGGGCCGGTTCACACTATTCCCTACGGTGAGATTCAAAAGCTGACCAACTACAGCCGCGACTGGGTCATCATGAAGCTGAAATTCACCGTGCCCTTCGACACCGACCCCAACAAGGTCAAGAAGATCTTTAAGAAGATCGGTGCCGAGATGATGGAGGACGAAACCCACAAGGACGGCTTCCTGCAGCCCTTTAAGTCGCAAGGCGTGTTCGACTTTGATGATGTCGGCATGATCATCCGCGGTAAGTTCATGGCCAAGCCGGGTAAGCAGTTCACCCTGCGCAAGGAAATCTTCAACCGTGTGAAGGCCGCGTTCAAGGAAAACGGCATCGACTTTGCCCGCCGCGAGGTGCGCGTTGCGATCCCCGGTCTGGATGACGCGGACAATCTGAGTGAAGAACAAAAGGCCGCCATAGGCGCAGCCGCAGGTGAGGCCGCCAACCAGCAAGCGGAACAGCAGGCTCAGAAACCGAGTTCAGAACACGGCGCGCCAAAATAGCAACCTGACACTATGAACAATACAAAGGCCGCCCTCGAGGCGGCCTTTTTTCATCGGATTGGCACAGGAAACCCTCTGACCCCGGTCTTAACCCTTTCCACCGACGCGCCCTTGCCCTAAAAGGCGCGCAATCTCGGCCACCTTGAGAACAGGACAGACGATGCAAGAGCCCGCCATCACACCGGATCTGATTGCCGCCCACGGATTGAAGCCCGACGAATACGACATGATCCTTGAGATCATCGGCCGCGAGCCGACCTTCACCGAGCTGGGCATCTTTTCCGCCATGTGGAATGAGCATTGCTCGTACAAGTCCTCGAAGAAGTGGCTGCGCACCCTGCCCACTTCGGGTCCGCAGGTGATCTGCGGTCCGGGTGAGAACGCCGGTGTCGTTGATATTGGCGATGGGCAAGCGGTTGTTTTCAAGATGGAAAGCCACAACCACCCATCTTACATCGAACCCTATCAGGGCGCGGCGACCGGGGTTGGTGGTATCTTGCGCGATGTCTTTACAATGGGTGCGCGTCCCATTGCGTCAATGAACGCACTGTCCTTTGGCGAGCCCGGCCACCACAAGACCCGCCAGCTGGTCAATGGCGTTGTCGAAGGCATCGGCGGCTATGGCAACTGCTTCGGAGTACCCTGCGTCGGCGGCGAAGTTCGATTCCATCCCGCCTATAACGGCAACTGCCTTGTGAACGCCTTTGCCGCAGGTCTGGCCGACAGTGACAAGATTTTCTATTCGGCAGCCTCGGGTGTTGGCATGCCCGTCGTCTATCTGGGTGCCAAAACCGGTCGCGACGGGGTTGGTGGTGCAACCATGGCCTCGGCCGAGTTCGACGACACGATCGAGGAAAAACGTCCCACCGTTCAGGTCGGTGACCCCTTCACCGAAAAGCGCCTGATGGAGGCGACGCTGGAATTGATGCGAACCGGTGCCGTGATTTCGATTCAGGACATGGGTGCGGCTGGTCTGACCTGTTCCGCCGTTGAAATGGGCGACAAAGGTGGTCTGGGCGTGCGCCTCGATCTGGAGAACGTCCCTCAGCGCGAAGAGGATATGACAGCGTACGAGATGATGCTGTCTGAGTCTCAGGAACGCATGCTGATGGTCCTGAAGCCTGAGCTTGAGGCCGAAGCCCGCGCCGTGTTCGAGAAATGGGATCTGGATTTTGCCATTGTCGGCGAGACCATCGCCGAAGATCGCTTCCTGATTGTCCATAACGGCGAGGTTAAAGCCGATCTTGTGCTGTCGAAGCTGTCTTCCACCGCACCGGAATACGACCGCCCGTGGGAGCTTACGCCCGAAGCCGAAGAACTGGCCGAGGTCCCGCAGATCGACCCGATCGACGGCCTGCGCGCCCTCCTCGCTTCGCCGAACTATGCGGGCAAGCAATGGGTGTACGAACAATACGACACCATGGTCATGGCCGACACCGCGCGCACGCCGGGTCTGGGTGCGGGCATGGTTCGCGTGCATGGCACAGACAAGGCATTGGCCTTCACCAGCGATGTCACCCCCCGCTATGTGCGCGCCAACCCGGTTGAGGGTGGCAAGCAGGCCGTCGCCGAAGCGTACCGCAACCTGACTGCCGTTGGGGCAAAACCACTGGCCACCACCGACAACCTGAATTTCGGAAACCCCGAAAAGCCCGAGATCATGGGCCAGTTTGTTGGCGCAATTCAGGGTATCGGCGCTGCGGTCGCCGCGCTGGACATGCCCATCGTGTCGGGCAACGTGTCGCTGTATAATGAGACCGACGGTCAAGCGATCCTGCCTACCCCGACCATTGGCGCGGTTGGCCTGTTGGACCACACCGACGAAATCATCGGTAACGAGGTCCGCGAAGGCCACGTCGCGCTGGTCATCGGCGAAACAAATGGGCATCTGGGTCAGTCGGCCCTTCTGGCCGAAGTGTTCAACCGCGAAGACGGCGACGCGCCGCATGTCGATCTCGACGCCGAAAAGCGCAATGGTGAGTTTATCCGCGCCAATCGCGAGATGATCAAAGCCTGCACCGATCTGGGTGATGGTGGTCTGGCCTTGGCGGCTTTCGAACTGGCCGAAGCCGCAGGCGTTGGCGTTCACCTCGACGAAGCCTCGACCGAGTTTTTGTTTGGCGAAGATCAGGCCCGATATCTGGTTGCCTGCAACTTTGACCAGGCCGAGGCGTTGATGATCGCAGCAGGTCAGGCCGGTGTTCCACTGGTCTCGGTCGGTCGCTTTACTGGTGACGCCGTCAAGGTCGGCAATTCCGAGGCCCCTCTGGCCGAGTTGACCGACACATTCCGCGACAGCTTTGCCGCCGCTGTGGCCTAATCATAGCTTGGAACTTATTCGCAAAACCTGTGCCCACACCGGCGCAGGTTTTGTCGTTTCAAGCCAACCATCACACCCTTGCACGCCCCGCCCCGGCGCTCTACATCTTGGGAAAGACCTTCAGGAGTTACCTACATGCCGATGAGCACCCACGAAATCGAACACTTGCTGCGCGAAGCCTTTCCGGATGCGGAAATTCAGGTCGGCGGGCATGACGGCGTGCATATGTCCGCCATGGTCGTGGACGAAAGCTTTCGCGGGAAAAACCGGGTGCAGCAACAACGCGCGGTCTATGCTGCGTTGAAAGGCAAAATGGACGGCCCGGACGGAGAATTACACGCGTTGGCGCTGACGACGAAAGTGCCTGAATGACGATCACGTTCTGGATTTACACGATTTGCGGTTTACTGGCATGTGCCGGTTTCGTGTTGATTCTGAAATCAACTTTCGGCAAATCCCGATACAAACAGAAACGCGGCGCAACACCCAGCCAGAACGCAAGCTTAGTTGCGTCTACAACAGACACGGGTAAAGGCGGTGGCGTTAGTGCAATGCCGATACCTCGAGATCCTCAGCAATATACTAAAGCAATGTCCCCGAAAAAATGAACGGTTGGCTATTCTGGATAGGTGTACTCGCAGCATTGATAGTTGCCGCCGCGCTGATCGAAGCCTATGTGAAGCGCAATCGGAAACGTAAGCTCGCTGATATGCGTCCGGACCCGGACAAAATCAGCAAGGTTGGCGGCATAGAAAGATACGGGCTGGACCCGCTGTCTCTGGCACAGGCCGAACATCGGCGGCTAGAGGAAGAAGGATGGGGGCCGGACCCCGCGCAAAATGAAACGACTGCCCGGACTTCGGGTGAAGAGGACAAGCAAGATGACCGACGTTAAGACCCAGATCGACGAAACCGTCAAAGCCAACGACGTGGTGCTGTATATGAAAGGCACCAAAGAGATGCCGCAGTGCGGGTTTTCGTCCCGTGTGGCCGGTGTACTGAACTACATGGGTGTGGATTTCACTGACGTGAACGTTCTGGCCGATGAAGACGTGCGTCAGGGCATCAAGGATTATTCCGACTGGCCGACCGTGCCTCAGCTGTACGTCAAAGGCGAGTTCGTTGGTGGCTGCGATATCATCACCGAGATGACCCTTTCTGGCGAGTTGGACACGCTGTTTGACGACAACGGTGTCGGCTACAACAAAGAAGCAGCCGACAAGATCCGCGAAGCAAACGCTTGATCAGCGGCTGACGCAATTATCCAGAATGACCTGCTCACTGGCGGCATCCGATCCTGTCGCCAGAAAGCTCACCGTTGCGTCCCATCCTTTTGAGCGCAGGATGTACGTCCCTGTCCCTCCGCTGGATTCATAGCGTATGCCGGAACCGCTTTGGACCTGACGCAGAGTGACCAATTGGTTGTCTACCATCATTGCTGCTGCACTCGACCCGTCCGGCGCGTTGAAATAGGCCACTTCCAATGGCACGCCGTTCTGGCATGTGAATGTCACTGGCAGAATGTCGATCTCAGCCCAAGCCAAGCCACCGGGCAAAGCAAATGCCACGGCGAAGGCGACCGTCTTTACAGAGTTCATCCCGCTGACTTCTCCTCGATCACGGATGCCAAGGCTTCGGCCCGCGCGGCTATTTCCGCCAGCGTGTCCGTCACTGACGGAGGTACCACGGCCACCTCGATACGCTCAGGCTCGGGCTGTGGCATGTTTCTGAGGGTTCGAAGCTCGGTCTCAACCTCGGCCAGCTTTGCCTCGAGCACCTTGATCTTGTCATCGGTTCCGGCGGCCTTGTCGGCCAGCATCAGCCCGGCCATCAGCAGCATCCGTGATTCTGGCATGCGCCCGATCTGATCGGACAAAACTTGCGCCTCGTCATCCAGCAGTTTGGCAGCCGAATGCAGGAACGCCTCTTCCCCCTCCTGGCACGAGACATCAAAGCCGCGGCCACCGATTTGAATAGTCAATTCGGGCATTATTCAACCTCTCCTTCTGCCAGTTTCGCCTTCGACAGCAACGGCTCTAACCGCGCCAGAACGGCGTGCGCTTCGGCAGCGTCGGTTGCTTGTGCGGCTCGCGTCGCCTCAAGTTCGGCCACTGTTGCGCGGTTAAGCAGATCAGCATCCGGTACGCCGTCTTCGGCGGCGGCGCGCAGTTCATCCACCGATTGCCGCAACTGTTCATTCGCCTTGCGCATGCGTTGCAGATCGTCATCCAGACGGGACATCGCCGCCCCGTGACTGGATCGCTCAGCGCGCAACATATCCAGCTCGGCGCTCAACTCGGCGACGCGTTCGCTGTCCGCCAGTTCAGACCGCAGGCGCGCGTTTTCGGCTTCGACACCCCGTGTCGCAGCCGCGGCGGCCTTGAGCTGTGCATTTTCGGCCTTTAGCGCCTCAACCTCATCCTGATTTTCCAGCGCGGCCTTAGCCGCGGCCAACTCGGCGCGGGCGGCCTCAACCGAGGCCAGTTTTGCCTGCGCCTCTGCCAATTGCTCGCGCAATGCCCCGTTTTCCGGGCTTTCAACGGGCGTGGTCCGCAGCCGTTCCATGTCCGAACGCATGGCGTCGACTTCTAGTTCGTGGCGCTCTTTCAGCGATTTCAGACGTTCTTCCAACTGCGCATTGGCGACACGTTCATCATCCAATGCCGTCCGCAGAGCGTCATCTGCACCACCGCTGACCGGAGACGTATCCCGCAGCGTATCGACGCCGGTCCCTATCCGATCCATTGCAGCAACAATACGGCGATGTAATTCTTCGATCTGGCTCATGCCCCTGCCACCTCTTAACCAAGGTTCCTTGTATCGCGGATAGTCCGAATCAATATCATCCACGTCTTGCCCTAGTCTAACCTAACGAGGCGGAAAATACCCACTGTTTGCTTTCAACAACTTGGGCAGCTTTCTTGAACCACTACCTCATCAGAAATCCCGGTTCTACTTGCACTTTGGAGGCTGGATGGTATTGAGCGCCACATCTGCCTGTAATCCAAAGGAACAACGCCCGTGGACCTGACTGCGCTGCGCAATGCAAACCCCGAACACTGGGACAAAGCTGCGGCCATCCGCACCCTGACCCTTGACGCCGTCGCCGCCGCCAATTCCGGCCATTCCGGTATGCCGATGGGCATGGCCGACGTTGCGACCGTGCTGTTCGAAAAGCACCTGAAATTCGACGCCTCGGCCCCGAATTGGCCTGACCGCGACCGGTTTATCCTGTCGGCGGGACACGGTTCGATGCTGATCTATTCGCTGCTGTATTTGACCGGCCACGGCGACGTGACCCTTGAGGAAATCAAGAACTTCCGCCAGTTGGGTGCAAAGACAGCCGGTCACCCGGAGAACTTCCTGGTTGATGGCATCGAAACCACGACCGGCCCGCTGGGCCAAGGCATCTCGAACGCTGTGGGCTTTGCCATGGCCGAAGAAATCCAGCGCGCGCATTACGGCAAGAAGGTTGTGGATCACTATACCTATGTGATCGCCGGCGACGGCTGCCTGATGGAAGGCGTCAGCCAAGAGGCAATCACCTTGGCCGGTCGTCATGAGCTGAGCAAGCTGATCGTCTTCTGGGACAACAACAACATCACAATCGACGGCACCGTCGATATGGCTGATCGCACCGATCAGGTGCGCCGTTTCGCAGCCTCGGGCTGGCACGTGATCGAGATTGACGGGCATGATCCGCAAGCCATCGACACAGCCATCGTACAGGCGAAGAAGTCGAATAAACCGACCATGATTGCCTGCGAAAGCCACATCGCTTTGGGTCACGCAGCTCAGGATACCTCGAAAGGTCACGGTGCGCTGACCGATCAGGACCAACTGAAGGCTGCGAAAGAAGGCTATGGCTGGCCGCATGACGCGTTCCATGTACCCGCCGAAGTGAAATCCGCATGGGAGGCCATCGGTTCCCGCGGCGTCGCCGAGCGTACGGCTTGGGAAGAACGTTTCGCGCAGTTGTCCGAACGCAAGCAAGCCGAATTCAACCGCGCCTATGCGTTTGAAGCGCCCAAAAAACTGGCCGGTGCGATCCGCGCGTTCAAAAAGCAGATCTCGGAAGATCAGCCGAAACTGGCAACTCGGGCGTCGTCCGAAAAGGTTCTGAATGTCGTGAACCCGATCATGACCGAAACCGTGGGCGGTTCGGCTGACCTGACCGGGTCGAACAACACCAAATCAGCTGATATGGGTGTCTTCCTGCCGGAAAATCGTAAAGGTCGTTACATCCATTACGGAATCCGCGAACACGGTATGGCTGCAGCAATGAACGGTATGGCCCTGCACGGCGGCATTCGCCCTTATGGCGGCACGTTCATGGCATTCACCGACTATGCCCGCCCGTCCATGCGCCTGGCGGCGCTTATGAAAGTTCCCAGCGTCTTTGTAATGACCCACGACTCAATCGGTCTGGGCGAAGACGGCCCGACCCACCAGCCGGTCGAGCATCTGGCAATCTCGCGCGCGACCCCGAACACCTATGTGTTCCGCCCCGCAGATTCTGTGGAAACCGCCGAAGCGTGGGAACTAGCACTGACGTTCAAGGACAGCCCCTCCGTTCTGTCGCTGACCCGTCAGGGCGTTCCGACCGTACGCACGGAACACAAAGCCAAGAACCTGACCGCGCAAGGTGCATATGTGCTGGCTGATGCCGAAGGCAAACGTCAGGCCATCCTGATCGCAACGGGTTCCGAGGTTTCTTTGGCTATGGAAGCCAAAGCGATGCTTGAGGCTGAAGGCATTGGTACTCGCGTCGTGTCCATGCCCTGTATGGAGTTGTTCGCACAGCAGGACGAAGCCTATCGCAAGCGCGTTCTACCCGGTGGTCCGGTCCGCGTCGGTATCGAAGCCGCCGTTCGCGCCGGTGGCTGGGATCGCTGGCTATTGGGTGAGCGTGGCCGCGAAGCCAAGGCCGGCTTCATCGGTATGTCCAGCTTCGGCGCGTCCGCTCCAGCGAATGAGCTGTACAAGCATTTTGGCATCACTGCCGAGGCGACCGTTGCTAAGGTCAAGAAATTGCTGGGACTGTAATCCAGCACACGAAGCATAAGGCAAAGGGCGGCATCAACCGCCCTTTTTATTTTATTTCAATGTGTTGCGGCCTTCTTTGATAGCAATGGCCCGATCACCTTGGTGGCTACAGGGATCAGAACAAAGCCCCACGCCAGACCAAACACACCATCCATTGCTGCTTTGGAAATCCATTCGACAGCCCCTACCCAGCCGTCTGACACGGAATGCCCAATCGCATATGCCCAGTCGTGGATGTGATGGCCCAGCCAGCCGAAGCCCAGAACTTCCATCCCATGAATGATGATCGATCCGCCGACCCACAGCATCGCCGCGGTTCCAACAATAGACAGGGTCTTCATCACACCGGGCATTGCCTTGACCAATCCACGCCCCAGCCCGCGCCCGACAGGTGTCGGGGCATTGTTTGCCAGAAACAATCCGACATCATCCATCTTCACGATCAACGCGACCGAGCCATAGACGGCCACCGTCACCCCGATGCCCACAACCGCCAGAGTCGCCGCCTGCATCCACAGATTCGGCGCCTCGATCGCGGCCAGTGCGATGGTCATGATTTCGGCGGACAGGATGAAATCCGTTTTGATCGCACCTTTGACTTTCTGCTCCTCTAGATGACCAGGGTCGCGCACGTTCATGTCTTCATCAATGGCATGGCTGCCATGTGGAAACAGAACATGAAATATCTTTTCAGCCCCCTCGAAGCATAAGTAAGACCCACCGATCATAAGCAGCGGCGTAATAAGCCAGGGCGCAAAATTGGCCAGCAAAAGGGCCACAGGCAGCAACAGCACGATCTTGTTGAATACCGATCCACGCGCAATCCGCCAGATGATTGGCAACTCGCGCGCAGGCGCAAAACCCTGAACGTATTTCGGAGTGACGGCTGCATCGTCAATAATCACCCCTGCCGTCTTGGCCCCGGCCTTTCCCGCCGCCGCCACCACGTCGTCCACCGACGCCGCTGCAACCTTGGCGATCCCCGCCACGTCATCCAAAAGAGCCAAAAGACCGCTCATCGCGCTACCTTTCCTGTCACCTGCCGCCTCAGGAACCTACCCAATCTTACAGCCAGTGCAAGCGTTAGCGCAATCGTACGAAGTTTGCGCTAACACATTAAAAATATGCCGCTTTTGCTCTTTTGAGATTCACCAATCGCGGCTATATGGCCTGCAAGGCAAGCGCATTTGGAGACGTCACATGACCATAAAGGTCGGCATCAATGGTTTTGGCCGCATCGGCCGCTGCACCCTGTCGCATATCGCTGCGTCAGGCCGGAACGATATCGAAGTCATCAAGGTCAACGCGACCGGGCCGCTGGAAACTTCGGCTCATCTGCTGAAATACGACAGCGTTCATGGACGGTTTCCGCGCGACATCGCCATCAATGGCAACACCATGGATCTGGGCCGCGGCCCGATGGAGATGTTCTCGACCTACGACATGAACGAGCTGGATTGGGAAGGCTGCGACGTCGTTCTGGAATGCACCGGCAAATTCAATGACGGCACCAAGGCGAAAACGCACCTCGAGCGTGGCGCCGGCAAGGTTCTGTTGTCCGCACCGGGCAAGAACGTCGACAAAACTATCGTGTTTGGTGTGAACCACAACACGCTGACCGCCAACGACAACATGGTCTCGAATGGGTCTTGCACCACGAACTGCCTTGCTCCGCTTGCCAAGGTTCTGGACGAAGGTGTCGGCATCGAAAACGGCATCATGACCACGATCCACGCCTATACTGGCGACCAGCCGACCCTGGATCGCCGTCACAGCGATCTGTATCGCGCCCGTGCCGCTGCCATGTCGATGATCCCGACATCGACCGGAGCTGCGAAAGCACTGGGTGAGGTTCTGCCGAACCTGAAAGGCCGTCTGGACGGTTCCGCCATCCGCGTACCTACCCCGAACGTGTCGGCGGTGGACCTGACTTTCCGCTCATCGCGCGAAGTGACTGTCGAAGAGGTCAATGAAATCGTTCGCGAAGCCGCGCTTGGCCCGATGCAGCGCGTTCTGGGTTATGAACCCGCGCCGCTGGTTTCGACCGATTTCAACCACACCGAAGAAAGCTCGATCTTTGCGCCGGAACAAACCCGCGTTGTAGACGGTCGCCTTGTCCGGGTTCTGGCCTGGTACGACAACGAATGGGGCTTCTCGGTTCGCATGGCCGATGTCGCCGTTGCCATGGGTCGGCTTAACTAAGACCGGTTTGAAATCTTGAACATTTTTGCCCGCTCAGGTTATCTGGGCGGGCATTTTCGTTCGGGGCCGCTATGACCAACCAAATCGCTATCTGGCTTGGCCTCTTGATCCTTGGAGGGTTGATTCTGGACTACGCCATCTTTGGACCCGAACATTTAGTTTTCCTCGGGAAAAAGCTTTACGCCTTTCTGGATTGGCTGGCTTTCTGGCGCTGACAGAGGTTTTGCTTGACTTTTCCGCTCATCTGGCTTTGTTAGCGCTAACTTTACTAAAGTCGAAATTCGGACGGAGCGGAACATGACACTCAAGCTGGCAATCAACGGATTTGGTCGGATCGGACGCGGAGTTCTGCGTGCAGTGATGGAATCGGGACGCACAGATGTAGAAATTGTTACCATCAACGATTTGGCCAAACCCGAGATGAACGCGCATCTGTTCGAGTTCGACAGCGTACATGGCCGTTATTCCAACAAGGTGACATTGACCGACGAAGGCCTGGACGTTGGCGCAGGCCCCATTCGTCTGTCCAGCGAGCGCGACCCCGAAGCGCTGGATTGGTCCGATATCGACGTAGTTCTGGAATGCACAGGCGTTTTCCGCACCCGCGAAGCGGCTGAACGTCACCTGAAAAACGGTGCCAAGAAAGTCCTGATCTCTGCACCTGCGCGGGGCGAAGGTGCCGTCAAAACAATCGTCTATGGTGTGAATGAGCATGAGCTGACAGCAGGGGATACCGTTGTTTCGAATGCTTCATGTACCACCAACTGCTTGTCGCCAGTTGCCGCCGCGCTGGATGCCGGGCTTGGCATCGTCCATGGCAACATGACCACGGTCCATGCGTATACCGCCAGCCAGCCAGTTCACGATGCCGCGGGTAAAGACCCCTATCTGTCGCGCGCTGCGGCTTTGTCGATGATCCCGACCACCACGGGTGCCGCAGCGGCTGTCGGTCTTGTCCTGCCGCAATTGGCAGGCAAGCTGACCGGTCAGGCCATCCGTGTTCCGACGCCCAACGTGTCTGTTGTCGATCTGGTGGCCGAAGTATCGCGCCCCACCAGCGAAGAAGAGGTCAACGCGCTGTTCGTCGAAGCCGCCGCCAAAATACCGGGCGTTCTGGCCGCCGAAAGCCGCCCATTGGTGTCGATGGATTTCAACCACGATTCTCATAGCTCGACCGTGTCATTGGCCGAGACCAAAGTCACCGACGGCACATTGGTGCGCGTTCTGGCCTGGTATGACAATGAGTGGGGCTTTTCGAACCGGATGCTGGACACAGCCGCCGCGATGGGCGCGTTAGCCTAACCTTTCGCGCAATGCAGTATGAACGCGGGGCGTCACGAATTTCGACACGTCCCCGTTCAGGCGCGCGATTTCCTTAACCAGTTTCGATGCGATAGCCTGATGCCGTGCTTCGGCCATTAGAAAGACGGTTTCGATTGAATCGTCCAAAGCACGGTTCATTCCGACCATCTGGAATTCATACTCGAAATCCGCCACGGCCCGCAGCCCGCGAACAATGATTTGTGCACCCACATCGCGGGCGCAATCGATCAGAAGGTTTTCGAACGGATGAGCGACAATTTCGGTTCCGGTTTGTTCAGACAACAGCGCACATTCCGCCTCGATCATGGCCACGCGCTCTTCCAGAGAAAACAACGGTCCCTTATCGCGGTTGATCGCTACTCCGATCACCAGCTTGTCGACCAAAGCCGAGGCGCGCCGGATAATGTCAATATGGCCCAGAGTTATCGGGTCAAAGGTTCCGGGGTATAGACCAACCCGCATCACGCTCTCCTGCGTTCTGGAAATTCTGCGTCAGCAAACATAACTTTGCTGTCGGCGCAAGAGGTTGCTATCGCAACCAGCCCCGTCAGTGACCCATAATCATACCTTGAAGGGCATCCTTTTCCATCGCCAGCTCGGCCAATTGCGCCTTGACCACATCGCCCAGGGTCACAATGCCTATCAGCTTACCTTCTTCGACCACGGGCATGTGGCGAAAGCGGCCTTCGGTCATGCGGGCCATGATATCTTGTACCGTGGCCTGTCGTGTGGTGGTGATCAGATCCTTTGTCATGTAAGAGCTGACCGGCTGCGTCAAACATCCGCTGCCACTGGCAGCCAATTCACGAACGATATCGCGTTCAGACAGAATGCCGGCTGCCGTCTGACCACCATCTTCGGAAACGATGACGGTACCAATGCGCTTTTCCGCAAGGATTTTCGCAGCCTCCGACACAGTCATCGAAGGCTCGACCGTCACGACGCTGTCTGTCGCCTTGGATTTTAGAATGCCCTGAACGAGCATGAAAGCACCTCCGGAATAATGAATTTATCCAAAGCGTTGCGCGATTGTGTCGACCTGTCAAGCGTTGGCATCGGCTTCAAGCCGCGCAACTTCGTCACGGATGCCTTGCGTTAAAGCCTCCGCAAAGCGGTTTAACCGTTCGTTGCGCTGATCGCCCTGATGCCGGACAAGATAGAAGCTTCGCGTCAAACCCACTTGATCCGTCAAGATTTTCCGCAGGTTTGGATGGAACGGCAAAGTAAAGTCATGGGCAACACAAACACCGGTACCCAACGAAACCTGTCGCAATTGAACCGAGACCGAATTCGATGCAAGTGCGACACGGTCAACGCCGATATCGTTGAGATAGTCCAGCTCTCGGTCAAAGATCATATCCGGGATGTAACCAATCAGGCGGTGCCCCTTAAGATCGTTGACTGAACCAATAGGCGCATGGCGATCCAGATAATCCTGCGTGGCCACCATATGCAGCTTATAATCGCTGATCTTCTTGACCAGCAACCTTCCTGCTGTGGGCGCGCTGACAGTTACGGCCATGTCGGCCTCGCGTCGGGATAGGTTTATGATCCTTGGCAGCGCCAGGATTTGGATGTCCAGATCAGGGTTGGCATCACTGATTTTCGCACAAACCTGAGGCAACAGGTAATTGGCGCTGCCATCGGGCGCACCAATCCGTATCTGCCCACTGAGGGATTTGGTTGACCCAGTGACCACACCAGCCGCCGCGCGCATCGCCTCTTCGGCCTGCAAACCGTGGTCCAACAGGCGTTCACCTGCGGCGGTCAGGATGTATCCCTGTTGCGACTTCGTAAACAACAGCGCATCCAATGTTGTCTCAAGCCGCGCAATGCGCCGCCCTACAGTTGCAGGATCAATCTTGAGGATACGGCCCGCCGATGACAGGCTTTCCTCGCGCGCGACGGCCAGGAAAACCCGCATATCATCCCAGTTCGGATTCATATTTTCCCTTTTGCATTTTTGCAAAGCAATTTTGAAACATTGCCTCTGTTCACCAAATTTTTGCAAGTCTATTTTGCCGGCAGGTCTACCCGGAAGGAATTTGTCATGCAGAACCTGACCCACTATATCAACGGCGAGAATGTAGAAGGTACATCTGGCCGTTTCGCCGACGTGTTCAACCCCGCCACCGGCGAGGTTCAGGCCCATTGCCCGATGGCCAGTGTTGCCGAAACCGAAGCTGCGATTGCCGATGCCGCTGCTGCTCAGCCTAAATGGGGAGCAACGAACCCCCAGAAACGTGCCCGCGTGATGATGGCAATGGTTGGCTTGATGAACCGCGACATGGACAAACTGGCCGAAGCGCTGAGCCGCGAGCACGGCAAAACCATCCCCGATGCCAAGGGTGACCTTCAGCGCGGTCTGGAAGTTATCGAATACTGCATCGGCGCACCGCAGATGCTGAAGGGTGAGTTTACCGACAGCGCAGGTCCCGGCATTGACATGTATTCGATGCGCCAGCCTTTGGGTGTTGTCGCCTCGATCATGCCGTTCAACTTCCCGGCCATGATGCCTCTGTGGCATGTCGGCCCGGCTTTGGCCTGCGGCAACGCGGTGGTACTGAAACCGTCCGAGCGCGATCCTTCCGTGCCGCTGATGCTGGCAGAACTGTTCGTCGAAGCTGGCCTTCCCAAGGGCGTATTCCAGGTCGTGAACGGCGATAAGGAAGCGGTCGACACTCTGCTTGACAGCGAAATCATTCAAGGCGTCAGCTTTGTCGGTTCAACACCGATCGCGCAATATATCTATTCCCGCGCAACCGCAAACGGGAAGCGTGCACAATGCTTTGGCGGTGCGAAGAACCATATGATCATCATGCCGGATGCCGATCTGGATCAAGCCGCCGACGCGCTGGTCGGAGCTGGTTTCGGAGCAGCTGGCGAACGCTGCATGGCAATTTCGGTTGCTGTACCCGTAGGCGAAGAGACCGCCGACGCGTTGATCGAGAAACTGATCCCGCGTGTCGAGAAACTGAAGGTTGGCCCCTACACCGCCGGGGACGATGTTGATATGGGACCGGTTGTAACCGGTGCCGCCAAAGAGCGTATTCTTGGCCTGATTAACTCGGGTGTTGAACAAGGTGCAAAGCTGGTCGTCGACAACCGCGATTTCAGCTTGCAGGGATATGAAGACGGCTTCTTTGTTGGCCCGCACCTCTTCGACCATGTCACACCCGACATGGACATATACACCCAAGAAATCTTTGGCCCAGTTCTGTCTACCGTTCGCGCAGGTTCGTATGAAGAAGCGCTGAAATTGGCGATGGACCATGAATATGGCAATGGTACCGCGATCTACACCCGCGATGGCGATACCGCGCGTGACTTTGCGAGCCGTGTCAACATCGGCATGGTCGGCGTCAACGTTCCGATCCCGGTTCCGCTGGCCTATCACACCTTTGGTGGTTGGAAAAAGTCCATGTTTGGTGACCTGAACCAGCACGGCCCAGACAGCTTCAAGTTCTACACCCGCACCAAAACCGTGACCTCGCGATGGCCGTCGGGCATCAAAGAAGGTGGCGAGTTCAACTTCAAAGCGATGGACTGATCTGCATCCGTAAAACCGCCTATCACCAATACCGGCCCCCAACGGGCCGGTATTTTTTGGCGAAGTATTGCCACAGTGGATAAGAAAATCCCGGCTTCACGATAAATTCACAGCTCTGGCACTGGAAAAGCAACTACAGCGACAATAGTTTGTTGCCAATTTCCTAGTTTCGAGCAGTACGAATACCGGAGGCCGCTTTGTCAAATCCGTACATGACCCGCCGCTCTGCCCTGTTGGGCGCAGCTTCTCTTTTGGCGACGCCCGCCTTGGTGCGCGCTCAAAGCTCTGATGCCTTCCCGGTTGATGAAGAGGCCATCAGCACGCAATTGCCAGTACGCCGCAATGTGTCATCGTTCTCACAGCAGAACTGGCAAGACCACTTCGATGAGCTGGGTGTCGGCTGCCTGCTGGCCGATATCACTAGCCGAGCAGTGCATTACTGGGGACCGGACGGAACGTATAAGCTGTACCCCAGCTCAGTTCCGATGAGCGAAGAGCTTACCAAGCGCGGCTATACCGAGGTCAAGCGCAAGACTGAAAATCCAAGCTGGACTCCAACCGCGTCTATGCGTGAACGTGATCCGTCCCTGCCCGTACGCATGGAAGGTGGCGATCCCGGCAACCCGTTGGGAACTCGCGCCATGTATCTGGGCTGGCCCGCTTATCTGGTGCATGGCACCCATGACACGCGCAAGATTGGCCGCCAAAGCTCGTCAGGGTGTATCGGCCTTTACAACCAGCACGTTGAGGAACTGTACCCTCTGGTCCAGGTTGGAACTCAGGTCAGACTGGTTTGACAAAAAAAGCCCCGACCACCAGGACCGGGGCTTTCTACTTAGCGGGGGTCGTTATTCCGGCAGGATCACCGCATCGATTACATGGATCACGCCATTGCTGGCTTCAATGTCGGCCTGAACAACCTTGGCATCATTGACCTTGACGCCTTTTTTGGCGTTCACGCTCAGCTGGTCGCCCTGTACCGTGCGAACCTTGGCGCGTTTGCCGGCAATATCACCTGACATCACCTTGGCCGGGACCACGTGATAGGTCAAAATCTCGACCAGTTGATCCTTATTTTCCGGCAATAGCAGCGTTTCAACCGTGCCTTCAGGCAACGCGGCAAAAGCTTCGTCTGTGGGTGCAAAAACGGTGAACGGTCCATCACCTTTTAACGTGTCAACCAGACCTGCGGCCTGCACAGCGGCGACCAGAGTGTTGAACGATCCGGCCGAAACGGCGGTGTCCACGATGTCGGCAGCTTGTGCCTTGACGGGCAGTGCAAGTGCAAGTGCGGCGGCGGCGCCCATGAATGTGCGGCGAAACATGGCTGTTATCTCCTCTCCAGCTTGTTATGAAAAGGGTTACGGAGGTTCAGCCAGCCCGGATCACTTTTCTTTGATTTGAACCCAGATACTCTGCGCGCGCCCGTCTTTGAGAAACGGCAATGCTTCAACCGCATCAGGACGATCCTGTTGCAGGAAGTACCCCGGCCAAAGCAATGAATACGCGCCAGATTGCAACAAAGCATGCAGGATGTACTGCTCTCCCCATCCGGGGCAATCATAGAAGAACCGCTTGGGGTACTCGAAGGGCAGAAAAACATCATGTACGTGAATCACCACACCCGGCTTTAGCGCGGGAATGATGCGGCAGAACAGATGTGCCACGTCGTTGCTCATCCGTACGACGTGGCTGGAATCGATGAACAGAACGTCACCTGCTTCAAGCTGATCGAACAGCGCCGGATCGACCTCTTCCAGCCGCTTCTGTTCAAAGTGATCGACGACATGCGCGATATCCGCCCGTGGATACGGATCAATCGCAATGATCTGCGTATCAAAACCGCCGTCGATGACGGCCTGCCGGGTGACGCGGGTTGAATTGCCGCAGCCGACCTCAATCACGCGTTTGGGTGCGAACCGCCGGACCATCAGGTACAAGGCGTCAGCATCCGGGCTGTCGTAATATCCATTGCCCTGGCGATAGCCGGTTTGATTGCGCGCAGGGTCTTTCAACGCCTCCAGTGCGGCAGCGTGCTGACCATATTCTGCAACCAGCTCGGTGATATCAAATCCCTCCATCCCCGGCGACAAGGCATAGGCCGGGCGGGTCAATCCGCCTGCCCTTTCAAACGCCTCAAGCCGCGCACGCTCGTCCAGTTCCGTGACCTTATCGACGAGCTTCACCCCCAACTCATCAAGGGCTGCATTGATCTGTGGGAATTTTCTGGGTTTCACGGACGGCTCCAATTTGCGGTTCGCGTGTTCCATACCCGTGCGGGCCGGGCTTGTGCAAGATGAGCCACCCCAAACGCTTGGCAAAACAGAAATTTCCGTATTCACTGGTCGGATTAGTAGTACGAGGGTCGCCATGCAGCAGGAATTCACGCTGGGCATAGAAGAAGAGTATTTGCTGGTTGATCGCGACAGCCTGCAACTTGCGCAAGCGCCCACCGCCCTGATGGAGGCTTGCCAAGCGGATTTCGAAGGACAGGTCAGCCCCGAATTCCTGCAATGCCAGATCGAAGTCGGCACCCGGCCACATTCAACAGTCAAGTCAGCCCGAGAAGACTTGAAACGCCTGCGTTCATGCGTTGCGGGCCGGGCTGCAGAATACAACCTCGCGCCAATTGCCGTGTCCTGCCACCCGTTTGCCGACTGGAAGAAACAGCACCACACCCGCAAGGATCGCTATGACGCGCTGCAACATGCCCTTGGTGGCGTGGCCCGGCGCATGTTGATCTGCGGGATGCACGTTCATGTAGGTGTCGAAGACCCTGCCATGCGCGCTGACCTGATGCCTCAGCTGTCCTACTTCCTGCCGCATCTGTTGGCCCTGTCGACGTCGTCCCCCTACTGGAATGGAGAGGACACTGGCCTGTCATCTTATCGCCTGACCGTTTTTGACAACCTGCCGCGCACGGGTTTGCCGCCGGTTTTGGCCAGCTGGTCGGATTATGAACGCACTACCGGTATTCTGGTCGAACTTGGCGTGATCGAAGACACGACAAAAATCTGGTGGGATCTGCGCCCGTCACACCGATTTCCCACGCTGGAAACGCGCATCATGGATGTGCAGCCACGGTTAGAGCACACACTATCGTTGGCGGCCCTGGTCCAGGCGTTGACCCGCATGCTGTGCCGCCTGAAGGACCGCAATCTGCGCTGGCGGCATTACGATCAGTTCCTGATCAGCGAAAACCGTTGGCGCGCGCAGCGCTACGGCGTGGGCGAAGGTCTGATCGACTTTGGCGACCGTTCAATAAAACCCATGCCCGAGTTGATGGGTGAACTGATGGGAATGCTGGCTGAAGACGCCGAGGCACTAGGCACCATGACCGAGCTGGCGCGCCTGCAGCAAATCGCACAGACCGGCACGTCGGCCACCCGACAGCGCCGCGTCCATGCCGAAGCTGCAGCACGCGGCGATGATCCCGGCAAAGCCGTCGTGCAGCACCTGATCGAAGAATTTCATCACGATCTTTAATGCCGCTGCCGATTGCTGGCCGTGCAAAATTTCTGTAAGAATTCGGAAATAAACAGTCGTTCAATTCATTCGGCAGCGTGGGAGGCAAGCCTTGGATTTCGCACTGACAGAAGAGCAAACCGCAATCTTCGACATGGCGTATGATTTCGGGCAGGACAAGATCGCCCCGAACGCACGCCAGTGGGAGGCTGACGGAACCATACCCAAAGACCTTTGGCCGCAAATCGGCGAGTTGGGGTTCGGCGGGCTTTATGTCTCGGAAGACGGCGGCGGGTCCGGCCTTACCCGTCTGGACGCGACATTGGTGTTCGAAGCGCTGTCAATGGCTTGCCCTTCCGTCGCGGCCTTTCTGTCGATCCACAACATGTGCGCCAAAATGTTGGACAGTTTCGGAAGCGACGATCTGAAATCCCGCATCATGCCGGATGTGCTAAGCCTCAATACCATCCTCAGCTATTGCCTGACGGAACCCGGATCAGGCTCGGACGCAGCTGCACTGAAAACCCGCGCGGATCGCACGAATGAGGGCTATACGCTGAACGGCACCAAGGCCTTTATCTCGGGTGGTGGTTACTCTGATGCCTATGTCTGCATGGTGCGCACCGGCCAGGATGGGCCAAAGGGCATTTCAACGGTTTATGTCGAGGACGGCACGCCGGGCCTCAGCTTTGGCGCGCTGGAACAAAAGATGGGTTGGAAAAGCCAGCCGACAGCGCAGGTGCAATTCGATGACTGCCACATCCCGGCCGGAAATCTGGTGGGCACCGAAGGGGATGGGTTTAAATATGCGATGAAAGGTCTGGATGGCGGGCGGCTCAATATCGCCTCTTGTTCCCTGGGGGCTGCCCAGTCCGGGCTCAACATGACCTTGCAATACATGTCTGAACGCAAGGCATTCGGCCAATCGATCGACCAGTTTCAGGCGCTACAATTCCGGCTGGCGGATATGGAGATCGAACTGCAAGCCGCACGTACCTTCCTGCGGCAGGCCGCCTGGAAGTTGGATCAGGGCACGCCCGATGCCACCAAGTTTTGCGCCATGGCCAAGAAATTTGTGACCGAGACTGGATCGAAAGTTGTCGACCAATGCCTGCAATTGCACGGTGGCTATGGTTATCTGGCCGATTATGGCATCGAAAAACTGGTGCGTGATCTGCGCGTTCACCAGATTCTGGAAGGCACCAATGAAATCATGCGGGTCATCGTCGCTCGTCAAATGCTTGCCGAACACTGAGGAACTCATGCCAGACATCGACATCCGCATCACTGGTCGCGCCGGGCGCATCACCCTGACCCGACCAAAGGCCCTGAACGCGATGACCTATGATATGTGCATGGCCATCGACACGGCCCTGCGCAACTGGCGCGAAGATGATGCCGTGGATCTGGTCGTCATGGACGCCGAAGGCGACAAGGCCTTTTGTGCGGGCGGCGATATCGCCGACCTTTACGCGTCAGGCAGCAAGGGGGATTTCGATTTTGGACGTACCTTCTGGCGCGATGAATACCGGCTGAATGCGCTGATCTTCGAATACCCCAAACCGGTCATCAGCTTTCTTCAGGGTTTCACCATGGGCGGTGGCGTGGGCATTGGATGCCATGGCAGCCACCGGATCGTTGGGGAAAGCTCGAAGATTGCTCTGCCGGAATGTTCGATTGGGCTTTTGCCGGATGTGGGCAGCACATTGATGCTGGCGCTGGCCCCCGGTCGTCTAGGCGAATACCTAGGCACAACCGGTCATCGCATGGGCCCCGGAGACGCCGTCTTTGCCGGTTTTGCCGACCACTTCATCCCGATATCGGATTGGTCAGCCTTAATCGAGATGCTCGAGGCTTCGGGTGATGCCGAACTGATTGCAAAACATTCCACGCCGCCGCCCGAAAGCACGTTGGAACAACAGCACTCCGTTATCGAAGCCCTATTCGCCGGGGAAAGCCTGGGCGATGTCCTAAACGCATTGACCCATTCCAACGACGCAATGGCTGCGGACGCGCTGACGCTGATGGGCCGCAATTCGCCGCTGTCGATGGCTTGTACGATCGAAGCGTTGCATCGCCTACGGGGGCCCAGCCTGACGCTGCGCAAGGCGTTGGAACTGGAATACCGCTATACGTTCCGCGCGATGGAGCATGGCGACTTTCTGGAAGGAATTCGCGCCCAGATCATCGACAAGGACCGTAATCCACAATGGCGGTTTGCCGACCAATCCGTACCAGCGGTGGCGGTGTCGAAAATGCTGCAGCCACTGGGCAAAGACATGCTGACATTTGAGGAGGTTTGAGAGATGAAAATCGGGTTTATCGGTCTGGGCAACATGGGCAATCCAATGGCCGCCAATCTGGCAAAAGCCGGGCATGAGGTGACTGGTTTTGACATGGCCGAGGTCAGCGTCTCTGGTGTTGCCATGACCGGTTCGGGTGCCGAAGCTGCCGCAAACGCCGATATCGTCATCACCATGCTGCCAAACGGAAAAATCTTGCGCGCTGTCGGAGATGAGATCATCCCTGCAATGCAATCCGGGTCTGTGTGGATCGATTGTTCAACCGTCGATGTCGACAGCGCCCGCGCCGTCGCGGATCAGGCAAAACAGGCTGGAATTCTGGCGGTAGATGCCCCTGTTTCGGGTGGTATCGGCGGCGCAGCGGCTGGCACTTTGACTTTCATGGCAGGTGGCAGCGATGCCGCATTTGCGAAAGCCGCGCCACTGTTCGATATCATGGGTCAAAAAGCCGTTCATTGCGGTGAATCCGGCGCCGGTCAGGCTGCCAAGATCTGCAATAACATGATCCTCGGTGTCACCATGATTGCCACGTGCGAAGCTTTTGCCCTGGCAGATAAACTGGGCCTGGACAGGCAAAAGATGTTTGATGTGGTCAGCACATCCTCGGGCTATAGCTGGACCATGAACGCCTATTGTCCCGCGCCCGGCGTGGGGCCGGAAAGCCCAGCAGACAACAATTACCAACCCGGTTTCGCCGCTGAATTGATGCTGAAAGACCTGCGTCTAAGCCAACAAGCCGCCGAAAGCTCGGATGCCGATACGCCGATGGGTCAGGCCGCAACCGCGCTTTATGAACAGTTCGTTGAGTCTGAGGGCGGATTGGGCATGGACTTCTCTGCCATGCTGCCGCGGTTCGAAAAGCGCGGTCGTAGTTAGGCGCGCTGCGTGGGCGGCTTCTTGCCCACGGGGTTGACCATACAGGAACCAACGGCCATTTGTCCTTAACTACGGCATGTTTGCAGAGGGAAGTTAGATGTCGCGAGTCTTAACTATTTCCACGTCAATACTCGCGCTCGCGCTCAGCGCTGGGCTTGCCGACGCCGGGAACGGCAAGGGGAAAGCCGGGCATTGCCCTCCTGGACTGGCCAAGAAAGCCGTTCCGTGTGTGCCGCCGGGTCAGGTTAAGAACCTCTATCGCACGGGCGACTACATCAACCGCGACTATCGCTGGATCAACGACCCGTATCGCTATGGGCTGAACCGTGGCAGCTACATCCGCGCAGGTGACTATGTCTATCGAGTCGATCCTGATACACGAAAAGTGCTGAACCTTATCGGTGCGGTGGCTGACATCCTTAACTGAGGATCAGCCCCCTATTCCGCAGCAACACGCGCGCCCTCAAGCATCTGCTTCAGATACCGCCCCGTATGGCTGCGTTCCACTGCAGCCACATCCTCGGGCGTGCCGGTCGCGACGATCTCACCACCACCATCGCCACCTTCGGGGCCGATATCAATGATGTGGTCGGCGGTTTTCACAACGTCCAGGTTGTGTTCGATCACCACAACCGTATTGCCCTGATCGACCAGTTCATGCAGCACTTCCAACAGCTTACGGACGTCTTCGAAATGAAGACCGGTGGTTGGCTCGTCCAGGATATACAAAGTCCGCCCGGTTGAACGCTTGGACAACTCCTTTGACAGCTTCACCCGCTGCGCCTCACCACCAGACAGCGTAGTCGCCTGCTGACCGACCTTGATATAGCCAAGCCCGACCCGTGCCAGCGCATCCATCTTGTCGCGGATCGAGGGCACGGCCTTAAAGAACTCCTGCGCATCTTCCACTGTCATATCAAGAACATCGGCGATGGACTTACCCTTGAACTTGATCTCAAGCGTTTCGCGGTTGTAGCGCGCGCCCTTGCAGGTTTCGCAGGTGACGTAAACATCGGGCAGAAAGTGCATCTCGATCTTAATGACGCCGTCACCCTGACAGGCTTCGCACCGGCCACCCTTGACGTTAAAGCTGAACCGACCGGGCTTGTAGCCGCGCGCCTTGGCCTCCGGCAGACCGGCGAACCAGTCGCGGATCGGGGTGAAGGCCCCGGTGTAAGTTGCTGGATTCGAACGTGGAGTTCGCCCGATCGGACGTTGGTCAATATCGATGACCTTGTCCAGATGTTCCAACCCTTTGATCGTCTCACACGGCGCCGGGGTCTGTCGCGCACCGTTCAAACGCATCGAGGCCGTCTTGAACAGCGTTTCAATCGTCAGGGTCGACTTACCGCCCCCCGATACACCGGTCACACAGACGAATTTTCCCAGCGGGAAATCGGCGGTGACGGTCTTGAGGTTGTTCCCGGTCGCTTTGACGACTGAAACCTTCTTCTTGTTCCCCTTACGCCGTTTCGACGGCACCGGGATTTCGCGGGTACCCGCCAGATACTGACCGGTCATCGAGGCCGCGTCAGCCGCGATCTGGTCGGGCGTGCCCTCGCTGACTACTTGCCCGCCATGTACACCGGCGCCGGGGCCGATATCGAAGACATAATCCGCCTCACGGATGGCTTCTTCATCATGTTCGACGACAATCACGGTATTCCCCTGATCGCGCAGGTTCTTGAGCGTTCCCAGCAGACGGTCATTGTCCCGTTGGTGCAGACCAATCGAAGGCTCATCCAGCACATACAGAACCCCGGTCAGACCCGAGCCGATCTGGCTGGCCAGACGAATACGTTGGCTTTCACCCCCGGACAGGGTGCCACTTGAACGGGACAGCGTAAGGTATTCCAAACCCACGTTATTCAGGAAACCCAACCGCTCGCGAATCTCTTTCAGAATCGCCCGCGCGATTTCGTTCTTCTGAACGCTCAGGTGGTTCGGAGCATCCTCGACCCAGGCCAGAGCCTCTTTGATCGACATCTGAACAACCTGTCCCACATGCAGACCTGCGATCTTGACGGCCAAAGCCTCGGGGCGCAGGCGATACCCTTCGCAGGACCCACAGGGGCGGTTGTTCTGGTAGCGTTCGAACTCTTCCCGAATCCAGGCGCTGTCGGTCTCGCGATAACGGCGCTCCATATTGGGAATCACGCCCTCGAAACTGCGAGTGACCTGATACACCCGACCGCCTTCGTCATAACGGAACTGGATCTCCTCATCGCCAGACCCGCGCAAAAACACCTGTTGGACCTTTGGCGGCAGGTCTTTCCAAGGTGTATTCTTGTCGAATTCGAAATGCCGCGCGATGGCTTCGATGGTTTGCAGGAAATAGGGCGACTTTCCTTTGCGCCACGGGGCCAAGGCACCATCATAGAGTTTCAGCGTCTGATCCGGCACCACAAGACGTTCGTCAAAAAACAGTTCGACCCCCAGGCCGTCACAGTCCGGGCAGGCACCAAAAGGCGCATTGAATGAGAACAGGCGCGGTTCAATCTCGGGGATTGTGAAGCCGCTGACCGGGCAGGCAAAATTTTCACTGAATGTAATGCGTTCTGGATCACCTTCGCGCGGGGCGGTTTCCAGAACCGCGATCCCATCGGCCAAATCTAAAGCGGTGCGCAAACTGTCGGCCAGTCGAGTCTCCATCCCTTCGCGCACGACCAGGCGGTCGACCACAACGTCAATGTCGTGGCGGAATTTCTTGTCCAGCGTGGGCGGTTCGTCCAATTCGTAGAACTCGCCATCCACCTTGACGCGCTGAAATCCCTGTTTGCGCAGTTCGAGGAATTCCTTTTTGTATTCCCCCTTGCGGTCCCGCACGATGGGGGCCAGCAGATAGCCGCGCGTGCCCTCCTCCATCGTCATGATGCGGTCGACCATGTCCTGCACCTGCTGTGCTTCGATGGGCTGCCCAGTAGCCGGACTATAGGGTGTCCCTGCGCGCGCAAATAACAGACGCATATAGTCGTAAATCTCGGTCACCGTCCCAACGGTCGAACGCGGATTTTTCGACGTGGTTTTCTGTTCAATCGAAATCGCCGGGGACAGGCCGCTGATATGGTCTACATCCGGCTTTTCCATCATATCCAGGAACTGACGCGCATAAGCCGACAGGCTTTCGACATAGCGACGCTGACCTTCGGCATAAATCGTATCAAACGCCAAAGACGACTTGCCAGAACCCGACAACCCGGTGATCACCACCAGCTGATCGCGCGGGATATCCACGTCAATGCCCTTGAGGTTATGCTCGCGCGCACCGCGCACCTCGATATTTTTCAGCTCAGCCATTTTGGCCCCCAACACACAAGTGTCCTAGAAATAGGCGAGCGGCTCCGAGTCTCCAATAGAAAAGTTAGAACAAAGTGTGAACAATCGGATTATTACCGACATCTCCTGACAGTATGACCCCGATCCGATGCGTGCCCCGGAAGGGGTTGATTGAATATTCGGTATTTCAGGAAAATGGCGCGGTTGACGGGGCTCGAACCCGCGACCCCCGGCGTGACAGGCCGGTACTCTAACCAACTGAGCTACAACCGCGCATTTAGGGTCTATGTGCGATCCATTAACCCGGATCAAAGGCTGGCAGCGATGGCGCGGTTGACGGGGCTCGAACCCGCGACCCCCGGCGTGACAGGCCGGTACTCTAACCAACTGAGCTACAACCGCCCGCTGCCCGTTCGTTGCTGAACGTTGGGGTGTATTATGGCCACGCCCCGGCATCGTCAAGCGGGGTTTTGAAGTTTTTTTAAAGAAGGCAGAAATTGTTTCCGGGCTTGGCGACGCACCTTCTTCGGAACCAGACCTTTCCGAAGCTACCGCAAGACCCCAAACACACTTTAACTAAAATGATTCTTAAATTTGTAAATGCCGAAATATCCAAGGATTTTTCTTTCAAACGATTCCATCGAAACACACTCATAAGTTGTATGCTTTCTGAAAAACCCGAACATAATCCTCGATATATCTGTATCTAGCAAAACGACCTTTTGGGCGGCTTGAAACCCCCGCCATTATTCAGCCACATTGCGTGTGCAAGAGGCGACACTGCCCCCACAAAATCAAAAATACGTGTCGGCAAACTTGCGCAGGCAAGTCTCGAAGTGAAGTATCCCAGCGGATAACAAAATCTCGGCTTACGAGATCGGAAGGAAGCTTAACGCAATCAAAAGTCATGATTTGTGATGACCTATCGGTTGCGTTGTTAATGATGGAAATAGCGGAATGTCAGTTGCAAATCAGAATTACCCGGGCGCCAGCCCAACCGGTCATGAATATGTTGACGGATTGATTTGGGGGACCTCTTGGAACCTTGGCACAAATAACGGAGGACCGGCTGGCACGATTACCTATTCATTCGGGGACTCGTCGGTTCAGGGCTTCGTAGATTTTCTCCCCCATGAAAAACAGGCGTTCCGCCAAGCCCTGGCCGTGATCGAACAATACATCCCGATTGATTTTGTCGAGGTCAATTTCCTATCGCCTCAGGGGACGCCTTATTACGAAAACATCTCGTGGGGTCTAGTTACAACCCAATCCCTTGATGGCGGCCTCGGCGCACACCAAGTGCCCGGAAGCGATCCCATTCTGCAAGGGTTTGGTATCAACACCCTGTTTGGCTGGTTCGCATACGATACTCCTCTGTTCAGCCAATCCGCGCTGGCAAAGGGCGGCGAAGGATTTGCAACCATTGTGCATGAGATCATGCATGGCCTCGGCCTTGCACATCCGCATGACAATGGTGGACAATCAACCGTCTTCGATGGTGTGACACAGGCGTTCGATGACTATGGAACCGATGGTCAGAACCAAGCCGTCTACACGATCATGTCCTATAATTCTGGCTACCCGCAGGTTGTGCCACTGCCTTCGTTCAACTACGGCGGCGTAGCCTCGCCCATGGCACTGGACATCGCCGCTCTTCAAGCGATTTATGGAACCACGTCAAACAATACGGGCAACAACGTCTATTCTTTGAAAGGGTCCAATGCTCCCGGCACCTATTGGGAAGCGATCTGGGATACGGGTGGAACTGATACAATTTCAGCCAGTGGCCTTTGGAAAAGCGTGAGGATCAGCCTGAAGGCAGCTGATCTGGAAGGCCACGATGCTGGGGGAACGCCGTCGCACGCGGCCGGGGTCAGCGGTGGCTTCACGATCGCCAATGGTGTTGTCATTGAAAACGCTGCTGGTGGCCACGCCGGAGACTTCCTTTATGGCAACGACGTTGCAAACCTCATGGTCGGTAATGGTGGCAATGACCTGATTGCAGGCGGAAATGGCAACGACACCATTAAAGGCGGCCAAGGAAACGATTTCTTGATCGGTGGTCAAGGCAACGACACCCTGACCGGCGGCAACGGTTTGGACAATTTCATCATCAAAGACAGCGATGGCAACGACACCATCACAGGTGGCCTTGGGATTGATACCCTCTCGTTCAACGGCTCATCTGCTGCGACCGTGGATCTGTCGGTTACGACCGCTCAGGATACCGGATACGGCATGGATACGATCACCTTGGTCGAAAACGCCGTAGGAACTGCGCAGGACGATCAGCTTACTGGCGATGATCTGGCAAACACCTTTATTGGTAACGATGGAAACGACACGCTTGACGGCCAGAAAGGCGCGGATCTGCTTCAGGGTGGCGTTGGCAAAGATACGATTTCCGGTGGCAATGGTTGGGATACACTGCGTGGTGGCAACGGCTCTGATATCATTGACGGTGGTCTAGGCAATGATGCGATCTTCGGTGGCAAAGGGATCGACACGATCATCGGCGGCGCCGGCGTGGATACGATGACCGGCGGTATCGGAACGGATACGTTTGTTTTTAATGATATCACCGACAGCGGTACCAAAGGGTCTCTGGCCGACAAGATCACGGATTTCACCCAAGGCGAAGACAAGATCGATCTGAGCGGTATCGACGCCAGCACGGTTCTTGTTGGCGATGACGCTTTCGTCTTCAACGGCACGACCCCAATCGGATCGTCCGACGAAGGTGAGATCTATTTCGTCAAGCAGGACAACGCTGGCACGGCATTCGACCAGACCCTGGTTTACGTTGACACAGACAATGACAGTGATCCTGAGATGGTCATCAAGCTATCTGGTCTACACGACCTGACAGCGAACGACTTCATCCTGTAAGGCTGTATGCGAAATCAACAGGCAGCAGGTTTATGCTGCCTGTTTTTTTGTGTCCGCAGCATAGAAATTTTACCCTTTGGGTACCCTTGCAAGCCTGCGGAACACTCTGTATTAGGCGCGCTTATGGGTGATTAGCTCAGTGGTAGAGCGCTTCGTTCACATCGAAGATGTCAGGAGTTCAAATCTCTTATCACCCACCATTCCTCTCATTGGTAGGCACCATCCAAATTTCCTTGTCTTGACGGATACTTGCCAGATTTCTCCTGGGCTGCGTATCCTGTTTTGGACGGCCGCATAATTTTGTGGCGCCTTGGGATGGAGTAGGATCGTGGCCAGATTGAAGCGGGACATCGGCCTCGTTGGGCTAACCTTCATCTCGGTTGGTGGAATCATTGGCTCTGGGTGGCTATTTGGTCCGCTGCTGGCGGTGCAACATGCAGGGCCTGCTGCCATCTTTTCATGGATCATTGGCGCCGCGGCCATGTTCATTCTGGCAATCACCTTCGCCGAAATATCGGCCATGCTGCCGATCCCAGGGGGCATCGCGCGGGTGCCGCAGTTTTCACATGGCAATATCGTCTCGATGACGATGGGTTGGACCGCCTGGATCGGCTATAACACCACCGCCCCGATCGAGGTCGAGGCGATGCTGAAGTACCTGGCCCCCTACGCCCCTTGGCTCCACACAGCAGACACAGGTGACCTGTCTGGCGCGGGAATCACCGTGGCGCTGTTCTTCATGCTGCTGTTCGTCGCGGTTAACGCGTTAGGCGTCAAGTTCTTCACTCAGGTGAACGCGACGCTGACATGGGCCAAGATCGCAATTCCAATCGTATTGGCCGCCTTGTTGATCGGCAATCGGTTCGACACTCAGAACTTCACTCAACCAGATGGATTCGCACCCTATGGGCTGCAAGGCATCATGGCTGCTGTCTCGACCGGAGGCGTTATCTTCTCCTTCATCGGCTTTCGTCATGTGGTTGATATGGCCGGTGAGGTTCGAAACCCCAAATTCGCCATCCCTGCCGCACTGATTCTGTCCATCGTGCTTTGCGCGTTGATCTATGTGGGCTTGCAAATCGCCTTTATCGGTGCACTCGACTCGAAAATGCTGAGCAACGGTTGGGCCAGCTTGAGTTTCGGCGGTCAGGGCCCGTTGGACGGCGTCATCATATCGGTCGGGTTTGTCTGGTTCCTGAGCGTACTGAACATCGGGTCGGTCATCGGTCCGTTCGGCAATGGCCTTGTCTCAACCGGATCAAATGCGCGGATCGCTATGGCTTTGGCAAAAAACGGATTTTTACCGTCACGCCTGATGATGCTGTCGTCGTTCGGAGTGCCCCTTTGGGCACTGGCACTGAATTTCCTGATCGGTACCCTGTTCCTGCTGACGGTTCCCTTTACCACTGTCATCGCCTTGAACGGCGCCGCCATCGTGCTGTCTTTTGCGGTCGGCCCTATCGCCGTCGTGTGCCTGCGCCATCTGATGCCGGATCGCCCCAGATCCATCCGCATCCCCGCCGTGAAACTGGTTGCGGTCTCGGCCTTCGCCATCGCAACCCTTGTGGTTTATTGGAGCGGTTGGGACACGGTCTGGCGTCTGGGTGTCGCCCTTGCCATCGGGATGGCCCTGCTGCTGGTACGGTTCCGCAACAGGTTGGATGAGATGGACGTGACCGAAGCGCTATGGCTGCTCCCTTATCTGGTGGGTGTCGGCCTGATCTCATATCTCGGACAGTTCGGGGATGGCGCGCTGAAGCAAATCCCGTTTGGGTGGGATATTGCGCTGTGCGTGTTGTTTTCTGCTGTGATCTTTGGGTTGGCAGTACGTTCTGCCCTGCCCCAGGAAAAGTTCCAGGAATACATCGACGAAGAAGAGATTCTGGACCCGAAAAAACCCATCATTGGTTTGTAAAAAAGGCGGGGTCTCCCCCGCCTTTGATTTGCTCAATGCGCTGTTGCCGATGGGCTGGCACCTTCGGCCGCCTTGGCTGCTGCTGCGGCGGCCTCTTCTGCGGCTTCATCCCATTCGACAGGCTCAGGCTCGCGGATCAGCGCGTGTTTCAGAACTTCCGAGACATGTGTAACCGGGATGATTTCCAACCCTTCTTTCACGTTGTCCGGAATTTCCGCCAGATCCTTTTCGTTTTCTTCCGGGATCAGAACGGTCTTGATACCACCGCGCAGAGCCGCCAGCAGCTTTTCTTTCAAACCACCAATCGGCATCGCGTTACCACGCAGTGAAACCTCACCCGTCATCGCGATATCCTTGCGCACCGGAATACCGGTCAGCACAGACACGATCGAAGTCACCATCGCCAAACCGGCGCTTGGGCCATCCTTGGGCGTGGCACCATCCGGCACGTGGACGTGAATATCCAACGTGTCGAATTTCGGCGGCTTCACCCCAATCTGAGGCGAGATTGACCGCACATAAGACGAGGCCGCATCAATGGATTCCTTCATCACATCGCCCAGCTTACCGGTGGTCTTCATCCGACCCTTACCCGGCAGTTTCAGCGCCTCGATATGCAGCAGGTCGCCACCTACGGATGTCCACGCCAGACCGGTGACCACACCGACCTGATCATCCTGTTCGGCCAGACCATAACGGAATTTCGGCACGCCCAGGAATTCATCCAGATTGTCAGGCGTAACAATGACTTCTTCCGCCTCATTCTTGATGATCTTGGTCAGCGATTTCCGCGCCACCTTGGCGATCTCACGCTCAAGGTTCCGCACGCCCGCTTCGCGAGTGTAAGTGCGGATCATCTTTTGCAGCGCCTCATCCGTCAGTTCAAACTCCTTGGCTTTCAGACCATGGTTTTTCACTTGTTTGCTGATCAGGTGCTGCTTGGCGATCTCGCTCTTTTCTTCTTCGGTGTAACCGGCCAGCGGGATAATCTCCATCCGGTCCAGCAGAGGCCCTGGCATGTTGTAACTGTTCGACGTGGTCAGGAACATCACATTGGACAGGTCATATTCGACCTCAAGGTAATGGTCCATGAACGTGCTGTTTTGCTCAGGATCCAACACCTCAAGCATGGCCGAGGCCGGATCGCCACGGAAGTCCTGACCCATCTTGTCGATCTCGTCGAGCAGGATGAGCGGGTTCGTAGTTTTTGCCTTTTTCAGCGCCTGGATGATCTTGCCGGGCATCGAGCCGATATAGGTCCGACGGTGGCCGCGAATCTCGGATTCGTCGCGCACGCCACCCAGCGAGATGCGAATGAACTCGCGCCCCGTTGCCCGTGCAACCGATTTACCCAAGCTGGTCTTCCCAACACCCGGAGGACCGACAAGGCACAGGATCGGGCCCTTCAGCTTTTTCGAACGCTGTTGAACTGCCAGATATTCGACGATCCGTTCCTTGACCTTTTCCAGGCCATAGTGATCGGCATCCAGAATGTCCTGCGCCCGGCCCAAATCCTTTTTGACGCGGGATTTGGTGCCCCACGGCAGTGACAGAATCCAGTCCAGATAGTTACGAACAACGGTGGCCTCAGCCGACATTGGGCTCATGTTGCGCAGCTTTTTCAGCTCGCCTTCAGCCTTTTCACGCGCCTCTTGCGACAGCTTGGTCTCGTTGATCTTGGCTTCCAGCTCAGCGACTTCATTACTGCCGTCCTCGCCGTCGCCAAGCTCCTTCTGAATGGCCTTCATCTGTTCATTCAGATAATACTCGCGCTGCGTCTTCTCCATCTGGGATTTGACGCGCGTCTTGATCTTTTTCTCGACCTGCAGAACCGACATTTCGCCCTGCATCAGACCATAGACCTTCTCAAGCCGCTCGCTAACGCTGAGGGTTTCCAGCAGTTCCTGCTTTTGCTCGACCTCGATACCCAGATGACCTGACACAAGGTCGGCCAGCTTGGCAGGTTCGGCGGTTTCACCAACGGCGGTCAAGGCTTCTTCGGGGATGTTTTTGCGCACTTTTGAGTAGCGCTCGAACTCATCCGCAACGGTGCGCAGAAGCGCCTCGGTCGTGGTGACATCGCCCGGAATTTCGGTCAAATATTCGGCACGAGCCTCGAAAAACTCTTCATTTTCAAGGAACTCGGTGATCTGCACGCGTGCTTGACCTTCGACCAGCACCTTTACGGTACCATCGGGCAGCTTCAGCAACTGCAAAACATTGGCCAGAACACCCGAGCGGTAAATTCCGTCTTCTGCCGGGTCATCATCACCCGGATCAATCTGGCTAGACAGCAAAATCTGTTTGTCGTCCTGCATCACCTCTTCCAGTGCGCGGACGGATTTTTCCCGACCCACGAACAGCGGTACGATCATGTGCGGGAACACCACAATATCGCGCAGCGGAAGTACGGGGTATGAGGAATTAAGGGGCTCTTGCATGCTCAATCCTTATCGTTGGCAAGATGGCTCCGGTCCCTGTTCAGGCAACGCTCGGCCATCTCCTGTCTTGGACGTTAAAGGTGGGGCCTCATCGCCCTTTTTCAACCTTACCGCCATGTATCGCGATTCAGAATGGCCCGAGGTTTAGCGGACTGCAAGGCGTCCAACGAACATATCCACGGAATTTAACAAAACATGCCAACAAGGTTTAGAATGCGTGCGTTAGAACACCCTTTGAACTGCACGAGACAGAAAAAACCCGTGCCCGTCCTCATTTTTGCACTCCAAACCCGTCTTCGAGGAATGGCAAACAAATCCACCGAATTTACCAGTCACACCATATTCGGCCCGATCAAATCCGTCGCGATGACGGTTGAGAGGACGGCACAGCATTTCGACCGGCCCGGTATTTGCCATGAAGAAATCATGCCCCCAATCGGATTGGCAATTAGACGGGCGCGGCATGGCTGGATCACCCCGGCGCTCGATGATGGTGCAGTAGATATCTGCGGCGTTCAGCTCTTGCCCGACCGAGCATTGGATGTTTTCCGACGGAGTTTCAAAAGTCCAGACGTCGGCATAAGCCGACGTCACAATCGCAGATAGAACAAGTAAGAATCCAAATAGGCGAGGCATCGTAACCCCCAACGAAAAACAGAAAATTTCTTGGTTAATCAGTCTGTAGATTACCAAAAAATCAACGTTCTGTCATCAAGGGTTCAGCGCTACAGCGGTTCGATATCGCCTTGCGCGCTCTGTGCGTGAAACTCTGCCTGCCATGCCTCGAATGTTCCGGCTGCAATGGCATCTCGCATGCCCTGCATGATTTCCTGAAAGTAATGCAGGTTGTGCCAGGTCAACAGCATGCCCGAGATCATCTCCTTAGACCGGAACACGTGATGAAGGTAGGCCCGCGAATAGTTCGAACAGGCCGGGCAAGAGCATGCCTCATCCAGTGGTCGCGGATCATCGGCGTGACGGGCGTTCTTAATGTTCACAACGCCATAGCGAGTGAACACCTGGCCAGTGCGCCCCGAACGTGAAGGCAAGACGCAGTCCATCATGTCGATGCCACGCGCAACTGCGCCGACGATGTCGTCCGGCTTGCCGACCCCCATCAGATAACGCGGTTTATCGGTGGGCAAGAAGTCAGGCGCATAGTCGAGGCAATCGAACATCGCTTCCTGCCCCTCACCCACAGCCAGACCACCGACTGCGTAACCTTCGAAACCGATGGCTTTCAGGGCCTCAGCGCTTTCTTCGCGCAAGTCCTGTTCCAAACCGCCTTGCATAATGCCGAACAACGCGTGACCAGGGCGATCCCCGAAGGCTTCGCGTGAGCGTTCGGCCCAACGCATCGACAGGCGCATCGACTCGGCGATGCGGTTGCGGTCGGCAGGCAAGGCGGGGCATTCGTCGAAACACATGACAATGTCAGACCCCAGCAAGCGCTGAATCTCCATCGACCGTTCCGGCGTCAGCTCGTGTTTGGATCCATCGACATGGGATTTGAACGTCACGCCCTTTTCGGTCAGCTTGCGCAGACCGGCCAGTGACATGACCTGAAACCCACCCGAGTCCGTCAGAATGGGTCGGTCCCAGTTCATGAATTTGTGCAACCCACCCAACCGGTCGATACGTTCCGCCGTGGGACGCAGCATCAGGTGATAGGTGTTGCCCAGCAGAATATCCGCCCCGGTCGCCCGCACACTTTCCGGCATCATCGCCTTGACCGTCGCTGCGGTGCCCACTGGCATAAAGGCCGGCGTGCGCACTTCACCCCGCGGCGTGTTAATCACACCGGTTCTGGCCTTGCCATCGGTGGCTTTCAGGTCAAATGAAAAACGCTCGGTCATGGGGGGTGCCTCGGGGTCTCTGAACCGGGCAGCATTTGCCCGATCTGTCGGTCCAATGCAACCCGTCAGGGAAGCGAGGCGACGCGGTCTGTGAACAGATTCACCACCCCTGCCCCATCTACATCCCGACACACACGAACCGGAGGTCGCGAAGGATCGGGACGAGTCGCGCCAACTTCAGCCCCCTCGGTCGCCACGCGCAACCCTGTTTCGACCATATCGAACATTGGTTCATGGGTGCAGGCAATCACAGCCGTCGAGTCGTGTAACCCACATCCCTCTAGCCCGCCAACCTCTTTGTAGAACTTCAAATAGAACCGAGAGATATCGCGCAGGAACCCTCCCATATTCGGTGATCGGCCCGCCAACGCCTCGAAATCCGCGGTTTCATAAAGGGTTTTCAACGTCACATCCAAACCCACCAATACGGTCTGTGGTGGTGCGGCGAATACCTTATCTGCAGCCTGGGCGTCGTGATAGATGTTGGCTTCGGCGAATTGAGTGACGTTCCCGGGGCAGTAAACCGCGCCCCCCATGATCACCAACCGTTTGATATTTGTCGCAAACTGCGGATCCAAACGCATAGCAGCGGCGACATTCGTCAGTGGACCAACTGCGCAAACGACTAACTCGTCCTTATGCTCACGCGCCATATCGACCAAAAACTCAGCTGCTGTCAGCGTATGATTGGCCCCAATCTCTGGAATCTCGGTCACATCGCCAAAACCTTCAGGCCCATGCACATGATCCGAGGGGTCATGACTACTTTGTCCCACTGCAAAGGCCGCACCTTCGGCCACTGGTACTTCCAACCCCAGTTTATCCAGCAAAAACCGCGCATTGCGGCTGGATTGGTGAATGTGTGTGTTACCGAAAACCGTCGTCAGACCGATCAGGTCAATCTCGGGCGCGGCGGCGGCATAAGCGATGGCCATGGCATCGTCGATGCCGGGGTCTGTATCAATGATCAGTTTCATAGCGCCCGATACCGCAAACAAGACGGGATGCAAAGCGGTCACATTCCTGAATTTCCACCCCGCATCCGCAGCTTCAAAGATTTGCATCTGCGACTGTTCACCCCATACCAGAGTTGAAATCGGGCGACTCAATCCCCACATGTATACCATAGTACACAATAAAAGAGGACAGATATGATCGAAGACCAGATTATTGGCTTGCTGACGTCCAATATCATTTACGTGCTGGCGGCGGTGCTGATCGTCGTTGTCATTTTCAAGGGCATTAAAATCGTCCCTCAATCGGAAAAATACGTGGTCGAACGGTTTGGCCGCCTGCATTCGGTGCTTGGCCCCGGCATCAATTTTATCGTTCCTTTTCTGGATGTTGCACGTCACAAGATATCTATTTTGGAACGCCAGCTGCCCAACGCGACCCAAGATGCGATTACCAAAGACAATGTTCTTGTGCAGATCGACACCTCGGTGTTTTATCGCATTCTCGAACCGGAAAAGACGGTGTATCGTATCCGTGATGTAGACGGTGCGATTGCGACAACTGTGGCCGGTATCGTACGGGCGGAAATCGGTAAAATGGACTTGGATGAGGTCCAATCGAACCGCGCACAACTGATCGAACGCATTCAGGAAAGCGTCGAAACCGCCGTGGACGACTGGGGTATCGAAGTGACCCGGGCCGAGATTCTGGACGTGAATTTGGATCAGGCCACCCGCGACGCGATGCTGCAGCAGCTGAACGCGGAACGCGCCCGCCGTGCGCAGGTAACCGAGGCCGAAGGTCAAAAGCGCTCGGTCGAGCTGCAGGCAGATGCCGAACTGTATGCCGCCGAGCAAACCGCCAAGGCGCGCCGCATTCAGGCCGAGGCTGAAGCTTATGCAACCGGCGTGGTCGCCAAGGCCATTCAGGATAACGGCATCGAAGCCGCGCAGTATCAGGTTGCCCTGAAACAGGTCGAGGCTCTGAACGCCCTGGGCAACGGCACCGGTTCGCAAACGATCGTTGTGCCCGCCAATGCGCTGGAGGCCTTTGGCGACGCCTTCAAGATGCTTAAAGGAGGAAAATAATGGCTGATCCCTTCTGGCTGACCTGGTGGCTATGGCTGGCCGGAGCGCTGGCCTTGGGTATCCTTGAGATCGTACTGCCCGGCTTTATCTTTCTGGGCTTTGCGATCGGGGCCGCTGTTACAGGGGTGTTGCTGGTTATCCCCGGTCTCACACCGTCTCTGCCAATCCTTCTGTTGATCTTTGCGGCACTGTCGCTGATCGCCTGGTTGGTGTTGCGCCGGGTGTATTCCCTGCCCCATGGTCAGGTGAAAACCTTCCGGCACGACATTAACGATTAAAAGTTTCTGGCGCCCCTCAGGGGGCGTCATTGCGCCTCTGGACGCTGCCGTTGGCTTTCCCTATATAATTGCTCAGGTAACAGACCCGAGGCACAAATGACTCATCCGAGTGAACACCTAGAAGGCACCCCACTGATTGCACCTTCGAGCGTTGAACACCCCCTATATGACAACGTGGTAGAAGCATGCCGCTCGGTCTTTGACCCTGAAATTCCAGTGAATATCTACGACCTTGGTCTGATCTACACGATTGACATCACTCAAGAAAACGCGGTGAAAATCATCATGACGCTAACCGCACCCGGCTGCCCGGTTGCCGGTGAAATGCCTGGTTGGATCGTCGAAGCGGTAGAGCCCGTCGCGGGCATCAAAGAGGTTGACGTCGAGCTAACATGGGAACCCCCCTGGGGCATGGAAATGATGTCCGACGAAGCGCGACTTGAGCTTGGCTTTATGTAAGCCGGGCAAATATCCCCCTGACATAAAAGCTTTATATTTCTGTCATCACCGCGTTGAAAAACCGTTACCAAAACCTGGTGATAGTTTCCACGTGTCCATGCTTGCACCCCACCAAGCGCTGGCCGGGCCTGTGCTTGCCCCCCCGTTAAAGACCCGGCTTAACGACCAGAACACTAGACCGCTCTTGCCCGAGAGCGGTCTTTTTCATGGCAAAGCACAACTTATTGCACGCCACATTTGGATTTAATTTCCGCCGCTCGTTCATCCAAGGCTTCTACATAATCGCCTGACAACATGGACAATCTCTTGTTTTCGGTTCCTGTTATTAGACCCAAAAGCGCCCCAGCGGGCAGAATTGATACCACACTTTCCACTTGCTGATCCTGCGCATGCTTTTTTTCGGCCGCAATTGCGCGCAGGTCACCTTCGGCAGTTGCACAATTAACGGGGTGTCTTTCCAGCTTTGCCTCAGCTAAAGCCACGCTTGCAAGTAACGGAGACATGGCAACAACCGACGCCAATGCAATGCTTTTGCAGGTAAAATTAATCTTGGTCATTTTGCTTCACCCTATATCTAACTGCCTGAAATTACCCGTGCTCAGCTAAGGTCAGCATGTTTCAAAACGCAAGAACAATCACCAACGCTCCGAATTGTTAGGTAAGAATGGCTGCTATGCCTTGAGCCATTGTCCTGTCGGTACTAAATTGAAGGCTACGCGCGACAACGGAGATCACAATGTTCGGCATTCCCGGCAAACAGGCCGTGACCATGACGCCTAAGGCGGCAGAGCAGATTGCCCGCCTGATGGATACTGGCGGCCATGCGGGCCTGCGCATCGGCATCAAAAAAGGTGGCTGCGCTGGCATGGAATACACGATGGACTATGTCGATCAGCCAGAAACGAACGACGAAGTCGTAGAACAGGATGGCGCACGGATCATGATTGCACCGATGGCGCAGATGTTCTTGTTCGGAACCGAGATCGACTATGAGGTCTCGCTGCTGGAATCCGGGTTCAAGTTCCGCAATCCAAATGTCGTTGACGCTTGTGGGTGTGGCGAATCGATTAAGTTCGACGAAAAGCTGTCTTCTCAATCTTAAGTCCCCCGAAGTTAACGACCCCCTACCTTCGACTGCGGTGGAAGCTGCCGTTTTGATGGCTGCGCTGGAACCGCAATTGTCAGCCCGAGCTGGCAATGCTATCCGGTTCCAGAATTTACGAATTTCAAGGAGATCGGGATATGCGGCGCAAGCTGGCAGCTGGGAATTGGAAGATGAACGGAACCACAGCAGCGCTGAGCGAGTTGGACGCTCTGGCCCGCGCCTTTCCTTCGCCGACGATCGACATTCTGATCTGCCCGCCTGCAACAATGCTGCACCGTGCCGCCGAAACTGTACGCGAGACCGGTGTCGCCACGGGAGGACAGGACTGTCACGCTGCGCCCTCGGGCGCGCACACGGGTGATATCAGCGCGGATATGCTAGTCGATGCCGGAGCCAATGCCGTCATTCTGGGCCATTCCGAACGTCGCGAAGATCACGGTGAACAGAACGAAACCGTCCGCGCCAAGGCCCGCGCAGCCATGGATGCCGGGTTGAAGGCGATCATTTGCGTCGGCGAAAGTCTGGAACAGCGTGAGGCCGCCAATACGCTGGATATCATCGGCGGCCAATTGTCGGGTTCGATCCCGGATCAGTCGACCGGTGAAAACCTGATCGTCGCTTATGAGCCGATCTGGGCCATCGGCACAGGTAAGGTGCCTACGCTGGAAGAAATCGGAGAGGTTCACGACTTTATCCGCAACCGTCTGGAGCGGCGCTTCGGCGAAGGAGTCGGGCGGTCCGTGCGCCTGTTGTATGGGGGTTCGGTCAAGCCCAACAATGCCGCCGATATCTTTGCCGTGTCGAATGTGGACGGCGCGCTTGTCGGTGGCGCCAGCCTGAAGGCGCAGGACTTCTCGGGCATTATTGATGCGCTGCAAAAGACCTGAGCGGCAGCTCAGGCCAGTTTCATTGTCACCAGACCTGTCACGATCAGAACCGCCGCGATGATACGCGCGGCATTTACTGTTTCGCCCAACAGCATGATTCCGACAAGAAACGCCCCTACTGCGCCAATGCCGGTCCAGATAACATAGGCCGTGCCCAAGGGCAGTGTACGCATCGCCATGGCCAGCAAACCGAACGAGCCAACCATGGACACCCCCATGATGGCGGTCGGCCAAAGCCGCGTGAAACCCGCGGATTGCTTCATGGCGACGGCCCACACGATTTCAAGCAGGCCAGCGAACAACAGATAAATCCAGGACATAAGGACACCTCGAAACTCTTCGGGTCGTCCCGAATGATCACCCTAATGGGGAGGTCGTCCTCTGCCACCGATGTGGGAAGGTTGGCCACAACTTCAAGTGGCTGGCAAAGAAAAAGGCCGGGCAGATTGCGCTGCCCGGCCTGAACGAAGGGTTCTCTTCGCTAGTTCGTTATGATTTCCGGCCCCATGAAGGTATTGGGCAGGAAGGTCGATATCCACGGGATATACGTCACCATGATCAGGAAGACGAACAGGACGGCCAGGAACGGCAGCGCCGCCTTCACCACACCCATCATCGGCATGCCCGCCACGCCGGATGTCACGAACAGGTTCAAACCGACTGGGGGCGTGATCATCCCGATCTCCATGTTCACCACCATGATGATGCCCAGATGGATCGGGTCGATGCCCAGCTCAATCGCAATCGGAAAGACCAGTGGTGCAACGATGACCAGTAGGCCCGAAGGCTCCATGAACTGACCGCCAATCAGTAGGATCACGTTAACCACGATCAAGAAGGTTACCGGCCCCAGACCAGCCGAGAGCATGGCGCTGGCGATGTGCTGTGGCACCTGTTCGTCTGTCAGCACATGCTTCAGGATCAGCGCGTTGGCAATGACGAACAGCAGCGTGACGGTCAGCTTACCGGCCTCAAACAAGGTGTGTTTGGTGTCAGGGTGGAAGAAGGCCGTGATCAGTGCATAGGGTTTCTTGATCAGCGACAGGTTCGCCTGACCCTCTTCCGTGCTAAGTGGCCCCATATCCTTGTAGACAAAGCTAGCAATCAGGAACGCATAGACGGCAGCCACAGCCGCAGCTTCGGTTGGGGTAAAGATACCGCCATAGATCCCGCCAAGGATGATGACGATCAGGAACAGCCCCCAACCGGCTTCGCGTGCCGAGGTAAAGACCTCGCCCCACCCTTTCCATTCACCTTTCGGCAGGTTCTTGACCTTAGCCATGACATAGATGGTGATCATCAGCATCAGACCGGCCATCAGGCCCGGAATAACACCGGCAAGGAACATACGCCCAACCGAGACTTCAACGGCCGCGGCATACACGACCATCACGATTGACGGTGGGATCAGAATGCCCAGCGTACCCGCGTTACAGATCACACCGGCGGCAAATTCCTTGGAATAACCCACTTGGCGCATCCCTGCGATCACAATCGAGCCGATGGCCACAACAGTCGCTGGAGACGATCCGGACAGCGCCGCGAACAACATACAGGCAAACACGCCCGCGATTGCAAGACCGCCCGGCAAATGGCCCACACAGGCAATCGAAAACCGGATGATCCGCCGCGCTACACCGCCCGTCGTCATGAATGATGACGCGAGGATAAAGAACGGGATCGCCAGCAGTGTGAAATGCCCCTCAAACGCTTCGAACAACGTGCCAGCCACCGAAGCCAGCGAACTGTCGGAATACATCAGCAGGAACAGGGTTGAGCTGAGGCCCAGAGCCACCGCAATCGGAACCCCGATCAGCAGCAGGCCGATGACCATCGAGAAAAGGAATACAACGTCCATCAGTCATGCTCTCCTTGCTGAGCGCGCACTTCTTCGATCTCGTCCTCAACCTCATGGCTGGCGACAATGCGGTCGGCCTCGCCCCGCCAGATCTGAATGGCGGCCTGCGTAAAGCGGATCACCAGCAGCAGCATCGACAACGGTAGGATGAAATACGGGACGACTTTAGGCAGTTTCTCGTAGGCCTCGTCGTAGTTGATCATCGCTTCCAGGAATCGCAGCGGCGCGACCATGGGGATATCGTCGACCTCGTAGAAACTCTGACTACGGGCGTCGAAATTGAAACCTGTCGGGAACCAACGGCCCGACGTGGGCGGCAGATCAGCGAATACAGCCCAATAGTCATACGCGCCTTTGAGCATCAGCAGCGAAAACACCAGACAGCACCCCACTGCAACTAACGCCAGAACGCGACGTGGCGCCGGGGCCAGCATATTCAGGATGGCATCCACACCAAGATGCGCGTGCTTTTTCACCGCATATGACGCCCCCAGCAGCACCAGCCAGCCAAAGGTGAACACCGTCAGCTCAAGCGCCCACAGAATGTTGGAATTGAACACGAACCGCGCGATCACATTGGCAAAGGTCACGGCCGTCATCAGGCCCAGCAACAACGCGATCAGGGTTTCTTCGATATGGTCGACCAGCCCGCCTTGGCCGGATTTCGCACCAGACATCTCTTTAGTCCCCGCAAATTTTTTGTGATGAGAGTAATAGCGGGCGGGCCTGTTATGTCGGCCCGCCCGGCCTGCGCGTCAGCAACTCCCCAGCCCCCTGACGCGCGGCCTCAACCAGGATCAGAACCCGGCGTTGATTGCCTGAGCAGCGTCGATCTTGTCCTGACCCACGTCGTCGGCGAACTTGTCCCAAACCGGTTTCATTGCATCGACCCAGGCCTGACGCTGTTCGGGGTTCAGATCACGAATGATTCCACCCGCGTCGGTGATCGAGGCTTTGGCCGCTTCGTTCACAGAAAAGGCTTCTTTGTTCCGGGTCTCGGTAACCTCTGCCAGAATGGTCAGAAACTGTTCACGCACTTCTGGATCAAGGCTGTCCAGCCAATCCACCGAGGTTACGACCAGATAGTCGATAATGCCGTGGTTGGTCTCGGTGATGCCGTCCTGTACCTCAAAGAACTTCTTGCCATAGATGTTCGACCAGGTGTTTTCCTGCCCGTCCACAACGCCCTGTTGCAGCGCGCCGTACACTTCCGAGAAAGCCATTTTCTGCGGGCTGCCGCCGATGGCCTCCATCTGTGCAACCAGCACGTCCGAGGACTGCACGCGGAACTTCAGGCCATCCGCATCCGACGGATCAACCAGCGGTTTGTTGGCCGACATCTGCTTCATGCCATTGTGCCAGAACGCCAGACCTTGCAGGCCACGGCGCTGCATGCTGTCTTTCATTGCCTGACCTTCCGCCGAGGCCTGGAATGCATCGACAGCGTCGATGTTCTTGAACATGAACGGCAGGTCAAACAGGCGAAACTGCTTAGTGAACTTCTCGAATTTCGACAGCGACGGAGCAGCCAATTGCACGTCGCCCTGCAGCATCGCCTCAAGCACTTTGTCGTCGTTATAAAGTGTTGAGTTCGGATAGACCTCAACGCACATCACGCCGTTCATCTCATCATTCACGCGCTGTTCCAGCAGCGATGCCGCGATGCCTTTGGGGTGCTTATCAGTGTTCGTCACATGCGCAAACTTCACAACGATTTCACCATCGTCGCAAGCCGCCATGCCAGTCGTGGCAATTGCGGACAGTGCAATCGCCGTTGCAGCGGTTGTCAGAAATTTCATCAGCCTTTTCCTCCCGGACTTCCTAGATACTCCAATTGGCGCTTGATCAGCGCCGGATGCCGGGAAGTGAACTGAATCAGCAGGTACGGCTCAACGATTTGTTACAATGCGCCACATTCGAATTTTTTCCCTTTTAAATTAGTCTGTTAAATGGTGAACTTTCAATTAACCTATTACGCAACATGACCCGCTGTGTGAAAATCCGCACACGCTTGACGATCGTTGTGCGGATTCTCGCACTTCTCTCGAATCACTTCGAAAGAATCAGGTCTCTCTTGGCTTGATCCAACCGCAGCCCGCACCAGCGGGCTGCACTGCCCAACGCCTTTAACCGCATGATAATGCGGTCAAAGGGGGCGGGAGAACCTGCGACTACCTGCGGTAATCCTCTGGGCGAATCTGATATCTGGCCAGTTTGTCATAGAAGGTTTTGCGCGGCAGCTTCAGCGCCTTTGCCGCCTCTGATGCCTTGCCGTTGTGCCGCCCCAGCGCTGCAATCAGCAATGACCTCTCAACCCGCGCCATCTGTTCGCTCAGCCCCAAGTCGACGGCTTGTGAAACCTCTTCGGGCATCCCCAGAACAAATCGCATCGCCGCAGACATCAAGGATCGCGCGTTCCCAGGCCATTCTCTGACCATGAGCGTGGCGAGGTGATCCGATGTTATCTCGGGTTCCGCAATGCCCGACTGTTCGGCGGCCTGAGCCACATAGTGGCGAAAGATCACCGGTATATCCTCAGGCCGTTCCGCCAAAGACGGAATGCGCACGCGCATCACATCCAAGCGATAGAACAGGTCCGCATGAAACCGCCCCTCAGCAGACAGTGCGGCCAAATCAGCCGTTGTGCCCGCCAAAATACGCGCACCCACGCCCTGCTCGACCAACTCCAGCGCGGCATACTGAGTGGCCTCTGGCATAGCTGAAATCTCATCCAAAAACAGTGATCCCCCCGCGGCATCTTCGCAGACCTGGATCAGCGCCTCAGGCGTCAAACCCGATGACGGCTGTTTCACGAACGAGCCATGAACCTGCGGCGACATCAGATGAACGACCTCGGCCACTTTCGAAATCCCGCTGCCTGCGGGCCCGGTAACCAAAACTTCGGCCCCGGTGGGGGCGACGGTCCGAACACGCTCTCTCAACGCTTCGGCCTGTGCGGATAGACCGAACAGCAACCGCGCGGCCGGATCTCCGCGCATCAGTTCGTTCTTCAAGGCTCGCCGTTCCAAAACCAGAGCGCGAGCAGCAAAAGCCTTATTCAATACCTCAAGCAGGTCCGCAGCCGCACAGGGTTTTTCCAGAAAATCGAAAGCGCCCTGTCCCATGGCCCGCACTGCCATGGGAATATCCCCTTCGCCTGTCAAAAGAACAACCGGCAGTTCCGGGTCGACTTCATTCGCGTAGTTCAAAAGGTGAAACCCGTCCCGCCCCGGCATGCGGATATCCGACACGATCACACCCGGAAAATCATCACGAATGTGGTCCTTGGCCGCCACAAACGACCCCGCCGTGACCGGATGGTATTCTGCTAATTCCAGCGTCTGCGCCAATGCCTCGCGAACGGCGGCGTCATCATCGACCAATAGAACCTTGCGCGTCATGCCACTTTATCTTCCCGGTAATATTCAAGCTCGACCGTAAACATCGCACCTGTTCCGGCGTTGGACCCCCGAATGTTACCGCCAAAACTCTGTACCAGACCATACGAGATCGAAAGGCCAAGACCCATCCCTTCGGACGAACCAACAGCCTTTGTCGAGTAGAACGGCTCGAACAGTTTTTCCGTGTTTTCAATGCCGGGCCCGATATCTCGCACAGTAACAGACAGCTTCTTTCCGTTGTTGATTGCAATTCGAATAAGCCGATCATCCTGCTGGCTCATCGCGTCTGCGGCGTTGTTGATCAGGTTTACAAAGACCTGAACCAGCCGCACTTCCCCGCCCCACGCATATACCGGTGTTTCTGGGGCATGCCATTCCATCGTGACGCTCTCGGCACGCAGGCGCGCTTCGGTCAGCTCCACAGCCGTGTCAATCACCTGCACCAGATCGACCTTGCCCATTGGCTCACTTTCATTGCGGGCAAAAGCGCGCAGGTTTTTGATGATCCGCGCCATCCGGGCGGCCATATCAGAAATGCGTGTCAGGTTTTCGCCAGCCTTTTCTGCGCGGCCTCGCGACAGGAACGCAGCCCCATTGTCAGCAAATTGCCGGATTGCCATCAGAGGCTGATTCAATTCATGACTGATGCCCGCCGACATCTGACCCAGGGCGCTCAGTTTGCCGGCCTGAATAAGCTCTTCCTGCGCGTGTTTCAACGCGGCCTCAGCCTCTTGCCGCTCGTGAACCTCGCGGCGCAAAGCAGTGTTGACCGCCGTCAGAGCATGGGTGCGCTCGGCGACGCGAATCTCAAGTTCCGAATTGGCCTCGGCCAGGGTACGCCTGCGCTCGGTCGCCAGAAAAAGCAGGGCGCCAAAGGCCAGGCAGATCGCCGCAACTGTAGCCGCCTGCAAACCGGCCAGACGCCGTGCGGGGGCCACATCCATGACCACTTCGCCCGTCATACCGATCACCGGCAAATCCCGACTGAGATGTAAGGCGCGCTGCGGCAAGTATGGCCCCCACCCTAGCTGCCATAACTCGAACGAACCAAGGCGGGTTTCGGAAAACACAACCCTTTCACCGCTCGGAGGGATCAATCCCAATTGCCCCTCTGTGCGTTGCCAAAACAACAATTCAGATCGGTTGGAAATGAACACCAAGCCGGTGCGATCAACAAAGTATACGGCTTCGGTGCTACCGCGCCAGGTCTGCTCGATACCCTCGACATCGGCGATGACGATCAAAGCGCCTAAGACCTTACCATTCGGTGCAAAGTCCGGCGCAGCGTAGGTGAAAATCCGGCTTCCCATCTTGGGCAGGACGCCGTGGGAACTGCCCAATGCGCCTTGCATCGCACGTTCGAACGCAGGTTGACCCGAAACATTGCCGCCTACAACGTCATGCGCTGCCGCCAATACGCGCCCCGAAGCATCAGCATACAAAACATCGACAGCCGCAGTTTTGTCAGCAACCTCCAGCAACAAGGCACGGGCAACAGCCAAATCCACAGGATTGTTCAGGTTGCGCAATTCAGGGTGCCCTGACATTAGAACGGCCAGCTCCTGATACACCTGCAACTGAGTACTGAGCCGATCTGCAGCCAATTCGAGATCCGCTTCGGCCTTTTCACTCAGCTGCGACAGCGCCTGCCGATACCCATAAGACCAAACCCCGGCGGACAACAGCCCGACGACACACAGAAAACCCAAGATCAACCAAACCCTTTGCATGACTTAGGGTCTTGCATTCGACGGACCACATGGCAAGTCTGCCGAGCATGAAGACGGTGTTCCAATCCCCGGTCGAACCGGATTTTGTTCAAAACCCCTATCAGTTCTATGACGCCGTTCGTGCGCATGGGGACCTTGTATATTGGGAGGATTACCAGAAGGTCGCAGCAGTTTCGCACCGGGCTGTACAGGCCTTCCTGAAAGATCGCCGCTTTGGTCGGGAGGTTCCCACCGAACTGCAACGCCCTGGGCCCGACCACTTGGCGCCCTGGTTGATGACCGAGGCGCATTCCCTGCTTGAGGCTGAACCACCCCGCCACACGCGGCTGCGCGCGCTGGTCATGCGCGCCTTTACGTCGCGTGCGATTGTCGCGTTGGAACCTTCCATCCAAGACCTCAGCCACAGCTTGATCGACCAATTCCCCGGCACGCCTTTCAACCTGCTGGACGCGTTTTGCACGCAGGTTCCCGTGATCACCATCTGCCGTCTTCTGGGTGTACCCGAAGAAATGTCGCCGGATCTGTTACGATGGTCGCATGCCATGGTGGCAATGTATCAGGCCAGCCGGACACGCCAGACCGAGGACAAAGCCACAGACGCCGCGCGTGATTTTACACTTTTCCTCACTGACTATATCGAACAGCGCCGGACCGATCCCCAGGACGATCTGATCACCCGCTTGATCGCGGCCGAGGAAGAGGGTGAACAGCTTTCGCACGATGAACTGGTCGCCACCTGCATATTGCTGCTGAATGCGGGGCATGAGGCGACGGTTCATTCATTGGGCAACGGTGTGAAAACGGTTCTGCAACTAGGATTTGATCCCCGAACTTGTGATCCGGACAGGTTGGTCGAGGAAATCCTGCGTTACGATCCGCCCCTTCATATGTTCACGCGCTATGCGTATGAAGATGTTGAGGTTTTCGGCCACGACTTCAAACGTGGAGAAGAGGTTGCCCTGCTACTGGGTGCCGCAAACCGTGACCCTTTGATCTGGAGCGATCCGGGGCGCTTTGACCCCTCGCGCCCGATTGTCACCAATACCAGTTTCGGTGGCGGTTTGCATTTCTGCGTCGGTGCCCCGCTGGCCCGGTTAGAGATGCGAATTGCGTTACAAGCGTTGTTCGACCGATGCCCAGAGTTGCGCTTGGTCGACGAACCGGGTTATTCGAATACCTATCACTTCCACGGGCTGACCCGGTTGATGGTTCAGCTCTAAGCGGCTTTAGCTTTCGATCAGCGCATTCAGCGGCAGCATTGTGGTGGATTTGATCTCTTCCATCGACAGCAAGGCGGTCACGTTATGCACGCGCACCTCGGAAATTAGGGTCTGATAGAAGACGTCATAGGCCCGCGCGTTTTTGACCCGCACCTTCAAGATATAATCAATGTCACCGGCCAGTCGGTGTGCCTCTTGCACTTCGGGCCGGTCACGCAGGGCCTTGAGGAACTTGCGCTGCCATTCTGCCTCATGTTCAGAGGTTCGGATCAGAACGAAGAATGTGGCCTCAAACCCCAGCGCTTCGGCGTCCAGCAAAACGGTCTGCTGACCGATGACTCCGGCCCCTTTCAGCTTGCGGATTCGATTCCAGACGGGGGTCTTGGAGCTACCGACACGGGCAGCTATTTCATCCAGCGATTGGCTGGCATCGCGCTGTAGCTCGGCCAAAATTTTCCGATCCGTGTCATCTATCCGCACCGACATTCCAATTTTCCCTTTGTTTCGAAACCAGCGTCCCAATTGGCGATGCCAGAAGAACATTTGTCCTTATTTGGTCGCCCATATGGCGCATTACCGGGAATATTTCCTATATTGCAGGTCAAGTCAAACCAAGCGGAACAGAACATGCAGTTTACGCATTCATATGATGGCACAGGGCACGTCGACTTTGTCGGCGCAGGTCCGGGCGATCCGGAATTGCTGACGCTCAAGGCGCTGAAAGCCTTCGCGCGCGCTGACGTCGTACTGCATGACCGCCTGATCAGCGCCGAGGTTCTGGAACTGGCTGGAAAGACCGCTGTTCTGGTCGATGTCGGCAAGGCCGGGTTTGGTTCGTCATGGAAGCAGGAAGACATTGATGCCCTGCTTGTGGATTACGCTCTGAAAGGTCAGCGCGTGGTACGGTTGAAGTCTGGCGATCCGACCGTTTTCGGGCGCCTGGATGAAGAGATCGAAGCGGTTCAGGCCGCAGGCATCACCTGGCAAATCGTGCCTGGCATCACTGCTGCGTCGGCAGCCGTCGCCGGGATTGGTCAAAGCCTGACTCGCCGTGGCCGCAACTCGTCCGTGCGCATCCTGACCGGCCATGACATGAAAGGATTTGCCGATCACGACTGGACGGCGCTGGCACGTGCTGGTTCCGTTGCGGCGATCTATATGGGTAAGAAATCCGCCCGCTTCATTCAGGGCCGCCTGATCATGCACGGTGCCGACCGGGACACGCCGGTGACGCTGGTCGAAAATGCCTCGCGCCCCGATCAACGCATTCTGGCCACCAATCTGGACCAACTGCCCAATGACCTGGCCGCCGCTGAAATGGACGGCCCCGCCCTGACCTTTTATGGCCTCGCCCCGCGCCAAGCGGCCCAGGCCCTGACCGAATTCAAGAAGGAGCACGCCTGATGGCCCGCGCTTTTACCCCCAAAGTAGTGACCGCCAACGATCTGTTGGAAGGTGACGTCATTTACCTGACCGAGGACGACCGCTGGTCGCGTGATCTGCGCGAAGCGGAACTGATCACTGACGAAGCACATGCGCAGGTTCGCTTGCTGGATGCCCAACGCCAGGCCAACAAGATTGTCGGTGCCTATCTGGCGGATGCCGTCGCTGGCGCAACCGGCCCCGAACCCACCCATTTCCGCGAGGATTTCCGCCGTACCGGCCCGTCAAACTATGCCCACGGCAAGCAGGAAACAGCAACGCAGCCCCGGGCCTGACCTCTGGCCTAATCTCTCCCCTTCAAGGCCCCTTGGTATCGGGGCTGCAACTAAGGACAGCTAGACATGTATCGCTACTCCGAATTTGACCACGATTTTCTGGCAGAGCGTAACGCACAGTTCCGCGCCCAGGTCGAGCGCCGCATTGACGGTTCGCTGACCGAAGATGAATTCAAGCCCTTGCGCCTGATGAACGGCCTGTATCTGCAGTTGCACGCCTATATGCTGCGCGTCGCGATCCCTTACGGCACGCTGTCCAGTGCGCAAATGCGCCAGCTGGCTCTGCTGGCCGAGAAATGGGACAAGGGCTATGGCCATTTCACCACCCGCCAGAACATTCAGTACAACTGGCCGAAACTGAACGACGTTCCGGATATGCTGGACGCGCTGGCCGAGGTTGGCATGCATGCCATCCAGACCTCGGGCAACACCATCCGCAACGTGACAGCCGACCATTTTGCCGGCGCCGCGGCTGATGAGGTCGCCGATCCACGCCCCTATGCCGAACTTCTGCGCCAGTGGTCCACCGACCACCCGGAATTCCAGTTCATGCCGCGTAAGTTCAAGATTGCCATCACCGGCTCGGAAGAGGACCGCGCCGTGATCAAGGCGCATGACATTGGCCTGCAACTGATCGAGCGTGACGGCGTTCTGGGTGCTCGCGTTATCGTGGGTGGTGGTCTGGGCCGCACGCCGATGATTGGCAAGGAACTATCCGAATTCGTCGCCTTTGACGACCTGTTGGCGTATCTCGAAGCCACCGTTTCTGTGTGGAACCAGATCGGTCGCCGCGACAACAAGTACAAGGCGCGCATCAAAATCACCGTGCATGAGCATGGTATCGACGCCATCCGCGCCAAGGTGAACGAACGCTTCCTGAAGGTTCGCCCGCAGTTCAAAGGCGCGGATATGAACCTGCTGGAAGAAATCAAAGGCCACTTTGCGCCTCCGGCCTTCCGTGAAGGTTCGGTTGCCTCGTTCGAGAGTGCCTACACCAATGATCCGGTTTTTCGGTCGTGGGTCGACACCAACATCGCGCCACACAAGAACGCAGACCATGCGATCGTCACGATCTCGATCAAAAAGCACGGCCAGACGCCGGGCGATGCAACTGCCGAGCAAATGCGCGTAATGGCCGATCTGGCCGAAGAGTTCGCCTATGACGAACTGCGCATCAGCCATGAGCAGAACGTGATCCTGCCGCACGTCCACAAGTCGGACCTGCCCGCGATCCACGCGAAGCTGAAAGAGTACGAGCTGGCGACCGCCAACATCGGCCTGATCAGCGACATCATCGCCTGCCCTGGCATGGACTACTGCGCCCTGGCGACAGCGCGCTCAATCCCTGTTGCCCAGGAAATCGCGACTCGCTTTGATGACCTCAAGCTTGAGCATGATATCGGCCACCTGAAGATCAAGATCTCGGGCTGCATCAACGCCTGTGGTCACCACCACGTTGGTCATATCGGTATTCTGGGTCTAGACCGTGCAGGCGTCGAAAACTACCAGATCACTCTGGGTGGTGACGGCACCGAGAACGCGGCCATCGGCGATCGCACGGGTCCCGGCTTTGCCTATGACGAAATCGTGCCTGCCGTGGAACGCATCGTTGACACGTATCTTGAGCAACGCGAAAGCGCAGAGGAAGAATTCCTGCAAACCTATCGCCGGGTAGGCATGGCACCATTCAAGGCTGCCCTCTACCCCGAGGCGCAGGCCAATGCCGCTTGACCTAATCCAGACGGAACTGGGTAAAGATCGTGCTGAACTGACCGAACAGGTCGAAGCACTGAACGCCCAGTTCCGCCATCACAGCGCTCATGATGTGATGCACGGCGCGATTGAAGAGATCGACGAGCTTGCTCTGGTCTCAAGCTTTGGGGCTGAATCGGTTGTGCTGCTGCATATGGCGGCTGTGGTGAACAAGGCCACACCGGTTTTGTTTGTGGATACGCAAATGCTGTTTACCGAAACGCTGGAATACCAGCAGGAGGTGAGCGAGCGTTTGGGCCTGTCGAATGTCCGCATCATTCGGGCCGAGGACGAAGACCTTGAGCGTGACGACCCATACGGTGCTTTGCGGCTGAACGACATGGATGCGTGCTGCAACCTGCGCAAGACCTTCCCGCTGCAAAAGGCACTGGCGGGATTCGACGGCTGGATTACCGGGCGCAAACGGTTCCAGTCCGGCTCGCGGTCCGCCCTGGATTTCTTTGAGGTCGAGGACGGAACCGGTCGGATCAAGGTCAACCCGCTGGCCCATTGGGCGCCCGAAGATGTGCGCGCCTATATGGAAGAGAACAACCTGCCCCGGCATCCGCTGGTGGCCAAAGGATACCCTTCGATCGGTTGTGCGCCCTGCACCTCGCCGGTCAAAGAGGGCGAAGATCCCCGCGCCGGACGTTGGCGCGATCAGAACAAGGAAGAATGCGGCATCCATTTTGTCGATGGTAAGATGGTGCGCGCAGGAGAGAAAACATGAACGTAATCGTAACGGATACGGGGTTCGCCCCCGATGACTGGACCGATGGCTTTGTCACACTGGAAGATGCGGCCAATGACGTGGTCGCACTTGACGTGGCCTCGGATACGGACCCGGATGAGTTGTTTGACCGCCTAGGCAACGCCAAAATGGTGCGTGTGGATTTTCCATCCTCGGCCGATGGTCGCGGCTTCACCATTGCTCGCGTCCTGCGCCTGAAGGGCTACACCGGGCGCTTGCGTGCCAAGGGCCATGTGCTGGCCGACCAATATGCGATGGCCCGCCGCAGTGGCTTTGACGAGGTCGAGATTGATCACGCGCTTGCCAACCGCCAGACGGAAGATCAGTGGCTGGCCCGCGCTAACTGGAAAGATCACCACTATCAGGACCGCCTGCGCGGCTGAGATCGCAATCGCCAGCTTGTGACTAAAGGGGGCAAACTGTCCCCTTTTCCTGCCTTGAAACAACGTTTAAACGGAGATGCCGGTCACGCTGACCGACAGTGAAACCATGACAGAGATGAAGCCCGTGACCGAAGCAACCGCCGTGAAGGCCCCCGTTCTGCCGGACGCCCAGACCGTAACCGACGTCAAACACTGGACCGACAGCCTGTTCTCGTTCAAGGTGTCGCGCCCTGCCTCGCTGCGGTTCCGCTCGGGTGAGTTCGTTATGATCGGCCTGTTGGGCGACAACGGCAAGCCGCTGTTGCGCGCATATTCCATCGCCTCGCCATCTTGGGACGAAGAGTTGGAGTTCTACTCGATCAAGGTGCAGGACGGCCCGCTGACTTCGAAACTGCAGCACATCAAACCGGGTGACCAGATCATCCTGCGGCCCAAACCCGTTGGCACGCTGGTCCATGACGCCCTGCTGCCTGGCAAACGCCTGTGGTTCTTCGCCACTGGCACCGGCTTTGCGCCCTTCGCCTCGTTGCTGCGCGAGCCGCAGACCTATGAGGATTATGACGAGGTCATCATTACACACACCTGCCGCGAAGTGGCGGAACTGGAATACGGCCGTCAACTGATTGACAGCATCCGTCAGGACGAGATGCTGGCCGAATTGATGGGTGAAGGCTTTGCCGACAAGATTCGCTATTACCCCACCACGACCCGCGAAGAGAGCCCCAAGATGGGCCGCATCACCAACCTGCTGAAGGACGGGACCGTGTTTTCCGATCTGGGCATCGAAGGCGGCATCAACCCTGACACCGACCGTGCCATGGTCTGCGGTTCGCTGGCCTTCAACCTGGACATCAAGGCGATCCTGGAAGAGTTCGGCCTGCGCGAAGGCGCCAATTCCGAACCCAAGGAATTCGTGATCGAAAAGGCCTTTGTGGGCTGATCTTCTGTCGCGGGCCGCTGGAATTACCGTGGCTCGCGCATAAACCCGCTGCAAACCTGTGAATTTCAGCCATTTCCGCGCGGATGGCGCTTGAAACGGGCCGCGCAGCAGTCTAAATTTCGGGCTCGAAATTCTGCAATCATCAAAGGAATGAACCAATAGCTCGCAGACCTCACAACGCGCCGCCGCAGCGAGACACCGGCCCGCGCGTCAATGATAAGATCCGTGCCCCCGAAATTCGCCTGATTGGCGCCGAAGGTGAAAACGTCGGGGTGGTTCATCCCGCCAAAGCAATGCAAATGGCCGCCGATGTCGGACTTGATTTGGTTGAAATCTCGCCCAATGCGAACCCGCCTGTCTGCAAGATCATGGATTTCGGCAAGTTCAAGTACGAACAGCAGAAACGCGAAAGCGAAGCACGCAAAAAGCAAAAAATCATCGAGGTGAAAGAGGTCAAATTCCGACCCAACACCGACACGCATGATTATGATGTGAAAATGCGCAACGTGTTCAAGTTTCTTGAAAACGGCGACAAGGTCAAAGTCACCCTGCGTTTCCGTGGTCGTGAGATGGCGCACCAGAACCTGGGCCGTGAGTTGTTGGAACGCGTGGCCGAAGACGTCAAGGATCTGGGCAAGATCGAAAACATGCCCAAAATGGAGGGCCGTCAGATGATCATGATGATCGGGCCTCTGCCGCAGAAATAAAGTTCTGACAGAATGAATGATCAAAGCCCCCTTTTCATAAGGGGGCTTTTTTCATTTCAAGCGCGCTGTCCCATACCGCTAGATCACGGACGCAATAGCCTTGCTCAGCTTGCTGACCATCTCATCAATCTGCGCGTCTTCGATGATGAAGGGCGGTGCCAACAGGATGTGATCCCCCAGTTGCCCATCGCGTGTGCCAGACATGGGATAGCAGATCAGGCCTTCGGCCAGCGCGGCCTTTTTGATCTTGCCAGCCACCCCAAGCGCGGGGTCAAGCGGTGCCTTGGTGTCACGATCCGCCACCAGTTCAATGCCCCGGAACATTCCCCGACCCCGAATATCTCCGACATTCGGATGCTGGCCCAAAGCAGCCTCAAGTTTGGATTGGACCCTTTGACCCATGACCGCCACCCGAGCAGGCAGATCGCGTTGTGTCATTTCGCGGACAACTGCCAGGGCTGCCGCTGTCGCGACCGGATGGCCGATATAGGTGTGGCCGTGCTGAAAAAAACCAGACCCATTGCGGATCGCATCAAAAATCTGTGCGGTACACATCATCGCACCGATGGGTTGGTATCCAGCGCCCAACCCTTTGGCGATGCATAGAATATCCGGGGCAACCCCATCGTGATCACAGGCAAACAGATGCCCGGTCCGACCCATGCCGCACATCACCTCATCCAGGATCAACAACACACCATACTGGTCGCAGATTTCGCGGATGCGTTTGAAATACCCTTCAACCGCTGGCACCGCGCCCAAGGTTGCGCCAACAACCGGCTCGGCCATGAACGCCATCACGGTATCAGGACCCAGCCGCAGGATCTCGGCTTCAAGCTCATTGGCCACGCGCTGACCGTAGTCAAAGCTGCTCTCGCCGTCGGGTTTCTCCGCGTATTCATAGCAGGGCGCGATATGAGTCATCTCGATCAGCATCGGTGCGAACTGCGCCCGCCGCCACGCGTTGCCTCCGGCTGACAAAGCCCCCAGAGTGTTCCCGTGATAGCTCTGCCGCCTGGCAATTACATGTCGCCGCTCAGGCTGGCCAATTTCCAAATAGTACTGCCGCGCCAGCTTGATCGCAGCCTCGGTCGCCTCGGATCCACCCGACACGAAATACACCCGGTCCAAGTCACCCGGAGCATGCTCGACCAGCAAATCCGCCAACGTTTCGGCCGGTTCCGAGGTCATGAACCCGGTATGCGCAAAGGCGATCTGCTCGACCTGTTCCTGCACTGCCCCGATGACGGATGGGTTGGAATGCCCCAGACACGACACCGCAGCATCACCACAATCCAGATAGCGGCGGCCCTGCGCATCAATCAGGTAACACCCGTCCCCACCAGCCGCGATCGGCAGCTCTGATTTTGTATGGCGTGGAAATACGTGACTCATTTGACTGCCCTTTCCAGCTTGTCAACAAGCGCCGACACCGACGCGGCATTGTCTTGCCACAGGGTCCCGCTCTCATCCGTCAGGCTGTTTTCAAACCCGACGCGAACGTCCCCGCCCTGCCCAGCAGCGTATGCCAGACAGGCATGTTCATGCGCGCCAAAGGCACACACCATCCATAGCGACGACCCTTTGGGAAATCTGTCCAGGTCCTGCGGGGTAGATTGCTGGCCGGCCGTATAGCGCCCCAGAACAAAAATACACTCCGCCTGATTTTCACGCACAATTCCGGCCTTTTGCCATTGCGCCAGCAAATCGGCATCGTCAGCATCGTACAGAATATGCTGCACCCGCGTCCCCTGCGCGGCACACAGGCCGTAAACCCGATCGGCCAATTCAGGCGAGCGCGCAATCTCCCGTATGGAAATCGACGCCCAATCCGGGCACACCTGCTCCAGACACGCAAACTGGGCGACCACATCGAACACGCCTGCGGCCTCGGTCGTGATTTGCAGGTCCAGCCCGGGTACACTCTGACGCAGCGCGGCCATCGTTTCCCGGTATTGACCAGCGTCCAGAGAATGCTGCCCCTCCGCATCCCTGATATGCAGATGCAATCCGTTCGCGCCCGCCGCAAAACAGGCGCGTGCGGTCTGGATAATCTGATCAGTGGATACCGGCAATTCCGGGTGATCCGACGCCCCACGCCGCGCGCCATTTGGGGCGACAAGAACATAGGGCCGACCAACAATTTGGATTTTTGATTGCGAGTCCGACATGCACATTCCTCGGCTAATACTTGCCCTATCTAATCTGCCAAAAATTGTTTTTTACTTGCTAATTGCATAACATTTGTTTTTTTACAGCTATGAACAGCACACCAACCCAGATTATCGACCATCTGCGTCAAGAGATTGAACAGATGCCAGCTGCCCTGCAAGCTGCTGCCAAATACATCATCGACTACCCCGGAGACTTCGGTCTTGATCCGATTCGTACCACAGCCACCCGGATCGGCGTCAGCTCGAATGTTCTGGTTCGATTGGCGCAACGCATGGGTTTCGATGGTTTCGAGGCCTTCCGCACCCCATTCCGCGATGCTCTGGTCACCGACAGGGAAAGCGATTTGGGACAAGATTGGTTGAGCGCCCTGCAGTCCGAGGATACCTTTGGCTCCTACCAAGCCAAACTGGCACAGAACGAACAGAACGTCGTCACACGGTCGCTGCGCCTCATGAAACCCGATAAAGTGCGCGAGGCCATCCAGTACATGACCAGGTCTCGCCGGTGTTTCGTGACGGCCACGCGTGCCAGCTATGCGCTGGCATATTATTTTTCCTATACAGGACGCATGGCGCATCCGGGCATTCAACTGGTGCCGCGCCATGTGGGATCCGCAACTGACGACCTATTGGATGCGGACCAACAGGATTGCCTGATCGCCATCACTGTTCATCCCTACTCGGCAGATACAATCCAATCGATGCGAATTGCAAAGCAACAGGGGCTGCGCCTGATCCTAATCTCGGACAGCGACGTGATTGCACCAGGTGTCGAGCCTGATGTTGCCTTCACCGTCAGCACCCGCGCCTTGCACCCGTTTTCCTGTTTCACAGGCGCAATGGCCGTTCTGGAATGCCTGCTGGGTCACCTGTTTGACGTCGGAGGTGACGCGGCCCACCGACGGCTGGAAGCCTATCAAAAAGCCCGCGAAGACACCGGCGCGTATTGGCAGCCCTCAAAACCTCCAAGACTACGCCGTACGTAAAAAGCCCCGACTTGCGGCCGGGGCTTCAAGGGTTTTCTACCATTCACATACAGGCTTCGACGGCCCGTTTTGTCATGACACCAACAAGATGCGCGCGGTATTCTTTGCTACCATGCAGATCACCGATCATGTTTGCCGGATTGATACGTAGATCCATCAGAGCATCGGCCCTGAACTCTTTGTTCAAAGCTTCCTCCGCTTCGGACCAACGGAAGACACCGTCTTCACTGGCGCCGGTCACAGCAACGCGCACCCCATCCGCAAAACGTGCAAGGTAGACACCTACCAGTGCAAACCGCGACGCAGGCTGCAGGAACTTCTGGTAGCTCGCCGCCTGTGGCACCGGGAACCGGACTGTGGTGATGATCTCACCTTCATCCAGTGCGGTCGAGAACATCCCTTCAAAGAAATCATCCGCCGCAATCTGGCGCGTATTGGTGATAATTGTCGCGCCCGACCCCAAAACGCCCGCCGGATAGCAAGCTGCTGGATCGTTATTGGCAACCGAACCGCCAATGGTGCCGCGATTGCGCACCGCGGGGTCACCAATCTGACCAGCCAACGCCGCCAGTGCAGGATAGCTGCCCGCCGCCTCTGCCGCGACGGTTGCATGTGTTGTCGCTCCCCCAATCGACACCGAGCCGTCGTCGTCAACACATACACCCTTCATCTCGGCTATCCCGCTCAGCGAGACCAGAGCGGAAGGTGCCGCCAGCCGTTGTTTTAGCGTCGGAATCAGTGTTTGCCCGCCTCCTAGGGCTTGGGCATCCTCAACCGCCAGAGCAGCAACCGCATCCGCAATGGTCGAGGGTTTCTCAAACTCGAAATTGTACATTTCGTCTTCCTTTCCGAAAGGCGCGGAACCGCCCTTCATCTGGCTGTAATTATTTCGGAGAGCGCGAGGGGTGGCCCCTCGCACCCCAAACCACTCAGCTGTTCATCGCCGCCCAAACGCGCGATGGGCTCATTGGCATGTCGATGTGATCCACCGCCTTGCCACCCGAGTTCAGCGCATCCAGCACCGCGTTCACCACTGCGGGCGGCGAACCGATCGCGCCAGCCTCACCACAGCCTTTGACACCCAGCGGGTTGTGCGTGCAGGGCGTTTGGCTGGAGTGGTCGACCGCATAGAACGGAACATCATCGGCACGCGGCATGGCGTAATCCATGTAGGAGGCGCTCAGCAGCTGGCCGTTCTCGTCATATGCGCAGTTCTCTAACAGCGCTTGGCCAATGCCCTGACCGATACCACCGTGCACCTGGCCATCCACAATCATCGGGTTGACGATGTTGCCGAAATCGTCCGCGGCAGTGAACTTTTCGATGCTGACCTGTCCAGTTTCCGGGTCTACCTCAACCTCACAGGCATAGGCCCCTGCGGGGAAGGTAAAGTTGGCCGGATCATAGAACGCGGTTTCCTCCAATCCCGGTTCGACCTCCAACGGGTAATTGTGCGGAACATAAGCCGTGAGGGTCACATCTCCCCAAGCAACCGATTTATCAGTTCCTGCGACACTAAACTGACCGTCCTTCAGCTCGATATCGGCCTCGGACGCCTCAAGCAGGTGCGCCGCGATCCGCTTGGCTTTATCGATCACCTTCTCGGTCGCCTTGACCATGGCCGAGCCGCAAACCGCCAACGAACGAGAACCATAAGTGCCCATGCCGAATGGAATCTTGGAGGTATCGCCATGCACGATCTCAACCATCGACTCGTCAATGCCGATCATGTCAGCCACAACCTGCGGAAAGGCGGTTTCATGCCCTTGCCCATGGCTGTGCGCTCCTACCATTACGCTGATCGAGCCGGTGGCGTTCACCCGCACCGTCGCCGCATCATAAAGACCCGCACGAGCGCCAAGCATGCCAACGATGTTCGAAGGCGCGATACCGCAGGCTTCAATATAGCAGTTGATGCCCAAACCTCGCAGCTTGCCCTTCGCCTCACTTTCTGCTCGTCGCGCAGCAAACCCTGCCAGATCAGCTGCGGATTCAAGCTTGTCCATCGTCCCGTTATAGTCCCCGGTGTCATAGGTCAGCGCCACCGGCGTGTCATAAGGGAACTGGGTGACAAAGTTCTGACGGCGCAGGGCAATCGGATCGACGCCCAACTCGCGCGCGGCCTTGTCCACGACACGCTCCAGTTGGAATGTCGCCTCGGGCCGCCCTGCTCCTCGGTACGCATCCACCGGCACCGTATTGGTGAACATCGCCTTCACGTTCACCTGAATAACCGGCGTCTTGTAATTGCCCGCCATCAGCGTGCCGTGCAGCCATGTTGGAACCGAGCTTGAGAACGTCGACAGATAAGCGCCCAGATTGGCAAAGGTGTTGGTGCGCAGACCGACAAAGTTGTTATCTGCATCAAGCGCCAGCTCGATGGTGCTGACGTGATCGCGGCCATGGGCGTCCGACATAAAAGCCTCGGACCGGCTGGACGACCATTTGACCGCACGGTTGCAGGCCTTGGCGGCGAAGGTGCAGAACGCCTCTTCGGCATAGTGGAAAATTTTGGTACCAAAGCCGCCGCCGACATCCGGGGCCACAACGCGCACCTTATGTTCGGGCAAGCCCAGAACAAATGCACACATCAGCAATCGGATCACATGCGGGTTTTGTGACGTTGTGTACAGCGTGTATTCATCCGTGCTGCGCTTGTATTCGGCTACGGCCACGCGCGGCTCCATCGGGTTCGCCACCAGACGGTTGTTCACAAGATCCAACGTGGTCACATGCGCCGCATTGGCGAAAACCTCGTTTACCTTGGCATCATCTGCCTCACCCAACTGCCAGTCATAGCAGATGTTGTTCTTCAGATCGTCATGAACCAGCGTCGCGCCATCCTGCGCGGCGGCTTTCATATCCATGACGGCAGGCAATTCCTCGATGTCGACGTCAATCGCCTCGGCGGCATCACGTGCCTGTTCAAGACTGTCAGCGACAACCGCCGCAATCGGGTCGCCCACATGGCGTACCTTGCCTTGCGCCAGAATGGGGTGCGGCGGCTCTTGCATAGGCGCGCCATGCTTGTCGGTGACTTCCCAGCCGCAGGGCATCCCCCCCACACCTTCGAAATCTTTACCGGTGAATACCTTGACCACGCCGGGCATACCCTCGGCGGCCGAGGTGTCGACGCTTTTAATCCGTCCATGCGCGATGTCGGAACGCAGAAAATGTACATAGGCCTGGCCGGCCACGTTAATATCGTCGGTATAATTGCCGTCTCCGGTCAGAAAGCGCACGTCTTCGCGGCGCTTGGAACTGGCTCCGATGCCACTGTCTTTGGGCATTGCTTGTTCTCCTCCCAATAACGGATGCTTATGCACCCTTTGTCATCCCACGGGCGTCTCGTTTACGCCCGCAGCGGCATCATTCGGCAGCGATGCTGCTGACGTCCTGGCCTGACGCGGCCATAATCGCCTTAACGATGTTGTGGTATCCGGTGCAGCGGCACAGGTTGCCTTCCAGATACTTACGGATTTCAGCTTCGGTCGGGCGCGGATTGTCTTTAAGCAACGCCGCCGTACTCATCACCATGCCCGGCGTACAGAAACCGCATTGCAACCCGTGATGATCCTGAAAGGCCTGTTGGATGGTGTTGAGCGAACCATCGTCGTTGGCCTGCCCTTCAATCGTGCCGACATCTGCGCCGTCAGCTTCTAGCGCCAGCATGTTGCAGGATTTGACCGCCTCGCCATTCACATGGACCACACACGCGCCGCATTGTGCAGTGTCGCATCCTACATGCGTTCCGGTCAGTGACAGATGATCGCGCAGAAAACTGGACAGTAATGTCCGGCCCTCGACATCACCGCTCACGGATTTTCCGTTCACGGTCATTGAGACCTGTGTCATTCGCTCCTCCCAAAATGAAACTCCCTGGCCCGAGTTAAACACGGGAATTTTTGTTTGAGAACAAAAATATTTAGCGATTTGCCCAGGAGGTCATTTGGTTAGCCTTCATAAGTATTACGTTGACTCAGAAAGGCAAATTATCGCCGCGATGCCCGCGGTTGCGGCCGCGTCGGAATCTCTTTAAGCAACCCACCCACGCCCATTGCGGCAATGTCTGTTCCGGTCGTGTTGATCCCGCAGGCGACACGGGACAGCACCCAATCGGCCCCGTTCAACGCTGGTGACCGCGCGCATCCCGGCAACCCGATCACCGGTCGCGATCCTAGCGAGCCAAGAAATAGCAGATTGCCCGGATCGACCGGCATGCCGAACCGATCCACTTGCCCACCTGCAGCCCGCACCGCCTGAGGGGCGACATCAGCCACATCCGAGGTGGCCGACCCGGTTAGGATCATCGCTACCTGGCCTTGTATCTCAGAGACAGCTTGCGCAATCGCATCCGTCTGGTGCGGGACGATGCGGACATCGGTCATCTCCATCCCCAGTGCCTCGACCCGGCCCCGGATTGCGGCAATGCCTTTTTCATTCGAAGGCCCGCCGGGAATGTCGGTCACCACCAGCCCGGCTTTTTTGTAAACTGGTGTGGCAAGGCGGATGGCACCCTTTGCCACTTGTGAGGCTTCAAGAACATCCGCTTTTGGAACGGCATAGGATATGACTTTGATCGTCGCGACCATACCTCCGGCGCCCATCTGCTGATGTTGCGGCACGGTGGCAACTGTGATCATTGGGTTGACCTGATTGAACGCCTCAAGCGCTTCGACTTTTAAAACCACAACACCCGGCCCGTCCGCTAACAGATTCACGCGCCCGGTGAACGGTTGGGTCACCCTTAGCGCGGCAGCTTTCGGATCGGGCGCCAGGGCATCGGCCAGCATCCCAGCGGCCTTGTCCTCATGACAATCTCCGGGCTCCAGCCGGGCGACCGTGACGGCCTCATACCCAGCGGCGGCCAGTTGTTCCTGATGCTCGGGCGTCAGAACGATCCCTTTGCGCAGCTTGGCGTTCTGGATCTGAACGGAATGCGCAAGGATGGCTCCGGCAGCTTGATCGACGGGAACGGGGCCGAACTTCACGCTTTGCCTCGCAGCACGGCTGTCATTTGCGCCAAAATGGCCACGGCGATTTCCGAAGGCCCCGCAGCCCCGATATCCAACCCGATGGGGCCATGAATGCGGGCGATCTGTGCGTCGGTAAAGCCGGCCTCTTTCATCCGTGCCACCCGCTTGGCATGAGTTCGGGTCGATCCCAGGGCACCGATATAGAACACGCCCGCCTGCAAAGCTGATTCCAAGGCTGGATCGTCCAGCTTTGGGTCATGGGTCAACAGCACCACCGCCGTGCGCGCGTCCAAGCCCAGTTTGGCCACCGCCTCATCCGGCCAATCGGTCAAAATCTTCTCACCCGGAAATCGTGCGTCCGAGGCAAAGGCGTCGCGAGGATCGATGATAGCCGGGTCATACCCGGCGATCCGCGCCATCGGCACTAACGCCTGCGCGATATGTACTGCGCCAACAATGATAAGCCGCAGCGGGGGATTATGGACCGCGACGAATGTTTGGCCATCTTCCTCAAACCCCGAACGGTCCATACGCAACCGGTCTGCATAAGCGTTGCGGCGCAGGGCTCGATGACCGGTTTCGATGTTCACTTCGTATGCCACGGGGTCACGCCCGGCACGCGCCTTAACCAGCTCACGCAGCATAGGTTCGGGCAGCACGCTGCCCACCGGCTCGACCAGAACCCGGATAGTACCACCACAGGCCAGACCCACGGCAAAGGCGTCCTCGTCGCTGACGCCGAATTCCAACAGGCGCGCTTCGCCTTCGTCGATCGCCTCCAGCGCCTCGACCACAACGGCGCCTTCGACACAACCGCCCGAGACCGAGCCTTCGATCCGTCCATCCGCACCTATGACCAGTTGCGCACCAACACGGCGCGGGGCACTGCCCCAGGTCTCCACCACTGTGGCCAGGGCTGTGGGCTGCCCTTCACTGAACCAGCGCAAGGCCGTTTCCGGGCTGTTGTCGAATCTGTCCATTAACACTCTCCGCCAGCGTTCTGACCCAACATAGGCAGGTTTCGCCATATGAAAAGGAAACCCGGTCATCAACTCTGTGCGTGAGTTCAAAGTTCGGAACCTTCGGCGCAATTTAGCCCGGATACCCGCCATAACCGCAAGGGATTGATTGTCACGGAGCCTGATTCTAGCTTACACGCGCGACTAGTGCATTCTAGTATGCGCATATTTTATTTTCGCAAGGGAGACAGAGACTTGAAACGCATTTTTACACTCGGAACAGCAATCGCCCTGTTGGCTTCAACCGCCGTAAGCGCGGACACATTCCTGCGTTATGGCGAAGTTGAAGGGTGGAAGGTCTTCATCGACCAGGAAAAGAAATCCTGCCTGATCGAGGCCGTAGATAGCGCTGAAAACGTGGTGCAGATGGGGCTGACCGAAGATCGTGGCGTAGGCTATGTGGGCGTATTCACCAAAGCCAAGACCGACATCAAGCGTGGCGAAAAAGAAGCCGTGGCGATTCTGCTGGGCGACAACGTTTATGTCGGCGAAGCCACCGGCATGAAGGGTAACATTACCAAGGGCTATTCTGGCGGCTATGTTCTGTCAGATGATCCCCAATTCGCTGAGGATATCGCAAAACAAAAGGTCATGATCGTGTTCCCGGAAAAGGAATTCGCCTTCACCGTTGATTTGACCGGCACCTACAAGGCCATGGAAATGGCGCGTAAGTGCAACGAAGAACAGCTGGGCTAAGGGTCAGCCGGAAAGCGCGGTCATCAGCCGCGCTTTCTCACCCATATCATCAGGCTTTGAGAATGCGGCGGCTAGGTCTTCCAGTGACGCAATTGAATGACCGGCGCGGAAACTGTCCACATGCGGCAGCATGGCCACCACGCCCTGCGCCTTGGGCATGAACCCATCCCAACGCAACAGCGGATTAAGCCAGATCAGGCGGCGAGACGACAGATGTAGCCGTTCCACCTCTCGACCCAACGCGTCGGGGTCGCCGCGATCCAGCCCGTCCGAGATCAGCAAAACCACCGCCCCCTGCCCCATAACCCTGCGCGACCAATCGCGGTTGAACGCGTGCAGGCATTCTCCGATCCGGGTTCCGCCCTCCCAGTCTTGCGCTTCGGCACCAGCCGCAGCAAGTGCTGCATCCACATCGCGTTGTTGCAAATGACGGGTGATGTTGGTCAAGCGTGTGCCAAAGGTAAAGGCATGCACCTTGGCCCATCCCGCCCCCTGGGTGTTCGAAACAGAGTGCAGGAAGTGCAAGATAAGCCGGCTGTATTGGCTCATCGATCCCGAAATATCACACAGCACCACAAGGTTGGGCCAACGCGGCTTGGGCTTCAGGCGGGCGATATCACGCAGTTCTCCGCCTTGACGCATGGCCGCTCGTAAGGTCCGCGCACGGTCAATCCGGTGCCCCAGATGGCTGGCTTGCCCTCGGCGAGATTCGATCGGCTTTACGGGCAAAGCCAATCGCGCCAGCATGCGTTTGGCCTGCGCGATCTCGGCAGTACTCATCTGTTCGAAATCCAGGCTGCGCAGCCGTTCCTCGGTCGACGCGGTTTTTGAGGCGTCGATCTCCAACTCAGTTTCGCCCTCATCCTCATCAACGTCTGGCGGGTCACGTTCAAACCCGTCCAACAACGCCTCAGCCGCACGCTTTTCGGCGGCGTCGGCCTTGCGTTCCTCTTGCACGCCACGGATCGCGGGCAACATCAAGGACATCATATGTTCAAGATACCGCGGGTCGCGCCAATACAGGCGAAAGACCTGCGCAAACACCGTGCGATGTTCGGGGCGGTTCACGAAACAAGCGTGCAAGGTCCAGTAGAAATCCTGTTTCTCTGTAAATCCTGCTGCCTGAACGGCACGTATGGCATCAACCACCCGACCTGTCCCGATGGGCAAACCGGCCTTGCGTAAGGCTCGCGCAAAATGAGTGATGTTTTGCGCCAGCTTTGGATCGTCGGGGATATCAAGCGGCAGTTGTTCGGCCATCAGGCCAATTCCAGATCAGCTTTCGCCTGATCCAAAATCCGCTTAGCCTCGGACCCCTGCAGCTTTTGAATGTCGTCTTGGTATTTCAGGATCGCGCCCAGCGTGTCGCCGATCACTTCGGGGCTTAGGTTGATCACGTCCAGCGCCAGCAAGCATTTGGCCCAGTCTACCGTCTCGGCCACGCCGGGTTTCTTGAACAGATCCTCGGTGCGCAGACGTTGGACAAAAGCAACGACCTCACGGCTGAGCGCCTCGGCCGCTTCGGGGGCTCTGGTGTGAAGGATTTCGATCTCACGGTCGAAATCGGGATAGTCGACCCAGTGATATAAGCAACGCCGTTTCAGCGCGTCATGCACTTCGCGCGTGCGGTTTGAGGTCACGATCACGATCGGTGGCTCGGGCGCTTTGACAGTACCCAGTTCGGGAATGGTGACCTGAAAATCGCTGAGCGCTTCAAGCAAAAAGGCCTCAAAGGGTTCGTCGGTTCGGTCCAGCTCATCAATCAGCAGGACCGGCGCACCATTTTCGTCCGGGCGCATGGCCTGCAGCAATGGGCGCTCGACAAGGTACTCATCCGAGAACAACTCAGACTGCAAGGTCCCGCGATCTGCCCCGCCCGCCGCCTCGGCCGTGCGGATCGCCACCATCTGTGCCGGGAAATTCCATTCATATACGGCCGAGGACGCATCCAACCCCTCGTAACACTGCAACCGGATCAGGCGTCGGTTCAGCCCAGCGGCCATTGCCTTTGCGATTTCGGTTTTTCCGACCCCGGCCTCACCTTCCAGAAACAACGGCCGGCCCAATTTTAGCGACAGAAACACAACCGTAGCCAAGGCCCGCCCGCAGACATAGCCCTGCGCGCCCAGCATTTTCTGAACGGCGTCGATGGAATCCGGCTGTGTCATGTCAATCTTCTCCTTCGCCTCAACTGGTCATGGCTGTGTTCAAGCGTCAAGGCCATAGTCTTTCCAGACATACGGTGATCTGAGTCGTTGACAAGGTCTTTTCCGGCGGCGGGCTCTGTGCTAGCCGGTGCGCCATGACCGATAGCATCACGATCCGCCGCCCCGACGACTGGCATCTGCACTTGCGCGACGGCGCTATGCTGCAGGCCGTCTTGCCCGAAACCGCGCGACATTTTGCCCGTGCCATCATCATGCCGAACTTGGTGCCGCCGGTAGTGCGCGGCGATCAGGCCGCCGCTTATCGCGACCGTATCCTGGCTGCCCTGCCCGATGGCATGAGCTTTGAGCCGCTGATGACGCTGTATCTGACCGAAGACACCGATGCCGACGACGTCGCCGCCGCGCATGCCAGCGGGTTGGTCAAAGCGGTCAAACTGTATCCGGCGGGCGCCACGACCAACTCAGCCTCGGGCGTGCAGGATTTCGACAATGTCCGCTCGGTGTTGGAAAAGATGGCCGAGATCGGACTGCCCTTGTGCGTCCATGGCGAGGTCACCGACCCCGAGGTCGACATCTTCGACCGTGAGGCCGTGTTCATCGACCGTATTCTGGATCCGATCCGCAAGGCGACACCCGGACTGCGCGTGGTGATGGAACACATCACGACCAAAGACGGTGTGGATTATGTGAAATCGAACGACGCTGATCTGGGCGCGACCATCACGGCACACCACCTGATCATCAACCGCAACCACATTCTGGTCGGTGGGATCAAACCGCACTACTACTGCTTGCCTGTCGCCAAGCGAGAGGAACACCGACTGGCGCTGCTGGCCGCTGCGACCTCGGGCGATGCGCGGTATTTCCTGGGCACCGACAGCGCGCCGCATACGGATGCCAACAAGGAAATGGCCTGCGGTTGTGCCGGCTGTTTCACCGCGACAAACACAATGTCGCTGGTGGCCGAGATGTTCGAATCCCAAGGTGCGCTGGACAAGCTGGAAGGCTTCGTCTCGCTCAACGGGCCTGCGTTCTACCGCCTACCGGTGAACGAAGGCACCATTACCCTGACCAAGGGCCCCCCCGTGGAATACCCGAACAAAATCGAGACCGAGGACGGCCCCGTGACGGTGTTTGAACCGGGCTTCGCTTTGCACTGGCGCGTGGTTTAACCCGCCAGCATCCGTGCCAAATCGCGGGCGCGACCGCCGGTGCGCAGCATCGACCAGATCGCGTCCGCCTCTTCGCCACCGATCAGCTTGCCTGCCTTGCCGCGCACGCGGTCTTCGCGATCAGACAGGGTCATCGGTGCCATCAGATCATGCGTCGCTTCAAGCCGTGCCCCGTCGCGGCGCAGCAGGGTCAGATGCGCCTGCGTTTCCGTCAGCGACTCGTCAGCTTCAACCGAGATTCGGTCGCGCAGGGAAATCAGTCGCGGGTCGGTACAGACCTTATCCGAATAGCTACTCGGCAAGGCCGTATCATAGCCAAGCGCCTGCATGGCGATCACAGTACGATAGGAAAACTTGGCCCCCAGCCCGGTGGTCGGAGACAATTGGTTGCAGACACTCATCCAACGCGGATGGGTCTTGATCTTGATCTCGGCCACTTCGGGTTCTGCAATATCCAGATCACGCGCGGCCTCAAGCGCGGCGTGTAGGCCGTGGCAACAGGCGTGGAACTTATGGCTGACTGTTTCGAACAGCCATTCATCGCCCAACCCATCTAAGGCGGTTTGCGCATCCGCCTGGCCGCTATGGGTCGCACCAAACCCATACTGACCTTCCAAAGCGTTCATGTTCGGCGTGAAGCCTTTAGCGATCAGCAACGCTGCCTCGACCCCGGCCGAGGCCGCAAGCCCTGCATTATAGGGTTTGCCCATTGTTCCGAATTGCATCTTGAGGCCAGCCGCGCGGGTGGCCGTCAACCCAAGCGTTTTTTGCATCTGATCCGTGTCGAAGCCAAGGATACGCCCTGCCGCAACGGCCGCACCGAACGCGCCTGCCGTAGCGGTTTGGTGAAACCCCGCCTGATAGTGATCCCGTCCAAGCCACAGCCCGACGCGGATCGAAACCTCCATCCCCACCAGCCCGGCTTCGAGGAAATCCACCAGGATGCGGTCATCCCATTCACTCAGCGCCAGCGCGGCGGGCAGAATCGCAACAGAAGGGTGACCGATATGGGCAAAGTGCGTGTCATCGTAATCCAATGCATGCGACACGGTGCCATTGACCAATGCCGCCCCACGCAACGGCGCCGCCCTACCGCCAAAAAGATGCGCCTGCGCGGCGCCCTCTTCGCCTAACACAAGGTCACGCACCGTTTTAGAGACACGCTCATAAACCCCGGCCCGACCTACAGCAATCCAGTCTAATACAGACAAAGACGTGACGACTCGCGTTTGCATTGTCGTCTCGACGGGTCCGGCAGCAAACCCTGCAAGTGATGTGGAAAAATCGCTCATGGGCGCAGTCTAGCGTGCGCCGTATGCGGGTAAAGACCTAGCCGTACAAATCCGCAGCACGGGTTTCGAACGCCTGCACGATCCGGTGCATGGCCTCGTTGAACACAACACCGATGATACCTTGCAGGATGGCGTTCTTGAATTCAAAATCCACATGGAAGGACACGTTGCAGCCCCCCTGAGGCGCGTCTGCGAACTGCCAATCGGATTTCATGTATTTGAACGGGCCGTCCAGATATTCCGTGTCGATCTTCATCTGATCAGGAAACAGCGTCACCCGGCTGCCAAACCTTTCACGGAAAACTTTGAACGAGATGATCAGGTCCGCCTCCATCACCTGCGCCTCACCCGCGGCATAGGTCCGGCGAATACGGGCCGCGGCACACCAGGGTAGAAATTCGGGATACTTCGCCACGTCCGCGATCAGGTCGTACATCTGCTGCGCCGTATACGGCAGGTGGCGGGTTTCCGAATGAGTAGGCATGGCGTCCAGTATTAACAGGTGACAATGGCGCGTGATTTCGTATGTTGCGCGCCAAAGATCAAGGGGGCAGCGATGAGCGACCGTGCATATGTGATAGATGAGATGATCTCGGCGAAGGCCATCGCCGCCCGGATCGAGGAGTTGTGTCGCGAAATCAGCACTGAATACAAAGACACCGACAAGCTGGTCGTGGTCGGCCTGTTGCGCGGCAGTTTCGTCTTTATTGCCGACCTAGTGCGCGAGCTGGACCTGCCGATCGAGGTGGATTTCCTTGAAGCGTCATCCTATGGCGATTCAATGGAAAGTAGTCGAGAAGTTCGCATTCTTAAGGACTTGCGTGGCGCTATCGAAGGGCGCGACGTTCTGGTCGTCGAGGATATCGTCGATACAGGTCACACGCTGAACCACGTCACCCATTTGCTGCAAAGCCGTAAACCCGCGCGACTGAGATCTATCGCTCTGCTAGACAAACCCAGCCGGCGCGAGGTCGATTTCCGATCCGACTGGATCGGGTTCGAGATTCCGGATGAATTTGTTGTGGGTTATGGAATCGACTACGCGCAGCGCAATCGTAACCTGCCGTTCATCGGCAAGGTTCGCTTCACAGAGGATTGATCGGGCCCAGTACCTGTTGTATGGCGGCTACGAAAATCCCGGTACCAACCGGGATCAGCGCATCCGGGAAATCGTAGTCTGGGTTGTGCAGTTGTGGGTGGCCCACTCCTGAGCCCAGCCAGAACATAGCAGCTTTGGCGTCTTTGCCGAACTGCCCAAAATCTTCAGAGAACTTCTGCGGGTAAGCCGTCACTTCACAAGGTACATCCGCTTCAGAGCAAGATCGGCTTAGGATATCGACGGCGTCAGACGCGTTCACGCAGGCTTCGAAGACGTCTTCATAGGTGATCTCGTATCTAAGCCCTTGATCCAACGCCGCTTGCGCAACGAGCGCCTCGGCCTCTTCGATCAGGCTTTGCATCCGCGGATCAGCGACGGTGCGCAATGTCACCCACAGCTCGGCCCGGCCCGGCGCCACGCCAAAGGTCGGTTCACCAAGATTGACATGCGTCACGGTCGTCAGCGCGAAATCGGCGTCCAGCGAACCACCACTTCCCAGCCGTGCCATTTGCGGCATCAACGCTGCCAGTGCACTGACGGGTGAGATCCCATCCTGCGGCGCCGCCGCGTGCGAGGTCTTACCCTTCAAAACAACCTTCATCCCGCGCGACGCACAGTTTGCCGGACCCTCACACAGCTGTACGTCCCCCAACGTCAGCCCTGGCAGATTGTGCAGGGAAAACACATAATCCGGCGCGATCTCGGAAAACTTGGGGTCGGCCCGGTAGGCAATGGCCCCCTGCCCGGTTTCTTCAGCGGGTTGGAAGACCAAAACCACCCGGCCTAGCTGAGGACGATACTGGTTCAGATGGTCTGCGACACCCAGAACCATCACCATATGCCCGTCATGCCCACACAGATGTCCTTTGCCTGGAGTGCGCGAGGCATAGGCTGCGCCGGACAGTTCTTGAATGGGCAAACCATCAAGCTCGCATCGAATGGCAACTGTCGGCCCGGCCTGCCCGCTGTCGAACACACCCGCTACGCCGTGCCCACCGATTCCCGTCAAAACCTGATCTGCGCCACGGGCACGCAATTCGTCCGCGATCCGAGCGGCCGTCAGCTCTTCCTGGCCCGAAAGTTCCGGGGATTGGTGCAGTTCGTGACGCAGGCGGGTAAGCTGCGCGCGTGTGTCAGGTGTCACCCTTGCTCCAGCTTCTTCTGGCGTGCATCGCGCAGGCGGGCAAAATCGTCGCCCGCGTGGTAGGACGACCGGGTCAGAGGCGTTGCCGACACCATCAGGAAGCCCTTGCCAAAGGCTGCTTTCTCATAAGATGCGAACTCTTCCGGCGTGACAAAGCGGTCGACGCCATGGTGTTTCGGCGTGGGCTGCAGGTATTGGCCGATGGTCAGGAAATCGATGTCAGCGGCGCGCATGTCATCCATGACTTGCCGGACCTGCTGTTCGTCTTCGCCCAGACCAACCATGATGCCCGATTTGGTGAAAATCGACGGGTCCAGTTCCTTGACCCGCTGCAACAGGCGCAGCGAATGGAAATAGCGCGCACCGGGGCGTACTTCGGGATACAGCCCCGGTACGGTTTCAAGGTTGTGGTTGAACACGTCCGGCTTGGCTTCGACCACAACTTCCAGAACCGAGGGGTCACATTTCAGAAAATCAGGCGTCAGAATTTCGATCGTTGTCTTGGGCGAACGGTGCCGTACGGCGCGAATGGTCTGCGCGAAATGTTCCGCCCCACCGTCGGTCAGGTCATCGCGGTCTACGGATGTAATAACGACATGGTTCAGCCCCAATTTCTGCACGGCGTGTGCCACGCGTCCGGGCTCAAACGCGTCCAGATCATCTGGGCGGCCGGTGGCAATGTTGCAGAATGTACAGCCGCGGGTACAGATCTCACCCATGATCATCATGGTAGCGTGGCCCTGGCTCCAGCATTCGCCCACATTCGGACACCCGGCCTCTTCGCAGACCGTAACCAGATTGTTCTCGCGCATGATTTTGTGAGTTTCGGCATAGCCCTTACCACCGGGTGCCTTTACGCGAATCCACTTCGGCTTTTTCGGTTGCGCATTGTCCTGACGATGCGCCTTTTCGGGATGACGTTGTTCGGGGATCTTCAGATCACGCACGGTTTGCTTTCCTGACTTTGGGTCATTTTGCTTCGACATAATATAAACTGCAGCGGTTAGCTACGCCACCCGTGCATAGCTGCCATAACAGCGCACTATGCAATTGCAGAAGAGCACCCAGCAAATCCCGACAAAGTTTCATTGAAAACAGCACGCTTTGAGGACTTCACAAGAATTCGCGTTCGCAGCAACAATCACGTTGAAGCCAATTTAGAACTGTTTTAAATCCTCGGCAGTTCACAGATGAATCACAGGAAATTGAGCATGAAATCCGGTACTAAACTGCCTGACGTAACCTTTCACACCCGCGTCCGTGACGAGGCTGTCGAAGGCCCCAACCCGTTCCGTTGGGAAGACAAGACCACTGCAGATTACTTTGCCGGTAAACGGGTGATCCTGTTCTCGTTGCCCGGTGCATTCACCCCCACCTGTTCGACCTACCAACTGCCCGGTTTTGAAAACGGCTATGCCGAATTCAAGGAAAAAGGCATCGACGACATCTATTGCATGTCAGTGAATGACAGCTTTGTCATGAACAAATGGGCACAGGACCAAGGTCTGGAAAACGTCAAGGTCATTCCAGACGGATCTGGAGAGTTCACTCGCAAGATGGGCATGCTGGTCGACAAGGACAATCTGGGTTTCGGCATGCGCTCGTGGCGCTATGCCGCCATCATCAATGACGGTGTGGTTGAGGCATGGTTCGAAGAGCCCGGCCTGATGGATAACTGCCCCGAAGACCCCTATGGCGTGTCGTCCCCGGACAACCTTAAAAAGCACCTGAACGAAGCCAAAGAGCCCACACTGGTCTAAGCTTCGCGCTAAATCAAAGCAAAGGCCCGCCCATGGCGGGTCTTTTCATTTCAGGCGCGTGTTGCGGTGACGATGTCCTCTCCGACTTGGCGGATGACCTGAGCCAGACCGTCGAACCAATCCTCGCCCACAGTCGATGCACGCCGGACCAGACCAACCGTCCGCGCCGGTTGCGGCGTGCCAAAGCGCAGCAGTTTCAATCCGGGAACGGCGTCAGATTCCGCGCGCGCGGCCAGTTCGGGCATGAGAGTCAGACCAAACCCCTCAGCCACCAATCGTGACAACGTCGCAAGCGATGACGCACCCATATTGATCAGGCCGCTGCTTCGATCCCGACCGCAGACCTCAAGCGCCTGATCGGTCAGACAGTGACCGTCATCAAGCAACATCAGTTGCGCGGTCTGCAGGTCCAGCGGCCGTAATGCTTCGGGGTTGGGGACCATGCCCTTCAAGCGCGCTGAGCTGCCAGCCAACAGGAAGCGATCCTGAAACAGAGGCAGTTCGAACAACTCACTCCCACCGGCGGGCAAAGCCATGACGCCGGCGTCGATTTCCCCGGCGCGCAGCATAGTCAGCAAACGCTCAGTTCTGGCTTCGCGCACCTGCACGCGCAACGACACATCGGACGATCGCAACCCAGCCAGCACACCCGGCAGTAAATACGGCGCGATCGTTGGGATGATCCCGATCGCCAACGACCTGTGCCCCCCAGAGCGATCCTTGGCAAACTGATCTAACCTGTCCGCCGCTCCAAGAACCTGACGCGCATGATCCAGCACGTCGCGCCCTAGCGGGGTCAGCAGAATGTCACGCGCCTGACGTTCGAAAAGCGGACCGCCCAAACTGTCCTCTAACGCCTTGATCTGCACGGACAAGGCGGGCTGAGACACGTGGCACACCTGGGCGGCCCGACCGAAATTGCGCTGTTCTGCGACTGCACTGAAGTATTTCAGCTGTCTAAGGGTAAAATTCATAACCTTTGATTATCACCCATCCACCCAAGTGCAACCAAAACATATCGCACCGTTAACCGATCATGCGATTGCGCTCGGACTGCCCCTCATAATGTCGCTTGAGCCGCTGCAACGCGATCCGCAACACGATCTTGCCCGAGCGCGCCGACCAGCCCATCCGCTTTTCCGCAAGCTCTAGCCCTTCGAGGTAGCAACAGCAGCGCAAAGCAACATCGCTGAGACCCGGACCCAGATCCGACAAAGCATGTTCAACCCGATCCCGTGCGTCCGACGCCCCGTGCCCAGCATGGGCTTCACTGTTGAAACCACCGCGCCCCCCTGTAGTCAGAAAATGGTCCCAATTCTGTGCGATCTGAGGGCCAATCTGCGCCAGTTCGAAATCCTCACGCAGGCGTTCGCCCGCCGCCACAAGTGTTTCATCAAGAAAAGGCTTTCCGTCCCGATCTCGCCGACGTGCCAATGCGATCAGGGGGCTTTCCGCTGCACTATAGCGAATCCGCCGAGGCCGGTCGGGTTTTGCAGTCGCGCTATGACAGGGCGCCATTTGCGCTTGGAACGGCGCTTGTGCATCTGCCATTCCAAATTCACTACGCTCACGCGCTTTGTTCTCGGCCTCGGCAATAAGGCGGCTCAGTGCCGAGCGGCCCGACGAAGAAATCCGATACCGCGAAATCCGTCCGGGATTGTTGCAGGAAATCCAGTCTTTCAGTGCCAGCGCCTGCGCAATCTTGCAATCCACAACGGCTGTTCGTGTGGCGCCGCTGTCTCCGGTGTCGCGGACCACCACGGCCTTGTCCATTTCCTCAGCCACCGCAAGCACTGACCCCGTTTCACACAAACGGCGCAATATTCGCAGTGCCTCGCGGTTAAATTCTTCGTCCTTGGCGGCGGCGGTTTCCTCTTCGGTCACAGCCAAGGCCCCGAATTGGATCGGGCCCGTGCCATCGGCTGAATCTGAGAAATGCGTTTCCGCCAGAGATTGCAGCGCGGCATCCACCAAGGGATCGTCCCGTCGCATTTCGATGCGCCTGATTTGTCTGAGTATGGTCGAAGCATGGCACCCTGCGGATCGCGCAATATCGCGGATCGACTGTCCGGTCTCTGTGTGGGCAAGGTATCGTTGTGCCCCCTCAGGTACCCAAGCCGGAATGGTGAATGCCATGTTGTTTTCCATAGTTACTTGCCCTCGTCGACACAACAATCTGTTTTCAATCGCCCCCGATGAATTTGTTAACCAATTCTAACTAGAGTTGCTTTCGTTACTCGTTCGTTAACCCGCAGCGACAAGGACCAGATTTGATTCAAAAACATAAACACTCATGAAGTCAGAGTTCGGCGCGAACCCAATCAAGGCAACACCCGCTTAGGTTGTGTCACACATTCAGGGACGTTCACTCACACAAGGGAACCCCGGAATGCAGGACCTGATGACCATGATTACCACCCTCCGCCGCCCTCGCCTGTTGGCACGAGCCGCGAAACACGGGGCGCAGGACTATGACCGGGATCGGCACCTGCAGCGCATCCTTGGCTATGGATCACTGCCTGGCACGGGCGCGGCACTGATGCGTCTGATGGAAATGGAGCGAGAGGTTAACGCGCAGCGCGTAGAAGAGGACGCAGCCTATTCGCTGGTCCGTCATTTGGACCTGCTGATCGCGTTGTTGGGCGAGGCGCAGCTGTTTCAGGCCAGCCGCGCCGCGCAATATCAGTGATCAGGTAAAGGCATCCGGCATGGATGCTTTTTTCTTGTCAACGTACTCGTTCAGAGCAGCATTGATTGCCGGGTCGAGTTGCGGTTGCTGGTAGTTGGCCAGCAGATGCTCGACTCGGGCAGAGGCCAGTTGACGCGTGTCACGCCCGCCTTCATCTTCCCAGGTTTCGAACGGTTTGTAGTCCAGCATTTCCGACTTCCAGAACGCGTCCTTGAAGTTCGCCTGCGTATGCGCACAACCCAGATAGTGGCCGCCCGGACCAACCTCGCGGATCGCATCCATCGCCTGCGCGTTCTCGTCGTAAGCCACGCCTTTGGCCAAGCCGTGCAGCACGCCAAGTTGATCCGCATCCATGACGAACTTCTCGAAATCCGCAACCAGACCGCCTTCAAGCCAACCGCAGGAATGCAGCATGAAGTTCACGCCTGACATCAGGCCCATGTTTAGCGAGTTTGCTGTTTCGTAAGCAGCCTGCGCGTCGGGCAGTTTCGAGCCACAGAACGACCCGGCCGAGCGGAACGGCAGGTTTAGGCGACGCGCCAGCTGACCCGCACCATAGGTGACCATCGACGCCTCAGGCGTACCAAAGGTCGGCGCGCCCGAGTTCATATCAATCGACGACACGAAGGCCCCAAAGATCGCCGGGGCACCCGGACGGATGATCTGGCTATACGCGACACCGGCCAGAACTTCGGCCAGAACCTGCGTCAGCGTCCCTGCCACCGAAACCGGTGCCATCGCGCCACCCACGATAAAGGGAGAGATAATGCAGGCCTGATTGTTAGCCGCGTAAACTTCAAGCGACCCCATCATCACGTCGTCGAAGGTCATCGGCGAGTTGATGTTGGTCAGCGAGGTCATCACTGTGTTTTCCTGCACGAACTCTTTTCCGAACAGGATCTCGCACATCTCTACCGAATCCTGCGCCCGGCTGGGGTCGGTGACCGAGCCCATGAATGGCTTGTCCGACAGGGTCATGTGCGCCATCAGCATGTCCAGGTGACGCTTGTTCACCGGCACGTCGGTCGGTTCGCACACAGTCCCGCCCGAGTGGTGCAACCACTTGGACATGTAGGCCAGTTTCACGAACTTGTTGAAATCGTCCATGGTCGCATAGCGACGGCCACCTTGCGCGTCGCGCACGAATGGAGGGCCGTAGACCGGCGCCAGCACCAGATTGCGCCCCCCGATGACAACCGATTTTTCGGGGTTGCGCGCGTGTTGTGTGAACTCGCTGGGGGCAGTTTTGATCAGCTCGCGCGCCAGACCGCGCGGGATGCGAACACGTTCACCATCGACATCCGCTCCGGCATCTTTCCAGCGCTGCAGCGCGCCCGGATTGTCGACGAAGTTAACGCCGACCTCAGCCAGAATGGTTTCCGCATTGGTTTCAATGATCTCCAACGCTTCTGCGTTGAGGACCTCGAAATTCGGAATATTCCGTTCGATATATTTTGCAGTTTCGATTCGAACTGCGGTGCGCTCGGCCCTGCGGGCGGCACCACCACCGCCTCTGGCTCTGCGTCGGGTGTTTGCCTCTGCCATGAGATAATCCCGTTAGTCATGTTCACGTTGCAAATCGTGTTACCGGAACCGCAGATCACACCAGACGTGGATTACGGCGCTATAGGGGTAAAAGCGACATGATCGCCTATTCGATGTCGTTTGAACCCCTAATTCCTGACGCTAATGATAGAAGCATGGAACCGATATCGCAAAATCCGTCTAACCGCTAGCTGAGCGAAAACTCCTTTACGCGACAGAATTTGGGTACGTCGCATTTCGCAAGATGGTTGTGAGAAATCTAAATTGACGGGCTGACAAACCTCAAAGGTTTTTACGCATCGCAACCGAATACCCGGCCACTTCAGTTTCGATCCAGCCGAGATGTGCGTAAATCGCCCTCGTATCTTGCATCAGACGATGGGTGCGCAATTCCATATGGGTGCAGCCAGCCTCGCGCGCTTCGGCTTCGGCGCGTGACAGCAGTTTTCCAGCGACACCTTGCCCTTGGGCCGACGGTGACACGGCCAGATTGATAACCTTCATCACAGCACCCTGTTGCGCAAACACAATCACACCAGCCAACCCATCATCACTGCGGGCCAGGACCACGCGACGTTCCGCAATATCTTGCGCCAAACCACTCGTCACATCAGGCAGATCATCAATAGAACTGCGCGCTTTGGCATAAGCCGCCCTGATGCAGTCTGTGACCGCCTCGACGTCATCCTGCGTTGCATCCGTGAAACGAATGACGGCCATTGATCCCATCTCCTTCCGCATCTGACTGAAATCGCCTTCATAACGCTTGCACATAACCGCCGCGCGACCTAAGAGCCAGTCATGAGCCAGACATCCCATGACCGCCTTCTGATCATCGACTTCGGCAGCCAGGTGACGCAGCTGATCGCACGCCGCCTGCGCGAGTTGAATGTCTATTGTGAAATCCACCCCTATCAAAACGTCACGATGGACTTTGTACGCGAAATGGCGCCCAAGGCCGTGATCTTTTCCGGTGGGCCGGACAGCGTGACGCGCGAGGGGTCCCCCCGCGCCCCGCAAGAGATTTTTGACTATGGCGTGCCGATCCTTGGCATCTGCTATGGACAGCAAGTCATGATGCATCAGCTTGGCGGCAAGGTCGAAAGCGGCCACGGCACTGCCGAGTTCGGTCGCGCCTTTGTCACTCCGAAAAGCCAACTGGATATTCTGAACGGCTGGTTCGCGGATGGCGACGAACAAGTCTGGATGAGCCACGGAGACCACGTCAGCGACATCGCCCCCGGGTTCGAGGTCTTCGGCACCTCACCCAACGCGCCCTATGCGATCACGGCTGATACCAACCGTCACTTCTATGCGGTTCAGTTCCACCCCGAGGTGCACCACACGCCCAAAGGCGCGAAACTGTACGAAAACTTCGTAAAGCTGGCTGGCTTCAACGGCGATTGGACCATGGGTGCCTATCGCGAACAGATGATCGAAAAGATTCGCGAGCAAGTCGGCGACAAAAAAGTCATCTGCGGCCTGTCCGGCGGCGTCGACAGCTCGGTCGCGGCGATCCTGATCCATGAAGCGATTGGTGATCAGCTGACTTGCGTGTTTGTCGATCACGGCCTGTTGCGCAAGAACGAGGCCGAAGAAGTCGTCGGTATGTTCCGCGACAACTACAACATTCAGCTGATACACGCAGATGAAAGCGACCTGTTTTTGGGAGAGCTGGACGGCCAATCCGACCCGGAAACCAAACGCAAGATCATCGGAAAGCTGTTCATCGACGTGTTCCAGAAACACGCTGATACGATCGAAGGGGCCGAATTCCTGGCCCAGGGCACGCTCTATCCCGACGTGATCGAATCGGTTTCGTTCTCGGGCGGCCCCTCGGTCACAATCAAATCGCACCACAATGTCGGAGGCCTGCCTGAAAAGATGGGCCTGAAACTGGTCGAACCCCTGCGAGAGCTGTTCAAAGACGAGGTTCGCGCACTGGGCCGCGAACTTGGCTTGCCGCAGAGCTTCATCGGGCGCCACCCCTTCCCCGGGCCGGGTCTGGCGATTCGCTGCCCAGGCGAGATCACCCGTGAAAAACTGGAAATCCTGCGCGAGGCCGACGCCATCTATATCGACCAGATTCGCAAACACGGTCTGTATGATGATATCTGGCAGGCTTTTGTTGCCATCCTTCCGGTACGCACCGTCGGTGTGATGGGTGACGGACGCACATATGATTATGCATGTGCGCTGCGGGCTGTAACCTCGGTCGATGGCATGACCGCCGACTACTATCCGTTCAGCCACGAATTCCTCGGTGAGACCGCCACGCGGATCATCAACGAGGTCAAGGGCATCAACCGATGCACATATGACATCACCTCGAAACCTCCGGGAACGATTGAGTGGGAATGACAAAAAGCCGGGCTTTGACCCGGCTTTTTTGTTTAAGTCCTGCAAGAAACCCATAGGTTTTAAATTAGAATTTCGCGATTCCCGCAGGCAGGTAAATGGACAGCAGCAGACCGCAGATCGGCAAAGCCGCGCTTTGGATGACGGGGGCAATTGCCTCTTTCTCATCGATGGCGGTTGCCGGCCGCGAATTGAGCGTGGCCCACGATACATTCGAAATCATGTTTTACCGCAGCCTCGTCGGCATCCTCGTTGTAGCGGTGATTCTGACACTGTCGCGCAAATGGGATCAGGTCTCGACATACAGACTGGGGCTGCACGGCGTCCGAAACCTGACGCATTTTATTGGTCAGAATTTGTGGTTCTACGCGGTAACCGTCATTCCTCTGGCACAGGTTTTTGCGCTTGAGTTCACGCAACCCATCTGGGTGATCCTGCTGTCTCCGCTGCTGCTGAAGGAACGGCTAACACCTGTACGCGCGCTGTCTGCCTTGATTGGTTTTGCCGGTGTCCTGCTTATTACCCGCCCTGGTGCCGTGCCTCTGAGCGCTGGTATTTTGGCTGCTGCCATGTCTGCGGTATTCTTCGCATTTACAACGATTTCCACCAAAACCCTGACCCGTTTTGCCAGCATTGGATGCATCATGTTCTGGCTGACCGTCATGCAGGCTGTCCTGGGATTGATGGCCGCAGGGATCGATGGGCAGATCGCTCTGCCAACCGCGAACACGATCCCCTTCCTGGTATTGATTGGGTTGGCAGGACTACTGGCGCATTATTGCATCACCAACGCTCTGGCTATTGCGCCTGCGACTGTGGTTGTACCGTTCGATTTTGTCCGCCTGCCCACAATTGCCGTGATCGGAATGATTCTGTACCACGAGCCGCTGGATCACTGGACGCTGCTAGGGGCCGTCGTGATCTTTTCGGGCATCTTTTTGAACGTGCACGCCGAAAATCGTAACAGTTTGGCAACAGTTTCCCGACACACTCACCCTGAATAACGCACCGTCACTAGTTGACGGTAATATAACCCTCAAGAAAGTATCGAGCACCACAAGACAGATCGGCCTTCACCACTCGATAGTCCGGTCTGAATAACAGGACACCTTTTGGGAGGACAGAATGAAAAAAGCGCTTCTACAGGCGTGCGCGGTGTGCGTTGGGACAACAGGAGCTTACGCCGGCGGTCTGGATCGTAGCGGACAGGGTGTCAATATCCTGTTCGAAGAGGGATCAGTTGTACAATTCCGTCTCGGCTATACTGATCCAAGCGTAAGCGGCACTCAAAATGGCGTGGATTCCGGCAATGTTGCCGAGTCATTCTTCACACCGCATTTAGCCTATAAACATGCTTTTACAGACAGGCTGGATTTCGCACTGGTCTATGATGAGCCGTTCGGCGCGGATATCGAGTATCCGTCAAACTACCCGTTGTCGATTAACCCGACAACGCCGTTTGGTGGGCGCACGGATGTTCTGCGCGCCAAAGCGGATGTGGACGCAATTACTGCGCTTGTTCGGTATAAATTCGACGGTGGCTTCAGCGCTATCGGAGGTCTGCGCGCGCAACGTTTGAAAGCCAACGTGGCAGTACCCGCCGCTGCGGGGTACGAAGTCGACACAGATTCTGACATCGCATTTGGGTATGTCGTCGGCGTTGCGTGGGAAAAGCCAGAAATTGCCGCACGTGTGGCTCTGACTTACAACTCAAAAATCACACACGATTTTTCCCAGACAGAGTCATTCAACTTCGTGCCGCCTGTATTCCCGCCTAGTGCGGTACTGGTCACAGCGGAAACCGAGTCTGAGATTGAATCACCTCAATCCATCAATCTGGATTTCCAAACCGGTGTAGCCCCCAAAACATTGCTGTTTGGTTCAATTCGATGGGTGGACTGGCCGCAAACTGTTTTTGCGCCGCCCAACTATGTCAACATTGTCGGGGATAACCTCGTCGACTACGAAGATGATACGTTCACGTATACGCTGGGGCTCGGCTATCAGTTCTCGGAAGAGTTTTCGGGTGCGGTAACTGCTGGATATGAAACATCCACTGGTTCCGAAGTCACAAATTTGGGCCCGACAGATGGGTTCTGGAGCCTTGGGCTCGGTGGAACCTACTCTCTCGAACGCGCTCAGATTTCCGGTGGTGTCCGGTATACAGACATTGGAGACGCCACTACCACCACCGGGGGAGAATTCAGCGGCAACAGCGCTTGGAGCGTCGGCTTCCAAATCACCTACTCGCTGGGCTGATCCGCAACAGAGTGAAACGTTGGACCCCGCCCTTCCGGCGGGGTTTTTCTTTGCGGGCTATCCAAAATATGAATTCCAGAAACCTCATTGCGTTAAAGCCACAGTTTCCGTGAATTCGTCGGTATCACAATCTCACATTAGTTTTCTCTCTGTCGGTCCCTGGCCGGATCAACTAGGGGACCGGCACAACAAAAAAAGAGGACACTACATTGTTGAATCCAGGCAAAATTTCAATATTAGCAATGATTTCACTGACCCCGGCTATTGCAGGCGCACAGGAATTTAACGGTGCTGCCACCTTGGGCTATGGACAATCTTCCATTTCCAACGGCGGTGGCGATTTCGGCACCTTCACCGGCGATTTCACCGGTACTTTGAGCTTCGACAACGGTCTGCACTGGGGCTTTGACGCCAAGTATTACAAGGCCGATCCCGACAATGTTTCCGGGGATGTTTCCCTGTGGGATCTGGGCACGACATTGAACTACCAATTTGACAACGGCGGCGTTCTTGGTGGCTATCTCGACTATGCCGATTTCGATTCTGGTCTGGGGCTCAACCTTTCCAGCGATGTGACTTCGTACGGTATTTCGGGCGGGTATGTCGTTGAAAATGCCGGGTTCGAAGCCTGGATCGGCGAATCGGAAACCTCCCCAAGCCTGCCAAACGGCACGGATTGGACCGATTTCGGCGCACGATTCCGCTATCAAGTGTCGGATAGTGCCGTATTCGGCGGTCACTATGTTCGCAGCGACGTGTCAGGTGGTGGCGTAAACCTTGACCTATATAGTGTTGGCCTTGGCGGTTACTATCGGTTCAACAGCGGTTGGGGGACTTATGCAGGTCTCGTGCATCAGTCGTTTAGCGATCTTGATTTGGACTACACAACGCTTGGCATCGGCGTGGATTATAACCTGCTTGAGATCAGCGAGATCCCAGGCCAAGTGTCTCTGGAGTTGGCCAGAACGGATATCGATGTCGGCGGTGCAAGCGGCGATATCGACACCCTTCGCTTTGGTCTGACCTTCCCTCTTGGCGGTCGCACTTCCTCCACTCCGCTCAACAGCGTAGCGCGTGCGGCGATGGCCCCGCGTCACAACGCTCTGACAACGCTGGAAGACACCACTTTCTGAGGGTTTAGTACAACCTGCAAATCTCTGGAAAACCCTGCCTGTGCGGCAGGGTTTTTCTTTGCGCGGTTTCCAACTCGGTAGAATCTTGGAAAATAAAAACGGGCAAGGCCGTACTAATACACCTTTCCCCAACGAATTGGGCGAACTTTTTTGCTTGGCGTGTTCTGGGCTATGCTGATGCGTTGGCTGGTTACCCCAATCCAGCGTTTAACTTTTTTGCGCCGTCCGCGCCTTTGTATGGCTTTTTTGTTATGGGTCTGTTGGACGAAGCGGCTCCGTTTTCCCTGCGGGCCGGGGGCGATTTAATATCTAGACCGTACTGACCTGGGCTCTAAAGTCAGTGACGACGGTTTTTGGCGTCACCACAGGGGCATTGTTTTTTAAACGATGAGCACCTGATCTGATCTCTCGCCATAAAGGTGGGGCTTAGATACTAGACGGTGCAGCCGCCATCAGGCCGTTGATCCAAATCCGTTCGGGTACACACGATTGACGCCACCCGCTGCCCGTTTTAGCAAGGTCGGAAAAAAGGACGGCGGACAATGATCTACAGCTCGGCAAAAGATTGGCGCAACGCGGCGCGAAAAAAGGTGCTGTTCTTTGGCATGTCGGGCCTGGGCAAAACCTATGTGTCGAACGTGCTGCGCGACTCGGGCGATTGGTTCCACTATTCGATCGATTACCGCATCGGTACCCGGTACATGGGTGAATACATCGCCGACAATGCCAAAGCCGAGGCGATGAAAGTCCCCTTTCTGCGCGAACTGCTGTTGTCGGATTCGATCTTTATCGGCTCGAATATCTCGTTCGAGAACCTGACGCCTGTCGCCGCCTATTTGGGTAAGCCCGGAAATCCGGCGCTAGGTGGTTTGGAACTGCCCGAATACAAACGCAGGCAGGAACAATTCCGGCAGGCGGAGATTCACGCGCTTCTGGATACCGAGTATTTCATCGACCGGGCACAACGTCTGTACGAATACCCGCATTTTATCTGCGACACCGGCGGGTCGATCTGCGAATGGGTAGACCCGGAAAATTCTACAGATCACGTGTTGTCCGAACTGTCTCGCCAAACCTTGATGATTTGGATTCAAGGGGATGAAGATCACACGGCAGAGCTGATCAGCCGCTTTGATAAAGCGCCCAAACCGATGTCTTATCAGCCCGAATTTCTGGTCCGTGTTTGGGAAGACTATCTGACCCAGTATAACTGCCGATCCGAGGATGTAGACCCCGACGCGTTCATCCGCTGGACTTACGCGCAGGCGCTGGCGCATCGGCAACCCCGCTATCAGGCGATGGCGGACAATTGGGGTGTAACAGTCACCGCTGATGACATGCACAAGGTCCGTGATGCCTCTGATTTCGATGAGTTGATCGAACGCACCCTTGAGACCCGCGCAAACCGGGCTTAATTACCGCCTCTACACTGTAACTCCAAAGGCTTGTACCTGATGCCGATCAAGATCCCCTCTGACCTGCCCGCATTTGAAGTTCTCACCCAAGAGGGCGTATCGGTCATGGCCGAGGATCAGGCAATGCGTCAAGACATTCGCCCCCTGCGGATCGGGTTACTGAATCTGATGCCCAAGAAGATTCAGACTGAAAATCAGTTTGCCCGCCTGATCGGGGCGACTCCGTTGCAGATCGATTTGTCGCTGATCCGGATGACGGAACACCGCACCAAGAACACCGCGGCCGAGCATATGGCCGAATTCTATCGCCCTTTTCAGGAGGTGAAGGACGAGAAATTTGACGGGCTGATCATCACCGGTGCCCCGATTGAGCATTTGGAATTCGACAACGTCACCTATTGGGACGAAATGCGCGAAGTGTTCGAATGGACGCAGACAAATGTGCATTCTACCTTTGGTGTGTGCTGGGGTGGAATGGCGATGATCAATCACTTCCATGGCGTCAAGAAACATATGTTGGACGCTAAGGCGTTTGGTTGTTTCCGGCATGCGAACCTTAATCCGGCCTCGCCGTTCCTGCGCGGATTCTCGGATGATTGCGTGATTCCGGTCAGCCGCTGGACGGAAATGAAACAAAATGAGATTGACGCCGCTAACGGTTTGGTAACTCTGCTGGGCAGCGACGATGTCGGTCCCTGTCTGGTCGAAGATCGGAACCATCGTGCCATCTATATCTTCAACCATTTCGAATATGACAGCGATACGTTGAAACAAGAATACGACCGCGATGTTGCCAACGGCACGCCGATCAACGTGCCCATGAATTACTATCCGGACGACGATCCAAGCCAGACACCACAGAACAGATGGCGCAGCCATGCGCATTTGCTCTATGGCAACTGGATCAGCGAGATTTATGGGACAACGCCCTATGATATCAATCGGATCGGTGTCGATCAGACCGATCTGAGGGCCTGATCCGGTGATGCGCGTCGGCCTCATAGCTTTGACTTTGCTGGTCTTGCTGTGGGCCCTCGCACTCTGGCGCGCTGGTCGGAATGAAGCCCGTGCCGAAGCCGCCTTTCCCCCCGAAGGTCAAATCGTCGAAGTCAATGGCATCCCAGTGCATGCGGTGGTGATGGGTGAAGGCCCGGATGTTGTGCTGATCCATGGGTCCAGCGGCAACACGCGCGACATGACCTTTGCCCTGGCTCCTATCCTGGCGGAAAACTACCGTGTGATTGTGTTTGACCGACCGGGTCTGGGGTATAGCGCCAGCTTCAATCCAGACGGTGAGACCATTGAGGAGCAAGCGGAAATCCTGCAAAAGGCTGCCGCGCAACTAGGTGCGGAAAAGCCCATCGTCGCAGGGCAAAGCTATGGCGGATCCGTCTCACTTGCTTGGGCTGTTACGCGGCCAGGCAATATCTCGGGGCTGGTCCTGATCGCAGCTGCCGCCATCCCGTGGGAGACACCTCTGGACGGGTTCAACACACTGGCGGCAACGCCCACCGGCAATGTCACCGCCCTGCCCCTGATCACTGCCTTTGTGCCCGAATGGTACGTTGAAAAAGCTTTGGACAAGGTGTTCGAACCGCAAACCACACCCGAAGGATATGCCGACCATTTCGGCCCCGGGCTGACCATGCGTCGGGCTTCGATGCATGCAAATGCCAAGCAGCGCGCCAATTTGCTGGAAGAAGTCCGCGCCCTACAACCGCGATACGGCGAGATCGACGTGCCGACCGAGATCGTCCATGGCACAGCCGATGATACCGTTGGGCTGGGCTGGCATTCTCATCGACTGATCAAACAAATCCCCGGCGCGGAACTGATTGAACTGCCTGGAATCGGGCACATGCCACAGGTCGTTGCTGCACCCGAAGTTGCTGCTGCCATCGACCGTGCAGCGCAACGAGCGGGTTTGCGTTAGGCCCTCCGCTAATCCATAGTAGGATATGGATTTTATGGCGAGGTAACACATGGCCCGTTCCGAAAAAGGCTCCATCGAAAAGTACTTTAAGAATGACGCCCCGAAAGAGGTGCGTTCGGCCATCGAAAAGTCCGAAAAAGGCGACATCCTGAACCCCACCTACCCTTACGACGAACGAATGAAGCGTAAGGAATACGAAAAACAGATGGAAAAGCTGCAGATTGAGCTGGTCAAGATGCAGTCCTGGCTCAAGGAAACTGACCATCGCATTTTGCTTATTTTCGAAGGTCGGGACGCCGCTGGCAAAGGGGGCACGATCAAGCGGTTCCGCGAAAACCTGAACCCACGCGGCGCACGCAATGTTGCGCTAAGCAAACCGTCGGACACTGAGCGCAGTCAGTGGTATTTTCAACGATATATCGCACATTTGCCTGCCGCTGGTGAGATCGTGTTCTTTGACCGCAGCTGGTATAACCGCGGTGTTGTTGAAAACGTCTTTGGCTTTTGCACAGCAGAAGAACGTGAACGGTTTTTCCGACAGGTCCTGCCGTTGGAAACCGGTTTGGTGAATGACGGGATCAAACTGTTTAAATTCTGGCTCAATGTCGGACGAGCAGAACAGCTCAACCGTTTTCTGGCGCGTGAAACTGACCCACTGAAGCAATGGAAACTCAGCCCGATTGATATCGCGGGTCTGAACAAATGGGATGAATACAGCCAGTCGATCGAAGAAACCCTGACGCGCAGCCACACGGAACACTGCCCCTGGACCATCGTGCGATCCGACGACAAGAAACGCGCGCGGCTGGCGGCCATTCGTACGGTTCTGCACGCGCTGGACTATGACGAAAAAGACGAAGACGCCATAGGCGCGAATGACCCCGATATCTGTGGCGGGCCAGAGATTTGGGATGCGTGACAGGTGGTGGACGAATGTCTTTTCGCGAATTATGTCATGAATTCTATAACTTGAAAAAGGGCACCTGAAGCAGGAATGACAAAACGCGGGTATCACCACGGGAACCTGAAACAGGCTTTGATCGAGGCTGCCCTGTCTCTGATCGAAGAAAAAGGTCCGACCGGCTTTACCCTGTCTGAAGCGGCGAAAACCGCCGGCGTCACCCCCGCTGCGGTTTACCGGCATTTCCACGGGCGCGAAGACCTGATCGCCGAAGCCGCCCGGCAAGGGTTCGAGATGTTCTCGGATCTGATGCAATACGCCTATGACAAGGGCCAGCCCTCAGCGCTCGCCGCGTTCGAGGCGACAGGCCGTGCCTATCTGGCATTTGCCCGCAAACATCCTGGCCACTACATCGCGATGTTCGAAAGCGGGATTTCGATCAATCGAACGCCTGAACTATCCTTGGCCGCAAACCGTGCCAAAGCAGTACTGGAGAAAGCGGCGGCTGATCTGTCGCAACACATTCCACCGGAAAAGCGCCCGCCCGCATCCATGTTCAGCGCCCATATCTGGGCCATGAGCCACGGCGTTGTTGAACTTTACGCCCGCAACACTGGCGCCAGTTCCCCCTTTTCACCCGAAGACTTGCTGGAATCCGGCATCGGCATCTATTTGCGGGGTTTGGGGTTGGTGCCGCAGGACGACTGACAATCAGAACCTGCTCAGCGGCTGTGGTGCGCTGAGGCCAGAGGTGACGTTAATCAACTCCATTTCCCCCATGCCTTTGATATCCACGCGCCCGATATCCGCGACCTGGAACTCATCAATCAAGGCAAATTTCATCTCTTCCGGGGCGACGATATGCATTGGGTTTGCAAAGACTTGCAGGCGCGAAGCAATGTTCACAGCCGGACCGAACACGTCATAGACGTATTTCTGTATCCCAACGACAGAGCCCACCGCAGCCCCCATGCCAAGGCCAATCCGGGCCTGCCATTTATGGGGGTGACTTTCGTTTCGCCGCTCCAGATACCGCAGGAAGCGAACGGCGCAATGTGCCACGGCCGTGGCATGATCCGGTGTCGCGTCAGGCATACCAGACACCGCCAGATAGGCGTCACCGATGGTCTTGATCCGCTCGCATCCGAATTGTTCGACGATACGGTCGAACGCAGTGAAGATGTCGTTCAACTCGCTTAACGTGACGGTTGGATCGGTCTTGGCGGCGAAATCGGTAAAGCCCACGAAATCCAGCATCACCACCGACACCTGATCATATAGCTGCGGCGTGACGACACCGAAGGTCTTGAACTCTTCGTACACCGCCCGCGGCATAAGGTTCAGCAGCAACCGCTCGACACGCTCTTTCTCACGCTCCAATTCGCGCGTGTTGCGTTCGACCATTGTCGAGTAGCTATCGATCATGCTTTCCAGCTCGCGTATGCGGGTAATGTTCTGGCATTCCACAACCAAAACCTGTTCAGACAAGCCATTCGCCAGCGATACAGCCGTTGCAAAAATCAGCGTTCTGCGTTTCGGCTTGATCTGCAATTCAACGGTGTATCGAAGCCCCGATTGCTTGACGTCCTCCAATTCACGCTGATCCAAAGATGGGAGCAAATCCAGCAGCGTCTGTCCTTCGGTCGGAACCCCAAACCATTCGGCAAACGGCCCATTGTGAAACACAAAACTCAGGTCTGAGGCACGCACAACAGCCACGCCAACTCCGATCGCCCGCAGCAACTGTTCGTTTATCGCTGAAATACTCATGCGGCGTCACGGGTTACAATAATTGCGCGTTTGGATTCAATGGCGTTCAAGGCGATCTTGATGTGACCGTCTTCCATACCGTGCATAGAAAGGGCCTCGGCAAATAGTTCGGCCATCTCATCAAAATCCGCATGAGAGATATTCAGGTGTCGATGAACCGCCTCAATCCTGTCATCGCTAAAGGAAGCAGGACCACCAACCAGAGAAGACACGAACTTGGTCTGGTGATCGATCAGGCGCGGCATGTCGATGTCTTCGAAATGACCACCGATCTGATCGGAGTCCAATGCCATTTCATAGAACGTCATAACGATCCGACTGATCGTTTTGAATCCGCCGTATCTTTCATAGATTGTCTGACTCACACCGCACACCCAAGCTTCAACCACAAAAACACTGAAAGCTTATATCAAACTGACAGTTTTGTTAACGCTTATGCGAGGGTTACCAGATCAATGGTCACGAACGCCCTTTGGGCGGCCTATGTAACTAGTTAGACGTTCAGGTCTTCGGCGCAGGGAATAAAGCCCGCAAACCCACCCTGTGCCAACAACCTGTCCTGCCCGCCTGCGCGCCAATACAGTTTGCGCCGCGCGGCTTGCAGCTCGCGGCGTAAACGGAACCCCAATGGCCCCTTGTCCAACCCGCTGTTGGTTTTCTGATCCTGCGACCGCTCGCTAACCTTGACGGGTTCGGCAGTCTGTTCCTGCTGCTTGGACCACATCATCTGCACCCCCACCGCCGGAAAACACTGACACATGCGCCAGTCGGGACGTGGGAGCGAGATAAAGTCGTCCAGATGGTCCGAATACTCCTCAGACCAGGACAGCAGTTTGCGACAAGCCGCTTGCGTCAGAATGTAGGCAGCAGAACTGGGCGCCATTTCCAACATTGGGCGAACTGGAACGTCTGCAATCGACTCAAGCGGCCCGAACCGCATGGAACGTGGCGAATAATCCAGCTTGATCAGATCAAAACCCGCATCATCCGCCAGCAAAGCCGCGATGACGGCCCCGGCCTGAGCCGACATTTCAACGTCATCCTCAAAAATCGCAACCTTGCTCAGGTTCTGATCCACAGCAACCCGCCAAACGGCGCGGTGGCTTTCAAAGCAGGCGATTTCGCTTTGTGTAAGCCCCCATCGGGTACCGGTGCCGGGAACGTAGCAATTGTCATCCAGTGCGCCGGGTTGCTGACCGTCCACTGCGCTGAACCGCTGTGCGCCACGCAATCCTGTGTCGGCGAACTGACCTTCCATGAACTCGGCTCGCTCGGGCACCCGATCCAGGTTAATAAAATAGGCAGCAACTCCCGATGGCAGTTCGTAATGTCCCACGGCGCATCCTTTCAAACACTGTCGTCAGATACACACCGCTGAGCCGGACAATCAACCCCACCAGGGCATGACCACGCTGACCCTTGCCGTCAACGTGAGGCAGGAAAGGCAGATCGCCCTTCCTGCCGATCCGATCAGGTGCTGATCGTGTTATGTTCGGGGCCATAGGGGAAGCCGGTGATGTTTTCGGCACCAGAATCCTCGACCGCAAGGATGTCATGCTCGCGATACCCGCCTGCGCCTTTCTGGCCTTCGGGGATCCACAGCATCGGTTCAATGGATACGACCATACCGGGCTCCAGCACAGTGTCGATGTCTTCGCGCAGCTCAAGCCCAGCCTCGCGACCGTAATAGTGGCTGAGAATGCCGAAGGAATGACCATAGCCGAACGAGCGGTATTGCAGCAAACCTTCGTCAGCGAAGAACCGGTTGATCTCTTCACAGATTCCAGAGCAGGTCGCGCCGGGTTTGATCAGGCTCAGGCCCAACTCATGCGCAGCGACATTCGCCTTCCAGATGCGCAGGCTTTCGGCGTCGGGTTCACCCAGAAACAAGGTGCGTTCCAGCGCAGTGTAATAGCCCGAGATCATCGGGAACGTGTTCAGCGACAGGATATCGCCCTTTTGCAGCGCCCGTTTTGTGACCGGGTTATGCGCCCCATCGGTATTCAGACCGGACTGGAACCAAACCCACGTGTCGCGATATTCTGCATCTGGATAGGCGCGCGCAATCTCAGCCTCCATCGCGTCGCGACCGGCCATGGCGATCTCAATCTCGGTCGCGCCTTCGCGGATCGCGGCGTGGATGGCCGCGCCACCGACATCAGCCGTACGCGCACCACCTTTGATCAGATCAATTTCTTCCGCGGATTTCACCATGCGCGCAGCCATCGTATCCGGTGCGATATCCACCAGTTCCGGCCCGCCCAACATGTCCAACGCCGTATCGCGCATTGCCAGTGTCATGTGATCGCCCTCGATGCCGATCCGTCCCGCAGGCCCAATCAGGCTGGCCACCGCACGCCAATAGTTGTTCCGTTGCCAATCGGTATAGATCACATTCTCTTCGACCGAGCGCCTCCAAGGCTGGCCAGCGTCAATATTCGCCGAAACCGTGGTGCAGCTTTCTTGGGTGACAACGCAGCCATACGGGCGTCCAAACGCGCAATACAAAAAGCCCGAGTAGTAGGCGATGTTGTGCATCGACGTCAGCAGCACCGCCGGGATATCACGTGCCGCCATCGTCGCACGCAGGCTGGCCAGACGTCGGTCATATTCTGCCTTGCTAAACGGGAGCGGCGCCTTGTCACCATTGTGGCTGGTGAAGAACTCGGGGCGATTGTTCAGGTCTTTCATCATCTCTCTCCTCAATGCCGGACAGGCAAAGCCCGGCCACAAGTCCCGGCGTTCAGGACAAGCGGCCTCGGGAACCGAGAGCCATGCACCCCGCGTCGCGTCACGACGCCATCGTGACCGAGGTGCATGGTGAAATCGCTAAATCAGCTTTCGAGTCGCGTCAAGCCGGGCTGAGACCTCGCAAGCGTTCAGACCGGCGCCGCAGCAGTTCGACCGTGGTCAGCAGCGCAATCGAGATCACAACAAGAATGGTCGCAACCGCCAGAATGGTCGGGCTGATCTGCTCGCGCAGGCCAGTGAACATCTGCCAGGGCAACGTTTTCTGACTGGCCGAACCGACGAACAGAACCACAACAACCTCATCAAACGACGTGATAAAGGCGAACAAGCCACCCGAGATTACGCCCGGCAAGATCAGCGGCATCTGGATTTTGAAGAAGGTCCGTACTGGCCCTGCCCCCATATTCGCCGCGGCCCGAGTCAGGGATCGGTCAAACCCGACCAACGTCGCCGTCACCGTAATGATAACGAACGGAATACCCAGAACCGCATGAGCCAGAACAACTTTGATGTATCCGACAAAGTTCTTGTCCATGCCCAATGTTCCCTCCATGAAACGACCGATGTCGCTGTAGAAAAAGAACATACCCGTGGCCGAAATGATCAGCGGCACAATCATGGGCGAGATCAGGATACCCATGATCGCCCGACGACCGGGCACGTGCGACTGGCTGAGACCAATGGCAGCAAGCGTCCCCAGTGAAACCGAAATGATGGTCGCGATTGGCGCGATAATCAGCGAGTTTTTGAAGCTGCGCTGCCATTCATTGTTGGTGAAGAAATCACGGTAATGCTTCAGCGAGTAGCCTTCGGGGTCCAAACGCAGCATCTCAGGCGTGAAGGTAAAGAAGTCCTGCGCGTTGAACGATAGCGGCAAAACCACAAGGATGGGCGTGATCAGGAACACGAAGATCGCGCCGCAGATAACCCGAAACAGGTAATGTCCAAACACCTGCTGGCCCGTCAAATAGGGCAGCAGCCTTTGCCGATAGCGCCCCTCGTACAGCCAGAAGATGAAGAAGGCAAAGAACCAACCGGCCAACAAGCCGACGATCAACCCCGTAAATCCGGCGAACAGAAAACCGATCACCCCCATCCCAAGAATGGTGATCCAGCGTGCGACACGTTCATTGTCCAGAACCGTGATATAGACCCAGGCCAGCGCCGCCATCAGCGCGGCACCTATCAGGATGCCCAGCAGGGCACTGCCCTGCCCGGCCCCGACGAACATGCCGAGGAAACCTCCGGCGGCGGCGACTGTGGGCAGAACCATCGACAACGGCTTGCGGGATATTGGTGTAAGTGCTGCCATGATATTTTATCCCAATTTCACGTTATCGATGCCCACGATCTTGTCGTAGCACCAGTACAGAAGCATGACGACCGCCAGCAGGATCGTCCCCAACGCCGCAGCCAGTCCCCAGTTCAGCGAGGACGAGATGTGATACGCAATCCGGTTCGAGATGAAGACACCCTTGGTGCCACCCACGATCTCGGGCGTGATGTAGTAGCCAATGGCCAGAATGAACACGAGGATCGAACCGGCCCCAATTCCCGGAATTGATTGTGGGAAGTAAATCCGCCAGAAAGTAGTCCAGTTGGTGGCCCCCATCGACTTGGCCGCACGGGTATAAGACGGCGGGATCGTCTGCATCACCGAATACATCGGCAGGATCATGAACGGCAGCAGGATATGCGTCATCGCGACGATCGTGCCGATCTGGTTGTTGATGATCACAAGTCGCGCATCATCTGCGACCAACCCAAGCCAAACCAGAGTTTCGTTAATGACACCTTGTTGTTGCAGCATCACTTTCCAAGCCGAAGTTCGCACCAGAAGCGATGTCCAGAAGGGCAACAGCACCAGGATCATTAGCATGTTTGAAACACGCATCGGCAAATTCGCCAACAGGTAGGAAACCGGATAGGCCAGCAGGATACAGGACCCAGTAATGATCAGGGACATGAACAGCGTACGGCCAAACAACTTTACAAGTATCTGCTTGTCTTCCGGCTGCGCAGAAACTCCGTCGGGCGTCAGCCTTAAATCGACGGCGGCAAGAAAATAACCGGGGGTCACGTTTCGGGAATGGGTCTTGATCACACGCCAGTTTTCGACGTCCCCCCATCCTTTGTCCGCGTCAATAAGCTTTTCTTTGAACGGCGCATCCGCTTCAGGGTCCCATTTCCGGATTTTTCGACCGGATTTACGGAACAGGGACGAGATGCCCGGTTCTTCATAGTTCAACCGTGATCCCAACCGGGTGTGTTTCTTTTCAGCAACCGCAACGATCATATCATTGACAAAGGCGTCATAGACGGCCTCGTCCGGCAGTTCGCCGCTTTTTTCATCCCAATTTTCCAACGCCACGACCGTCAGAGGCAGCGTTTTTTCCACGATACCGTTTTCCACCGAACGGAACAGCATCGACGCAATCGGAATTATGAACGAGAACAGAACGAACAGAAGAAGGGGCGCAATCAATAACAGAGCGCGCAGCTTTTGCCGTCTTAATGAACGTGCCAGAGATTGCTTGAGCGGCGTTCCGTCCGCGGCCAGCATCGGTCCTGCGTTTTGGCTTGCGTCAGTCATCAGTGCCCCTTGGTTTTATGGGTCAAGGGGCAGCGTGCCGCCCCCTGACTGGTTTTTTGAACTTGAAAGGTTACTGCGACAGCCAGGCCTGGAAACGTGCGTCCAGATCATCGCGGTAGTCAGCCCACCATTCGTAGTTGTTCACAAAGGTGTTTTTCGCGTTACGCGGATCAGTCGGCATGTGCGGTGCCATGTCGATACCCAGATCGGCATGCTTATCGACCAGAGGCGCCGAGGACTTACGTGCCGGACCATACGAGATGTATTTTGCCTGATCCGCCAGACGCTGTGTATCAGACGAGAACCGGATGTAATCCAAGGCTCGTGCCTCACGCTCAGGGCTCAGACCAGCCGGGATCGCCCAGCCGTCCAGATCAAACATCTGCCAGTCCCAAGCCATGCCAACAGGCTGATTCTGCTCGACAATCATCGAGAACAGACGGCCATTATAGGTGGACCCCATAAAGATCTCGCCATCAGCCAAAAGCTGAACCGGCTCGGCGGCGGCCGACCACCAGATCGTCTGATCCTTTATCGTGTCCAGCTTGGCCAACGCACGTTCAACACCCTCTTCAGTTTCAAGCGTGTCGTATACGTCTTCGTACGCTACGCCATCACAAAGCAGGGCCCATTCCATATTGGCGATCGGGCGTTTGTTAAGTGCGCGTTTGCCTGGATACTTCTCAAGGTCGAATACGTCACATGCTCCGGTCGGAGCATCTACACCTTCAGGCACCATATCGGTGCGATAACCGAAGGTTGTCGAGTAAACGATCGTCGGGATGTAGCAAGGCGAGACAAGCTGATCGCCAAAGTCCTCAGACGCAGGTGTCCCATCAGGCGCAGGGGCCAGATGCACGTCGGGGTCGATTTCAATAATCAGGCCTTCGTCGCAGGCTCGAATATTGTCAGCGGCTTCAAGATCGACAACGTCCCACGTGACGTTGCCCGCTTCGTTCATAGCGCGCAGCTTGGCAACACCTTCGGGCGAGCTGTCATCATTCAGAATGGTGACACCAGTCTTTTCCGAATAGGGCTCGTGATACGCTTTCAACTGCGATTTGGAATACGCGCCGCCCCACGAGACGATTGTCATCTCTTCGGCCATAGCGCCACCAGCAATTGCGGCAACCGCACTCGCCAATAGAGTGGTTTTGGTAACTTTCATTGTTAACTCCCTGTTATTCCCGTTAATTTTAGCTTTTCAGATCAGGTCACGGGGTGCCTGATCATCTGATATCCCGCGCGTCCGGGCAGAGCGCGCGGGTATTTCCCTGCTCAGGCGTCAAGCGCCCGGCAATCATGGGCCAGCCAGCCGATTTCAACCTCTTGGCCTGGCTGCAGTTTTACCGCATCCGGCGCGTTTCGGGTTTTGATGATGAAATCGTCGTTCCCCGCAACAGACAGGCGGAAGCGGAACACGTCACCCATATAGATGAATTCTTTGACCGTTGCCTTCAGCGTATGCGCATCGGCGTGCAGACGATCTTTGTTGAACTCGACCCGTTCGGGGCGGATGGAAACCTTGGTCCGATCTCCCGGGTTGTGGACGTTTACCGGTTTGGCGTCAATCTCAGACCCATCGTCCAAAGCCACCACGCACGAATCGCCGTCGATAGATTTAACAACGCCTTCCAACGTATTGTTTTCGCCAATAAACTGCGCAACGAAGCTATTTTCGGGTTCTTCGTACAGAAGATCCGGTGGGGCCAATTGCTGAATGCGCCCATCGTCGAACACTGCGACACGGTCCGACATCGTCAACGCTTCGGTCTGGTCGTGTGTCACATAGACCGTGGTGATCCCAAGCTCATGCGCCAGTCGGGTGATTTCAAACTGCATATGTTCACGCAGCTGTTTGTCCAGCGCACCCAGCGGTTCGTCCATCAGCACCAGTTCGGGTTCGAAGACCAGCGCCCGCGCCAAGGCGATACGCTGTTGCTGACCACCCGAAAGCTGCGCCGGACGGCGGCTGCCAAAGGCCCCCATCTGAACCATATCCAGCGCGCGCTTGACCTTTTCCTCGCGCTGATCCTTGCCCATTTTCCGCACTTCCAAAGGAAAGGACAGGTTTTCGGCCACGGTCATGTGCGGAAACAGGGCATAGTTCTGGAACACCATCCCGATGCCACGTTTATGCGGGGGAATATTGTTGATCGGTTTCCCGTCCAACATGATCTCGCCATGTGTGGCGGTTTCAAACCCTGCCAACATCATCAGGCAGGTTGTCTTGCCAGACCCTGACGGGCCCAACATTGTCAGAAACTCACCTTTTGGTAACGAGAGGTTTAGATCTTTTACAACGAGTATTTCACCATCATAAGACTTTTGGACACGTTGAAACTCGACGAACGCAGCGTCATTGGACATATACCGACTTGGCTCCCTGTGCGGTCTGTTGGTTGCCCGGTTTATCCGGATCTCAAAGACCATTGGGGTCATTTAAGGACATGCAGGGCGCGCCGCGCAACCAAAAATATATTTGAAGCACTACAATTTTGGATACGGTCACCCCTTCAATGATGCGAATTCAGTTCCCGCATGTGCCACGCAAGGCTTTGATTGCTGGACAAAACCGGCTTTCCTAGCCGCTCCTGAATCTCACGGATCGCATCAAAAGTTCTTAGATTTGTGCAGCTTAGAAAAATAGCTTCAACCGAAGAATCAGCACCAAGCTTGAGCGCTGCATCAACCACAGAGCGCCGCGAAATGCGCACAACTTTCGATTCTTCAGCCTCTCCGAACGAGCCGAAAACATCCATTGAAACCCCATTTTCGGCGAATGCCCGACGTAATGGTTCGTTCACATCTTGTATATATGGCGACAGCAGCGCGAATTTTGAGACTCCCAAATGCGCCGCGCAGGCCGATGCGGCACGCAAAGGGTTGGTGACCACAGCAGTATTGCAGGTCTCTTGCACCATACGCTCGACCTGTTCGGATCCGATGACGGAACTGGCGGATGTGCATCCATATCCAACCACCTTGTAGGGGCGAATTTTCGGCAGCAAATCCGCCGCTGCGGGCAAAGCCTTTTCCATTTGCGCCAAGGTATCAGTCGTAACCTCTGTCCCACTTGGAATACGCGAGACATAGATCGGATAGGTTCGATCGGCGAAATAGGCATTGAACTCTGGCTCAATGGTCTCATCCGTTTGCAAAACGATCAGGCCCATTGGTGAGGCAGCTGGATCATCCGCATCCAACGTATAGGGAAGATAGCTCATATCTGGGGCAACTCCGGGCCGACTCTTGGGCTGATAAAGCGCGGTGCGCCTTGCGTGATGACGATATTTTCTTCGTGGACCAGTATTTTATCGCCCACGGCGATGCCTGGCTCTAATGTCAGGACCATCCCGGGTTCCAATACCGTGTGATCCGATGGGATCAGAGAAGGCCATTCCGTCAACGACATGCCAAGGCCATGTCCCAACCTCCCTGCACCGGTGTCTTCGCTGTTTCGGGACAAGATCGCGTTCATTGCGTGGAACAGATCAGCTGCAGTTGCGCCTGGGCGTGCCGCTTCAAACCCCGCATCTGATGCTTCGATCAACGTGGCATAAGCGTCGCGCACCTGCGCCGACGCCTGCCCGACCGACCAATTGCGGTCGTAATCGCAAAAATACCCGTCCCACACCAAGCCCGTGTCCAGCATTAAAACATCCCCCGGCACCAATGCGGTTGGACGGGCTGGAGAAATCACATCGGCATACCCGCCCTGCTCGGCCCCGCCAGCCAGATACGGCACCCAATCCGCGCCTTCCTCAAGGCACAGCATCTGAAAACGGCGGAACACCTCGTCCAAAGCAACATCTTCAGCGGCGATCTCAGGCACGCGTTGAAAGGCCCTGCCCCCGATTGCGCAGGCGGTTTCGATCTTGGCGATCTCTGCCTCGGATTTCACCATCCGCAGCGCACGGAGAATACCTCCGTCGCTGCCCAGACGACGGGAACACAACCTTTCCTGCAACCTGTTAAGATCGGCCAAAGGCATGCGAACATGGGTTTCGTGACCATCCGGCAGACCGATTACCGCATCTGCAGGGCAGATTTCGAACAAAGCGTCGGCCAGCAGGCTAACACCATCGTCGGTCACGTCCGGTGCACTCCAGGTGCGAATGTCTTCGATCCAGGTTGTCGCCATCAATGCCGACCCGATCGAGGGGATGACAGCGATCGGTTTGCCAGTTGCGGGCACGATCAGGTACCACGGGCGTGTCGGGCTTTCCCAAAATCGGGTCAGGTATCCTGTAAAATAGCGAACCTCGGGTTCTGTGGTCAGCAACAGCGCCGACAGCCCCACTTGCGCCATCCGATGTTGCGCACGCTCGGTCCGCGACTGGAATTCGGACGCTTCAAAGCCCCTCATTCGGCAATCTCTGAAATAATGCACAGAACACGAGCATTTGGCTCGATGCCCAGACCCGCCCGCGCATCTGCATTCATCACGGCGGCAACCCCCGCCCCGCCCGAAGCCGTTGTAGCGATGCCAGCATCGGCCATTGCGGGAAGATGTTCAGTCACCTGCTCATCGGTTAGGGTCAGGAAACTGTCGGCATCCCTGGCCAATCCGTTCAAGGCAATCAGAGACGGTTCCTTGCAATCGAGACGCCCCATGACGCTGTCCGGACCATCGGCGAACACGCAGGCGCCAGCCTCAATACTGGCTTGCAAGGCCGGAGCTGCATCGGGTTCGACAACGATGATCTGAGGTTCTTGCCCCCAAGCCGTCCTCATATAGGCTGCGGCCGCTCCGGCCAAACCACCAACACCGGCCTGCAACATGATATGGGTCGGCACTTGCGGGCATTGGCGCACAGCTTCGGCGGCCATCTGCAGGTACCCCTCCATCAGAGTATGCGGCAGTTCGTAATACCCCTCCCACGAACTGTCCGACAGCAATATCCATCCGTTATCCCGCGCTGCTTTACTTGCAGCCTCCATGCTGGCGGCATAGTCCACGCCCTCGCGCACAACATCAGCACCCTGAGCGCGCAGGCGTTCGGCAAAACTTTCGGGTACGGTGTCTGCGATATAGACGACAGAATTGGCCCCGAAACGGCTCGCACCGGACGCGACGCTTAGGCCGTGATTGCCTGCGCTGGCGGTGACATAGGTCCGACCCGCCAGTGTCGAGGCGTCCGGGTTTTCCGCGATATCCGCCGCATGGCGCGCGATGACATAGGCCGCACCCAAGGCTTTGAACGACCCCAGATCCATCCGACCACGTTCATCCTTTGCCCACAGGTGTGCGACATCGGCCAACCCCTTCACTTCGGTCAGAGGCGTTTCTTTGTCCGACAGGCAGCGTGCGATCAATTCTGACGCGCGCGCGACATTGGTCGAAGGGTACGGCGCGGCCTCGATCAGTTTCAGGCCGCCGCGATGAGGGTTGGATGTGATTTTCAATTGAGCGTCTTTCCTGAGTTGCCCATTGACGTGATCGGATTCGTCAAGTTCTGTCAACAAAACTCGGTCACCACAGGAGCGTCCCATGGCCCATGCCAATCCGGCATTCAGCCCATCTGAGTATGATCGTCGGCTGGCAAAGACGCGTGCTGCCATGGCAGCAGCTGGTCTGGATGCGCTGTTCATTGAAGACCCGTCTAATATGACATGGCTGACGGGATATGAGGGTTGGTCATTCTACGTGCATCAGGGCGTATTGGTTCTGCATGACCGTGATCCGATTTGGTGGGGCCGCAATCAGGACGCCAACGGTGCCCGGCGCACGGTCTGGATGAAAGACGATCGGATTCGCGGGTACGCGGATCACTATGTGCAATCGACCGCCCGCCACCCGATGCAGGACCTTGCGGCTTTGATCCAGGACTGTGGACTGGCAGCGGGTCGGATCGGTGTCGAATTGGACAACTACTATTATTCGGCCAAGGCGCATCTGACCTTGATGGCCGAACTGCCGCAGGCCGAACTGGTCGACGCGAATGGGTTGGTGAACTGGCAACGCGCGGTGAAATCAGACGAGGAAATCACCCTGATGCGCAAGGCCGCGCGCATCTCGGAACATGTCACCGACGGCGTGATTGACCGGATTGAACCCGGATTGCGCAAGAACGAACTGGTCGCGCAGATTTATCACGATGCAATCTCGGGTGTGGGCGAAGACTGGGGGGATTACGCTGCCATCGTGCCCTTGCTGCCTTCGGGCAAGGATGCTGCCGCACCGCATCTGACATGGGATGGTGCGCCCTTCAAATCCGGCGAGTGCACGTTCTTTGAACTCTCTGGCTGTTACCGCCGCTACCACACGCCTTTCTGCCGGTCAGTTTTTCTGGGTCAACCGCCCGATTTTCTGTTGCGAGCCGAGGCGGCGCTGGTCGAGGGGCTTGAGGCTGGGCTGGACGCCGCCCGCGCGGGCAATCAGGCACGTGACATCGCGTTGGCCCTGGCCGCCCCGCTGGAGCGCGCCGGGATCGAACGCGGTGCGCGATGCGGCTATCCGGTTGGCCTCAGCTATCCGCCGGATTGGGGCGAGCGCACAATCTCTTTGCGCCCCGAGGATGAGACCGTTCTGGAACCCGGCATGACCTTCCACTTCATGCCCGGTCTTTGGATGGACGACTGGGGGCTTGAGATCACAGAGTCGATCCTGATCACCGAAACCGGAGCCGCGGAATGCTTTTGCAACCGGCCCCGAAAACTGTTCGTAAAGCCATGACCCTGCTAAGAACCACGGAAATCCTTGCCGATCTGATCGCCTTTGAAACGGTATCCGCTGACAGCAACCTTGAGATCATCCGCTATCTGACCGACCGCCTTGAGGCTTTGGGCGCGCGCTGTATCGAAACGCGGGATGCAACGGGCAAAAAGGCCAATGTCTTTGCCACGCTCGGGCCGGAAATGGCGGGTGGCATTTTGCTGTCAGGCCATACGGATGTGGTTCCGGTGGCCGATCAGGACTGGACAACGAACCCGTTTGAGATGACCGAAAGGGACGGCAAACTCTACGGTCGCGGCACCTGTGACATGAAAGGGTTTATCGCCGCCGCATTGGCCTTTGCCGAGACCTTGGACGTAAGCAAACTGACCCAACCGCTGCATTTCGCCTTTACCTATGACGAAGAAACCGGCTGTCTGGGCGCGCAGAACCTTGTCAGTGACCTATCCGAACGCGGCATCGTACCGGACATCGCCATCATCGGCGAACCAACCGAGATGCGCGTGATCGAAGGGCACAAGGGCTGCTTCGAATACACCACCAGTTTCGTTGGGCTTGAAGGGCATAGTTCGGCCCCTGATGACGGCGTCAATGCGGCTGAATACGCGGCGCGCTATATCGGCAAACTACTGGAGCTGCGTCATATCTTGAAATCGCGCGCGCCAAAGGGCAGCCCGTTTGAACCGCCCTGGACCACGGTCAATGTCGGGCGCATCTCGGGCGGTGTTGCCCATAATGTCATCGCCAGCAAAGCCGAGGTCGCGTGGGAAATGCGCCCCGTTCAATCCAGCGACGCCGAACTGGTCAGAAGCACCCTATCAGATTACGTCAAGCACAGCTTGTTGCCCGAAATGCAGGCCGTCCACCCCGACGCGAGCATCACGCAAGAAGCCGTGGCCGAGGTCGAAGGGCTTGAACCCATGGACGAAAACGCCGCGCGCGAATTGGTGGCCGAACTGACCGGCGCCAATGCCACTGGCGTCGTCGCCTTCGCCACCGAGGCCGGCCTGTTCCAACAACTGGGCGTACATGCCATTGTCTGCGGGCCGGGCTCGATCACCCAAGCGCACAAAGCGGACGAGTATGTCGAGATCGAGCAGCTTGATCTGTGCTGCCGAATGCTGAACCGCCTGGGCCGCCGCCTGATCGCTTAACCAGCTCCGTGTGTGCGGTTATAGGCCGAGCGCGCGGGTTGCACATGCGCGGCGCGCGCATCCTCGCCCGGATCATAGACCTCCATCACCAGCGGATAGCAGGCGGCAGCGTCCGAGGAATGCTCCGACGAACAATCCCCTCCGGGACAGGCCGAAAGACCGACGATCAAATCGATCTCGGCGTAGAACTCAAGATAGTCGCCGGGGCGCACCGGGCTTGCCTTCATGAAATACTGCCCGGTGTCTCGGGTGAACCCGGTACACATGAACACGTTCAGGACGTCATGCACCAGCATCTCGGCCTCGTGCAGCGGCAGGTTGCAATGGCTGGCCAGCGCACGGGTCAGGTTGGAATGGCAGCAATAATGGTAATCGTCGCCGGACAACAACCGCCCCGTATAGGGATCGCAGCGCGTGCCGATTACGTCATGGACCGATCCGCCGAACGCGTCGAACCCGTACCAATCCAGCGTATCATCGACGACAGTCGCCATAGGGCGCATGTTGGGAAAGCTCGACCACATGCGATCCCCGGTCGACAGATGGGTGCCGTGCAAAGCGCGGGTTTTGCCGGAATAGAACCGCTCGGACAGGTCGTGCTTGTTCCACATGTTCAGGTCGCCGACCTGCGGCCCATCGACCGACAACACCCGAACAAACGCGCCTGCCGGTACGTCGATACAGGCCGCATCACGTGGCGCTGCGATGGCCTCGGCGGTCTTGCTGGCGCCCTGCCGCAGTTTGGCCAACCCGGTCAGGTCCGGTTGCGTCAACGTCTCGGGCGGGTAGCAAATGACCGGTTGGATGGCCTTGCGGTCATCTGCATCCGTTGGTGCCGCGAAGTTCGAGTTTACCAGTTTCATCAACGCTCTCCCCGTGCTTTTGCACAGGCTTAGCGCATAATGAACGGGTTCGCCATCGGCTCTTGCGCGGTGTTGATCCAGGTTGTTTTGGTTCTGGTGTAATCCAATATTGCCTCAACCCCGGCCTCGCGCCCATAGCCTGATTGGTTGAACCCGCCAAAGGGCGCAATCGGTGAGATCGCACGATACGTATTCACCCAGCAAATCCCTGCTCTGATCCGTTTCGACACCCGATGCGCCCGCGCGAGATTCTGCGTGAACACGCCTGACCCCAGCCCATAAGGTGTGCTGTTCGCAAGCGCGATCGCTTCATCCTCGGTATCAAACGGCAACAGAGACATCACTGGCCCGAACATTTCGACCTTCAGCGTTTCTGTATCAGCCGAGGCGCACTGAACCAGTGTTGGCTTCATGTAATTCCCCGGTCGATCCGCGATCTCGCCCCCAAAGCGGACCGTCGCGCCCTGCCCGCGCGCTTTGGCCAGCGTTTCCTCGATTCGTCGCACCTGTGTTGCAGTGCAGAGCGGCCCCACATGCGTTTCCGCCTGCAGTGGGTCGCCCAACCGGATGCCGCTGGCCTTTTGCTCAATCCGTTCGATCAGCGGTTCCAGAATGGATCGATGCACCAAACCTCGTGTTCCTGCTACGCAACTCTGCCCCGAGGCGCCAAAGTTCCCGGCGATCAGACCATTGGCCGCGCCATCCAGATCGGCATCTTCAAACACCAGAATTGGGGATTTGCCCCCCAGTTCCAACGAGGTGACAGCAAAGTTCTCGGCCGAGTTGCGCACCACATGCCGCGCAGTCTCTGGCCCACCCGTAAAGGCAATACGGTCAATATCCGGGTGGCGGGTCAGCGGAATGGCGCAGTTTTCAGCGTCACCTGTGATGACCGAGACGACGCCGGGTGGAAACCCGGCCTGTTCAATCAACCGCGCAAACTCCAGCATTGGCGCAGGCGCGATTTCTGAAGCCTTCAAAACGACCGAGCACCCCGCCGCCAGTGCCGGACCCAATTTGGTCGCCGTCAGGAACATCTGCGCGTTCCATGGCACGATGGCAGCAACAACTCCGATAGGTTCGCGGGTCGTAAAGACGTGCATGTCGGGCTTGTCAATAGGCAGAACCGTTCCTTCGACCTTATCCGCCAGACCCGCGAAATAACGGTAGTAGTCCGCTACATAACCCGTTTGTGCCGAAGTTTCCGCCAGCAGCTTGCCGCTATCGGTCGTCTCCAGTTCACCCAACTTAGTCGCATGTTCGGCCACCAGATCGGCCAGCCGGTACAACAGCTTGCCTCGCGCAGTCTGCGTCATATCCCGCCACGCCGGATCGTCCAAAACGCGTTTGGCAGCCGCAACTGCGCGATCGACATCCGCGGCCGAGGCACAAGCGAACGTGGCCCATCCCTGCCCCGTCGCTGGGTTTTCTGATGTCATGACCTGTGCGTTTGACCCTTCGGACCATTTGCCATCAATGAACAATTGAAAATGCGGAAGATTTCCCATGGTGGTCCTCACTGAAAAGCTGGCATAACGTCGTCTATGAACCGCGCCAGAGAGGCGCGTTTACGTTCGTTGGTCATGCCGCTGTCGACCCAGAACGAAAACTCATCATATCCCAGATCCTCGTACCGTTTGATCCGGTCAATCACCTGCTGCGTGGTTCCTACGGTCAGATCGCGGCCCAGCTTTTCGGTGGTATACATCGGGTTGGCGTCCATTTCGGCCTGCGTGATCGGTTCGATCAAGCCCTGCTGGATTGGTCGTTTATTCAGGAACCACGCACCGAAATAGTTATAGTAGCGCCGCAAATCCTGAATGCCCTGCGCCACGTCGTCATCATCCTTTCCAACATAGGTGTGATGCAGCAACATGATCTTTGGACGCGGCCCCGCATAGGTGTCGCAGGCATCGTTGAAGCGGCCCATCAGCGTTTCGATCTCCTCCATGCCCTGCCACAGCGGCGTGACCTGAATGTTAAATCCGTTATGGACGCCGAACTCGTGGCTGTTCGGGTCTCGAGCGGCGATCCATATAGGCGGGCCACCATCCTGCAACGGTTTCGGGGCCGAAGTCGTGGCCGGGAAGGTATAGAACTCACCATCATGCGCGCAGTCCCCTCGCCAAATTTGCGGCAATAGTGGCGTAGACTCTCGCATCCTTTGGCCGGCTTCCCAAGCGTCCATCTCGGGCATCAGACGCTCGTATTCAAAGGAATAGGCCCCGCGTGCAATGCCCAATTCGATCCGGCCCTTGGTGATCTGATCTGCCGCTGCGGCCTCACCGGCCAGCTTGATCGGATGCCAAAATGGCGCGACCACCGTACCCGTGCCAAGGCGCACATTCTTTGTATGATGCGCCAGATCGACCAGAGACAGGAACGGATTCGGCGCAATGGTGAATTCCATGCCATGATGCTCGCCCGTCCAAACCGCGCGCATGCCGCCCTCATCGGCCATTTTCACCAGACTAACGAACTCGTCATACAGAACGTCATGCGGCTGATCCGGCGTCAGGCGTTCCATATGGGCAAACAGCGAAAACTCCATCAATCGGCTCCTTTAGCGAAAACTGTGAATGTCGCCGCGTTCGGCGTCGCCCAGATACAAGGCGAAATCCCCGGTCTGAACCTCGCGTGCAAAGCGGGTCATCATGTGGTGAATGCCTTGGGTGGCGAAGGTCAGGTTGGGCAGGTTCGCAACCGGTACCCACTGGGCATTCGCAGAAGCGCAGGGCTGATCTGCTGACCCCAGGAAAAACGTATATTGCAGCTTGGTCTCGGCGTCATTGAACGACGAATAGACCTGTTCGACCCGCGCATGGATACCGCGTTCCGACAACCCCTGCGCCAGTCTGTTCCGTTGACCACCAGTCTCGGCACCCGAGACTTGAACCGGGCGAAACGCAGCGCCATGGCGTTCCAGAAGCACTTGGTCGCCAGCTGTAATAATCGCACCGCAAACCGTTGGGACTTTGGCGTCCATCTCGGCCTCAAGACCCAGGCTGAAATACGATCCGCCCACATAGCCCAATCCGTCGCCCGCAACGTGTGAGAATTCAAGCACACGGCCCATCAGGATGGTATGATCGCCTGCCGGAATGGCCTGATGGGTTTCGCAACAAAACTGCGCCACCGCTCCGTCAATCAGCGGCAAGTCATGCTCGCCGTTACGATGGGGAACTTTCGCGAACCGGTCGCCTTTATACCCTGCAAAAGTGTTCGAAACCTCTTGCTGACCTTCAGCCAGAATGTTGACGGCGAAATGACGGCAATCGGTGAACACTTCATAGCTGGACAGGAACTTGCCTGGGCACACCAGCAGCAACGGCGGGTCTAGAGACACCGAGGAAAACGAGTTTGCCGTGAACCCAACCGGCACGCCATTTTCATCGCGGGTGGTCACCACTGTCACGCCGGTCATGAAACTGCCAAAGGCATCGCGCAGGGCGCGTGGGTCCAACGCAGTCATGTCAGGCACTCCTGAACAAAGGGCAACAGCGTGGCGTTGATCTGCGCCGCATGGGTCATCGGCATCATGTGTGCTGCACCGGGGATGATCTCTGCCCGCCCCTTTGGTGCAAGGCTGGCCATCTGTAGCGACATAACGGGGGTCGAGTTCGGCTCATCCGCGCCGGTCACAAACATGGCCGGACATGTAACCGCTGCCAGCTGCGCTTCGGTCGGGCCGTCGCTTTCGGCAAAGACCGTATAGGCCGCCTTATAGGCGCGTGGATCGACCTCTTGCAGCCATCGCGCGCAGGCGTCGCGTTCCGTTAATGCACTCTCTGCAAACCACCGGCGCAGAGTGACCGAGGCGTCGTTCGGCTGCTGCGCATCAAGCGCATGAGCCCGCGACAAAACCGCTTGTCGCGCCGCGTCAGAGCGCTTGTAGATGGCGTTCAGGGCCGCAACCCCCTTGACATTTCGATTGTCCGAGGCCGCTATTTGCGTCGCAATCAGCGCACCCATCGAATGCCCGATCAGCACCGCAGGCTCGTTCAACAACGCGGCAATCGGCGCGGCGAAGCTATTCAGTCCACTTGACGCGGTAAATGGCGTTTCCCCGTGACCCAGCATGTCCGGGCAAACCACGCGATACCCAGCAGAAACCAAAGGCTCGATCTGCCCGCCCCATGCTTCGGCCCGCAGACCGACGCCGTGCAACAGCACGACCAGAGGCCCCTCGCCCACGTCAATCGCGGCCAGATCATCGAACTTAGACCGAGGCCGGGTTGTCCACGTCATGACCCAAATCCTTCAAGTCCTGATAACGATCCCCGATCCGGTGGTGCGGACGCCCCGTCGTCGCCCCGCCCAGCACAATTACAACCTCATCAGCGCGCGGTGCGTCGGGAATGGCGAATTGCAGCGTCAGATAATGCGACCGGCGACCGGCATCGTTCTTGTCCATCAGCGGCACCATGATCGGTGCGTTGGCTGGCCCTCGGGTATTGGTGAAAGACAGGTAGGATTTCGCCCCAACCGCCTGCCGGAAATGATTACCGAAATGCAGCGTGTGGATCAGGCCCGAGGCATGCTCGACCTCTCCGTCCAGCCCGACAACAGCGGCCTTACCATAGGCTTCGATTGCATCGCCGCTGCCAGCCAACGCAATCATTCGTCCGGTCAGTTCCTCACCTAAAACAGGGGCAAAGCGCAGAATCTCAGGCCTCAGGTCCTCGACATAACGTCCGGCCCACGGGTTGGTGACCACAGCCGCCACCGCGAACATCCGCCATGGGCGGTCTGCCTTGCGAAACCCTTCAACCAGAACCTCTTCGTCGTAGGTCACGATTTTTCGAATATTTGGCTGCACAAACGCCCCCTGTGATTGATTGGCAAACTATCCTCGGCCAGGGGCTGCTTTGACAAACGAAAGAACTTTGGTCTTAGGTATTAGTGACTCTAATATGTAGGTTACAAATGCCCAAAACCCTGCCCCCGCTCACGTGGTTCAGATCGTTCGAAGCCGCCGCACGACGGCTCAGTTCCACCGCAGCCGCTGATGAGATCGGCCTGACGCAATCCGCCGTCAGCCAACAGATCAGATCGCTGGAAACGCGGTTGGGTGTGGTGTTGTTTCACCGCCACGCGCGTGGCCTGTCGTTGACCGACGAGGGCCGCAAGCTGCTGCCACAGGTCGAAGCCGCGCTGGAGATGCTGCACTCGGCGGCGTCACCGTATCTGGCCGAGGAACGCGCGCGTCACCTTACCGTTGCGGCGTCGGTCAGCGTGCTGGAATGGGTGATATCCCCTGCGTTGCCGCAATTCCGGTCGCGAAACCCGGACACATCCGTGCGTTTTGTCAGCACGATCTGGCCGGATGAATACTCGGCCTCTCGCGCGGATATCGAAATTCGGTTCGGGTCTGCGAAACAGGTGGGTCGGGACGCAACCGAACTGTTGCCCAATGACCTGATCGCCGTTAAATCACCCCAGTTGGACGGCGACCTACCGGACCTGCCGTTGATCGAGGCGGTCGGCACATCCGGCAATTGGTCGTCCTGGTCCGAGGCAACTGGGTACAAAATCCCAAGCCCCACCTTCTACGTGGATTCTTACGGTCTCGCTCTACAACTCGCCACCACTGGAAACGGGGTGGCTTTGGTCAACGCTTTGGTCGCGGAACACGCATTGCGCACCGGTCGGGTCATACGTGCCACCGAAGCCTCGGCCTCCGCAACCGAAGGGTATTTTCTGGCGGCCCAACGCCGCTCGCCCGAGGTAGACGCATTTCTGGAATGGTTTTCCGGCGCACTGCCTGAGGTAAGTCGCATTTAACGTCTGATTCAAACAAGTGGATGTCGCATCTGAGGATATCCACAGGCCGTATTTTAGTGAATTCTGGCGAAAAAGGTCCGATTCATGCGATATTCCGGCTTCCGAGTCATCAAAGAGGCGCTCACCGGCCACAAAGGGTGGAAACCGGTCTGGCGTGAGCCCGACCCCAAGGCGCATTACGACATCATCGTCATCGGCGGTGGTGGTCATGGGCTGGCAACAGCGCACTACCTGTCCAAGGTCTATGGTCAGCGCAATGTGGCAGTGGTCGAAAAAGGTTGGATCGGCGGCGGCAATGTGGGGCGGAACACGACGATTGTGCGCTCGAACTATATGCTGGACGGGAATGAACCGTTCTACGAGTTCTCAATGAAGCTGTGGGAAGGGCTTGAACAAGACCTGAACTACAACGCCATGATGAGCCAGCGCGGGATCATCAATCTGTTCCACACCGACGGTCAGCGAGACGCCTATACAAGGCGCGGCAACGCGATGATCCTAAATGGCGCGGATGCCGAGTTGCTAGATGCGGATCAGGTCCGCAAAGAGCATCCCTATCTAAATTTCGACGATGCCCGCTTTCCGATCAAGGGCGGCTTAGTTCAGCGCCGCGCGGGTACTGCCCGTCATGACGCGGTGGCCTGGGGGTTTGCGCGATCGGCTGACCTGCACGGCGTCGACATCATCCAGAATTGCGAGGTCACAGGCCTGCGGATTGAGAATGGCAAATGCCTGGGCGTTGAAACGACTAAGGGCTTCATCGGCGCGAACAAAGTAGGCTGCGCGGTTGCGGGCAGTTCCGGCCGCGTGATGGGAATGGCCGGAATGCGATTGCCCATCGAGAGCCACGTTTTGCAGGCGTTTGTTTCCGAGGGTCTGAAACCGGTTCTGCCCAGTGTCATCACCTTTGGCGCGGGCCATTTCTATGTCAGCCAATCCGATAAGGGAGGGCTGGTCTTTGGCGGTGATATCGACGGCTATAACACCTACGCCCAACGCGGCAACTTGCCCGTGGTCGAGGATGTTTGTGAAGGCGGCGTGGCCTTGATGCCAATGATCGGCCGCGCCCGTCTGTTGCGGATGTGGGGCGGTGTGATGGACATGTCGATGGATGGCTCGCCCATCATCGACCGTACGCCGGTCGAGGGGCTCTATTTCAACGGCGGTTGGTGTTACGGCGGGTTCAAGGCAACCCCAGCCTCGGGTCATTGCTTTGCGCATCTGTTGGCGAAGGACGAGCCGCACCCGGTAGCCACCGCCTACCGCCTCGACCGGTTCCAGACGGGCCGGATGATCGACGAAAAAGGCGTGGGCAACCAGCCCAATCTGCACTGAGGGGACTGTACAATGATTATCAACCATCCCCTTTTGGGTCCGCGCGATGCCTCGGAGTTCACATATCTGGGTGATGCCTCACTGATCGATCGCCCGGACTGGCAGTCTGAAAACGCAGCTGAGGCGTTCTATGAATACGGCTATGTCCGCGACAACCCGGCCGGTGAGCATCAGGAACTGTGGTATCACGAGGCCGGAGACCGATCCTGGCTGGTCGTAACGCGCAACACGCTGACGCATGAGATTTCAAAGGTGGAACTGGCCCGTGACGTGGCCCGCGCACGGGGGCGATCCAAATGACGCAGACAAACCGGCTGAATGGCGGCCAGATCGACCGCAACACCTCTTTGTCCTTCAAATTTGACGGGCGCAGCTATACGGCGCATCCCGGCGATACTCTGGCCTCGGCCTTGCTGGCCAATGACGTGCGGCTGATCGGGCGGTCGTTCAAATACCACCGCCCTCGCGGGCTGCTGACCGCCGGGTCCGAAGAACCCAACGGCATGGTCGAACTGCGCACCGGTGCCCGCAAGGAACCCAACACCCGCGCCACAACAATTGAAATGTTCGACGGGCTTGAGGCGAAGTCGCAGAACCGCTGGCCCAGCCTGAAATTCGACGCGCTGGCCGTGAACGATATGTTCTCGAACTTCCTGTCGGCAGGGTTTTACTACAAGACCTTCATGTGGCCTGCCGCGTTCTGGGAAAAGCTCTACGAACCGATGATCCGCCGCGCCGCCGGTTTGGGATCGCTGTCGCAAGAGGCTGACCCGGATGAATATGACAAAGGGTTCCGTCACTGCGATCTGCTGATCATCGGCGCTGGACCCTCTGGCCTGATGGCTGCCCTGACCGCAGGACGTGCCGGGGCAGACGTTATTCTGGCGGATGAGGATTTCACCCTTGGTGGACGTCTAAACAGCGAGACCTATGCGCTGGGTGACCACAGCGCCCCGGACTGGGCGGCTCAAGCGGTTGCAGAGCTATCGTCTTTGCCCAACGTCAGGCTTATGCCGCGCACCACAGTCATCGGCGCGTTTGACCATGGCGTCTATGGCGCAGTGGAACGGACTGGGGATCATTTAGCCACCCTACCAGTGGGCAAACCCCGTCAGATTCTATGGCGTATTTACACTCAAAAAGCACTGCTTTGTGCCGGAGCCACGGAGCGCCCCATCGCGTTCGAAAACAACGACCGGCCCGGCATCATGATGGCCAGCGCATTGCGAACCTATGCCAACCGGTTCGCTGCCACCGCGTCGCAACGTGTGGCGATCTTTACCAACAATGATGACGGCCATCGCACCGCAGCCGATCTGCATGCCAAGGGCGTCACAATCACTGCCGTCGCGGATGTGCGCGAGGACGCACCTACCTGCTATGATTATGAGGTCCTGAAAGGCGCACAAGTTATTGATACCAAAGGCCGCCACGGGCTGACCTTTGTCGAGGTCGCCTTGGCTGACGGCTCAACCCGTACTCTGGAAAGCGGGGCGCTGGGCGTGTCCGGCGGCTGGAACCCGAACGTGCATATGACATGTCACCAGCGCGGACGCCCGATCTGGGATGACGCTTTGGCCGCCTTTGTGCCCGGAGAAAACCTGCCCGTCGGCCTGTCGGTTGCTGGTGCTGCAAACGGGGTGATGTCGACACATGGCGCCCTGCAATCCGGTGCGGAAGGCGCGGCCAACGCGCTGGAAATGACAGGTGTCCTGCCCGACTTGCCCGAAGCTGAGGATGCTCCTGTCTCGCAAACGCCATTCTGGTATGTGCAAGGATGCAAGCGCGCCTGGGTGGATCAGCAGAACGACGTAACCGTTAAGGACGTCAAGCTCAGCTATCAGGAAGGGTTCCGATCAGTCGAGCACCTGAAACGCTATACCACGCTGGGCATGGCAACGGATCAGGGCAAGACCTCGAACATCACCGGCCTTGCGATCATGTCCGAGGTGGCCGGCAAGTCGATCCCCGAGGTCGGAACCACCATATTCCGCCCGCCTTACACGCCCGTGCCGATTGGCACTTTCGCGGGCCGGATGAAGGGGCAGGAATTTCACCCGACCCGCCTGACGCCCTCGCATTATTGGGCCAAGGAACGCGGCGCCGTGTTTGTCGAGGTTGGCAACTGGCTGCGTGCGCAGTGGTTCCCCCTGCCCGGTGAAACCCATTGGCGGCAGTCCGTGGATCGTGAGGTACGCCAAACCCGCGCCTCGGTCGGGGTGTGCGATTGTACGACACTGGGCAAGATCGACGTGCAGGGCACCGATGCGGCCGAGTTTCTGAACCGCATCTACGCCAATGGCTTCGCAAAGCTGGCCGTAGGAAAAACCCGGTACGGACTGATGCTGCGCGAAGACGGAATGGTCATGGATGACGGCACCGCCGCGCGGATGGCCGAGGATCACTTCGTCGTTACCACAACCACGGCGAACGCTGTAAGTGTCTACCGCCACATGGAATTTGCGCGCCAGTGCCTGTATCCGGACATGGATGTGCAGTTGATTTCAACCACCGAAGCCTGGGCACAGTACGCCGTGGCCGGCCCCAATTCGCGCAAACTGCTGCAAAAGATCGTGGACCCAGAGTTCGATCTTTCAAACGACGCCTTCCCGTTCATGGCCTGTGGCAACGTCACCGTCTGCGGTGGGCTACGGGCGCGGTTGTTCCGAATCTCGTTCTCAGGCGAGCTGGCCTACGAAATCGCGGTGCCCTCACGTTATGGCGACGCGCTGATGCGGCGGCTGATGGCCGAGGGTGAAGAATTCGACGTAACCCCCTATGGCACCGAAGCGTTGGGCGTGATGCGGGTCGAAAAAGGCCATGCCGCAGGAAGTGAACTCAACGGCACCACCACCGCACTGAACCTTGGCTTGGGCAAAATGGTGTCAAAGAAGAAAGACAGCATCGGCTCGGTCCTGTCCGAACGCGAAGCTCTGGTCGAACCGGATGTCCTGCGACTTGTCGGGATCAAGCCGGTACAACCCGAGGATAAAGTCACCGCAGGCGGGCATCTGATGAACGCCGATGGCCCGGTCGATGCTGCCCATGATCAAGGGTATGTCACCTCGGCTGTCTACTCGCCGATCCTCAACAGCAATATCGGTCTGGGTCTTGTGAAAAACGGGGCCGAGCGGCTGGGCGAGACAATGCGTCTGGTCTCGCCGCTGACTGACCTGACTGTCGAGGTGGAACTTGTCTCGGCCCATTTCGTCGACCCTGAAGGAGAGCGTCTACGTGCATGATCTTGTTGCGATAACCGCCCTGGGCGGGACTGACCCACACGTGGACACCGTCGGAGGTGTCGCATGTACCGAAGTGCCCGGCGTGGCGCTGGCTTCGGTCGCGGCCCGGATGGGGCAGGAAGACAAAGCCGCCACTTCTCTGGCCAAGTTGATCGATGCCCCCACCCCTGATATTGGTCGCTGGGCCGGTACAACGATCAGCGCGTTCTGGGCCGGCCCCGATCAATGGATGATTGAGGCCCCCTTTGACACCCACGAAGCGCTTGCCGAACAGGTCAAAACCGCCATGGGAGATGCCGCCTCGGTCACCGAGCAAACGGACGGCTGGACCCGGTTCGACCTGAACGGAGATCACATTCCTGCGGTTCTGGAACTCCTGTGCCAGCTTGATCTGCGCAAGCTTGACCCAGGCAGCGCCGCACGCTGTTCGATCCATCATATCGGTTGTTTTGTTCTGTGCCGAACACCCGAGAGCTTCAGTTTCTACGGTCCGCGATCCTCGGCCGGTTCACTGCATCATGCTCTTTTGACGGCGATGCGCTCAGCACTTTGATCCATGGATCAGACCGACGGGAGCGGCGCGTTATCTTCAACGCGAAAACGGTTGATTCTGCGGCGATCTTCGCTGGGGCTTAGCCCGAAGGCCGCCCGATAATGCGTCACCAGAGGCGCGACCGAACCGTACCCGACGGCTGAGGCGATCTGGGGGATCGGGTCTTTGGTATAAACCACCATCTGCCGCGCAGCCTTCATACGCATGGCGCGGTAATAGTGGCTGGGGCTTTGACTGGTTGCCTGTTTGAAAGCCCGTTCGATCTGTCGGGGCGTCACCCCCATCTGCTGCGCCACTTCTGCCACGGAAATCGGCTCGCTCATATGCGCAGCGAACAACGCAACACAGCGGGAAACCAGAGGCGGCAGGTTATCGCCCGTGTCGGGCGCAGTTGCTCTGGGCACCTGCTGTTGCACACCGGCGCCGCGCATCATCGGGTGCTGGAACCAACAGGCGACTTCATGTGCGACGTCCCCACCCAGCCTATCCTGAATAAGGTGCAATGCCAGATCAAACCCTGCCGCCGCGCCCGAAACGGTTGTTCGACTGGCATCTCTGACGATCACTTCACTGCGGGCATCCATGTCAGGGAATTCCGCTTCGAACGCGGCCTCATAACACCAATGAACCGACACCGGATGACCCTGCATGACACCCGACCGAACCAACGGAAAAACACCCGCGCTGATCCCGCCCAGAACCGTCCCGTGGCGGCCTAGACTGCGCAGGGCACCGTTTCCAAAACTCGGGTTGTCGAAGACCGAAGTCGGACTGCTGAGAAGGAAAATAATGTCAATGTCCTTGCAGGCTGCCAGAGATCGCTCGGCTTCGAATCCGACACCTGCGCTGGATTGGACCTTTTGGCCATTCTCGGAAATCAGCGACCAGAGGAACGCTTCTTGCCCCGCGATTTCATTGGCCGCCCGCAGTGGCTCGATCACCGAGGTCAGGCAAGCCATGGGAAAGCCATCAAACAGCAAAAAGCCGATCTCGATTCTGTTTTCAGTCCGCATGGACCTGTCCTAGCAGGAAATCCACCGCTGCCCTAAGCGAAGTTTCAAGCCCAGCGGATCAACCCGATGATGGCTGATGTTGCGTAAAACCCCTGTAGCAACAGAAATGTCCAGCGACGATCGATCACAGCCCAGGCTGCAAACAGACCCGACGACAATAGCAGAAGCGTAAAACCCATCAGCTCCGCCCCGATATTCGAGGCGATCAGCAAGGCATAGGCCATCGCCAACACGGACCCGGTGATTTCAAACACCGTAGTCAGACTGCGACGCGAGGTTTCGAGTTTTTCCATGCTTCACCCCTGTCCTGTCATGCGGTTTATCAGAGCGGGCTCAGTGATAAAAAATGTCATTTTGGGCCTTTGATGTTTTGTCTTTTCCTGTGACTAGACCAAGGTTATCATGTGACTCAAATGAATGATTGTCATTCTGTGATCTTATTTTGTCATATGGCAGCACATGAACGAACGCCTAGAAATTGACGCCCTACGCGCCTTGCTGGCCATTGCTGCACATGGTGGCGTGACCCGCGCGGCGGAACATCTGGCGTTGTCTCAATCTGCGGTCAGCCACAAAATTCGTCGGCTAGAGCAGGCGTTGGATTGTAACTTGCTGGCCCGCCGCGCCGGTGGCCCCTTGTTTACCGAAGCCGGTCAACGGCTGTGCGACTATGCACGCCGGATCACTGATTTGCATGACGAAGCGTTATCATCTTTGGGCAAGAAACCTCTGACCGGAACCATCCGCCTGGGCATGACCGAGGACACCGCCACAAGCGACATCGCCAGAATTGTGGGTCGTTTCACGCGGTTGTACCCTGACATTCGTGTCCGCACCCGCACCAGTCAAAGCCTAAACGTGCAGTCCTGGTTGAAAGCCGGAGAGCTGGATGTGGCGGTGATGCAGATCTTTCGTAAGGACATTCTGCCTGACGATTTGATCCTGTTTGAAGACACGCTGCACTGGGTCAAGTCGCCGGAATTTCACCCGGATTTATCCTCGCCTGTGCCTTTTCTATCCTTCGATAGCCAGTGTTTTTATAAACAATGGGGCATGGGACAAAAGCTGCACCAGTTCGATAACGTTCTGGAGTGCCCGAGTGCGGCGGGCATCCAATCGGCGGTGCGGTCGGGTTTGGGTGTCGCATTGTTGAACGGAATGCACATCACTTCGGACATGGAAATCATCGACAAGCTTTTCCCTGTTCCGCCCCGTATCGCCTTTGTCGCGCGCACGCATCTAAAGCGCCGAAACCCGGCTGCAATAGCTCTCATTCAGGAAATCCGTAAAGAGGTTGAGACCACGATGCCTGTGACCGACGCAGGCTGAGTTAACTCGTCCCGAGATTGAACGCTTTGGACATACGTTCCCGGCGACGTTCAATCGACTTGTGAAACGCCAACTTGCTGAACAAAACAAGCGGGAACATCACCCGTTCACCTAGCCCGTCGATGATGACCAGCTTTCCGCCGCGTTCCTGCGCGCGGACGATGTTTTCAAACCCCATGTCACCGACAATGATCTGCCCTTTTTTGAGATCGTCCATCAGTTCCATGAACTCATCATGCAGCCGTTGGCGCGCCTCCCTGTCCGACGCAACCGCACGCTTTTCGGATTGCAGGGTCGGCGCAAGCCCACCATCTGAACCAGTCAGTTTTTCAACAACCAATGCCGGGCCTTGCGACGTCGGCGCATACCCCATGAACCGCGCGAGGCGTTCGATTTCCGGGCAGCCGCGATTCAACGCGGCCAGATATTCGTTCGCTTCTCGATTCCACTGCCGCAGATTGCCATAGCGCCAGGCCGCATATCGCGGAATCGCATGATGTCGAATAGGTTCATCCACCCGAACTTTCAACAACGCGCATTCAATTTCAGGGTGTTGGAAAATCTTGTAGTTGCGGCTTTCGCGCAGCGGGGTGTGGCCGCTTAGGTCAATCATGTCTGTCAGGTCCCAATCATGAGAAACGTGCGCCGCAAGGGCACTTAGTGCTAAAATCAGTGCCCTTCATAGGGCGTTCTGATTTCCGTGACAATTCACCTTTGTTTCAGCCTGAACTAGCGATGACGCTTCCTGAACCTGTTTGATCAACCAGTTCCGAACCGCCTCGGCGACCTTTGCCTGTCTGGGCGTGCGTTGGGTGACGACGTGGTACCCTTCTTGCACCGGGGTTGCAAAAGAAACGGGTTGGCACAAGCGCCCGGCCTCAAGGTCCCCAGCGACAAATTCCCGGTTGGCCAGCGCGATGCCCTGCCCGGCGATTGCAGCATCGATGGCCAGCGAAGTCTGGCTGAACGCCATGGTCTTTAGCCCGGATACAGGCACCTCTCCCAAAGCGGCCTCCAGAAACAGGGGCCACTGGCCATGGGTGTCTTCGAGCAGAACATGGTTGATCAGGTCTGCAGGCGACTGAATGGGGCTATGCCCTGACGCGAGATCAGGATGGCAGACAGCGATCAACTCTGCAGAAAACAAAGGCACGGAGACCAATCCCGGACCAAACGGTGGCTTACCCTGCCGGATCGCAATATCGACCCCGTCCGTCTGGAAATTCGCCAGCGTGTTCGACGCATCCAGACGTAGCCGGATATCGGGATGATCCTGTGCGAAATACCCCAATCTCGGCACCAGCCACCGTGTAGCAAAAGAAGGGGTTGAACTGATCGTGGCAACAACGTCTTGCGGTGACAAGTTTGCGGTTGCCTCGGCCATCAAGTCAAAAGCGCGACGGAGCGGTGCAAGATAGGCCCGGCCCTCATCAGTCAGGGACAGCCCTCTGGCCTGCCTGTGGAACAGCTTGATTTGCAATACTTCCTCAAGCGCCCGCACCTGTTGGGCCACAGCGCCTTGCGTGACGCCCAACTCATCAGCGGCCCGGCTGAAGTTCAGATGGCGCCCTGATGCTTCAAACGCCTTTAATGCGTTCAAGGGGGGTAAATTACGCATGGTTAGGGATTCAACCCGATAGATTTTCTACAAGGTTAAGGCAGAATTACTGATTGGTCAAACGTCATCGCTGACGCCATTTTTCATCCTAAGTAGACACAATGAGGTGCAACATGACGGACAACAAAGTCGCGATCATTATGGGCGGCGGCAGCGGCATGGGCGCGGAAAGCGCCCGTCGTTTGGAAGCTGATGGGTTCAACGTCGCCATCCTGTCATCATCGGGTAAAGGCGAAGCTTTGGCGACTGAATTGGGCGGCATCGGCTTGACCGGCACCAACAGGTCCAGCGCAGACATGCAAAGGTTGGTGGACATGACCATGGACCGCTGGGGTCGCGTTGATGTGTTGGTGAATTCAGCTGGTCACGGCCCCCGCGCCCCGGTTCTTGAGATCAGTGATGACGACTGGCACGAAGGGCTTGAGGTCTATTTCCTCAACGCGGTAAGGGCCGCGCGGATCATCACCCCGATCATGATCGACCAAAAGTCCGGAGCAATCATCAACATCTCGACCTTCGCGGCGTTCGAACCCGACCCGGTGTTTCCAACGTCTGGTGTGATGCGGGCGGGTCTGGCAGCCTACACCAAATTGTTCGCGGACAAACATGCGACTGAAAATGTGCGCATGAACAACGTGCTGCCGGGCTTCATTGACAGCCTGCCGGAAAACCCGGACTGGAAGGCCCGCATCCCGATGGAACGATATGGCAAGGCCTATGACGAAATCGCAGCAACCGTAGCTTTTCTAGCGTCGGACGGTGGAGCATATATCACCGGCCAGAACATCCGAGTAGACGGTGGGCTGACACGGTCGGTGTAACACCGGCGACCGCCCTGCCCCGGCTCATAACGCTGTACGGTCATTTGCTGTTATCCGCCGGGCTCTGGGACTGAGCCTTTTGCCCGGCCCAAAGCCCGATATCGTCGCCGTCGATAATGATCGCCAGATCCCAGAATTTTCGGATCTCTTCTTCAGCGAACTGCGCAGCCATCGGTTCATCCGGTACGCGCTCAACGCGGAAGCCGAACTGCTCAAATCCGCTGTAATCTATGCGGCTTAGAATGACCGGATACACCTCGCGCTCCAACGCGGCTGCGGCAAGAAACCTTGCCACATTGTATACTGATTTCATGGGGCTCACGATCCGAACACCGATATGCGTTGGCCCGCCCTCATCCCGCTCCCAAAGCGCAACGGAAGGGATCAGGCCCATTTCAGGAAATACAACATTCCCGTGCGGCTTGGGTTCTTGATCGCCAGAGATCAGATCATCCAATTGAACAGGTCGTTTAGGCGTTGTTCTGCTTAGGATATCGTACCATGAAATATCTGTCATTTTCTGCACTTGGCCTCTGCAATGATTTCGGCCGCTTTCGCCGCCCCCGGTTCTGGCAATTCAATTTTATTCAACGCGGTCCGATAGACCTCCAGATCACCTTGATCCAGGCAGTCTGAAACCGTTCGCTCGAGTTTCATGAACTCTTTCTCGGTGATGATCGCGCACAGATCGCGGTCAGCCAACGCCTGGGCGCGTCGTTCCTGATTGTCCAGATACGGTGCTGATTGGGGGATCAGGATTGCCGGAATCTTGTTGTACAGGATCTCGAGAACAGAATTGTATCCCGCCGCCGAAATGACCAAATCCGCGGCCAGGCAAAGGGTTGTGGCCTCAAAGGTCTGAACAACGTGAGTATTTGACCAACCGAAGGTGGCCGGCTGAACCTTGCTGCCCGGCCAGGTTACGACAAGATGCAAACAGTCTGACCGGTCCTCAAGCATCCCGGAAATTGCCTGAAGTTGCGCCGACCGGTCCGACGCCACGCCGCCGCCTAACATGCTGACAACCAGATGATCAAACTCACGCCCGAACCGTTCAGCCAGCCGACCCCTAAGTCCTTGGCGTTCATCACCCGACTGGACCACACGGCGAAAGATCGGGCCAACGTTGCGAACGTGATCGCCGTAACTGTAGGTGTCGTTTAGCTCTTCAAAGGCTTCGGATGGCACTATGACCTTGTCGAATACGGCCTCACGCTGGAGCATTCTTGGCCTGGACCGCCCATCAGGCCACAACCCACGCCGTATCCAAACCGCCGACAAGTTGCGCTCAAGGATCGTTCGGTAGACGGAATCAAAGACATAGCCGCCGTCAAACACCAACCTGTCATTTTCCTGCAGAGCTGCGCCAAGTCGGCGGTAAGTCAGGATATCGTTGCCATTAAAGTTGGCTGATACTTCAGTCCGCTGAACCAGAGGGATACTGTCCATGCCTTCGCGGCGCACAAGTGGAACGCAGCTGGGAAAGGCCGCAAAAATCGGTGCCACGTCATCCGGCAATTCTTTGGCAATGATAGCGCATCGCTGAGCGTGCCCCAATCCAACCCCGTTGGTTGGAAAAAACACTGTTCGCTGTGCCGTTCGAATAGGTTCCCATTTTTGGGGCTTTAGGTCTGCTGCCTTTTCCAAACGGGAAATGTCCACCGAATGCAGCCACTGGGATTTTGTCGCCTGTTCAGCCACCCCGGCAAGGTTTTCAAGTATCTTCCCTGTGAGGTACCCGTCCAGCGCAAGCGGCGTTTTGGGCCCGATCAAAGCCGGGGCGCCAGAGGACACAATGGCCTCATCATCCGTGCAATCTATCGCGACCCCACCAGTGGCGATCAGCTCGACTGCAAGTGCGGCCATGCGAACCCCGGCGACACCATGACCAAACATCACCAGGACATCTGTCGTTTTTGCCAAAATACGGGCGGAAAGATCGGTATACAAAATAGTCGGCAGATCATGAAAGGGCGACTCATTGATCACCTTGTTCTGCGCCCCGTTGACGATAAGTTGCAGAGTATAGTCACTGCGATTGCTCATCCGGGCCAAGCAAGAGAGCGTCTCGGGCGCGTCAAGTTCCATGGACCCCAAGACCACGGCAACATTTGGCTTTTCGACCGCCAAACGAGCCGTTGGCCGAATGTCTGCGACCAAGGGACAGGCCACCGAAGGTAACATCGAGCGCGGCTGGAAGTCCGAAAGGTCCAACACCGTGGCTTCACGCCCAAGGGCATATGCCAGACGCGCCTTTGCACCGATATAACTTTGCTGCGTTTCGAAACGGCCCGTGGCAACCACTGGAACATCCGCCGGCAGTTGCCTTTGCCGCAGGGACGCAAGAAGAAGATCATCAATCTCCTCGGCGCCAAGCACAAATACCCTTTCGACCTCATGCTCGCCCGGATCGACCAGAAACTTGGCAGCATCGTAAACCCGGCCGCGACCTGCGTCTTTCGGCAAGTATTCGGCATCGATACACACGTTAAAACCGCGTGCGGTCAGTTGATCGGCAAAGATCAATTGCGCATCAAAGGTCCGCAGCGAGCGCGTGCCGGCCTCGATGAAAATCATTTCATAACCCCGCTGTCTGCAGTCAGGACATTTGACAACATTGCCCTGAAACTCTCTGCCGAATAACGCTCGAGCACCTTTTGCGACCGTGAGACCTGTTCATGATATCGCTGCGGGTCAGCGACCAGATCAGATATGACCCGGTCCACGTCGCCCGGATGACACGTAAGGACACCATCGCCGAAATTTGCCCCGGTTTCCGGATTGGTAAGAACCACTTTGCCAGCGGCCAGCGCTTCGGTCACGACGCGACCAAAGCTTTCTTGCCAGGTCGGCGCTGTAAAATAGACGTAGAAATCGATCATTCCAAAAAACTCGTCCACACTAATGGCGTCAAAAGGCAGCAAGGTCCAATGGGCCCGAAGAACACCCGCGTTCAGCATGGCATCAGCACCCAGAATGACATTGCTTTGAGAATGCTCGGGAAAGCACATGTCGAGGTCGGAAAGCGATGGGAACTTTTCAAACCCCGGTCGTGAATGCCTGCCCCGACGGTCCTGTGGCTTTTCGCACGGAGGACTTACATCCGTATGGCAGATGTTGAACCAGTCGGTGTCCCGAACCCTCCACTGCCTTGCCACGCGCGAGCTGTCCAACCAATCGTTCACGGTCTTGCGATTATGGGGTGAAATCGGAGCCAGGGTTCGCCTCAGCACAAAAGATGACGCCTCAATCTGGTTCAGGCAGCCGGAAACGTCGAACCCTTCCTCGCCGCCCGGACGCAAGAAATTTTCATGCGTCACAACGATCAGATCACGGGCAAAAATTTTGGTGTTCAGTGCCTCGTTGAACTTTAGAAACGATGGATTATGCAGGATCACGTAATCCGCACTAATACGCGGTGCGTCCCAAATAAGCGGGATATGCAATTCGTCCAACACCTGCCGCAGTGCCGGCGCAACAGATTGATTTTCACCAAAAGTTCGCGAAGTTATCGCGTGCACCTCTAGCGTTCCAAAGTCCACAGCCACCCGCAGTTCGGCCGCAACCGCTGCTGACGTTCCACCGGAAAACCGCGGTTCAATGATGTAGGCGATCTTTGGACGCACTGAGCAATTGATGGCCTCAAGCGCCGACATAAGCTTTAATGCGCCAGCTCGTTGTCGGTCGCAGCAGCCGCGGTACCGGCTGTCGGTCCGGCGGTATAGCCAAAGTTCAAAGTACCCGTGGACGCGGCCTCGTAAAAGCTGCGCAATTCGACCGACAGTTCATCGGTTCCGGTCAGCAATCCGGGATTTCTTTCCAGATACGAGCGTAGCGCCTGGGTGTCATTGGCCGACAAGAGTTGATCGATGGCAAGGAGATGCTCAAGCGTGATCTCAGCGCGCGCATCCTGCGCCGTCGTCAGAAATAGTAGCGCGGTTACTATGCCAATAAGTCTGCTTTCAGTCATTTTACAAAAACCCGTCGATACTTTTTAACTTTTCACAATTCAACTTAGTCCTTCGCACTTACCCTATAATAGCGCCATTAGTTTGTCGTTGTCCTGAGTTTTTTCAGAACCTGACTTTTAAGGCGGTTAACCGGGCTACTTTGGGTTGTGGTCCGGCGGCTTTTCTTGGCCACCCGTTTGACCGGAGCTTGGCCAAGACCTTCGCCGGCCAAATACAATTCGATCACCCCGGTGGGTGTTTTGGATTTCGATCCCGTGAAATCGCGCAACAAGGCGCCTGCGTCCTTAGCAAGGGCGGCAGCTTTGGCCGCATCCTGTCTGTGATAAAACCGCACATTGGATTGGGATACTTTGTAACCAACGCGCGCCGTTCCGCTAAGTTCATGCCCCGTCGTTGTTAATTCAGCAACAAATGAGTCCACAGCATCATTGGGAATCTTGTTTGGCGCGTAGAGCCTGAATGACGCGCCGCCACCACTTGCACTCGGATTCGATGGCTTGGCGTCTTCGCTCGGTAGGGCCGCAATATCCTCGGTAGGCAATGCCGCGGGTGTGGCCGAATCCTGCGGGTTTGGTGTCTGTTTCAAAGTAAGCGCCTGTGGGATTGGCGGGCTAAGCGCCACGTCTTCCAGCAAGATCGAAGGATCAGATGAAACGACTTTCAAAGGACGCTCAGCAGGATTACCCGCCAAAGGACGATCTGGCTGAGGTTCCAGGATCCGAATTGACGGCAACTGGTGATCTTCTGCGGCTTCCAAAGCCACCGGAGATTGCAACGACACAAGCTGTGAAGAAACGCTGGGCGCGCGCTGCGGGGGAATGATCTGCTCGATCGAAATCGTCAACGGATCAATTTCTGTGGAAATCTCATCCACCAAGGCAATCCGCGTGGCGAAAAGTTCTGGTTCAAGTTCATAAGGCAGAAAACTCGGGTTTGCCTCTTGTTTTGGTAGGACACCAGCCCCGCCCACCGGCAACAGCGGTGGTTCAAGCGCCGCAACAAATGACAAAACGCTAGGCGGCACGCTTGAGGCGCTGGGCTCAACAACCTCGGTGCTAGAAGAAACAGTAGTCGTACGCCGCGAGGGCGGGATCGGGTCAATCGAAATCGCCACTGGATCAAAGCCTGCCGAAACTTCGTCCAGCAAAGCGATCGACGTAGTAAAAAACTCTGGTTCGAACTCATAAGGCAGGAAACTAGGATTAGCCTCTCGTCTCGGCAAATAGCCAGCGCCGCCTACCGGTAGTAACGGTGGTTCAAGCGTCGGAACATACGACAGAACGCTAGGGGCCAGACTTGGAGTGCCGGGCTCAACGATCTCGGCCGTTTCCGCCAACTCGGACTGAAGGGGCGCTGATGAGGCAAGATTGCTCAAATCCTGCGTCTCTTCCAATTCTGCGCCAGATGACAACGGCAATGATGACGCGTCGAACAAATCGGCGGAAATGACAGTTTCGCCCCCTGCTCCGCTTGGTACATCAGGTTGCAATGGTCCCGTTTGACCAAAATCGTCTGCCGCTGCACCATCAGTAGACCCAATAGCCGCGCTTTCAATCGGGTTCGATACACCCAATCCGAACAAAGTCAGAAATATCGAAGACGAAGCAAGCACACCGATGGTGCATCCAAGGGCCACCAAGCTCCACCTGATCCTGCGCCGCGTCCGTTGGTGATCTTTCAGCTGTTGCAGGAGCTTTTTGGACAGGCGATGATCAACTTCCTCGGAAGACAGTATTAAACTTAACTCTGCCCTCGTCAGCGCGCTTAAGGACGCGTCTTCGCTGACCAGAGCGTCATCAGACGGGCCCGGCCTCCCTGCGTCCTTTTCTTCCAGAACGCTCTTGGCTGTTGCTTGGTCTGGTTTAGCAGCTGCACGATCAGTCTGTTCACGATTGGTCGGCTTGTCTTTCTGTCTGGGTGTCCGTGTAGAGGTTGCTTTGTCTCCGCCTTGCAGATCTCCCTGACGAGCCTCAGGACTACTGGGGTCTGCTTTTTTCGACTCGGCTGCACGACGGGCAAGCACTTCATTTCTTTTGTGTCTTGCTTCCTCGACCTGAGCGGACCATGGCTTTTGCTTGCTTTGGGCACGCTCATTTGTGGTTGATTGGTTGGTCCTACGGCGAACCGGTTTGGGTTGTTGACCCTCTTTGTTTTGCTGCGCAGGCGCCGAAAGGTTTTTTTCTCGTTCTACCCGCGCTTTTTCAAGCACCTTCTGCCACTCGGGGGATTGCACAAAATCATAAATATCCGCCGTTTGATTGGCAGTTTTCTTGGCAACTTTAGGTCGAGTTCTTGGGCCGTTAGCCTTTGTCATAAATTCCCCCGACTGGCCGCCGAAACAGGCCCTAATTTATTGTAAATTCGACAAACCGATTACGCCTTAGCGCCGAAAATTCTAAAAGATTATGTTCAAACTATAAAAAGATGGCCACTCGAAAACAAGTCGACCGAACCCGCAATCGCCCTGTCACATAGGCAATTGGCCTTGTGAAATGGGTTCTCAGGTATCCGAAACCGTCCACCAAAGCGCCATTGATGCCTAGTGTTCCAAAAAATTTTGTTCCAATTCCTATTTCAAGATAGGCTGTGGAAAATTGGTGGGGGCCACAGGACCACTCTGGTCGCACTGTCGGAGGAACTTAGCTAAACGCTTGGATTTTAATGGAAGATATCCAGAACCATCCGGACCTATTTACTCTGATTGACCACCCCGATCCTGCGTGTGGCAACATGGTCGTGGTGGACTGGACGCTCGGGAATTCGTGCAGCTATGCGTGCAGTTATTGCCCAAAGGCTTTGCACGACGGTTCGCTTGAGTGGCAGAAAACCGGTGACGTTCTGAATCTGTACCGTCAATTAAATCGACACTATGTGGATGAATTAGGCAAGATTGTCTGGCTGCAGTTTACAGGCGGCGAACCCACAATGCATCCTCGCATCATTGATCTGCTAGGTCATGCGTCCGATATAGGGTTCAAGGTCAGCCTGATCAGCAATGCGTCGCGCACACTTCGGTTTTGGGAGATGATCAACAGCCGCCTGAACAGCGTTATCCTGACCTATCATGCCGAATTTGCAGAGCTGAGCCATTTTATCCAAGTGGCGGGTACGATGACTGACCGTATCACCGTTCATATCAACGTGACGATGCATCCAGATCGTTTTGATCAGACGCTTGAAGATGCGCGGGAATTACGCGCGGCGCTGCCCACCGCTTCGATTTCCTTGAAACCGTTGCGGAAAGATTTCGGAGTGCAGCTGTACGACTACACCGACGACCAGTTGCAGGTTCTCGCGGTGGGTTTGCCCTCGGACAGGGCCCCGGTTGGTGAAGAACCTCGATCAGTGATGCGCGCAACCACGCGGTCGGGCCACACTGAGATACTCCGCCCCAATGACTTCCTTCTTAGGGATATGAACCGCTGGCGTGGATATAAATGCAACGTAGGGCTTGAATCCCTTCGGGTCCGGGGGAATGGCGAAATCTTCCGGGGCGTTTGCGGCGTTGGGGGCAGAATAGGGACTCTCGGCGACGCGCTTGACCTGCCTCGCGATCAAATTCGATGTACAAAAGACGCATGCTCTTGTCTGGCCGACATCCTGATCCGTAAGGAGAAGTAACTTCCCCGCAATTAATAGGTCAAAGTTCAAATGCGGAAATCAGGTAAGGATGGCGGAGAGACAGGGATTCGAACCCTGGAGACGGTTTCCCGCCTACACACTTTCCAGGCGTGCGCCTTCGACCACTCGGCCACCTCTCCGTGCGCGCGATATTTGGACCATCGCCGAGGGATTTGCAAGGGGCGATTAAAGCGAAAATTCAACCTTCCGCAGTTCCGCCACAGACCCCGTTACAGCTCATCCCCATCACCGTCTGCCAGATCGGCCTCTGTCATGTCCGCAGGCTTGGAAGACAGGGGTTCGGTAGGTGTTTTTTCCGTTGCAGGTTCGGTTTCTTGCGCAGGCCCCTGCCCTCGCAGCGTCTCAGGATTGCGCAGCCAGACATCGCGCTGCGCGAAGGGGATTTCAATACCTTCTTCGACAAACCGGCGGTTGATTTCGTGGTTCATATCCGATTTCACCGAAAGCACCCAGTTCACGTCGCGCAAGATGGCGCGAATTTCAAAATCCAGCGAATCCGCACCAAAGCCCTGAAACACCACGCTGGGCGCTGGATGCGCCAGAACCATCGGATGGGAATTGGCAATCTCACCTAAAATCTTCTCGACCACGCGGGTATCCGTGCCGTAGGCCACGCCCACCGGCACGATAACGCGCCCGATCGTGTTGCCCCGCGTGTAGTTCGTCACCACCCCGCTGATCAGGTCCGAGTTGGGAACGATCACATCGGTACGATCAAAAGTCTCAATCCGCGTAGACCGCACCGAGATATCGCGCACATAACCCATCATCCCATTCACATCGATCCAGTCCCCCTTGGAGATTGGACGCTCGACCAGCAGGATGATCCCCGACACAAAATTCGACACGATGGTCTGTAGTCCAAAGCCGATCCCAACCGACAGCGCGCCGGCGACAATGGCCAGCGAAGACAGATCAAACCCCGCCAACATGATGGCCACCAGCGCGGCCAGGAATATCCCCACATAGCCGGTGCCCGCGGCAATCGCGTTCTGACCGCCCGGATCAATACTGGTCTTGGGCAGCAGCGAATTGCGCAGCCCGCTTTGCAACAGCCGGGTCAAGCCATAGCCGATGACAAACACGATTAGGAAGGTAAAGAAGTTGCGGGGCGAAATCGTAACGCCGCCAATGTCAAAACCAAGCAGCAAACGCGACCAGACTTCAAGCAAGTCAGTCTGTCGTGCGCCCCAATACAGCGCCAGAACCGGCAAGGTCAGAATGGCGATTATAAACCCGGCCAACACCGAAAACAGTGAGTCCCGCGCCGACTCACCTTGCCCGCTGAGCCAGCCGTAAACCGAGGTGATAAAGCGATGAAAGATCGTCAAAGCCGCAAACAGAACCAGCGTTTTCACCGCCGGGAAAACGATCCCCTCGGCTGCGTTGGTATATCCAATAGCCGCCAAAATCGGGCTCGCGATCCCCAGCAAAAAAATCGCCTTGCGCAGAAAGTCCATCAGCTGGGTCAGCCCGGCACTTCGCGGCGTTTCACCAGATTGCCCATCTTCGGCTTCCGGTTTTGAGGTCTGAATCCGGCGGATACGCAGAAGAACCAGCGCGGTTCCCACTACCACAGGAAAGCTGATAACGGCCCGGGTCGCGTCCGAAATGTTTTCGATCTGATCAAACAGCAGCCCGAATTCGTACACGATCAGGAAGATCGCCAGAATATCCAAGTATACCCGCAACTGCGTGACACTTTTGCGGGACAAGCGGTTAAAGTTCTGTGCCGCCTGCGAGATGTGAACCTGACGTCCGATCCAGTCGTAATAAAATATAATCGCGGCCCAATAAGGAACATTCTGGATTAATAGCGTTCCGCGCAATCCCGGCAGGCCAGTCATGATGATCGCCTGAACCAGCAACCAGACACCCAGCCATGGCAGCAGAATCCGCAGCAGTGAAACCAGAAACGACCACACGCCGCTGCCCCGGCCGCCCAACTGCCGCAGATATTCACCGGCAGCCTCGGACCAGTAACGTCCGTAGTACAGTAAAATCCCAGCCGCGACGGTCAGGAAGAAAATGCCCAGCCCGCGCTCTTTCAGGTGTTTTTGAACGATGTTGGTTTTCAGGTTCAGCGCAGATTCATTGATCAGGCCTCGCACGGCCTCGACAATATCGACCCAGGCTGGGCCCCAATAGACAGGGTTAAGTGGCGATACACCGCGTTCTAAAAGCTCTTTTGTCTGCCGCTCGCGCAACAGGCTGTCTATCTCGCTGATCAGGCCGTTGGCGCGGCTGAACGCTTCTTCCGAGATGATTTGCGGCACCTGCAGGCTGGTCAGTTGGTTTTCCAGATGCTCGCGAAGCTTGGCAATCTCTTCGGGTTCGGTCGCATCCCCTTCGGGGGCTGGCCCCAACGCCTTGATCTGCGCGTCCAGCGTCTGGATACGGTCGGTATTGGCGCCACGTGCCTTGTTGAAATCCTCACGATAGTTGTGGATTTCAGCCCGCAGGTTTTCCAATGCCGCGTTTGACGTGCGATCGGATTCGATATCCTTCTCGGCGCGATCCGCCGTCTCAAGCCAGTTCTGGTAATATTCGCTTTGCCGATCAGTCAACTGGGCGGCAACGGGGCTGCCCAGCATGGCAAAACAAACCAGAAGAAACGCAAGAAACAGGCGAACCTGCCGCAGCATCATACGTCCTCGAATACGCCAGGAATGCTGCGTGGGGCTTCGGTCATCCAATCTGGCACCGGCAGTTCCTTTTCACGCAGGAATTCGGGATTGAACAGTTTGGACTGATAGCGCGTGCCAAAGTCGCACAGGATCGTCACAATGGTGTGGCCCGGCCCCAGATCCTTGGCCAGACGCACCGCGCCCGCCATGTTGATCGCGGTCGACCCGCCCATAACCAGACCCTCCTCGCGCAGCAGATCAAAGATGTATGGCAGCGCCTCGTTATCGGTCATCTGGTACGAGAAGTCTGGCTTGAACCCTTCAAGGTTCTTGGTAATGCGCACTTGACCGATACCTTCGGCGATCGAGCTGCCCTCCATAGCGATCTCACCAGTGGTGTAGTACGAATACAGTCCTGCCCCCATCGGATCGACCAGAGCGATCTTGACGCCCTTGGGCTGCAACGCGTCGGCCACGCCGGCCAGCGTACCACCCGAGCCTACTGCACTGACAAAGCCATCGACTTTGCCGCCCGTCTGCTCCCAAATTTCGGGGCCGGTGGTTTCCACATGGGCCTGACGGTTGGCAACGTTGTCGAACTGGTTGGCCCAGATGGCGCCATTGGGTTCAGTCTGCGCCAGTTCCTCGGCCAGACGACGCGAATAATGCACAAAGTTGTTGGGGTTGCGGTAAGGGGCGGCCGGAACCTGAACCAGTTGCGCGCCCGCCAGACGCAGCATGTCTTTCTTTTCCTCGGATTGGGTTTCCGGGATCACGATCACCGTTTTGAACCCCATCGACGCGCCCACCAATGCAAGGCCAATACCGGTGTTACCGGCCGTGCCTTCGACAATGGTTCCGCCGGGCTTCAGCTCACCTCGCGCAATTGCGTCCTTGATGATGTAGAGCGCTGCGCGATCCTTGACCGATTGCCCCGGGTTCATGAACTCGGCCTTCCCGAGAATCTCGCAACCGGTCTCTTCACTGATGCGCTTCAACCGGATCAGAGGTGTTTTCCCGACTGCGTCGGCAAGGTCTCGTGCAATGCGCATGGCGCCCTCATTTCATTACGTATCAATGAAGATTTACAGATGCCGTGCGACAACCACAAGCGGCGATAGTTAACCGCGCAAACGATCGCGATGCCGGGCCAGCCAATTTGCCATCATCAACAGGGGCAAATCCTTGAATTCGTTGTTGTCGACCTTTTTAAGGAACGCGTCATATGGCAGGATTTGTGTACGAATATCCTCACCTTCTGTAGCAACGCCACCATTGTCGATGGTCCGGGTCAAATCAGCCAACCCAACATAAAGGTAGACATACTCGGTCGATGACCCGCTCGAGGAGTAGGCACCGCCCGCATATTCCAAGGCGTTCAACGACACGTGCGCCTCTTCCTGCACTTCGCGGTGGGCGGCCTGATCCGGCGTTTCACCGGGGTCGATCATGCCTGCTACCGGCTCCCACATCCACGGTTCGGGATCGTCGATCAGAAAAACCGGCGCGCGGAATTGTTCAACCAAAAGAACAGTGTCGCGCACCGGGTCATAAGGCAGAACAACGACGGCGGCCCCCTGCATCAATCCGCTCCGGTGCAGCACAGGACCCATCGTTCCGTCATGCTGGCGGTGCTGCACATCCAATTCTTCCACACCGAAATAACTGACATAGGCCCGCCGATGGCTTTGCACGATCACATCTTTTGCGACGTCACGCGGATCGCCCGTCTGGCGTTTTCGCGCAGCCAGCTTAGCCCAAGCCCGGGTGCGGATCGGCGCAAAGTTACGAGCGATCGTGGTTGCGTCGACCTTGCCGTAATAGGCCAGCTCTTCTTGTGCAGCCAGCAAGGTCACTTCGGACCATTCATCAACCCAGGCCTGCAACGACCACGGCTTGTCTGGTGTCCACAATTCGGGTTCGGGAAAGAACACACTAGCCTCGGCGCGTGAGCCGTCAGCAACGTCCACACCGTGCGGGCTGAGGTCATAGTCGAACCCACCTTCGTAAAAAGCCAATCGTTTCAGGTCTTCGGGGCTGAAACCCCGAACCAACAACCCCTTGGCCTGACTGCCCTTTTCTGGAACAATCATCGGGAAAGCCTGCCCTGCCACGCCATAAACAGCATGGTCCGGCAAACTGGCCTGAGATATTTTTATTTGTGACAGCGGGTGGCCAAGCACACATTCCAGCAGCGGCAAATGCCTGAGCGTGCCGTAAAAAAACAAATCGGACACTAGAGTAAAGCTCGTCTAAATTCTGGTGAGTTATCGCCAGCGACGGCCGGCTTCTTCGGTTGCAAGCCCTGCGATAAGAGCTCCGATAGCCAAAGTCCACAGAATTTCCGGAACGATGAGCAGTTTGCCGTACTCCACACCAATCTGGAAAATGGCCGTGAGCGCCTCAAACGGGCCGTCATAGCGATGACGCATGGCCAGTCGGAACATCTCGTAGCAGCCCTGAACAAAGAGGGCCCAGAATACCAAGGATACAACCCCAGCGATGCCATTATTGACCGCGGCGGTCCAGCCGCGACCAACGCGCTTTCCCATCACCTTCCAACCACAGGCCACCGCAATAATCATGTTGACATAGGTGAACCAGCCATAGTCCTTGCCCTCTTCGCCGTTGCTGATAATCATGCTCGACACGATAAAGGCCACTGCCAATAGGCATAGTGAAGCAACAAGTCGCGGCGCAGTGGGCATTCGGAATTTCCCTTTGTTAACTGGGTTTTGCTATAGTGATCTGTGTCACATCGCAGTTGCCAGTGTCAAAGGCCGCGCCACACGCGGTTAAATAATAGTTCCACATGCGCCGGAAACGCTCGTCAAAGCCCATTTCGGAAATTTCGTCCCATTTGTCGTTGAACGTCTCGTACCAACGACGCAATGTCAGGTCATAACTTTTACCGAATTCCCGCGATTTCACGACGTTCAATCCTGCCTCTGCCACCTGCTGTTTCAGGATCGTCGGCGCGGGAAGCATTCCGCCGGGAAAGATATATTTCTGAATAAAATCAACGCCGTTCTTGTAAATGTCCCACCGGTGATCAGCGACGGTTATGATTTGAAGGGTCGCGTGCGCACCGGGTTTTAGCCGATCACGCACAGTCTCAAAGTAAACCGGCCAATATTTCTGTCCGACGGCTTCGAACATCTCAATCGAGGCGATGCCGTCATACTGGCCACGCTCGTCGCGATAATCTTGCAATTTGAACTCAACAAGGTCAGAAAGTCCTGCTTTTTCAATTCTTTGTCGGGCAAAGTTTAACTGTTCCTGGCTGATCGTCAAACCTGTGACCCGAAGGCCACGCTCTTTTGCGGCATATTGAGCGAAACCGCCCCATCCGCAACCGATCTCAAGGATGTGGTCACCGGGTTTGGCACCCATTTCATCGACTAGGCTGGCATATTTCGCAGTCTGCGCTTTTTCCAGGCTTTCCTGCCCTGTTTCGAACAGCGCGCTGGAATAGGTCATCGTTTCATCCAGCCACAGCCTGTAGAAATCGTTCCCCAAATCGTAATGGTACGAGATGTTTTTCTTGGCCTGTCGACGGTTGTTGTTGTGCAACCAAAATCGAAGGCGTTCATAGGCTTGCACCAGGAACCTTCCGGTGAAATCGTCATACACCGTCTCGGTCCCTAAATGCACCAGATCCATGAACGATCGCAGATCGGGCGTGCTCCACCCACCCTCTAGGTAAGAATCCGAAAAACCCAGCTCACCCTCTCGGATCAAACGCGCAAATACGTCGGGATCGTGAATGTCCACGCGCGCCACTGGCCCCGGCTTGGCACCTTCGGATCGGAACACGCGCCCATCGGGCAAAGCGATATCCATTCGCCCCGAACCCATCCGGTTCAACATTTTGAACACTTGAGCAAAGTACCTGGGCAGGTCTTTTTGCCCTTCAGTTGTCGTCAGGATCATCCGCTCTCCCCTGTGCGGCCGCAGTTAAAAGCTAGGCCGAGTTTGTGTTTCTGGCAAGTTTTCAGTTCCTTACCCGGTTTTTCGGCCTTCATAAGCCGCCAAGGCCCGTGCTCGGCCAGTGGCCAGATCAACCATTGGTGAAGGGTAATTTTCCGCCGGATCAAGCGCCCACGAATGCGGTACCGCCCGGAAATAAGCCAACGCCGTAGCCGAAGGCTTGGCCTGCCCTTCGGCGATCCAGTGCTTTAGATAGATATCATCAGGATCAAATTTTTCCTGCTGTGTCAGCGGGTTAAATATCCGAAAAAACGGTGATGCATCCGGACCCGAGCCTGCAACCCACTGCCAACCCATAGCATTCGCCGCCGGGTCCCAGTCTATCAGGCAGTCGGCAAACCAGTTCATTCCGATTTTCCAGTGCGTCATCAGATGCTTGGTCAAGTAGCTTGCGACGATCATGCGCGCCCGGTTGTGCATACGACCGGTCACATACATTTGACGCAACCCCGCATCGACAACAGGAATACCGGTGCGGGCCTGTCGCCAAGCAACAACTGAGGGATGATCGGCGTCCGTGTTCCACGGAAACGTATCCCATTCCGGTTTCCAGTTCCCGCTGAGCAAACGCGGTGTGTGATACATCAAGTGGTACGCAAACTCACGCCAAACCAATTGGCGCAAATAGGCGTCTGTCCCTTGCGTACCGTTCATCGCGGCCCGCTGAACCGCATGCCAGACACTGCGGGGGCCGATTTCGCCAAGCGATAGGTATTCGGACAGATCCGAGGTGCCCTCCAAATCCAAACAGTCCCGATCCTGCGAATAGTCTTGGATTCGGTCCAGAAACTCGTGCAAAGCCTCAAAGGCGGCATTCTCACCGGGGCGGACAAAAGGTGCGACCACGGCTGCGCCCCGGTTCATTGCCGCACCCAGGTTCCAACCGGTCAGGTTTTCCGAAGTCGGCCAATTCAAGGGTGCTTTGATCGACGACACGTCTTCAGGCGTGGCAACTTCTCGGCCTTGAACGGATCGCCACATCGGTGTGAACACACGAAACGGCTGGCCTGTTTTGGTTGCTACGGTCCAGGGCTCAAACAGTAAGTGACCCGCAAAGGATTTGGCCTCTACCCCCTGCTCTGCCAAAGCAGACTTAATGCGTGTGTCACGGTCGATAGCATCAGGATCATACGCTCGCGTCCAATAGACGCCGCTGGCTCCGGTTTCTGCGATAAGGTTCTGCAAAACAGTCAGCGCGTCCCCGCGCCGCAGGATTAATCGGCTGCCAATGTGCGACAGAGATTGCGCGAAGGCCTCAAGCCCCAGCCCAAGCCGCCATTTCGGCGCGGCACCGAGCGCTTGAGCCAAATCATCCAGAATGAAAACCGGCAGAATAGGACGACCCGTTTGGGCCGCAGCACTTAGCGCGGGATGGTCCGACAGGCGTAAATCCCGTCGGAACCACATGATGATCGGTGATTGTTTGTTTTCCATGACCGCCCGGCTGTTTTCTTCGCATTACGAAGCCGAGCAGAAACCGGATCACAAAACGGCGTCAAGTGCGCCCAATAACTGATCAATTTCCTGTTGCGAGGTATAGTGCGTAAAGCTGACCCGCAGCACGCCCTGATCCAAATCCACACCCATCGCCTGCAACGGGCGCACGGCGTAAAAATCGCCGCCTCCTGCCATGATCCCGTGTTCAACCAGATCGGTGGCCACGGCTTCGGCATTCCGGCTCAGCGATAACGCTACGGTCGGAGCGCGACGTGTAGCATCTGAGGTACCGATCAAGCGTACGGCATTTCGATCCTTGACCGCGTCCAATACGGGCTGCAGCAGCGCAACCTCCTGCCCGCGCATCAGGTCATGCACAAAGGCTCCACGTTCGGTTGCGTTACCCTTGGGGCCATTATGGTGGTCGCACAACAGATCAACGTAATCCGCCATACCTGCACTGGCCGCGATCTGAGCGTGATCCGGGCCCGCCGGGTTGAAACGCTTGTACAGCGCGTCTGCATTAAAATAGTGCGCCTGGTTTGGCAGCAGCTCACCAAGCGCACGCCTGATCACCATGCAACCCTGATGAGGACCGTAGGTTTTATAGGCCGAGAACAGATAGATATCCGGCCCCAGATCGCCGACATTTGGGAACCCATGTGGCGCGTATGAAACGCCATCTACACAGACAAACGCTCCCGCCGCATGGGCAATGGCGGTGATTTCGGTGACCGGGTTGATCTCTCCGATCACGTTGGAACAATGCGGGAAACAGACCAGACGCACCTTCTCGTCCAGCAAGTTCTCAAGATCCTGCGGGTTGAGCGAACCGGTTTCCGGGTCGATCTGCCATTCGCGGATTTCAAACCCGTCCTCGACCAGACGCCGCCACGGTCCCGAGTTGGCCTCGTGATCCTGATTGGTGACAACGATGGCATCGCCCGGCTGCATCCATTGGCGAAATGCCTGCGCCAAAACATAGGTGTTCTGAGTGGTCGAGGGGCCAAAGCTCAGCTCATCTGTGTTCACGCCCAGAATCGCAGCCATGCGTGCGCGGGCTTCATCCATCTCTTCGCCTGCCAGACGGCTGGCGTCATAGGGGCCGTAGGGCTGCACTTTGCGTTGAGTATAGTAGCGCGTCAGCCGGTCCAGCACCGGCTTACAAGTGTATGACCCGCCTGCATTTTCAAAGAACGCCTGACCTTGCAGGCAGGGCTCGGAAAAAGCCGGGAACTGCGCCCTAACGAAATCGATATCAAGAGTGCCCATGGCACGTCGCTCCTTGCTCATGCTGCTTGTTCCGATGACGTGCCCGCGCATGATTTCGGACAACTCGGAAATCACGGCAGGTCTTCCAGCCCAGCCACAGCCCCAGTCAAACAAACAGAAGCACGGGCAGTCTTTCGGGACCAGATCTGGCAATCAAAAGACGCGGATACATAGCCAGCGGCCCTGAGCTCGGTCAACCCGGCATGAAACAAAAAAGCCCCGACGCTTGTCCGGGGCTTTCGAAGGGCTGAATTGGATTCAGCGGCGTCGCTTTTCGTTCGCAAGACCGATGAAGATCGACACGCACATCAGCACCAGAACGATCGCAAACGGGAAGCCTGTTGCAATCGCAGCAGCCTGCAGCGCACCCAGGCCGCCACCCAGCAATAGAACGATCGCGATTGCGCCCTCCAGAATGCACCAGAACACACGCTGCGCCGTCGGCGCATCGGTTTTGCCACCTGCCGTGATCGTATCAATCACCAACGAGCCGGAATCCGAGCTGGTGACGAAGAATACAACCACCAGAACGATGCCAACGAAGGACAGCAAACCTGTCATCGGGAATTGTTCAAACATGGAGAACATCTTGAGTTCTAGCGCAGCATCCGACAGGGCCTGCCCCGAACCGGACATAACCTGATCCAACGCGGCACCGCCAAAAACGCTCATCCACAAGGCGCCAACGACGGTTGGAATCAGGATCACGCAAGTCACGAATTCGCGCACGGTTCGGCCGCGCGAGATTCGGGCGATGAACATGCCGACGAATGGTGACCAGGAGATCCACCACGCCCAGTAGAAGGTGGTCCAGCCCTGCATAAAGTTGGTGTCTTCGCGACCGACCCAGTTCGACAGTGCAGGCAATGCGACGACGTATTCAATCAGGCTGTCGAAGAAGCCGGTCAGAATCGCCACGGTAGGCCCAAGGATCAGCACCAGCAGCAACAAGGCCGCGGCCAGGATCATGTTGGCCTCGGACAACCGCTTTACGCCCTTATCGAGGCCAGCAACCACTGAGATCAATGCGAATGCCGTGATCAGACCGATCAGCAGAACTTTCATCCCGTCCGTGATCGGAACATCGAACAGATAATTCAGACCAGCCAGCGCTTGCGTTGCACCCAAGCCCAGCGATGTCGCCAAACCGAAGATCGTGGCGAACACGGCTAGAACGTCAATGATGTGACCCAACGGACCCCATGTCGCCTCACCAAACAGCGGGTAGAACACCGACCGCATGGTCAGCGGCAGACCGCGGTTAAAGCTGAAGAACGCCAGCGCCAGTGCCACTACCGCATACACGGCCCAAGGGTGCATACCCCAGTGAAAAATGGTGGCTGCCATCGCCAACTTCTTCGAGGCTTCGGGGTCCTCTAGACCGGCACCTAACGGTGCCCAGTCGGTGCGAAGACCATCCTCGCCAGCGGCAACCCCGCCCAGCGACGACCCGTAATGCGAGATTGGCTCGGCCACGCCCCAGAACACCAGACCGATGCCCATACCCGCGGCAAACAGCATCGAGAACCATCCGGCATAGCTGTAATCCGGCTTGGCATCATCCCCGCCCAGACGGATCGAACCATACGGCGTGACGATCAGCAGTAGTGAAAACACGACAAAGATGTTCGCCGCAATCATGAACACCCAGTCGAAATTGCTGGTCAAAGCCGGTCGAAGCCACCCAAAGAACTCGCTCGCCTGCTCGCGGAACACCAGCGAGAAGAACACGAATGCAATGATGGTTAGCCCCGAAACGGCAAAGACCGGATTGTGGACGTCCAGACCCATGATCTGAACGTTGTCCTGACCGACTTCATAGTCGGTTTCCGTATTGTCGGACATTATCTTTCCTTCCCCTTATCGATGCGCAGGACATCCAATATCCGGATCGGCAAGGGCGTAACTGAGAAGACCACCTATTACTTAAAAGCGACAAAATGCGTAAAAGTGACAGGCTTGCTTCATATGACCGCCATGACGAAAATCGGCCGCTGTAAATGAAAACAGGCCGGGCAATCGCCCCGGCCTGCACACAAAAAGCTGTCGAAGGATTTAGCCCTGAACCTTGGTATAGGTCCCCTCACCCGCCAGAATTCCACGGAACCCGCCCGGCTCATCCAAGCCAAATACGATCAGCGGCAGGTTGTTGTCGCGTGCCAGTGCAATGGCCGAGGCATCCATGACGCGTAACCGCTTGGCCAGCACGTCATCATAAGTAACCGTGTCATAGCGCACTGCGTCCGCGTGTTCTTTGGGGTCTTTGTCATAAACCCCATCCACACCATTTTTGCCCATGAAAATCGCCTCACACGCCATTTCATTGGCACGCAGAGTCGCGGCGGTGTCGGTGGTAAAATAAGGGTTGCCAGTTCCCGCAGCAAAAATGCAAACCCGCTTTTTCTCAAGGTGGCGCACGGCGCGACGGCGGATATAGGGCTCGCACACCTCATCCATGCGAATGGCCGAGATGACACGAGTGAACACACCGATTTCCTCAAGTGCCGACTGCATCCCCAGCGCGTTCATCACCGTGGCCAGCATGCCCATATAATCGGCTGTTGTGCGCTCCATCCCCTGTGCTGAACCGCTGAGGCCGCGGAAAATATTGCCACCGCCGATGACCATGCAAATCTCGACCCCCAGATCATGCACCGACTTGACCTCTTGCGCGATGCGCTGAACGGTGGGGGGATGCAAGCCAAACCCCTGATCGCCCATCAACGCCTCGCCCGAGATTTTCAGCATCACGCGATTGTACTTGGTTTTGGCGGTCTCGGTGGATTCGAGGGTCGGGGAAAGGCTCATGTTGCGCTCCGGGCTGGCACGGGTTTATTTTCCGGCGCAAAATGAAGCAAAACCTCCGCAGGTTCAATGCGATTGGTGACGATTGAGGCAGCCCGAATGGACAATAACGACAGATCGCAGATTTGGGACCGCCTGCCCCCCATCCCCGACGACAAACCGGTGTTGATTGCGGGGCCGACCGCCTCGGGCAAATCGGCCCTGGCCCTGCAGATTGCCGAGACGTTCGGCGGCGTGATCGTCAATGCGGATGCGAGCCAAGTCTATGACTGCTGGCGTGTAATTTCGGCCCGCCCTTCGATCGAAGAAGAGGCCCGCGCGCCGCATCTGCTTTACGGCCACATCGCGTATGATCAGGAGTATTCGACGGGTCATTGGCTGCGCGAGGTAACGCCACTGCTGACCGGGGGACAGCGCCCGATCATCGTGGGCGGCACCGGCTTGTATTTCTCGGCGTTAACCGAAGGGATGGCCGACATCCCCGCCACGCCGCTGGAAATCCGCGCCGAGGCAGACCAACTGGACCTGACCGCATTAATTGCTGGTGTCGATACGCGGACACAGGAACGGATCGACACGCAGAACCGCGCCCGTGTTCAGCGAGCTTGGGAGGTGCAGCGGGCTACCGGACGAAGCCTGAGCGACTGGCAGGCTGAGACACCGCCGCCCGTTCTGAATTTGACTGACACGGTTCCGATCGTTTTTGACGTGGATAAACAATGGCTTCTTGATCGCATCACCCGGCGGTTCGATCTGATGCTGGACTCTGGCGCGCTGCAAGAGGTCGAAGCGATGCGAGACCTCTATGATCCGACGTTGCCCGCCTTCAAAGCCATCGGCGTTCCTGAATTGCTGGCCTATCTTGACGGTCATCTTACGCTGGACGCCGCCAAAGAGCGTGCAACGATTGCCACCCGCCGATTCGCCAAACGCCAGCGCACCTGGTTTCGCGCACGGATGAAGAATTGGAATCAGATAGATTTCTCAAAACGATACAAGCCGTAGTTCCAACTTCATCTCCGAGAATCCTTTCCACCGATTCCCAAAAACGCCAATTGTTTCGGTTCACGACAGTATACATCGCTTGAAATAAGACGCTGCGGGCCCGAGACAACAGCAAACACTCCCAGCCATGTCGTTTTTGTGCTATCTACGTCGATTTCGAACATTGACCTCATTTGAATTCTAGGGCGGAATAGCCCCATGGGGATGATGAAAATCCAACGAGTATTCCGAGAACCTGCTGTTCGCCTCAATATGGTCTGAACGGTTCCAACCTTCTTCAATAAAAAGAACATGTCACAGGGAGAGACATCGATGAATAAGCAAACCTTTACCGGAGCACCGATTCACTGGGCGGCAGAGATGCATGCTCAGGAATATCGGGACGGCAAATTAAGCCGGCGCGAGTTTCTGACCCGCGCCACGGGTCTGGGTGTTACTGCTGTAGGTGCTTACGGCATGATTGGCTTGGCAGCCCCTGTCCGCGCCGAGGGCGAAGATACCAGACAAGAAGGCGGCACCCTGCGCGTCCAGATGAGCGTTCGTGCCCTGAAAGACCCACGCACGTATGACTGGTCGGAAATGGGCAACCAAACCCGCGGCACAATGGAATACCTGGTCGAATACAACTCGGACGGTACATTCCGCGGAATGTTGCTGGAAGGTTGGGAAATCAATGATGACGCCACTGTCTACACACTGAAACTGCGCCCGGGTGTGAAGTGGACCAACGGCGATGATTTCACTGCAGATGACGTGGCACGCAATATTGCGCGTTGGTGTGACAAAAGCTCGGAAACCAATTCGATGGCAGGTCGCTTTGCGACACTGATCGACGCGGACACCGGCCAGGCTATCGAAGGCTCGATCGAAGTTGTTGATCCGACGACGGTGAAACTGAACCTGCCAAGCTCGGATATTTCATTGATTGCCGGCATGTCCGACTATCCGTCGGCCATCGTGCATAGTTCGTTCAATGAAAACGACCTACTCAACAACGTCGGAACCGGTCCCTACATCCTTGAAGAGCTGGAAGTCGGGGTCAAATGCACATTGGTGCGCGCACCTGACCACACCTGGTGGGGTGAAGAAGTGTTTGGTCCCGCGACATTGGATCGTATCGAATACATCGACTACGGTACCGATCCGTCGGCCTGGCTGGCAGCTCTGGAATCGGACGAAGTCGATATGCTGCACGAATCCGTGGGTGAATTCATCGATGTGATGGACGGCCTCGGCTATGAGAAATCCGAAGTGATCACCATGGGAACCCTCGTGATCCGTCCCAATCAGCTGGCCGAAGTTGACGGCAAACAGGTTTATGCCGACAAGCGCGTGCGCAAAGCTCTGCAAATGGCGGTGGACAACAGCGTTCTGCTTGAATTGGGCTATGGCGGCCGTGGCACGCTGGCTGAAAACCACCATGTCGGGCCTATCCATCCGGACTATGCAGAACTGCCCAAGCAAACGGTCGATCCGGCTGGGGCGAAAAAGCTCATGGAAGACGCTGGCATGGCTGATTTCGAGCACGAACTGCTGTCGATTGACGACGACTGGCGCCGTAACACAACCGACGCTGTTGCCGCGCAGCTGCGGGACGCGGGCATCAATGTAAAACGCACGGTTCTGCCGGGGAACACCTTCTGGAACGACTGGACGAAATACCCCTACAGTTCAACCAACTGGAACCACCGCCCTCTGGGCGTACAGATCTGGGCATTGGCGTATAAATCCGGTGAAGCTTGGAACGAGTTCGGTTGGGCCAACTCCGAATTCGACGCCATCCTGACCGAAGCCCTGGCCATTGCCGACGCCGACAAACGGCGCGAAGTGGTCGCCAAAGGCGAGGCGCTGATTCAGGAAGAAGGCGTGACCATCCAACCCTACTGGCGCGCGCTGTATCGCCATATGAAAGATGGTCTGGTCGGAACCGATATGCATATCGCTTTCGAACATCACCACTACAAGTGGGGCTGGTCGGCCTAAAACCTGTCAGACAATCAACGGGGGCGCCTGATCCAGGCGCCCCTTTCCAGCCGCAGACAACCCGGCGTCAAGTCGGAAGTCCGAGGCCAGAAAATGGTCCAAAGATCTGCGGAACACCCGAAAAACAGGGGCCATCATGGGACTATTCATCCTCCGACGGTTTGGCGTCATGCTGTTGACAGCATTGTGCCTGACGTTCGTGGTCTTCTTTCTGACCAACCTATACCCAAACTTGGAAAAGCTGGCCAAAACCCAGGGCAACCAACGGATGTCCGACGAACAGGTCGAGGCCTGGCTGGGTAATCGTGGCTACCTGCAACCTACGTTGGTCAAATATGGCCAATGGCTGGGCGTGGCACCGGGGTTTTCCAAAACTCTGGATGACGGCACATTCGTGGGCACCTGCACCCGACCCGGATTGACCGAGGAAACCACGCCCCGGTTTTGCGGCATCCTTCAGGGGGACTGGGGCTATTCCACTGTTTTCAAGGATGAGGTCGGTACCATTGTCGCCAAGCGATTGGGCAATACCGGCTACTTGATGATGTGGGTTTTGATCCTGATGGTCCCCTCAGCCCTGTTGGTGGGCGTACTGGCCGGGATGCGCGAAGGCTCAGCGCTGGATCGGTCTCTGTCTACATTCTCAATCATAACGACGGCGACGCCAGAATATGTGTCGGGCGTGATCTTCATTGCCATCTTCACCTCATCCACCGTTGGTCTGAAATGGTTCAAAGGCACTGCAACGCAGGCGATGGACAATCCGACCTTCGAGAACTTTTTCCTGCCGGTACTGACCATTGCGTTGTATGGCATGGGTTATATCGCCCGAATGACCCGCGCCTCGATGACCGAGGTGATGACAGCGCAGTACATTCGCACCGCGCGGCTGAAAGGCGTATCCTTCCCCAACATCGTCATGAAACACGCGCTGCGCAATGCGCTGATCGCGCCCTTTACCGTCATTATGCTGCAGTTCCCATGGCTGCTGAACGGCGTAGTGATTGTTGAGACGCTGTTCAACTACAAGGGCTTCGGTTGGGCACTGGTGCAGGCGGCGGGCAACAACGACATCCAGTTGCTGTTGGCGATTTCGGTCGTGTCGGTCTTTGTGGTGCTGTTGACCCAGCTGATCTCGGATATCGGCTATGTCTACCTCAACCCGCGCATTCGCATTTCTTAAGGAGGGTTAGAACATGGAACCACTTACCTGGACCGGCTCTATCGCCTTCCTGAACCCGCTGCTGATGATCGCAATCGCAGCCCTTCTGGTCTCCATCGTGACTTGGATAGTTGGCAGTATCGTACTGCCCGAGGCGCCGATGAGTGTGAATCTGGACGGCACGCTCAGCTCAGGATCGGGCATGCGTGGGTTGACGCAAAAGGCGCTGCGCTACAGCTTTGCTGCCTGTGTCGCGCTTGCCGTGGCCTATATCGTGCTGGGCATCGTGTTGGGTACCAGCGCGGGGATCATCGGTGCGATCTCACAGCAGTTTCTACCTGTCTGGCTGTCGCTGATCATCCTGTACGCCATGTCGATCGCGTTTAAGCGGCGTCTGGGCCTTTATGGCAAACTGTTCGACAGCCCCATCGGCATGATCGGCTTCGGCCTTGTGATGTTCTGGGTTTTCACCGGCATCTTTGGGGCATTGGACCTGATCGTTACCCATGACCCGCTGTCACAGATTTCTGGGATGAAAAACAAAGTTCCCGGAACACCTCTGCCCAGCCCGGAAGAGGGGGAATACACCTGGTATCTGTTGGGGGGTGACAACCTTGCCCGCGACGTCTTCAGCCGCATGGTCAAAGGTGCCTGGATCGTGGTGCAGATTGCGCCGCTGGCAACGTTGTTTGCCTTTATGGTCGGGATCACTCTGGGTCTGCCCGCGGGGTACTATGGCGGTCGGTTGGATACGTTCCTGTCCTTCCTGGCCAACCTTATCCTGGCCTTCCCGGTGATCTTGCTGTTCTACCTGCTGGTGACACCGGAAATCGTAGCGACGGGCGTGCCGAACTATATGGCTGCTGTGTTGTTCGTCTTTCCGATCCTATTCATAGGCGTTCTGCTGAATTCACGCTATTACACGCGACCGAATTTCCGCACACCGCTGCTGATCGGGGTTTTGGGCGTTGCGATCTGGTTCTACCTGTCGCTGATCTCGACCGGTGGTTACATCATCAATACCGATAGCTATCGCATCTGGGGACTGCCGACTTATCTGGACCTGTTCGATATTCCTGGCGGCATCCTGGTGGTGTTCGTATCCGTTGTGTTCGTGAATTCACCCACCGTGTTCCGCATCGTGCGTGGTTTGGCGTTGGACATTAAGACGCGAGACTATGTGGCGGCGGCGCAAACCCGTGGAGAAGGTCCATGGTACATCATGCTGTGGGAAATTCTGCCAAACGCGCGCGGTCCGCTGATTGTCGATTTCTGCCTGCGGATTGGCTACACCACCATCCTTTTGGGAACCTTGGGTTTCTTCGGGCTGGGGCTGCCACCGGAAAGCCCAGACTGGGGTTCGACGATCAACGAGGGGCGCAAGCTGTTGTCGATCTATCTGCACCCTGCCCTTCCGCCTGCGCTGGCCCTGTTGTCACTGGTTCTTGGATTGAACCTGCTGGCGGACGGCCTGCGTGAGGAAAGTCTGAAGGACTGATGTGATCGAGGCCGGGGGCCCTGCCCCCGGACCCCCGAAGTATTTTCGAAAAGATGAAAATGGTCGCTTGATCGATTTCATCAGGGAGTAGGAAACGATGAACAAACTGGCGGATTATGACGGCCCGATCCTCGAGATCGATAAGCTGTCGATTTCCTTCTTTACCCGTCTGCGGGAAATTCCGGCCGTGATGGATTTCTCGGTCAGTGTGCAACCGGGTGAAGCTGTAGGATTGGTCGGTGAGTCAGGATGCGGCAAATCCACAGTGGCATTGGGTGTCATGCAGGACTTGGGCAAAAACGGTCGGATCGTCGGCGGCACCATCAAGTTCAAGGGGCGTGATCTGTCCGAGATGACCTCGGACGAGTTGCGCGACATTCGTGGCAATGAGATCGCGATGATCTATCAGGAGCCGATGGCCTCGCTGAACCCGGCGATGAAGATCGGCAAGCAGCTGATGGAAGTGCCCATGATCCACGAAGACGTCGGCGCAGAAGAGGCCTATGCCCGCGCGCTTGAGGTGGTCACCGATGTACGCTTGCCCGACCCTGAGCGTATGCTGAATTCCTTCCCCCATCAGTTGTCGGGTGGTCAACAGCAGCGGATCGTCATCGCCATGGCGTTGATGTCAAAACCAGCGCTGCTGATCCTGGACGAACCAACCACCGCGTTGGATGTGACGGTTGAGGCCGCCGTGGTAGAGTTGGTCAAGGATCTAGGAAAGAAATACGGCACCTCGATGCTTTTCATCTCGCACAATCTGGGTCTAGTGCTTGAGACCTGTGACAGGCTGTGCGTGATGTATTCGGGTGAAGCGGTCGAGCGTGGCTCGATTCATGATGTGTTCGACGAGATGCAGCATCCTTACACGCAGGCGCTGTTCCGCTCGATCCCCTTGCCCGGCGCTGACAAGAACGCACGCCCGCTGGTGGCCATTCCGGGGAACTTCCCTCTGCCGCATGAACGCCCGCCGGGCTGTAACTTTGGTCCGCGCTGCGACTATTTTGAGGAAGGCCGTTGTGACGCGCAAAACATTCTGATGGAGCCGGTACCGGGCAATGATCGGCACCACACGCGCTGTCTGAAGTTCCAGGAAATCGATTGGAACGCACCGATCACCATGGCTGAACAGAAGGAAAAGGGCGAAATCGGGCGCACAATTCTGAAGATGGACAATCTCAAGAAATACTATGAGGTGGCCGCAAATGCCCTGTTCGGGGGTGGAGAGACCAAAGTTGTAAAAGCCAATGAAACGTTGAGCTTCGAGGCCCACGAGTCCGAGACACTGGCCATTGTGGGTGAATCCGGTTGCGGCAAGTCCACCTTCGCCAAGGTGTTGATGGGGCTGGAAACGGCCACCGACGGTCAGATCCTGCTGGACAACCGCAATATCGAAGCTGTCCCGATTGAGGAGCGCGACACCAAGACCGTGGGCGAGGTTCAGATGGTGTTCCAGAACCCGTTCGATACGCTGAACCCATCGATGACTGTGGGTCGTCAGATCATTCGTGCGTTGGAAATCTTTGGCGTCGGCAATTCCGAGGCTGAACGTAAGCAACGTATGCTGGAACTGCTGGACCTGGTGAAGCTACCCCGCGCCTTTGCGGATCGAATGCCGCGCCAGTTGTCGGGCGGACAGAAGCAACGTGTCGGTATCGCCCGCGCCTTTGCAGGGGACGCCCGCATTGTGGTGGCGGATGAGCCGGTCTCGGCCCTGGATGTGTCCGTTCAGGCGGCGGTGACTGATCTGTTGATGGAGATTCAGCGCGAGCATAAAACCACGCTGCTGTTCATCAGCCACGACCTGTCCATTGTGCGTTACCTCAGCGACCGGGTGATGGTGATGTATCTTGGCCATGTGGTCGAACTGGGCACCACTGATCAGGTCTTTGCCCCGCCCTACCATCCCTATACCGAGGCTTTGCTGAGCGCGGTGCCTATTGCCGATACCTCAATCGAGAAGCAGCACATCGTACTTGAGGGCGATATCCCGTCGGCCATGAATCCTCCGCCGGGTTGCCCGTTCCAGACCCGGTGCCGTTGGAAATCCGAAGTTCCGGGCGGGTTGTGTGAACGCGACGTACCGCCAGTGAAAACTCTGGCCGATGGTCATCAGGTGAAATGTCATCTGGCCGAAGATATTCTGGCCCGTATGGAGCCGGTCATCAAAATCGCCGCGGAATAGGCTTCAAAATTGGTGCAAAGGGCGTCGGTTTCTGATCGGCGCCCTTTGGCATTACTTGAACAAATTTTCTCATAAGCATTTTAGCTAAATGTACCTGGTCAAAAGAGACCTAAGCATCGAATTTAGCTCAACCGCCCCAGATAACCTTCACGTAGTTCTGGGTTTCCTTGTAAGGTGGTACGCCGCCATGTTTCTCAACCGCCTGAGGTCCGGCATTGTAGGCCGCCAGCGCCAGACGCCACGATTTGAACTTGCGGTATTGCCAGGATAGATACCGCGCGCCACCTTCCAGATTTTGCTGTGGATCATGCGGATTCACACCCAAAAGCTGCGCTGTACCGGGCATCAACTGTGCCAGTCCCAAAGCGCCTTTGTGTGATACTGCACGTGGATTCCAACCGCTTTCTTGTTGAACCAAGCGCAGGAAAAGCTCTTCCGGGACGTTATGTTTGCGTGCCGCCTGACGCGCTAGTGTCATATACTGACCGCGATACTTCCCGGTATAGCGTTTGTTAAACTTCGGTTGAGCAGTCTTGGGTTTAAGCCGTTCGGAGCCCCGATACTGGGTTGCGGCGCGTGTGTCCAAAATCTTGGATTGTTTAAGGAAAATATCCTTCCGGCTTTTCGTCGACAAGTTTTGCGCGGCCACCGGAACCGAGACCAGAGCAACACACAAACCAACAAAACAACCAACCAGAAAACGCATTAAAGCCAATCTCGCTTAGTCAGGAACCTTATGGAGTATAGATATCTCAGTTTATAATGAAAGCATGGTTAACCGAACCTGAGTAAATTCTTGCTCAGTGTTGCATGCAGTAACTGTGTTTCAACCAAGACGCAGGCCGTATAGGGTCGCTGGGAAACACTGCGCCAGATTCGGCGCGCATACATCAATTCAGAACGGGGAAATAAATGGCGGGTTCAGTCAACAAGGTCATTCTTATCGGCAATCTCGGTGCGGACCCTGAGGTAAGATCGTTTCAGAATGGTGGGAAGGTATGCAACCTGCGCATCGCGACGTCCGAAACATGGAAAGACCGCAATACCGGAGAACGTAAGGATCGGACACAATGGCACTCGGTCGCTATCTTCTCAGAGCCCTTGGTTCGGGTTGCGGAGCAATATCTGCGCAAGGGCAGCAAAGTTTATATTGAAGGTCAGCTGGAAACCCGCAAATGGCAAGATCAATCGGGACAGGACAGATACACGACCGAGGTGGTCCTGCGACCCTATCGCAGCGAACTGACAATGCTGGATGCTCGCGGTGAAGGCGGAGGTGGTGGCCAGTCGGGCGGCTATGGCGGCGGTCAGGCCGGGGGTGGATACGGCGATCCCTATGGCGGCCAATCCAGTGCCCCTGCCCCGGCATCCGGTGGAATCGACGACGACGAGATTCCGTTCTAAGCGTAGCGGAGGCAAATCATGACATGGTCCTTCTCACTCGGCCGGTTTCTGGGGTCCGAGTTGAGGGTCCATGTCACCTTTTTCCTGCTGCTGGCTTGGGTCGGTTTCGCCGCCTATTCCCGCGGCGGGCTGCCAGCCGCCATCGAAAACCTGATCTTTGTGCTGGCTTTGTTTGCCTGCGTCGTCGCGCATGAATTCGGCCATGCGCTGATGGCACGGCGATACGGCATCAAAACCCCAGACATAACCTTGCTGCCAATTGGCGGTCTAGCGCGGCTGGAACGGATGCCCGAAAAGCCAATGCAAGAGGTTTGGGTGGCCCTTGCCGGTCCAGCGGTGAATATCGTCATCTGGATCATTCTGGTCGCGCTGGGGGCCGGTATGCCACTTGAGACAATGGCGCAGATCGACACCACTGTTCCGGGTCTGTTGAACCGTCTGGCATATGTGAATTTGCTGCTGGCCGCCTTCAATATGATACCAGCTTTCCCAATGGACGGCGGGCGGGTGTTCCGCGCCTTGTTATGTCTCAAAATGGATCGGGTGAAGGCAACCAAGATCGCGGCAATCGCAGGACAGATCGTGGCTGTCGCCTTTGGCTTTTGGGGGCTGAGTACCGGCAACGCCATTCTGGTCCTGATTGCGGTTTTCGTTTTTGTCGCCGCCAATTCCGAAAGTCAGGACGTGGCCATGCGTTCGGTCGCGCGGCGGGTTCTGGCGCGTGATGCGATGATCACTGAATTCCACGCTCTGTCCCCGTCCGATACGCTGGCGACGGCAGCGCAGGCAGTCATCCACACCACTCAGCACGAATTTCCCGTTTTGGATGATGACGGCGCATTGCTTGGGTTTGTCACCCGCGGTCGTCTTTTTGCAGCCCTAGCCGGGGAAACTCCGCGGTCCGACCCCGCCACGTCGGTCATGGAAACCAATATCCCAAGGGTGCAACTGACCAGCGGGCTTGAGATGGTTCTGGAAACGCTCCACAAGGGCGCACCGGCTATCGCCGTCTGCACGCAGACTGGTAAAATGGTCGGCTATATCACCCGGGAAAACATTGGTGAGCTGATGGTGATCCGGGGGCGCTGATCAGGCCGTCGCCAGGGCGTCTTCCAGCACGGATATCACCGCCTCACGCGGGACGTCCGATGTCACGAAAGCTTCACCGATCCCACGCGCCAGGATGAACCGCAATTGACCGTCGATGACCTTTTTGTCCTGCGCCATTAGATCGACCAAGGCTTCGGCCCCAGGCAGGTCGCCGGGGATGTCATTCAAATCGGTTTTCGTGCCCATAGCGCGCAAATGTGCCCGCACGCGGCTGGGGTCTTCCTGTGAACACAGACCCAGGCGCGACGACAGCTCGAACGCCAGCGCGCAGCCAATGGCGACGCCCTCGCCATGCAGCAGACGGTCGGAATAACCAGTGGCAGCCTCAAGCGCGTGACAGAAGGTATGGCCAAGGTTCAGCAGCGCGCGGTCGCCCTGCTCGGTCTCATCCCGCGCCACGATATCGGCCTTCATCTGCACCGAACGGGTTACGGCCCGCACCCGTGCGGCCATATCACCGCCTGAGACATCCGTTCCGTTGGTTTCCAGCCACTCAAAGAACGCTGCGTCTCCCAGCAGGCCGTATTTCACCACCTCGCCATAGCCTGAAAGGAAATCGCGCTGGGTCATCGACCCCAACACCGAAGTATCTGCCAGCACCAGCGACGGCTGATGGAATGCCCCGATCAAATTCTTGCCCTGCGGCGCGTTGATCCCGGTTTTGCCCCCCACCGAACTGTCGACCTGCGCCAGCAGCGAGGTCGGGATTTGCACAAACCGTACTCCGCGTCGCAAAGCCGCAGCGGCGAACCCCACCAGATCGCCAATCACACCGCCACCAAAGGCAACGACGACGTCGCGGCGTTCAATTTTCTCAGCCAGCAACCACTCTACAGTGCGTTCGAAATGCGGCCAGCTTTTGGTCGCTTCACCAGCGGGCAAAGTCAGCGACGTCATCTCGATCCCGGCGTGGGCTAAACCGTCACGCAAAGCGTCCAGATGCAGCGCGCCCACGTTCTCGTCCGTCACAACCGCCACTTTGGGCCGGTGCAACAACGGTGCGATCCGTGTACCGGCCTGAGCCAGCAATTCCGGGCCGATTTCTACATCATACGAGCGCTCGCCCAGCTCTACATGTACGGTTTGATGCATTACTTCCGTTCCAAAACATCGGGGCGTGTTGCCAGCGCATCCACCACCCGGTTCACCATATTCTCGATCGAGGTCTCGCCGTCGGACTCGGCGATCAAATCCGCCTTCGCATAAACCGGGACACGCTGTTCATACAAGCCGCGCAAAGTCGCATAAGGATCAGAGGTACGCAGCAAGGGGCGCGTGTCTTTGTGTTTGACGCGATTCCACAAAACCTCGAGTTCGGCCCGCAGCCAGACCGAGACCCCGCGTTCCGTGATCATTGTGCGGTTCTGTTCCGCCAGAAACGCGCCGCCACCGGTCGATAGGATGCCTTTTTCCTCATCCAGCAAACGCCCGATAACCTGAGATTCCTTAGCGCGGAAAAACGGTTCTCCGTCACGTTCGAAAATCTCGGGGATGGTCATATTGGCTGCCGATTCGATCTCGGCGTCGCTGTCGAGAAAGGGAACGCCCAGCCGCGCGGCCAGCGCACGGCCCACCGCCGTCTTTCCCGCCCCCATCATGCCTACAAGTACAACCGTTTTGTGCAGTGCAAAGCCCGCATCTGTGTCCGAGCTGTGGGTGTTATGCTTAATTTCGCTCATTTCACTGTGAATGACGTGATCTTAGGAAAAATGCTAGCTATAACTATGACAAAAGAGAAAATTGGGGCAGCGTTGAGCAATGGGCCGTCTAATCAAGTTCCTGTTATATCTGATTTGCCTGGGTTTTATCGGGCTGGTGGCATATGCCTATCTTGGGCCGTTTTTCGGTGCGGATTTCTCGGCGCCGCAAGACGAGATACGAGAGCCGGTAATCCTGAATGTCGAATAAGGCCGCAGTGTTCGCACTGTGTTTGGCCGGTTCGGCGCAAGCGCAGCAGGAACCTCTTTCTGTCATTGATTGGTTGAGCAACCCGCCAGAAAACCTGCCGGGAACCGTTTTGCTGGAACCGCCCGTGACACAGACCGGTGTGCGGCCAGATATCGAAGTCACACCGCTTGAGGCGCTGTCGCAACCGCTGGGGTTGGTGTCGTCCTCTGTAACGGGCCTGCCTGTGAGCCTATGGCAGAACAGTGATCCCGAACGGTTGGCGCAGCTGATCGCTCGGGTTCCTGTTAAGTACAACCCAGCAATGCAGCGGCTGTTATTCACGCTGCTATTGTCCGAAGCGCGGGCCCCTGCCGGGCCGAGTGCGGAGGAAACCCTCTTGTTAGCTCGCCTCGACCGCTTGATGCAGCTGGGCGCCGCCGATCCGACGCAATCGCTGGTGCAACTGGCCGGACCCACCGACAGCCGCGCGCGGTTTCAGCGTTGGTTCGATGCAACGCTACTGACCGGGGATGAGGATCGCAGCTGCACAGCGCTCATCGCGCAACCGCACCTATCGCTGGATTATGCAGCCCAGATTTTTTGCAAGGCGCGCCGAGGCGATTGGAACTCTGCCGCGCTAACGCTTGAGGCGGCCCATGCGCTGCAAGTCTTGCCCCCCGAGGATCTGGATGTGCTGGACCGCTTCCTGAGCCCCGAGCTGTTTGAGGATGCCGATTACCTTCCCCAGCCCGACAATCCCGATCCGCTGACTTTTCGATTGTTTGAAGCGATTGGCGAACGTTTGCCCTCGGCCCCTCTGCCGCGGGCTTTTGCCAACGCTGACCTGCGCGATGTGGCGGGCTGGAAAGCCCAGATCGAAGCGGCCGAACGCCTGACGCGGATTGGCGCGCTGACCCCTAACCAGCTATTGGGCTTGTATACCGAGCGTGCCCCGGCGGCGTCGGGTGCGGTCTGGGACCGGGTGTCAGCCATTCAGAAATTCGAAAACGCGCTGGAAACTGGTAAACCCGAAGCCATCGCCATGGCATTGCCCCTTGTGTGGGAACAGATGCGCAGTGTCGGGCTTGAGGTTCCCTTCGCCGATTTATTTGCTGGTCGCCTGTCACAAGTCTCTCTGCCGGATGACAAAGCCGAAAACCTGCGGTGGCGTATCCTGCTGCTGTCCGATCTCTATGAAACCGCAGCCGAGTCTCCGCCGGACAAATCAGAAGATGCGCTTTTTCTTACCGCTTTGGCGCAAGGTGATCCGGGGCGTGCGCGCAGCCCTTCACCTTTGGCCGATGCGGTGGCTCAAGGCTTTGCCTGGGCGGCGCCGATCCCATCGGACATTCAGGCGATGCTGAACAACAACCAGCTGGGCGAAGCTATTCTTGAAACGATGGAAATGTTTGCTCATGGCGCCAGGGGCAATCTGGTCGATCTGACGGCTGCCATTGCGACCCTACGCCAGGTGGGCCTTGAGGATACGGCGCGGCGTGCGGCCCTGAACCTTTTGATCCTGCAGGGCACATGATCATGGCGTCCCCGGCAACTTCTGAGCTTTGGATTTCCTCCTTCCTGCAAGCGCAGGCGGCCGAGCTTGGGGCAGCCAACAATACCCTGTTGGCCTATGGCCGCGACCTAAAGGATTTCGCCGCCTGGCTGCAGCGCCGCAAAACCAACTTTGCCGAGGCAGAGCGGGATCAGATCGAGGCATATCTGATCGACTGCGACACCCAAGGTCTGGCGCAGTCCACCCGTGCCCGACGATTGTCAGCGATCAAACAAATCTACCGTTTCGCGTTCGAGGAAGGCTGGCGCGACACCAACCCCGCCATTCAGATCAAAGGGCCTGGACGCCAAAAACGCCTGCCCAAAACGCTGGACGTACCCGAGGTGGACCGGCTGCTGCAAGCTGCCCGCCAGACCGGGCGCACTAAGGCCGACCGGGTGCGGAATACCTGCCTGATGGAAGTTCTCTATGCCACCGGTATGCGGGTGACCGAACTGGTCTCATTACCTGTGTCGTCAGCCCGCGGCGATCCGCGCATGTTGCTGGTGCTGGGCAAAGGCGGAAAAGAGCGGATGGTACCCCTATCTCCACCTGCACGTGACGCATTGGCGGTCTGGCTAAAGGTGCGGGATGAAGCCGAGGATCAAGTGGTTGCCGATGGCGGCCAGCGATCCAAGTTCCTGTTCCCCTCACGCGGCAAATCCGGGCATCTAACTCGGCATATGTTCTTTCTGCTGGTCAAGGAATTGGCCGTTCAGGGCGGCGTGTTACCGGAAAAAGTCACGCCGCACACGCTGCGCCACGCATTTGCGACGCATCTACTGGCCAACGGTGCCGATTTGCGGTCGATCCAGACCCTGCTGGGGCACGCGGATGTGGCGACTACCGAGATTTACACTCATGTTCTCGACGAACGTCTGGCCGAGCTGGTGTTAGAGCATCACCCACTGGCGAAAGACCCCGACAACAAGGGCTAACCCCTTGATCCGCAGGGGGCGCGCCCCCATAACGGATGCAGCAACACCAACAACCAAGGACCAATGGAACCCTCTTCTTCTCTGATCGACGGCGCATTCTGGTTTACCACAGGCGCCATTCTGCTTTTGCTCGTCCTGTCGGGCTTTTTCTCGGGTTCTGAAACGGCATTGACCGCATCGTCACGCGGCAAGTTGCGGGCGCAGGCCGACAAAGGCTCACGCGGGGCGCAAAAGGCGCTGGACATCACCGATGACAATGAACGGCTGATCGGCTCGGTCCTGCTGGGCAATAACCTTGTGAATATCCTTGCCGCCTCGCTGGCCACGGCCTTGTTCACCCGGTTGTTTGGCGAAAGCGGCGTGGCGCTGGCAACGCTTGTCATGACTTTGCTGGTACTGGTTTTCGCCGAAGTTCTGCCCAAGACCTATGCCATTACCAACGCGGAAAAAGCGGCAGCATTGGTCGCGCCGATCATCAGTATTGTGGTGACGGTTTTCTCGCCCATGGTCGCAGCCGTACGCCTGCTGGTGCGCGGTGTCTTGCGCTTGTTCGGTGTTCGGATCGACCCGGACAGCAACATTCTTGCCGTACGTGAAGAGATCGCGGGCGCGCTGCAGCTGGGCCATTCCGAAGGTGTGGTAGAAAAAGAAGACCGCGACCGCATCCTTGGCGCGCTGGATCTGGGTGATCGGACGGTGGAAGAGATCATGCTTCACCGCTCGAACATCGAGATGATCGATGCCGACGACGCGCCCGAGGCCATTCTGCAACAATGTCTGAAAAGCCCGCACACCCGTCTGCCCGTCTTCCGGGATGAGCCCGAAAACATCGTGGGTGTCGTGCACGCCAAGGACCTATTCCGCGCCATGTATGCCCATGCAGGTGCCAGTGAAAGTGACACCAACCGGCTAAAAGAATTCGATATCTCCAAAGTGGCAAACGACCCGTACTTTGTGCCGGAAACCACGACGCTGGACGACCAAATGCGGGAATTCCTGCGGATGCACAGCCATTTTGCACTGGTGGTCGACGAATACGGATCATTGCGCGGTTTGATCACGCTGGAAGATATCCTGGAAGAAATCGTGGGGGAAATCGCCGACGAGTTCGATATCGAAGAAGACGTTCCGGTGACCCGCACTGAAGACGGGCAGTATCTGGTCGAAGGCGCAATGACGATCCGCGACGCAAACCGCGCGATGGACTGGTCATTGCCAGATGATGAGGCGAATACAGTCGCCGGGCTTGTCATACATGAGGCACAGATGATCCCGGTAGTAGGTCAGGTCTTCTCATTCCACGGGTTTCGGTTCGAAGTCACCGCGAAGGACGGCAACCGGGTGACCGAGTTGAAAATCCGACCGCTGTAACTCGGCTAAAGAAAAAACCGGCGCCCACCATCGGGCGCCGGTTTCATTTCCGGGGTTACGCGAACCAGGTACGGCTAGCGACATAGCCATCCATCAGGTCACCGTTCGCATGTGCGGACCAACCCGTCACCTTGTCCGAATATCCGTCGATGAACTGATTGAACATCGGGTTGATCAGACCGCCCTCTTCCCAGACGATGCGCGCCATCTGGGCGTAGATGTCTTTGCGTTTAGCGGTGTCCAACTCGGCACGGGCTTTCAATACCAGCGCGTCGAACTCTTCGTTCTTAAAGTTGGTGTCGTTCCAGTCTGCGGTCGACAGATAGCCAACCGACCACATCTGATCCTGCACCGGACGCCCACCCCAGTAGGATGCACAGAACGGTTTGTTGTTCCACACTTCCGACCAGTAGCCGTCCGCCGGCTCACGCTGAATCTCAAGCGGGATACCAGCCGCTTTTGCCGACAGCTGGAACAATTGCGCCGCGTCAAGTGCACCGGCAAACGCGGCGTCAGACACATGCAGAACGATGGGCGAGCCGTCATGACCCGACGCTTTGTAGTGCTCAGCTGCCTTGGCCAGATCGAACTGGCGCTGCTCCATGGACGCATCGAACAGCGGATAGGCTTCGTTGATCGGAATATCGTTCCCGACCGAACCAAAACCGCGCAGAACCTTGTCGACCAGCTCTTCGCGATTGATGGCGTATTTCAGCGCCAGACGCAGGTCTTTGTTGTCAAACGGTGCGGTGTCGGTGTGCATGACAAAGATGTAATGCCCCCGGCCCGAGGTCGCGTTGATGGTTACGCCCGGCGCGCGGCCAAACAGCTTGGCGGTACGCGGTGGCACCACGTTAATGGCGTGTACCTGACCGGCCTGCAATGCTGCCGAACGTGCAGTGTCATCGTTCAGAACAAGGATCTCATGGCTGTCATAATGGCCAACGCTTTCATCCCAGTGGTTGGCGAACTTCTCGAACGCATAGCGCACTCCAGGTTCATCTGCGGTCACCTTGTAAGCACCGGTCGAAACCCCCTCGCCGGGGTTATCGATCCCGCCACCCGGCTGCATGACCAGGTGATAATCCGACATCAGATACGGCAGGTCTGCGTTGGGTGTGGTCAGCGTGATCACCACATAGTCACCGTCGACTCGCACATCCTCGATCCCGCGCATGATGCCCAAAGCACCCGACTGCGAATCTTCGTTCGAGTGGCGCGCCAGGGTCTGCTGTACATCTTCAGGCGTCAGTGTCTTGCCATTGTGGAATTCGACGCCTTTGCGGATCAGGAAAGTCCAGACCCTACCGTCCTCATTCGCTTCCCAGCTTTCCGCCAGGCTGGGTGCGATCCCACCATCAGTAGTCACCACGGTCAGGGTGTTTCCATAGGCCCGCAGCGCCTTGGCTGTCACATGCGACGCCGACAATGCCGGGTCCAATGAGTTGGTGCTTTCACCGCCCGTCAGCCCCAAAACGAAATGGCCCCCTTTTTTGGGCGTCTCGGCCAGACCGGCCTCGGCCCAGATCAGGTTCGCAGCAGTGGCTGTCAGGCCAAGTGCTGCGGCTTTGGCCATGAATTCACGGCGGCTCAACGCTTGGGGTTGGGGATCAAACTTGCTCATCTTATGTCCTTGCAGAGTAGTTACACAGGGTCCTTCCCGGATGCCTGGTAGATCGATTCCGTAACAGAACCGCTACACCCTTTAGCGGATGTTTTCCGCAGATGCGATTTGCTGCGGCGACACGTTTTGTCGCATTCAGAATTGCATCCTGTTCCTCACTGATCAGACTGGCAAAAACACTGACGGAGGCCTTCATGAAACTTGAAACCCGCGTAGCAGTTATTGGCGGTGGCGTCGTCGGTTGTTCCGTGCTGTACCACCTGACCAAACTGGGGTGGTCCGACGTCATGCTGCTGGAACGCTCAGAACTCACCAGCGGCTCAACCTGGCACGCGGCGGGCGGGTTCCACACGTTGAACGGTGACACCAACATGGCCGCGCTGCAGGGGTACACGATCCGCCTGTATAAAGAGCTGGAAGAGATCACCGGTATGTCTTGCGGTTTGCACCACGTAGGTGGCGTGACTTTAGCCGACAACCAGGACCGGTTCGACATGTTACTGGCCGAGCGCGCCAAGCATCGGTTCATGGGATTGGAGACCGAGATCGTCGGGCCGGACGAGATCAAGAAAATCGCGCCCATCACCAATACAGACGGCATCATCGGTGCGCTGTATGATCCGCTGGACGGGCATCTGGACCCATCGGGCACCACTCATGCTTATGCCAAGGCGGCTCGGATGGGTGGGGCCACGATCGAAACGCATTGTATGGTGCGCGAGACCAACCAGCGCCCCGATGGCACCTGGGATGTGGTCACCGACAAGGGCACCATTCACGCCGAACATGTAGTCAACGCCGGTGGCCTCTGGGCGCGCGAGGTTGGCGCGATGGCCGGTGTCTACTTCCCGCTGCACCCAATGGAACATCAGTATCTGGTGACAGATTCGATCCCGCAGATCGAAGCGATCATCGACGCTGGCGGAGAACACCCGCATGTCATGGACCCTGCCGGCGAAAGCTATTTGCGGCAAGAAGGGCGCGGGCTGTGCATCGGGTTCTATGAACAGCCCTGCAAGCCGTGGGCCGTCGACGGCACCCCGTGGGAGTTCGGGCATGAACTGCTGCCAGACGACTATGACAAGATCACGGACAGTATCGAATTCGCCTATCGTCGCTTTCCTGTTCTGGCCGAAGCCGGGGTGAAATCGGTGATCCACGGACCGTTTACCTTTGCACCGGACGGGAACCCTCTGGTCGGGCCGGTACCGGGCATGCGAAACTATTGGTCGGCCTGCGGCGTGATGGCCGGATTCAGCCAGGGTGGCGGAGTTGGCCTGACGTTAGCGCAATGGATGATCGAGGGCGAACCGGAACGTGATGTCTTTGCGATGGACGTGGCCCGGTTCGGAGATTGGATCAGCCCCGGGTACACCCGCCCGAAAGTGATCGAAAATTATCAAAAGCGCTTCAGCGTCGCCTACCCGAATGAGGAACTGCCCGCCGCGCGCCCGAACCGAACAACCCCGATGTACGATATTTTCAGCGATCTGGGCGCTGTCTGGGGTCAGCAATACGGATTGGAAGTCCCGAACTATTTTGCCCAAGGAGACGAGCCGGACTATGAAACTCCCTCATTCCGTCGCTCGGACGCGTTTGACGCGACGGGGCGCGAAGTGCGCGCCGTTCGCAACAGTGTCGGCATCAACGAGGTCCACAATTTCGGCAAGTACCGCATTGCCGGCCCTACGGCCCGCGCGTGGCTGGATCGGATTATGGCCGGACGCATTCCACAACCTGGCCGAGTGTCTCTGACACCGATGCTATCACCCAGGGGTAAACTGATCGGAGACTTTACCGTTTCGTGCCTGGCTGAAGGCGAGTTTCAACTGACCGCATCATACGGCAGTCAGGCGTTCCACATGCGCTGGTTCCTGACACATCAGCAGAACGGCGTACAAATCGATAACATCAGCGACCGGTTGAACGGGTTTCAGATCGCGGGTCCAAAAGCAAAGCAAGTCCTGGACGCCTGCACCCGCGACAATGTTTCGGACCTCAGCTTTCTAGACGTGCGGCGTATGACCGTTGGCATGACCGACTGCATCGTGCAGCGGGTCAGCTATACCGGCGATCTGGGGTACGAGATTTATTGCGATCCGATGGCACAAAGACAGCTCTGGTGGGTTCTATGGCAGGCTGGGCAACCGCACGGGATGGTGCCGTTTGGAATGCGTGCGATGATGAGCCTGCGTCTGGACAAGTTCTTTGGCTCATGGATGAGGGAATTCTCACCTGACTATACCGCCGCGGAAACAGGTCTGGATCGGTTCATATCATTCTCGAAAAACGCCGATTTCATCGGCCGAACCGCCGCCGAGCAAGACCGATCGCAGGGCCCGGCGCGCAAATTGGTGGCATTTGAGGTGGACGCCGACGACGCCGATGTGAATGCGTATGAACCGATCTGGTTGGACGGTAAGGTTGTTGGCTTCTGCACGTCTGGCGGATACTCGCACCATGCCCAAAGATCGGTTGCAATGGGGTTCTTGCCCGTGGACCGGGTGATTGACGGACTGCAGGTCGAAATCGAAATCCTTGGTCAACTGTGTAAGGCTAGGGTGATCTCGGAACCACTATTTGACGCAGATGGCGCACGCATGCGGGGATGACTCTGCCCTGTTGCGGCGGCATGGTGGTGGTATGACACAAATACCCATAATTCTATTGGCCGCTGGGCAATCCAGCCGCATGGGCGGCCAAGACAAGCTGTTGCAGATCATCGACGGCCAACCCTTGCTACGTCGCGCGGCATTGATTGCCGGGCTAGCGGCACCAGTCATCGTCGCATTGCCCTCCGCCCCGCATCTCCGTTACCAAGCCCTTGATGGATTGGATCTGCATCAGGTCGAAATTCCGGATGCCCAAGAAGGTATGAATGCCAGCCTGCGCGGCGCACTTGCGCACGTGTCTCCCGAAGCGAGCGGCGCAATGATCTTGCTGGCAGATTTGCCGGACATCACAACCGAAGATTTGCTTGCAGTGCTATCCGCGGTCCAGGCCCACCCGGACAACCTGATATGGCGCGGCGCCACAGAGAACGGCAAACCAGGTCATCCGGTCATCTTTGATCGCAGCCTGTTTGATCAGCTCAGCCGTCTGACAGGAGACGAAGGTGCGCAATCCGTGGTGCGCGCGCATGCGGACAAGGTGCATCTGCACGCCCTGCCCGGCCAACACGCGTTGCTGGATTTGGATACGCCCGCGGATTGGGCGACATGGCGCGCAAAGCGGACCATCTAAAATCGACAGGTCTGAAAGTAAGTCGGCCCGGTCGATAACGACCGGGCCGGTACCCAAAACAGGACTACCACTTTTCATCAATCCCGGAAACGCGGCCAATAATGTCTGTCGACACTCTGGCTATTCCGCCGCCGAACCTAAACAAGACCCCCTCGTTAACATGCCGCTCAGCGTTTCCAGTGACTGTGACAAGCCTTGGGCACCCCCTAGTGCCTTTGGCTCCCCCTCGCTTGGGCACGTTCATCGTCACCCATCCGTTGGATTCAAACAACGTAAAATTGGAAAGAACGGTTAATTTTGCCGATATCAGGATGGTTTTTCCGCAACATTTATTAAGCGTGAATCAACCATAAGATGAGTGCCATTTTTGCTCGAAACACCACATTTCACCATTAAGCATAAACCTAATGTGCTATCTGGTCTAAATGTTATAAATTGTTTTCGATAATCGCATTAACACTTGAAGGTCGACACAACCAAGACGGTATCACCTGAAAATCGGAGTTTGCGACGGCTGACTTGTTAACGATTTTGATTCAATTCAACCTTTTTCGCGCTTTGGCGTCCAAACCGGCAACAATCCACCGATTCGTGCTCAGTGATTCGCACAAATCCTCCGACTCCAGTCCTCGAACGTCGCGATAGAACCGCTAGTTTGTGGCAAAATTAAGATATCTTAACAATTCGCTCAGGAAACACACAGAGTGAAGGCGCATCTCCTGTTTCAACGCGCGGCCGCACCCGCGTGATATAAACAGGAGATAAAAATGAGCATCCGCAAGTCCTCACTTCTTTTGCCCGGGACAGCCAGTTGGGTTGGCGCTGGCGCACTGAGCGCCGCATTGCTGGCGACCACCGCCCTGCCCTCGATGGCCGACGAAGCACTGGCCGATCTTGTTGAAAATGTATCGCCCTCGGTCGTCACCATCATCGCCGAACAAGGTGCCACACCGGTTCCCACGCAGGGACAGGAGTTTGACTTTGACCAACACCCGTTCGGAGAATTTTTCAAACGCTTCGGCGCGCCCGAAGGGTTTAACGCCCCGCAGCGTGGACCGGCACAAGGTCTGGGTTCGGGTTTCGTTTTGGATGAAGCGGGTTACATCGTTACCAATCACCATGTCGTAGACAATGCCGAGTCCGTAACGGTTCGCATGTCGGACGACCGTACGTTTGACGCCGAGGTTATTGGCACCGACCCGCTGACCGACATCGCAGTTCTGAAGATCGACGCAGATGAAACCCTGCAGGCGGTTGAACTGGGTGACAGCGACGCCATCCGCGTGGGCGAAGACGTCGTAGCCATCGGCAACCCGTTCGGGCTGCATTCAACCGTGACGACCGGTATCGTATCGGCCAAAGGGCGCAACATCTCGCAAGGGCCGTATGCTGAATTCATTCAAACCGACGCAGCTATCAACAAAGGCAACTCGGGTGGTCCGCTGTTCAACATGGAAGGTGAAGTCGTCGGCGTAAATTCGGCGATCTACTCGCCCACCGGTGGCTCAGTGGGTCTGGGGTTTGCGGTGACATCGAACATTGTGGAACACATCGCGGCCGACCTGCGCGATGACGGCCAGGTCAGCCGGGGTTGGCTGGGTGTGTCGATCCAGAATGTCAGCCCCGAGCTTGCGGCAGCCATGGGCATCGATAGCTCAATCGGCGCGCTGGTTGCGGACGTTGTTGCCGACAGCCCGGCCGAGGGCGTTCTGCAACAGGGTGATGTCATTCTGACCTTCAACGATGAAGTGGTCGATTCCAGCAGCGATCTTCCGGTCCTTGTCGGCACCACCAAAGTGGGCACTGACAGCGTTCTGACCGTTCTGCGCGATGGCAAGGAACAACAGATCGAGTTGACCGTCGGCCAGCATCAAAGCGCATCGGCCCAGATCGATAAGTCAGTGGACGAAACCGTCTCGGGCACTGCTTTGGGCGTAACTATTGCACCGCTGACCGACACCAACCGCGCCGAGATGGGTGTGGCTGATAATGTCGATGGTGTGATCGTCACTGACCTGAAACCCGATAGCCCGGCAGCCAAAGCCGGTCTGCAACGGGGCGATGTGATCGTGAAACTGGGCGGCCAGGAAACCGCAACACCGGACGCGTTGAAGGCCGCTCTGGACAGCGAAAAAACCGACCCCGCGCTTGTTCTTATCAATCGCGGTGGAAACCAGATCTTTGTAGCGGTGGAAATCGCCTGATCTGACACCAGCGCGCGCCACGTGATGGGGAAATCTGGCGGGCGCCTCCTCGGTGGTTTGAATTGTCCGCAAACCTCCGAGACTGCCGGGTGCGATACACCGCACCCGGCAGATTGATTAGCCAACCCATGTGCTTTGCCCAAAAATTGTGTTTAAATCCCGGTAGAAAGGAACTCGCATCATGAGCCGTCGCTTGCTGATCGTCGAAGATGATGAAGACACACGAGAGTTCATCGCCAAGGGATTTGGCGAAGAAGGTTATGTCATCGAGCAGGCCGAGGACGGCCGGGAAGGTCTTTACCATGCCACCGACGGCGGGTTTGACGCGGTTGTTCTGGACCGGATGTTGCCGGGTTTGGATGGCCTGTCGCTGATCAAATCGATGCGTGCGGCGGGCGTTAAAACGCCGGTTCTGATGCTAACCGCCATGAGCGCCGTTGATGAACGTGTCAAAGGGCTGCGTGCCGGTGCGGATGACTATCTGGTCAAACCGTTCTCGTTCCAGGAATTGCACGCCCGGATCGAGGCCCTTCTGCGCCGACCGCAAGAGGCCGAGGAAAGCCCGACCCTGAATTGCCGCGACCTTGAGATGGACCTGCTGACCCGCAAGGTCACCCGCAACGGGCGCGAGATCACCCTCACCCCGCGTGAGTTTCAGATCCTCGAGTTTTTCCTGCGCCGGAAGAACCGCGTGGTATCGCGCACCATGCTGCTTGAGGGGGTTTGGGACTATCACTTCGACCCCAATACCAATGTGGTCGATGTCCATATCTCGAAACTTCGGCGTCAACTGGACGAAGGCGGCGAGCCGCCGTTGATTGAAACCGTCCGGGGCGCCGGTTACATGATATCTGATGGATAACCTGCGACTTTCCTTTAACAATTCACGCACACGCCTCGTACTGGCCAGCATGGTCCTCAGTACCTTGCTGACCGCGACCGTGCTGGCGTTGGTCTATGTAACGGCGAACCGCAGCATTGAAAGCGAGACACGCTCGGTCGTGTCGGCAGAGCTGACAGGGTTGGCGGATGAATACGAACGCCGAGGCCTGATCGGGTTGATGCGGGCGATTGAGCGGCGTCTTCCAACCGCCGCAGACCGCGATGCGTTATATCTTCTGACCGATCGCTTTGGCGTCAACCTGGCTGGCAACCTCAAACAATGGCCCGAGAATATCGCAGCCGGAAGCGGCTGGGTCGATCTGGAACTGCGCCGGGCCGAAAATGATGAATTGGTGCCCGTCTCGGCCGCCTCGGTTAGCCTGCCCGGCGGTGAACGCCTGCTGGTAGGACGCGACGCACTGGCGCGGCAGCAATTCGACCGGGTTCTGCTGCGGTCGGTCGGCATCGCGCTGGCAATTGCCCTGGCGCTGAGTGTACTCACCGGTTGGCTATTCACCCGCCTGGTCTTTTCTCGCTTGTCCGATATCGCCAACACGGCAGAGAACATCGTATCGGGCGACCTAACCCGGCGCATGCCCCTGCGCGGCACTGGGGACGAATTCGATCAGGTATCCGGGACACTCAACACCATGCTGGACCGGATTGAGGAACTGGTTAGCAATCTGCGTACAACGTCAAACTCAATCGCCCACGATCTGCGCTCGCCCCTGTCGCGGTTGAAGCAACGAGTAGAAACGCTGTCTGACCCTTCGAAAACGGATCAAGAGCGCGAGATTGATATCGCGCGGGCCAGTGTGGAAATCGACCATGTGTTGCGAGTATTGGGGCAACTGACCGAAATCTCACGCGCCGAAGCTGGTGTTGGTCGGGAACAATTCGAACCGGTCGATCTTCAGCAACTGGTGGCGGATGTAGTGGAGCTTTACGATCCCGTGGCAGTCGATCAGGGTATCCAGCTTGAGGTCACGGGTACAGCAGCGCCAATACCGGGGCATCGCCCGCTGTTGTCCCAGGCCCTGTCGAACCTGCTGGAAAACGCGATGCGCTATGCGCCGCAGGACACCACTGTCACGATCCACCTGTCCGAAGATGGTGCCTATACAAATCTGAGCGTTCGCGATCGTGGTCCCGGCGTTCCGCAAGAAGACCTGCCGCGCCTACAAATGCCGTTTGTCACACTGGACCCGGCCCGAACCGAGCGGAATGCCGGTCTGGGCCTGGCCCTTGTCGCTGCGATTTCCCACATGCATGGCGGCGCGTTTGAAGCCAGCAATTGCAATCCGGGGCTTGAAGCGAAAATCAAATTGGCGCGCAAACCCTAAGTGGGCACGCCGTTGATTGCCATTGTCTTGTTTTTATAGCGTTTATCAGCGGTAACATCCTCACCGAACCAATCCGGCGGAGTGTAGGCCATAGCCTCGACATCGGTCTCAAATTCCACCTCGACCAACTGCAGCGGGGCCAGATCGCCCTGAAACACGTCCAACTCGAACGCGCGCCCGTCGGATAACTGGCCTGTGAAACGTTCCTTTTCCACTCGGCGCCCATCAGTTTCCGGCCAGAATGTTTCGAATTGCTCGGCCGTAATTTCAGCCTCACGCTCTACCCGCACCATCGAGCCGCCACCTTTGAGGGTTAGGAAGAACCGGTCATTCTTTTGACGCAGGCGCAGTTCGGTGGAATCGTCGGGCGCAGTCAAATATCCCTGCCGCACGACAGCTTTCTCTGCGCCGCTGAGGTCCGGCAGGTCTGCGACCAAAAACTTGCGTTCAATTTCCATGCTCATTTGCTTGAAATCACTCCGTTTTCCAATTCATCGAACAACGACTGATAGGCAGAGCTGGCGTCACTGCGACCAGCAAAGATACTGACCGGGGCGCGGTTTTGGCCCATACGTTCGATATCGGTGGCAAAAGGTATTTCGGTTTGCAGGAACCGTTTTTTGTACTGTTTACGCATCTTCTCCATCGTTTCCAGATGCAAGGTTTTGCGCCGCTGCACCATCGAAAAGAACGCTCTAATCTTCTTCTTGGGCAGCTTCTGTTGGTCAAAGAAGGCCACCAACTGCGCAAGCGTTCGCTCGGACAAAGTGGTCGGAATGACCGGCACCACGATCTGATCCGCCGCCTTAAAAACGTTCTCGGACAGGGTCGAAAAGTTCGGGGGGCAATCCAGAATGATCACGTCGTAGTCACTGCCGGCGGCGGCCAGAGCCTTTTTCAACCGGGATCGCTTGTTTCTCATACGCGATAGGAACACGTCAAAGTCGCGGAAGGTCAGGTTCGCTGGCAACACGTCCAGCCCTTCGAAATCACTGGCCTTGATAGATTTGGTGAACCGGGAAACATCCTCGAAAAACCGCGCGTCGGTCAGCTTTTTTGAAGGTTTTACCCGAAAATAGAACCCCGCCGCACCCTGCGGATCAAGGTCGCACAACAACACGGTGTACCCTGCTTGCGCATAGGCATAGGCCAGGTTTACCGAGGTTGCGGTTTTACCCACACCACCCTTGTTGCTGTAGCAGGCAATGATCTTCATCAGTCAATCCTCCTTTTGGCGAAACAGGGCTCGGAACAGGTTCTGAATCTCGGGGCTATCGAAATGCTGAAAATTGGCAATCACGTGGTCACGCTCTGCTTTTTGGCGCTGGTCGAGTACGGCGATCAGCCCTCCGGCGGCCATGGCAAGCGGCGCACTTGTCCGATTTCGGGCATCACTTTGAGTGGAAACAAAATTAAGCAGCGCCTCTTGTTGCACCGAATAGTCATTGAACAAACCCAAATTATCTTGCATTTTTTTCAATGGCTTAATGAGCGTTTTGAAATCACTCTTGTCGAACAAAGGCCCAAAGAACTCCATCAGATAGCGCAACTTCTTGCAATCTATCCGCAGTTTATGCACCGCCTCGTCTGGAGTTTTCGGGGTAATCCCACGGGCAAGCTTGCATACTTTTCGGTAGCGTTTCCAGATCAACGAACGGGCATAGTCATAAGCTTTGCGCTCGGCGTTGGGTCCGGGTTCCAACCGTTTGGTATCAGCAAACAGTGCTAGAAGTTGCTTCATCTGTCTGCCATAGGCGGCACTGCGCAAACGCCGACTCAGCACAGCAAGTTCGCGGTTACGTTCTTTTTCAAACTGCGCGAACATCGCCTCGGCACCAGGATGAAGGTTAGGCGGTATTAGGTTGAAGTAAATGTCTTTTTCCAAAAGATAGACATCCAAATCTCGCACCCGCCCGGTAGACGCCATCAGGTCCGAGAATTCGCGTTTTAGTGCGCTTATCTGCTCTGGCGAAAACACGCCTTTGAACAGGCTTAGTACGGACCGCACGCGCCTGAGCGAGACGCGATAATCATGCAGAAATTCCGTGTCTATATCCGCGACAATTCCCGCCTCGTTCTTGCGCGCGACCTCCAGATAGGTGCGGATGATATCCACCGCCACTTCGATCGAGGGTTCCTGTTTGCCCAACTCGATATCGGGTTTGGCATTGTAGGCAGGGAAATCTGCAAAAAAGCCTTGCATGACCACCTCTGCACCTGACGCGCCAGCCGCCAATTCCTCTAGCGCCAAACAGACCTTTTGAAAGGGGCGTTTATACCCGCGCAGGGGTTGAACGGTCAGGATCGTCACCTGCCCGTGGTGTGTGCCCAAAGTCAGGGCGCGGCCGCGAACTTGTGTTTTTTGCAGATCGTCCAATACGGCAAAGGTGCTGCTTTTGATGGTGCCAGAGCCGATACACATAAGCGCGCGCAACTTTGGGAAATCTTTCAACGCCGCGCGGACAGGTCCATCCGGCAGGTCCTGTACGAACATGCCTGTGCCGCAGCCATCTTGAAACAGAAAGTCCCTGTCGTTCAGCAGCTGCAACGAGCCGCCTGTTTCGATCAATAACCGCCCTTTAGCCCGTAGCGACTGATCATGGCTGTCTAGCAGGTCAAAGGAGCGGGCAGCGGAATGCGGTTCAAACGCGATCGTCAACCCCTTAACTAATCCTGAGAATTCGTCCTGGTCGAACTTGCCTGAAAGGACGAACACCCTGCGTTTCCGCCCCATCACCCGCGCCTCGTTTTCAAGGCATCAAGGCTTCGTAGTGCCGTGCCATCGAACTGCCAGCGCGGGTTCTTGCCGTGTCTCTTAGCGGTCTCCCGGTTCTTGAACATCGGCACCCTCATGACAGCATGGTGCCATGAAATCGCATACTATTCCGTCTGGCAAGCTTGATGTCTTACTGACCGTGCGTCAGGTCGACAGCCCCTAAACACCCCGCTAGAAGTAGCGCATGTCCGACCCTATCTCCTCAATCCGCAACCTCGGCCCGGCTTACGAACAAGCCTGCGCCCGTGCAGGTATCCATTCGGCACGGGAATTGCGCGAATTAGGTCCCGATAAAGCCTATTCCCGGCTTTTGCAGACAGGAACCAAGCCGCATTTCATCGGCTATTACGTGCTGGTCATGGGGTTGCAGGGCCGCCCGTGGAACGATTGCAAGGGCGATGAGAAAAAGGCCCTGCGGCAGCGGTTCGATGCCATTAAGGCCAGCGTCACCGCGATGCCTGAAACCCAGATGATCTCGGATCTGGATGCAATCGGCGTGCGCGTGTCAGCCGACGACCTCAAGCCGAAATAAAAAGAGCCGCACCCGTCAACTGGCGCGGCTCAAGAATTCGGTCTGACGGCGGCTTAGCCGACCAGTTCGATACCCGAGAAGAAATATGCGATTTCAACCGCTGCGGTTTCCGGTGCGTCCGAACCGTGGACCGAGTTTTCACCAACCGATTCAGCAAACTCGGCGCGGATGGTGCCGGGGGCTGCGTCTGCAGGGTTGGTTGCGCCCATGACTTCGCGGTTCTTTGCAATGGCGCCTTCGCCTTCCAGAACCTGAACAACAACCGGAGCCGACGACATGAATTCGCACAGTTCGTCATAGAACGGACGCTCGGCATGCACGTCATAGAACTTGCCAGCCTGAGCTTTGGTCATGTGGATGCGCTTTTGCGCGACGATGCGCAGGCCAGCTTCCTCGAACTTGGCGTTGATCTTGCCAGTCAGGTTGCGGCGGGTTGCATCAGGTTTGATAATCGAGAATGTGCGTTCCAGTGCCATGTCGGCCTCTCCTTAACATAAGGCGCGGGGTCGCGCCGAAATCCATCGCGCGCCGCGTAGCACGGTCTGTCTGATATGAAAAGGACTATGATGCGCAGCGGCTCAGATCGTCTCGGGCAGTGGGTCCTGACGGTCAACCCAGCGCACATAAACCACGGCCAACAGTCCGGCAAAGCTGCATGCCCACATCATACCCAAAACCAGAAACGGCCCGTTGTCGGGGCTGACCCACAACCCGGTTAGCGAGGTCAGTACCGCCCCAAGCGCCACGATCATCGCACCTGACAAGCCAGCGGCGCTGCCTGCCAGTTTGGGCCGGACAGACATCAGACCGGCCGAGGCATTGGCGTTGGTCAATCCGTTGCCAAAGCCAACAAAAATAGCCGACCCGAAGAACACCCAGACCGAGCCCAGATCCGCAAGAAACAGAAGAAGACCCAAAAGCGGCCCGGTTGACGCGACCATGCGTCCGATCAGGATCATGGTTGTCAGTGGTGTTCTGGCGGCGATCCGACCCGTGATGAAATTTCCCACCATGAAGCCACCGGTGATGATGCCGATCCCCAATCCCAACATCGCGGGGCTTAGATCGAACCAAGCAGCGGCGACAAGGGGCGCGCCGGTGATGAAACTGTAGAACCCGCCGATCGAAAACGATGCACACAAGGCATAACCCCAGAACCGGCGAGCACGAAAAAGGTGGGGGTATTCACGCAACTGCGCCGCGAAGGTTGAAGAACGGTTGGTATTGGTCTCACCCATATCGACCCACAGCAACAGCAGCATCCCCGCCCCTAAGCCGGAGTACAGAACAAAGCCTGCCCGCCAGCCGAACAGGCCGTCCAGCGCACCGCCTAGCATTGGCCCAAGCATCGGGGCCAGCGCCATCGCCATGGCCACATAGCCCAGTTTGCTGGCGGCCTCGTTCGGCGGGTATATGTCCCGGATTGCGGCGCTCGACAGCACAGGCCCGGCAACCACAGCCGCCTGCAACAGACGAAAGCCCAGAAAGGCCCAGATTGATTCAGCTAAAACGCAACCAACCGAGGCCACAACAAAGACCGACATACAGATCAGCAAAACGGGCCTGCGACCAAATCGGTCGGACAGCGGCCCCATGATCAGTTGCAATACTGCTGACACCGCCAGATATCCGGCCACCGACAGGTTCACCAATGCATAGTCGACCTGAAAATCCCCGGCCATTCGGGCCAGCGACGGCAGGAACATATTCAGCGTCAGCACGGAAATCGCCGTGGCGAACACCAAAGTGATCAGAGAGGGAGGCGAAGAAGCCGCGCGCATGTTAAAACCGTCAAAATCCAACCGGACCAGCGCTAACACATAGGCTGATCGATGAACATGCCAACCCGCTGGCGGCGTCTGACATGCTCTGTTATGAGCGGCTCATGTTACGGATCGAAGACATCACCTATGCGGTCGAAGGCCGCCCCCTGTTTGACGGTGCCAGCGCCACCATTCCCGATGGACACAAGGTTGGTCTGGTTGGGCGTAACGGCACCGGCAAGACCACTCTGTTCCGCTTGATCCGGGGCGAGTTGGCGCTGGAATCGGGCAATATCGTGTTGCCGAAACGCGCACGGATCGGCGGCGTGGCGCAAGAGGTCCCCTCGTCCGACGTGTCGCTGATCAACACGGTACTGGCCGCCGACACCGAACGCAGCGCCCTAATGGCCGAGGCCGATAGCGCCGAAGACCCCGCGCGCATTGCCGAGATTCAGACCCGGCTGGCGGATATCGACGCGTGGTCTGCCGAATCCCGCGCAGCCTCGATCCTCAAGGGTCTGGGGTTCGATGACGAAGACCAGCTGCGCCCCTGTTCGGATTTCTCGGGCGGTTGGCGGATGCGCGTGGCGTTGGCAGCAGTGCTGTTTTCGCAGCCCGATCTGCTGCTGCTGGACGAGCCGACCAACTATCTGGACCTAGAAGGCGCACTGTGGCTGGAAAGCTATCTGGCCAAATATCCGCATACGGTGATCATCATCAGCCACGACCGCGGGTTGCTGAACCGTGCGGTGGGCTCGATCTTGCATCTGGAAGACCGCAAACTGACCTACTACGCGGTGCCTTATGACAAATTCGCCGAACGCCGGGCGGAACGGCTGGCGCAAGCGGAATCGGAAAACGCCAAGGCCAAGGCCCGCATCGCTCACCTGCAGAGCTTCGTGGACAGGTTTCGGTACAAAGCATCCAAAGCCGTCCAGGCCCAGTCGCGCCTGAAGATGATCGAACGCATCCAGCTGGTCTCGACCCCACAAGAGGCCGCGCTGCGGGCGTTTTCATTTCCTGAGCCCGAGGAACTGTCCCCTCCGATCATCCAGATCGAAGGCGGTATGACTGGCTATGGCGAAACCGAAGTATTGCGCCGTCTGAACTTGCGCATTGATCAGGACGACCGCATCGCGTTGTTAGGTAAAAACGGTCAGGGAAAATCGACGCTGTCCAAGCTGCTATCCGACCGCCTGCCCCTGATGGCGGGGAAGATGACCCGCAGCAACAAACTCCGCATCGGGTATTTCGCACAACATCAGGTGGATGAGCTTCATGTGGACGAAACACCGCTGGACCACCTGCGCCGTCTGCGCCCAGATGAGGCACCGGGCAAATGGCGATCACGTCTGGCCGGGTTCGGGCTGAACGCGGATCAGGCGGAAACGCTGGTTGGGCGCCTTTCGGGCGGCCAAAAGGCCCGCTTGTCGTTGCTGATCGCAACCATCGACGCGCCTCATATGCTAATCCTGGACGAACCGACCAACCACCTGGATATCGAAAGCCGCGAAGCGCTGGTCGAGGCGCTGACTGAATACTCCGGCGCAGTCGTTCTGGTCAGCCACGATATGCATCTACTGTCACTGGTTGCTGACCGACTTTGGCTGGTCTCGGACGGAACGGTCAAACCCTTTGACGGAGACCTTGAGGCTTATCGCGCCATGCTGCTGGCCCGTGACAAACCGGTCAAAGAGAAACCCAAGGCGGCGAAACCCAAACGCCCTTCGCGTGATACGATGCAGGCCCTGCGCGCCGAACTGCGCAAATGCGAGGACCGGATTGAAAAGCTGACGGACATGCATGAGAAACTGTCCGCAAAACTAGCAGATCCAGCATTGTACGAAGATGACCGCATCAACGATCTGGAAACCTGGAACCGGAAATTTGCCGAAGTGGTTGAAGCCATGAAAAAGGCCGAGACTTTGTGGGTGGCAGCCGCCGAACGACTTGAACAGGCAGAAACAGCAGCATGATAGACAGCGCATTCCTTATCACCGCGTTCACGACGCTTTTCGTGGTCCTCGACCCGCCGGCCCAAACGCCTATCTTTGTGGCGTTGACCCAGGGCATGGACTGGCACACCCGTCGCTCAATCGCGATCAGGGCCTGTTTGACAGCAGGTGTGATTTTGGCCGCCTTCGCCGCCTTCGGTGAGGCCCTTCTGGGGTTTGTAGGCATCTCGATGGAAGCGTTTCGCGTCGCAGGGGGCGTTCTGTTGTTTCTGACCGCGCTCGACATGCTGTTTGAACGCCGCACCAAACGTCGGGAAAACAGTGCCGAGGAAGAGGAACATCCGGATCCATCGGTATTTCCGCTGGGTATTCCACTGATCGCTGGCCCCGGCTCGATTGCGACCATGATCCTGCTGGCAGGTCAGCAGCCCGGTATTCAGGGCTTGGCCGTGGTCGTCGGAGTAATGCTGGTCGTGTTGGCAATGGTCTTTGTGATGTATCTGACATCTGGGGCGGTGGCACGTGTATTGGGCAAAACCGGGCTGAATGTGTTGACCCGGCTGCTGGGCATGCTGCTGGCGGCGTTGTCGGTTCAGTTTATTTTGGACGGGCTTAAAGCCTTTGGTTTTGCGTCGTAAATCCCCATATAGATTAAAGTGAGCGTGGTAAGGGGTACGGCATGGACGGCGACAGCATTGGACGTTTGGTATATCTGGCCGTGCTTGGTGCGGCGGTGGTGGCGTGGTTCGTCTCGCAGAACCGTCAGTCTCTGAACAAGACCATGCAACAGGCGATGGCCTGGGTGTTCATTTTCGTCGGTGCCATTGCCGTTGTCGGACTGTGGGAAGACATCCGATCAACCGTTGGCCCTGCCCCGCAGATGACTGTCACTGGCGAAACGATCGCGGTGCCTCGGGCACGTGACGGCCATTATTACCTGCCCGTTGTGGTTAATGGAGAGCCGATAACCTTTCTTGTCGACACCGGTGCCAGCCAGATCGTGCTGAGCGATCAGGACGCCCGACGCATTGGTATTGACCCTGACCAACTGAACTATCTCGGCCGCGCCTCGACCGCAAATGGAGAGGTCCGCACCGCACCCGTTCGGCTGGATAGCCTTGAGCTGGGGCCGATCACCGATCACAACGTCTCGGCCTGGGTCAACGAAGGCGATTTGCGCCAATCGCTACTGGGCATGGATTATCTGCATCGCTTTTCGAATATCCAGTTCGCGGATGGCCGTCTGATCCTGTCTCGTTAAAGGGTCTGCGGCGGCATTTCCGAATTGAGAACAAAATAAGAACATGCTAAGCTGCGGGCATGTCTACAAACCTTCTTGGCCGCAAACCTGCGCGTGAGGCGCCGGGGCTGACCTTACACCCTCAGATCACTCTGCAGCTGGCCCGCGTGCATGAGGCCTGCGGCCCCGCCCGGCGCAGCTTTGCCATGTGGTTGGCCGGCCAGGCGCAGGGGCCGGTGCTGTGGATTTCTCCAGCTTGGGAGTCCGGCCAATTGAACCCGGACGGGATGATGCCCTTTGCCGATCCTGCCCGGTTCCTGTTCGTCCGCCCCACCCGCGCCGAAGACCTGCTGTGGTGCATGGAAGAGGCGCTGCGCAGCGGGGCCATTCCGCTGATCATCGGCGACCTGCCGGGCGCACCGGGGCTGACGCCGGTGCGGCGCATGCATCTGGCTGCTGAACAGGGTGGCACGATGGGGCGGGCGCCGCTAGGGCTGCTGCTGACGCCCGGCGACGGTGGCGCGCAGGGGGTCGAGACCCGCTGGCACATGGCCGCGAACCATCAGGGCGAGGCCCGCCGCTGGACCCTGACCCGCCGCCGCGCCCGCGCCCTGCCTCCGGTCAGCTGGCACGCCACCCAGATCAAACCGCGCGCCGGGCTGAATCTGACCCGGACCGAAGCCGAAGATGTTTTGGTGTGACACATCACGCAGTTCACGCAACTTGTGACTGGCAAAAGCCGGACCCCCGCCCTAGCGTGCCAGCATGGGCCATCCAATCCATGACAGCCGATATTCCTGGCTTCGCCTTCTGATCACGCTTGGCATCGCCATGGTGGCGAATGCCGGTATGTGGGCGGTGGTCGTGGTGATGCCCGCAATCGAGGTACAGTTCAACGCCGGAAGAGCCGAAGTGTCGATGCCCTACACGCTCGCCATGATCGGCTTTGCGTTTGGTAATATGTGGCTGGGGCAACTGGTGGATCGGCTGGGCGTGACCAAAGCGCTGATCGGGGCTTCTGTGCTAAGTGCAGTCAGCTATCTATTGGCGACATTGGCCCCGAACATGTTGATGCTCTCGGTGGCGCATCTATTGATGGGCTTGGGCGCATCCATCGGGTTTGGCCCCTTGATCGCGGACATTTCCCATTGGTTCATGCGGCGACGCGGGATCGCCGTCGCGCTGGTCGCCAGCGGAAACTACCTGTCTGGGGCCATCTGGCCCACCCTGCTGGCCGGAATTCTGGCCCGAGAAGGGTGGCAGCAAGTCTATCTGACATTGGCCATCGTGACACTGATCGTTGTTATACCTCTTTCCTTACTACTAGGTCGTAAGGTTCCGGACGAAGCCCACAGTACTGCAGCTGCTACTGCTCAAATAAATACGCGCAGCGTTGGAATACCTCCGCGCACCCTTCAATACATCCTGGGTCTGGCCGGGATCGGCTGTTGCGTAGCCATGTCCATGCCACAAGTTCATATCGTGTCCTATTGCGTCGGACTGGGCTATGGCCCTGCGGTCGGGGCCGAGATGTTGTCACTAATGCTGTTGGGTGGCGTCCTCAGCCGGATCGTTTCGGGGTTGGTCGCCGACAAGTTGGGTGGAATCAGGACCTTGCTTATCGGTTCTACACTGCAATGCATCGCCCTGTTTCTATTCCTGCCCTATGACGGGATGGTCTCGCTTTATGTCATCAGTATGCTGTTCGGGCTGGCGCAGGGTGGGATCGTGCCCAGCTATGCCTTAGTGGTGCGCGAATACATGCCCCCGAAAGAGGCCGGCGCACGGGTGGGGTTCGTCCTGATGATGACCATCATGGGTATGGCTTTGGGCGGGTGGATGTCCGGGTGGATATACGACGTGACGGGAAGCTATCAGTTGGCCTTCGTCAACGGCCTTCTTTGGAACGGGTTGAACATCGCCATCCTGCTGGTGCTGCTGCACCGCTCGCGCCCTCGCGGGCACGGGGCGTTGGCATGAGCCTGCTGTCCCGGCGCATCGTTCTGGCCGGGTTGGCCGCCTTGCCCATGGCGCGTCCAGCCCAAGCTGCGCTTACTCAATACGAGCTGGTGTCACAGGGCACATCCGTCGACTTTACCTTTGATCTGTCGGGCCTTGCACAATCCGGTACCATGCCAATCCAGTCGGCGGATATTCAGATCGACTTGAGCAATCTGATCAACAGCCGCGTCAGCGTGACCCTGAACGCGGCTGAAGCCCGCACCAGATTGCCCTTTGCCCGAACCGCAATGCTGAGCGCCGGGGTGCTGGACGTTGAGAACTTTCCAACCATTCACTTTACGTCAACCAAGGTGCAGCTTGGAGAAGGCGGTCGAATTTCGCGCGGTGCAGAGGTTACCGGAGACCTGACCCTGCGCGGTGTCACCCGCCCGATCACCCTGCAAGCCAACCTTCACCGACCGCCCGGCAGCGCCGCAAATATCCTGGATATGCTCTCGATCCAATTGACCGGCTCGCTCAACCGTCACGACTATGGGGCGTCCGGCTATGCCGATCTGGTACAGGACACCGTCGGGCTAGACATCCGGGCTGAAATCAAAAAAGCCGAATAGGCAAAAAACGACGTCCCCGCGTCGATTAGGCGCGCGCATCACCGGCAAAATTCGCCAAGGTGCCCCCATCATGCGTACGATCATTTCTTTTGCCGCCCTCTTTCTTTCAGTCATTCTGCTGCAACTTTCCACAGGTGGCGTCGGGCCGCTGGACGCCATCTCGGGCATTACACTGGAATTCACGACCGAGCAGATCGGTCTGCTGGGCTCGTCCCATTTCCTAGGCTTTTTCATTGGTTGCTGGTGGGCCCCGAGACTGATGGGGAATGTCGGCCACTCTCGCGCCTTCGCGGTCTGCACGGCTTTGGGTGCAATGGGGTTGATCGGGCATACCCTGACCGACAACCCCTATCTATGGGCCGCATTGCGGATCGCTTCGGGCACCTGTGTGGCGGGCTGCTATACCGTGATCGAGGCCTGGCTGAATGCCAAGGTCACCAACGAAACCCGTGGCCGGGCGATGGGGACCTATCGGTTCGTGGATATGGGGGCGTCACTGGGGGCACAGTTGATCATCGCCGTGCTGCCGCCCGCCTCATACGTGTCTTATAACCTGTTGGCGATTTTGTGCTGTGCCGCCCTGCTGCCGCTGACCCTGACCCGCGCCAGTCAGCCGATCACACCTAACGCCCCCCGCTTGCGGCCCAAACTGGCCTGGCGCAGTTCGCCCCTTGCTGTGGCAGGTGTGATTGTTGCGGCGCTCAGCTCAGCCTCGTTCCGAATGGTCGGTCCGGTTTATGGGCAAGAGGTCGGACTAGGCGTGGATCAGATCGCGTTCTTCCTGGCCTCATTTGTTCTGGGTGGGGCGCTGGCGCAATATCCGCTGGGATGGTTGGCCGACAAATTCGACCGGCGCTGGGTACTGATCTGGTTGTCCGGTGCTGCCGTGCTTAGCTGTGGCGTAACAATGGCCGCCAGCGGAACCGGCACCTTGGGCGTCATGCTGGCCGCTGCCATTTTTGGCCTGACAACTTTCCCGATCTTCTCGGTGTCATCGGCGCACGCAAATGACTTTGCTACCACCGAGGAACGGGTCGAATTATCAGCCGCTTTGATGTTCTGGTACGCGCTGGGGGCTATTGCTTCGCCCTACATTTCGTCCACCCTGATCCAGCAATTCGGTCCAAGTGCCCTGTTTGCCTTTGTGGCAGCCGGGCATCTGGTTTTGATCGTGTTTGGCCTGGCCCGGATGCGGTCCCGCCCAACACCGGACGAGCGGACCAACTATGTTTACGCCCCACGCACTTCGTTCACCATCGGGCGGTTGTTGAAAAAGTCGCGCGAAGATTAAAGGGCCGGGAAATCCCGGCCCCTTATTCCGTTATTGCTGTGTCGGCGGTGTTTCGTCTTCCACCACCTCGGCCACTTTGGCGGGTTCAACCGACTGCTCCAGCGCGCCGTTCACCACGCCACCGACGCCTTGCTCCATCGACAAACCAAGTTCTTCACCCAGCTTCTTGAGCGCGGGCATCTGCACCGCCATACCCATGATCGAATCCAGCGCCTGATTGACCACCGGCTTGTCGCCATTTGCAGCCCCGCCTCCATTGGCAGCGCCGATGCCGCCGACCTGATGGATCTTGATCGAGTCGATCTTTTCAGCCGGCTTCACCATTTCCGAGATGATCGACGGCATGGTTTCGATCCGGGTCAGATCAACCTTCATGCGGATCTGTTCGGGCGACAGGGCATTGTCTGCCTCAACAATCGCGCGCTTACCTTCCGCTTCGGCCAGCATGTCGTTCTTCTTGGCCTCGGCGCGGATATTCAGCGCGTCCGCTTCGGCCTGCGCTTCTTCACGGCGGGCTTCGGCGCGGTCGGCGGCGGCCTCTTTCTCGGCCTTTGCGGCCAAACGGATCGCGGTGGCCTGACGTTCGGCTTCACGCGTGGCTTCGATCAGTACGATCTGCTTTTGACGCTCGGCCTCGGCCACTTCGCGGGCAGTTGCCACGGCTTCGGTCGCCTTGGTTGCCTCGGCACGGGCAAGATCAGCAGAGGCACGCGCGCGGCTTTCCTCTTCGGATTTCTGCGCGATGATGATCTGGCGCTCTTGCTCGGCCACTTCCAGCTCCCGCTCTTTTGCGATCTCGGCATCGCGGATATTGCGCTCGCGTTCGATCTCAGCAGCACGGATGGCTTCTTCACGCGCGATCCGGGCGCGTTCGGTTTCGCGCACCGAGTCCTCGGTCCGGGCCGCAATCTCAGCCTCTTGCGCCACACGCAGGGTTTCAACCTGCTGCGTCTGCTCAATGCGTGCCTGCTCTTCGTCCTTTTCGATCAGCAGTTTCTGACGCTGAGCTTCCATCGCTGCACGACGTACTTCGACCTCAGCATCCGCATCAATCTGCGCACGCTCTTTTTTTGAGGTCGCAATGACCTCGGCCAGTTTGCGCATACCTACGGCGTTAAACGCGTTGTTCTCGTCCAACGCCTCAAACGGTGTCTGGTCCAGCGCCGTCAGCGAAACGGATTCCAGCGACAAGCCGTTCTTCAACAGGTCTTCGGACACCGCATTTTGCACCTCTTGTACAAAATCAGCGCGGTTTTCATGCAGACCATCCATGGTCATCTGTGCGGCCACAGCACGCAGACCGTCGATCAGCTTACCTTCGATCATCTCGCGCAGTTGCTCGACGTCAAAAGTGCGACCACCAAGTGTTTGAGCCGCGCGCGAAATACCTTCTTCGGTGGCCATGACCGAGACGTAGAATTCCACGCCAACGTCCACACGCATCCGGTCCTTGGTGATCAGAGCAGCCTCGCCGCTGCGCTGCACTTCAAGGCGCAAGGTCTTCATGTTGACCGGGCTGACCTCGTGCAGCAGCGGTACGATGATGACGCCGCCATCCATGATGACTTTCTTGCCACCTGCCCCGGTTTTCACCAGACTGACCTCTCGGGTCGCGCGGCGATACAGACGGCCAAGAACAAGGCCGACGAACAAAACGACTGCTAATAAGGTCACAACTGTGACGGCCAGGAATGGTAGTTCCATGCTAAATCCTCCAGGTTGGGGTTTGAATTTTGTTAGTCTGACAAGCCGACCAGAACGAACCGGTCACGCCGTCGGTCACGCAAAACCAGCACTTCGGTGCCTTGTTTCAGCGCATCCTTGTCCTGCAGCGGTTCGGCGCGAAGGTAGTGAGAGTTTCCAAAACGGTCGGTGACGCGGACCTCAGCCGGACGCCCGCGCGAGGCCGTTCCTTGCGTGATCACGCCACGACGGCGTGCAAGCATGCGTTCCGACATCGCCTCGGTCTCGGTTTTCGGCAACAGGCGGGCAAAGACACCACCAAAGCCGCGCGCAAACCACAGGGCAAAGGCACCGGCCGGAAGTGCCGCCATCCAGCTTGGCAGGTCAAAGCCCAGCAGATCGCGCAGCGCCAATTGCAGGCCAATTCCCGACAGGCCGAATCCAGCCAGCAGAACCGCCAGCCATATCATGAATGGCACCTTGCCGATCCCAAGCCACGCCAACGGACCCGAAGGGGCTGCGCCCGGTGCGTCCGCCTCAACCTCGGCCAATTCGAATTCGCCCAGATCAACATCCGCGTCGACATCGAGGTCAAAATCACCAATGTCCAGATCGGGACCGTCAACCACATCCAGGTCAACCTCGGCCTCGCCTGCCATAAGACTTCCGCCCAGAACCAATGCGATCAGTTCCAGCCCAAGAAGACCGAACAGAAGCGCAAGCGCCAGAGTAAAGGGCACAAACGCACCCTCAAGCAGAAAGTCGAACATCAGTAGACTGCCCTCATTTTGTGTATACTTTTGTATACATTAGATAGGTAGCGATAACATAAATTCAAGTAGCTGTGATTCCGTTATTCAACCTAGGGGTATTGTGGACCACCAGCCGGATGCAATCGTATTCCTCTGCTAGATGGATTTTCGGGGTTGTTGTTGTTTTAATTCGCCCCTGAGCAAAAGCCGGGCTTTTGCTGGCCTTCCACATAAGATAGACGGGCGCGCAGATAGATACGTGGAAACGCAAAATGGCTCGGATTCTCATCACCTCGGCGATCCCTTACATCAACGGGATCAAGCACCTCGGCAATCTGATCGGCTCGCAATTGCCTGCTGATCTGTACGCACGCTATCAGCGTGGCCGGGGAAATGAGGTCATGTTCCTGTGCGCCACGGATGAACACGGCACCCCCGCCGAACTGGCCGCCGCCAAGGCGGGTAAACCAGTGGCCGAATATTGCGCCGAGATGTACGGCGTTCAGGCCGACATCGCCAACCGCTTTGGTCTGAGCTTCGATCACTTTGGCCGTTCGTCCAGCGATCAGAACAAGAAGCTGACCCAGCATTTTGCAGGTAAGCTGGATGACGCCGGACTGATCCGCGAAGTCACGGAAAAGCAGGTTTATTCCAATGCCGATGGCCGCTTTCTGCCCGACCGTTATATTGAGGGCACCTGCCCCAATTGCGGCTATGAGCGCGCGCGCGGCGATCAGTGTGAAAACTGCACCAAGCAGCTGGACCCGACCGACCTGATTGAGCCGCGCAGTGCGATCAGTGGTTCGACCGATTTGGAGGTGCGCGAAACCAAGCACCTGTATCTGCGTCAGTCGGCCATGAAGGATCAACTGGACGCCTGGATTGACAGCAAGACCGACTGGCCGATCCTGACGACCTCCATCGCCAAGAAATGGCTGCACGATGGCGACGGTCTGCAAGATCGCGGCATCACCCGTGATCTGGACTGGGGCGTACCGGTCCAGAAAGGTGATCAGGACTGGCCGGGGATGGAGGGTAAAGTCTTCTATGTCTGGTTCGACGCGCCCATCGAATACATCGCCTGCGCCAAGGAATGGGCCGACGCAAACGGCAAAGCCGACGCCGATTGGCAGCGCTGGTGGCGCACCGACAAGGGAGCGGACGACGTGCGCTATGTGCAGTTCATGGGCAAGGACAACGTGCCCTTCCATACGCTGTCCTTCCCGGCCACCATTCTGGGTTCGGGTGAGCCGTGGAAGATGGTCGACCACCTGAAATCGTTCAACTACCTGAACTATGACGGCGGCCAGTTCTCGACCTCTCAGGGCCGCGGCGTCTTCATGGATCAGGCGCTTGAGATTCTGCCCGCTGATTACTGGCGCTGGTGGCTGCTGAGCCATGCGCCCGAAAGCAGCGACAGCGAGTTCACGTGGGAGAACTTCCAGCAATCTGTGAACAAAGACCTTGCGGATGTTCTGGGCAACTTTGTCAGCCGGATCACCAAATTCTGCCGGTCTAAATTCTCTGAGGCCGTGCCCGAGGGCGGTAGTTTTGGTGAACGTGAAAAGAACCTGATTGACGATCTCACAAAACGCGTTCGGGCCTATGAAGGACATATGGAGGCGATGGAGGTTCGCAAATCCGCGCAGGAATTGCGGGCGATTTGGGTCGCGGGCAACGAATATCTGCAGGCCGCTGCCCCTTGGTCAACCTTCAAAGAAGATCCAGAACAGGCCGCAGCTCAGGTACGTCTGGGGTTGAACCTGATCCGCCTGTATGCCGTTCTCAGCGCCCCTTTCATCCCCGAAACGTCGGCCCGGATGCTGAGCGCGATGAATACTCTGGACACCAGCTGGCCCGACGATGTCGCGGCTGCGCTGAACGCACTGCCCGCTGGGCATGCCTTTACGGTACCAGACGTGCTGTTCGCCAAAATCACTGACGAACAGCGCGAAGATTGGGAAAACCGGTTCGCCGGCGCGCGCGAATGATCCGATGCAACATCTGAATTTGGAAACGGGGGCCAAACGGTCCCCGTTTTCCGTTGTCTCAACTGAATCCAGCCATGCGACCGCAGGCAAATCGGCCTAAGTCGGCCTGTTGACGAGAAAATTCCCGCAAGTCTCTGCCCGTTCGTCGTATTCAAGAAGCTTGAGATATAATCCTAAAACGGTCATCCTGACCTGAATTCAGTCGACTCGCCGGGGCGACCAACCTGCCCGGGCGCAAAATCCTTATAATGAACGAGGCGCCTGCCATGTCCCTTGCATTGAAGAACTTGAATATCCGTTACAGCGGACCGGTCCAGGCCTTTGCTGTCTTGGTTTATCTGGGCATGGCACACACAGCCACAGCACAAGACCAAAGCGACGCCCCGCCGCCCAAAGTTTCGATCGCGGCTGCGTATACTGAGGAAATCACCGAAGAGGCCAGCTTTATCGGCCGCGCCGAGGCCCTGAACAAGGCCGACATCGTGGCGCGCGTCAGCGGGTTTCTGGAAAGTCAGAATGTCGAAGACGGCGCGCTGGTGAAACAGGGCGATTTGCTGTTCACTATTGAACCCGACCTCTATGAGGCGACGGTAGAGGCACGCAACGCCGACCTGGACAAGGCTGAGGCCAATCTGGAACTCGCCAAGGTCGAGCTGGCCCGCAAACAAGAGCTGTACGAACGAGACGCCACCCCTGAATCCGAACGCGATATCGCACGCGCAAATGAACTGGTGGCCGAAGCACAAGTCAAAGCTGCCAAAGCCGCGATCCAGCAGGCCGAACTTGATCTGAGCTACACCAAAATCCACGCCCCGTTTGACGGGCGCATTGGTCGGGTTGCAATCAGCGTCGGAGACGTGGTCGGTCCGAACAACCCGCCGCTGGTCAATATCGTCAGCGAGGCACCGATCTATGTGAATTTTTCACTGAATGAAAAGCAGTTTACCTCGGTTCTTGAAACCGTGGGTGAGAACCCCGCATCCCTAAGCGAAAGCGACAAAAGCCCGAATGTTCATATAGATCTGCCAAACGGCTCAGAACTAGACGAAACGGGCAAAATCGTGTTTGTCGACAACCGGATCGACCCTCTGACCGGTGCCATTACGATGCGTGCCGAATTCTCGAACGCCGACCGGTTGATCGTGGACGGTGCATTTCTGAACGTGCGGATCGAGGCCCTGCAACCTACGCTTGAGGTTCTGGTGCCACAGGCCGCACTGCAACGCGATCAGAGGGGTGAATTCGTTCTGGTCGTCAATGACCAGCAAATGGTCGAACAGCGTTATATCACCACCGGCGACAACGAAGGCACGGCGGTGATCGTCAAGGACGGCCTGCGCGAAGGCGAAAGCGTCATTGTCGAGGGCCTGCAAAGGGTTCGTCCCGGGGTTGCCGTCGATGCCGTCGTGGCATCTGAGCAGCCGGGAGAGTAACAGATGTTCTCAGCCCTGTTCATCAGCCGGCCCAAGCTGGCGCTTGTTATTTCGCTTGTCCTGACCATCATGGGCGCCATCGGCTATCTGGTTCTGCCAGTGGCCCAGTTCCCCGACATCACGCCACCGGTGGTCAGCGTAACGACCACCTATACCGGTGCCAACGCCGAGACCGTTGAAAACACCGTTGCCGCACCCATTGAGGCGCAGGTGAACGGTGTGGATGACATGATCTACATGACGTCCACGTCGGCCGATAACGGCTCGTATTCATTGAATGTCACCTTCGAGGTCGGCACCGATCCCGATATCGCCTCGGTGAACGTGCAAAACCGCGTGGCACAAGCGATGTCCTCGTTACCGGCCGAAGTGACATCTTCGGGCGTGGTGACGCAGAAGGCGTCCACCAACATGCTGCTGCTGGTGACGCTGACCTCGCCCGAGGGAACGTATGACAGCGTGTTTCTGTCGAATTATGCCTCGATCAACCTGAAAGACGCACTGGCGCGCGTTCAGGGCGTTGGTAAGGCGGACGTTCTGACCAATCTGGAATACGCCATGCGGATCTGGATGGACCCGGATCAAATGGCCGCGTTGTCCATTACTCCGGGCGACGTGATCAACGCCATCCGCGAGCAGAACGTCGAAGTATCGGCAGGTTCGATCGGTGCCCCACCAGTGCCCGAGGGGCAGACATTTCAGTACACAATCAAGACCAAGGGCCGCCTGACCTCGGCCGAGGAATTCGGCGAAATTGTCATCCGCACCGGCGATGCAGGATCTATCGTGCGGGTCAAAGATATCGCACGGGTGGAACTGGGTGCAGAATACTATGCGGCGTCCGGCTATTTCGATAGCGTTCCGGCCACCGTCATTGGTATATATCAGGCCCCTGGCGCAAACGCGCTGGCGGTTTCTGAACGTGTCGAGGCCGAATTGCAGCGGCTGTCTCGCAGCTTCCCCAACGATGTGGAATATGACGTTCCCTTCAACACCACCGACTTTGTCGAGCAATCACTGAACGACGTGGTGACGACCCTGATCTTGACGTTCACTTTGGTAATCTCGGTTGTGTTTGTCTTTCTGGGCAGTTGGCGGGCGACGATCATCCCGGCTGTTGCGATCCCGGTCTCTCTGATTGGTACATTCGCGTTTTTGCTGCTGTTCGGAATGTCACTGAACACGATCTCGCTGTTTGCGTTGGTTCTGGCCATCGGCATCGTGGTGGATGACGCGATTGTTGTGGTTGAAAACGTCGAACGGATCATCGCGGACGAAGGATTGCCCCCAGCAGAAGCAACCCGAAAGGCCATGGGACAGATCACCGGCCCAGTTATTGCTACCACGCTGGTTCTGCTGGCCGTGTTCGTACCGGTGACTTTCATGCCCGGTATCTCGGGGCGGCTGTATTCACAGTTCGCGGTAACCATCTCAACCGCCGTTGTGATTTCCTCAATCAACGCGCTGACCCTGTCGCCAGCCTTGTGCGGCCTTGTTCTGAAGGCGCGTTCGGGGCCACCCAAGGGGTTGCTGGCCGTGTTTGAACGCTTCATCGGCACAATCCGCAGCGGCTATGTCGCCATCGTGCGCAAACTGTTGATCCTGCCGGTCGTCGGTCTGGGCGTTATCGTTGCGCTGGCGATGGGCACCGGGACCATCATGTCCAACACATCCAGCGGCTTCCTGCCGCTTGAGGATAACGGTTACCTGTTCGTCGACATTCAGCTGCCAGACGCGGCAACGCTGGAACGGACCGAGGTCGTCTCGGCTCGTGTGGATGATCAGATTCAGCAGATCCCTGGCGTTTCAAGTACCGTTCTGATCAACGGATTTTCGATCCTGAATGGCACCACCACAAATGGCGCGGCGATCTTTGTGAACCTCGAAAACTGGGATGATCGTCAGGACGATGACCTGAGTGCGGATGCTATTCTGCAAAAGGTTCTGGCGATTGCGTATGGTGAATCCGCCGCCTCGATCGTGGCCTTTAACCCGCCGCCTATTCAGGGCCTTGGTAATTCGGCCGGAGTCGAGATGGAGGTGCAACAAACCGGGGGCGGCACACCGCAGGATCTGGCCTCGGCCGTGGGGTCGTTCGTCTACGCAGCGAACCAGCGGCCCGAAATCGGGCAGTCCTATACGACCTTCCGCGCAAACGTGCCGCAGTTGTTCGTCGATCTGGACCGCGAAAAAGCCAAAACACTGCAAGTGTCCGTGGCCGAAGTGTTCCAGACCATGCAGGCGCAGTTGGGGTCGTACTACGTCAACGACTTCAACCTGTTCGGACGGGTGTATCGCGTGATGATCCAGGCCGATGGCAGCTATCGCGACAATGTCGAAGATATCTCGAACCTTTATGTCCGCTCGGAACAAGGTGAGATGGTGCCACTGGGTACGCTGATCGACGTGGAAAACGTGCTGGGACCAGTGCTGCTTAAGCGGCACAACCTGTTCCGGTCGGCGACCGTTACAGCTGTACCAGCGCCGGGCTTGTCCACTGGCGATGCTATCAACGTGATGACCGAGGAATCAGCGACCGCCCTGCCCCCGGGATACGCGTTCGAATGGACTGGTACGGCGCAGCAGCAGTTGGCCTCGGGCAGTCTGGTGATTGTGATCCTGGGGCTGGCGATCTTGTTTGGCTATCTGTTCCTTGTGGGGCAATACGAAAGCTGGTCGATGCCGGTGTCGATTCTGCTGTCGGTGATTGTGGCCCTGTTCGGGGCGGTGGCCGCCGTGGCCATCGTGGGCAGTGATATCAACCTCTACACACAGATCGGGATGATCATGCTTGTGGGGTTGGCATCGAAAAACGGCATTCTGATCGTTGAGTTCGCGATGGAGCAACGGGCAAATGGCCTTTCGATCCGGGATGCCGCCGCCGAGGCAGCCTATCAGCGTTTTCGCGCGGTGATGATGACCGCCCTGTCCTTCCTGCTGGGCGTTGTACCGCTGCTAGCAGCGAGTGGTGCGGGTGCGGCCAGCCAGAAAGCGATCGGTGTTGCCGTCTTTGGCGGGATGCTGGCAGCCACGCTGGTTGGTGTCATTCTGGTGCCGGTTCTCTATGCCCTGATGCAGAGTCTCAGGGAATGGATCAAGGGCACCAAGAACGACCCCGGTCCCTCGGAAGAAACAGCGTAATAATAAAAGCCCCGCCAAATCGGCGGGGCTTTTTCTTAGGCAGCAGCCTGAGCGCTGCGATGGTCCATCCAATCCTGTATCCGGGCGATCTGCTCAACGCTCAGACGCAAGCCCAGCTTGTTTCGACGCCAGACGACATCCTCGGCCGTGCGGGCATATTCTTTATCCATCAGCCATTCCAACTCGCGCGCAGTCAGTGTGGCACCAAAGTCCTCTCCCAAGTCTTGGGCGGATTTCGCATCCCCTAGAATGATCCTGGCCTCGGTGCCGTAGGCGCTCACAAGACGCTCGGCCCAGGCGCGCTCCAAAAAGCCAAAGTCAGCTTCCAACCCAGCCACCAGATTTTGCACCCCGTCGACAGGGAAATCTCCGCCAGGCAAAGCCACACCAGCCGTCCAGGGACCGGGTAAGTCCGGGAAATGCTCGGCTGCTTTCTCCAACGCACTCTCGGCCAGACGTCGGTAGGTTGTGATCTTGCCGCCGAAGACATTCAGCACCGGTGCCCCGCCTTGCGCGTCCACTTTCAACGTATAGTCCCGAGTCGCGGCGGTGGCGCTACTGGCACCGTCATCGTACAGCGGGCGGACACCTGAGTATGTCCAGACGATTTCATCTCGCGTCACTGGCGTCTTGAAATATTTGGTCGCAAACGCGCACAGATATTCCTGTTCCGCCTCGGTACACACCGGAGATTCAGATGGATTCGGATGATCCTGATCTGTCGTGCCGATCAAGGTGAAATCACGCTCGTACGGGATGGCGAAAATGATGCGCCCATCCTCGCCCTGAAAAAAGTAACACTTGTCGTGGTCAAACAGCCTGCGGGTCACGATATGACTGCCCCGCACCAACCGGACGCCCTCGCGCGAATTCACGTGGATTTTCGATTGAATGATATCCCCAACCCAGGGACCACCAGCATTGATCAGCATTCTAGCCTTGATCACGCGTGTCTCGTCACTGTCGCGGTCCCGAACCGTCACCTCCCATAGGTCGTCTACGCGCTTCGCCGCCAGAACCTCGGTGCGAACCATAATATTAGCACCGCGTGCCGCGGCATCGCGGGCGTTGAGAACGACAAGGCGCGAATCCTCGACCCAGCAATCGGAATACTCATAGGCGGTCTCAAACTTGTCCTGCAGCGGTCGCCCTTCGGGTGCTGTTTTCAGGTTCAGAGACGCCGTGCCCGGTAGAATTTTACGCCCACCCAGATGGTCGTACATGAACAACCCCAACCGGATCAGCCAGGCCGGACGACGACCCTTCATCCAAGGCATCACGGTGCTTAACAGGCGCGAGGTCGGCGTTTCGGAATCGAACCGCATGTCTGCGTGGTACGGCAGCACAAATCGCATCGGCCAGCTGATATGCGGCATCGCCTGCAGCAAGGTTTCACGTTCGATCAGGGCCTCGCGGACAAGGCGGAATTCAAAGAACTCCAGGTACCGCAATCCGCCGTGAAACAGTTTGGTCGACGCCGACGAGGTTGCCGAGGCCAGATCGTTCATCTCGGCCAGAGTCACCGACAGCCCGCGCCCCGCTGCATCGCGTGCGATGCCGCATCCATTGATGCCGCCGCCAATGATAAAAAGGTCTGAGATCTGGTCGTGTGACTGTTCCATATCTGGATGATTCCCGTTTGCCGAAAACGCGCGCTCATTAACCGTACAGGCCCGCGCTTCGTCAATGTTTGTTTTCGTTTTTGTTCGTTTTGCCACAAAATACTTGCTTTTTTGTGCATTCGCCCAGCACATTATTGCAATTCAACGGAAACAGAACAAAAACGAACACATCATAATTGGAGCCAACCGTGTCCCTTTCCTTTCGCCAGTCAGACATTCTGAACATCGCTAAACAAGATGGCCGCGTGATGGTCGAAGACCTGGCGCTGCGGTTTGATGTGACGGTTCAGACCATCCGCCGCGATCTTTCGGAACTTGCTGACATGGGCAAACTGGACCGCGTGCATGGTGGTGCTGTCCTTCGTTCGGGGGTGTCGAATATCGGGTATGAGGATCGCCGGGCGCTTCACGCAGACGCCAAGACGAGCATCGCGCAACTTTGCGCGCAGGATATTCCCGATGGCGCATCTGTGTTCCTGAACATCGGCACCTCGACCGAGGCTGTTGCCCGGCAATTACTGAACCACAAAGACTTGATGGTGGTGACCAATAACATGAACGTCGCCAATATTCTGGTCGACAACCCAAACTGTCAGATTGTTGTGGCGGGCGGTGTGCTGCGCCGTTCGGATGGGGGACTGGTCGGCAACCTGACGATTGCTACCATCGAACAGTTCAAGTTCGACTATGCCATCATCGGATGTTCGGCGTTGGATGCCGAAGGTGATCTGATGGATTTTGACTTTCAAGAAGTCCGGGTCAGTCAGACCATCATTGCCCAAGCCCGCCGAACCTGCGTGGTGGCCGATCACTCCAAATTCCAACGTTCAGCCCCCGCCCGAATTGCCTCATTGTCCGATGTCGATGTGTTCTATACCGACAAAGCCCTTCCCAATTCTCTGACCAAGAAATGTTCCGAATGGCGAACACAATTAAAGCTGTGCGCCTGACCCCAAGTAATTCGCATTAAACGGGAATTTCCTTCGCGACTTCTTGCCAGAACCAAATTCACCTGACACACTCCCCCATATTGCAATCGTCGCACGGGAGGGGAGAACCGAGCCATGATAGCGCTTTTATTTGCGTTACTTACAGCCACGATGGGACTGAATTACTTTAATCGGACAACAGCGGCCAATGTGCTGTTCTTTTTCACGCTGGCGTTGAGTGTGTATTGGCTGAAATTCCATGCCACCAGCCAACTGACGATCCAATTGTAAGGGGGCCGCGATGACACCGGAACTTTCACGCAATCTCAACGCTCTTGGTATGCTGGCTGTCAGTCTGGTGTTGGTGCTGGCCTATTTCTACCAGCTTAAACTCGATGAACTGCCCTGCCCTCTGTGCCTGTTGCAAAGGGTTGGACTGGTGGCCGTGGGCGTTGGTCTAGGCCTGAACCTGCTGTACGGAGCGCGGCCGCAGCACTATGCGATCATGCTGCTTGCGGCGCTGTTCGGCGGCAGCGTCGCCGTACGCCAGATTCTGCTGCATATCGTACCGGGCACAGGTCACTATGGGTCACCGGTTCTGGGGTTGCACTATTATACCTGGTCCGCGATCTGCTTTTTCCTGATCTTGCTGGGTACGGCCTGTATGCTGCTGTTTGACCGGCAATACGCCGAAAACACCCAACAGCCGCGTTTTGGTGGCAGCGTACTGGCCAAAAGCGCATTCTTTATCATGCTGGGGCTGGCGGCGCTGAATGCGGTCTCGACACTGGTGGAATGCGGGCCTGGAATCTGCGCAGACCCACCCACCAGCTACAAATTGATTGACGAACTGGGCACCGACGGCTGAGGATAGGACAACCTGCCCAAAAGGAGGCACGAGCATGGGACTATTGGGGCAGCCACTTGGCTACTATGACTACCTGACTTTCGTGGCATTGATCCTGCTTCTTGCGGCTGTGATGGCGCTGATCCTGTTCATCATGGGGTTACCGGGGCGGATCGCGATCAAACGCAATCACCCCCATGCCGAAGCCGTCAAGATCATGGGGTGGATGGGTTTTCTGGCTGTTGTGCCGTGGGTGCATGCCTTTATGTGGGCCTTCCACGATGGCGTCACAGTCGACATTCGGCGCACACCCGATGACGAAAAAGATGCGATCCGCAAGGAAATCAAGCGGTTGGGCGGAACGGTGAACGAAGAATACAGCGATCCGCTAGACCCTGACGAGACGCAGAAAAGCTAAGGCCAAAGGAAGTCACAGAATATGTTTGTCGCCCTCGGCATTACGCTGTTCTACATCATTTTCGTCTGGTTCATTTTCTTCAAAGCGAAGTTACTGAAGTTCAACATCACCTGGGGTGTCGTTTCATTCTGGGTCGGCGCGCATCTGCTGCTGATTTTCCTTGTCGCACTGCGCTTTTTTCAACCGTTTTCGCTCGACAGCCACGTAGTACGTTCGACCATCCAAATCGTGCCGCGACTGACTGAGCCGACGATCCTGACCGAGGTGCTGGTCGAGCCGAATACCGAAGTGAAAAAGGGCGATCCCCTCTATCGCTTTGACGACACGGTATTCGCTTTGGAAGTTGAAGAGGCGACCGCTCAGCTGGTGGCAGCCGAGCAGAATGCCAAAATCCTGGAACAGGACGTGATCGCGGCGTCCGAGGCCATCGAGCGCGCAAATGCGCAGCTGGCCTACGCGCTGACCCAACAGGCGCGGTACGAGAACCTCGTGCCTGCTGGTGGCGCAAGGCAGGACGAACTGGATCGCTGGGATGAGCAGGTCACCGAGGATCAGGCACAGGTCAAAGAGGCCGAGGCCAATCTCGAAAAGGCCCAACTGGCGCTGGATTCCCAGATTGACGGGGTCAATACCGGCATCCTTCAGGCGCAGGCACAGCTAGATAAAGCCCAGTATTTTCTTGATAACACGACGATCTATGCACCCGAAGACGGCATGATCGTCTCGCAACAGGCGCGTCCCGGTCTGGTTGTTGGCGATATCCGGCTAGGTGCAATTGCCAGCTTCGTGACCAAGGACAATCCTTACATTCTGGCCACCTATCGCCAGCAGAACCTGAAATTTGTCGAGCCCGGTCAGGAGGTAGAAGTCGCGCTGGACCTTTATCCCGGCGAGATTCTAACAGGCAAGGTCGAAGCAATCTGGTGGGCCACACGTCAGGGTCAGTACCTGCCCTCGGGCCGCCTGCCCGGCTTTGAGTTTCCAAAACTACCGGGTCGCATCGCGGTGCAGATCTCGGTCGACATCCCAGACGGTCACACATTTCCCGCCGGCGGCCACGCGGCGGTCGCCATCTACACCGGTCAGGGCAAAAGCTTTGAATTCCTGCGCCGCATCAATATCCGCCTGTATTCCTTCGCCAACTTCATCCGACCACTGGACATCTGAGGACACATGACATGACCCGGGCCAGACTTCACCGCAGATTGATCGGCACCGCCCTATGCGCGGCCCTGCTGGTCGGCTGCACGCCAGTTGGCCCGGATTTCGTGCGCCCGAACTCTCCGGTCGTGAAAGAATGGATCGAGGTGAACAGCCCCAGCGCCGGACCCAGCGGCCTAACCTCGCGCAGCGCGCCGGTGGTGAAATGGTGGGAGACGTTTAACGACCCCATCCTGAACAAACTGGTGGCCGAGGCTTATGCCCAAAACCTTGATCTACAGGTGGCAGGTGCCCGTGTCCTGCAGGCTCGCGCGCAGTTGGGGATTGCGTTCGGCGAGCTGTATCCGCAATCGCAAGCCATCGGCGGATCAATCGAGCGGCGCCAAATCAGTGACAATCTTGGGCCGATTTCGGATGTAAATCGGATCATCCCCTTAGATACCGAGTTTTCGACATCTCAGGTCGGGTTCGATGCGCAATGGGAGCTGGACGTCTGGGGTCAGCAAAGGCGCGGCGTTCAGGCGGCGCGGTCCAATCTGGCGCTGCAGGTGGCGAATTACGACGACGCCCTGGTGACGCTGACCGGCGACGTCGCCGCCTTGTACGTGAACATCCGCGCTTTGCAGGAATCTCTGGCAGTCGCGCGTGAGAACATTCAGCTGCAACAGGCGTCTGCTGATCTGACGCAATTGCGCTTTGACAACGGTGTGACGACCGAGCTGGACGTGCAGGAATCCACTGCCCTGCTGAACAACACCAAGGCGCTGGTCCCAGAGATTGAAAGCGACTTGCAGCAAGCCAAAAATGCGCTGGCTGTGTTGCTGGGGGCAACGCCCTCGCGAATGACCAGTCTGCTGGGTAATTCGGGGCGCATCCCTTCAGCCCGGTCGAATGTTGCCGTGGGTGTTCCGGCCGAGCTGCTGCGTCGCCGTCCCGATGTCCGCGCGGCCGAGTTGGCGGCGGCAACGCAATCGGCCGAGGTCGGCATTGCGATGGCTGATCTGTACCCGCAATTCATTCTGTCAGGGTCCATCGGCCTGCAAGCCTCGGGCGGGCGGGATTTGTTTTCCGCAGCCAGCTCAACCAGTCTGGCCAATGCAGGTGTGGTCTGGAACGTGCTGAACTACGGCCGGATCAAGAACAACGTCCGTGCGCAAGACGCGGCTTATCAAGCACTTATCGCCAACTACCAAAACACTGTTCTAACCGCCTATTCCGAGGTGGAAAGCGCGATGGTCGCCTATGCCCAATCGCGCAAGCAGGTGGTTTTTTACGAAAACAGCGTCACCGCGTCGCGCAAGGCCGCCCAGATCGCGGTGGACCAATATCGCGATGGAATTGCCGACTATTCCCGCATTCTGAACACTCAGACCGCGTTGCTGCGGTCGCAGGCCAATCTGATCGAGGCGCGGCAACAGGTCTCAAGCAATCTGGTTGCCGTGTACAAGGGACTGGGTGGCGGCTGGCAGATTCGCCAAAATCAGGAATTCCTGCCTGAAACCGTGCTGGCCGAGATGGCATACCGCACCGATTGGGGCGACCTGCTGCAACAAGACCCGACGCGGGCAAGCCTCAACTAATCGCTATTTGGTCAATCCGCGCAGCCCGCCGGAAATCAGGATGTTCACTTCATACAGGATGCGCGGCGCTGCAAAACCGCCCGGGCTGGCCAGATAATTCGGGCTCCATTCCGGGTCGAACTTCTGCTTGAAGGATCGCAATCCTTCAAAGTGATAAAACTGTTCGCCATGCTCATAGACGAACCCGCCGACACGGTTCCAGAACGAAGCCAGTTGCCGGTTCTCGATCCCCGAAAACGGCGCCGCGCCCAGCGAGAACCAGTGGAACCCCTGCTCTGCCCCCCATGACATCATCTCGGCAAACAGCGCGTCCATAATGAAGTTCGAGCCGTCAGGTTCGTAGCGCATCAAATCCAGCGACAGTTCAGATTTATGGCCGCCTTGGAACAGATTGGCAAAAGCCACGATCTTGCCTGTGTCCCCATTTCGCAGCACAGCAAAATCGAAATAGGACAGGTAGTCATCGTCGAACCCGCCTAGGGCAAATCCCTTTTCCTCACCCGCTTTATGCTCGAGCCAGTCGTCAGAAATTTTGCGTAGCTCCGGCAGGACCGGGGTCAGTTCTTCCTTTGGGATGATCTCGAACACATACCCTTCACGCTCGGCCCGGTTCTTGGCCTGGCGGAACCGTTTGCGGGATTTGCCATCCAGCGAGAAATCTTGCAGCGGCACCCGCGCGACCTCACCGATTTTCAAGATGGACAGACCCAGATCCAGAAAGGTTGGCAGATATTTGGTAGAAACGCTGTAAAACGCACAGAGCTTGCCCTCGCGATCCGCCATTTCGCGCAGCTGCCAGATCAGTTGTTGACCGGCTTTTTCATCGCCAACCGGCTCTCCCTTGGTGATTAGAGCGTTGCCGGTGTCGGCATAAGCAAGAAACGCGGATTCATCGGGCGCGATCAGAAACTGCTTGTCACCGGTCAGTGAAATCTGCGCTTCGGTATCTTCGCTTTCCAATGCCAACCGTTCGACGGCAGGCGGTATTTCTGTGCGTACCGGTTCAGGGATTTCCCGCCCGAAGAGTGAGTTCACAGCCACCACACCGAGTATGACCGCTACCACCAAGCTGGAACGCAGGAACCGTGAGGCGTCGCCGCTCCACGCGAAATCCCACCACAGGGCGTTCTGGTATTCGACATGCGAATAGGCAAACAGCCCGATCCAGAAAATGACCGCCAACAGGGCCACTACGCTGACCAGCCACGGGATGTTCAGCCGAAAAATCGACGCGCCGCTGACTCGGTAAAACGCACCCCGGAATGTGGCCAGCACCGCGATTGAGGCCAGCATGCCGATCGCCTCGTGCGTATCCAACCCCTTGGTCAACGAGGCAACGAAACCGGCTACCATCAGCAACATCGCCACGATCCAGGCACGATAAAGTTTGCGGAACAAACCGCGCGAAATCAGGATCAGAAGAACACCTATTGCACTGCCTGCCAGATGTGAGGCTTCGACAAAGGACAAAGGCAGAAAATCTCGCAAAACACCAAGGCTTTGACTGCTGGACGGTAAGGCCCCGGACACCAACAGGATGATCCCGGCAACCGCCGTCACGCCTGCGGCAACCATCGGCACAATCGGCCGGATCGCGCGATAGACCCACGTGGCCGCGCCACTGATATGGTGGCGATGCGTCAGCGCCGAGGCCACAGCAATCGACACGCTGGCAATGACAAAAGGCAGAAATGTGTAGACCAGACGATACAGCAGCAAGGCCGCGATTACGTCAGACCGGCCAGAGGCACCCAAACCTGCGATCAATGTCGCCTCGAACGCGCCAATGCCGCCCGGCGCGTGACTTACGATCCCAACGGCAATAGCCCCAATAAAGATCGTGAAGAAATAGGGGTAGCCGACCCCAAGGTCATCGGGCATCAGGGTATAAAGCACCATCGAAGCGCCAAACAGGTCCCCGATCGCGGCCAGCGTTAGCAAGCCTGCCAGTTTGCCGCCAGGCAAGTTGAACCCAAATCCGCCATAGGCCAACTTGCGCCCGCCACGCGCGAGCCAGAGGAACAAGGCCACCAGCGCGGCCAACAGGCACAGACCGATTATCGTCTCAGTCGTGTCGCTGATCGGTAGAACATTTGAAATACCATCGGGATGCAGGGTAAGCAGTATGCCCAGCAACAGCACCAGCCCGGACCAGAACGCGATCCAAGAGGTCGCGATGACCCCGGCAACCCGGCTTAGGTCCAACCCAAGCGAGGCGTAGATGCGATAGCGGATCGCCGTTCCGGTAATGTAGGAAAAGCCTAGGCAGTTCGATACGGCATAACCACTGGCTCCGGCCATGCCAGCTACGGTCAGGGGAACCTCTCCGTCCGCCACGCTTTGTACGGCCAGCACGTCGTACATGGACAAGGACAAAAAGCTGAAACAGGTCCAGCACAGGGCGATGAACATCAGTTTCCAGGATGTATTTGCCACATCCACCTGAACATCGGTCCATTTCACGTGCTGGGACAGTTCGTGCAGTACGACCAGTGCAATCAACGTCACCAGGATCGGAACCGCAATTCTGACCGCGGGCTTTTCAAGGAACCCGGTGACCCGCTCGGCCAGACGAACGGCCCAAAGCTCTTTGTCTGTCTCCTGCGTGGTCATGGTTCCCCCCTGCTCTGAGGCACTGCAACGATCCTGTGCGTGGATCGGCGACGCAGGGCAACCTTGGCACAATTTCCTTGAACGTCAAAGCACTACAAGGGATCAGACCCGCCCTTTACGCGTGGACAGCAACAGATTGGTCTCGGACCGAGTTATCCCCTCCATCCGCCGGATCTGAAACAAGACCTCGTCCAGTTCGGCCAAAGTTTCGGTGCCGATCTCGGCAATCAGATCCCAACTGCCGTTGGTCGTATGCACGGCACGCACTTGGCGCAGGGCCGCGATTCTGGCCATCGTGCGTTCGGTCCCGCGGCCTTCGATCTCAAGCATCATAAGGCCCCGCACCGGGCTTTCCGCCACATCCAAACGGGTCAGGACGGTAAAGCCCACAATCTCACCCGATTGTTTCAGACGCTGCAGGCGGCTGCGCACCGTGGTGCGGGTGACGCCCAGCGTCTCGGCCAGTTCAGACAGCGAGGCCCGCGCGTCCCGGTGCAGCGCATTCAGCAACCTACTGTCCAAATCGTCCATAGTCATTTCTCATTTCGCTTATTGAGGTTTCATTTTGAACATTTTGCTCTCTTTTCGCAACCCACCCTGCGGAACTAAACAAACATATGGACAACAAACACGTTATATTGGTCGGCGCCCCGATGGACGCTGGCAAGCGTCGTCAGGGCTGCCGAATGGGGCCTGACGCCTATCGAGTGGCCGGTCTGGATCAGGCTTTGGCCAATCTGGGTCATCAGGTTTCAGACATTGGCGATGTCCAGCCGGACAGCACGGATGTGGCTGAGGACACACTTCTGTTCGCCCTGCCCGAGGTTATCGGCTGGACCAACGCGCTAAGCCGTGCGGCGCAGGAAACTGCCCCCAAGGGTCTGCCGATCTTTATGGGCGGCGACCACGCGCTGTCGATGGGAACCGTTGCAGGGATGGCCGCCCATGCCCAGCAGATCGGACGCCCTCTGTTCGTGCTTTGGCTGGATGCCCATAGCGACTTTCACACCCCCGACAGCACTGGCAGCGGCAACCTGCACGGTACTCCTGTCGCCTATTTCACCGGCCAGGCGGGTTTTGATAATTTCCCAACCGTACCCGCCCCGGTTCCAACAGATCGCGTGGGCATGATTGGCTTGCGCTCGGTCGATCCTGCCGAGCGCGCACGGCTTGAGGAAGATCACGCCATGCTGGCCGATATGCGCAGCATTGACGAACACGGAATCAAAGCCCCATTGAACGCGTTTCTTGATCGGGTCCGGGCGGAGAATGGCATCCTGCATGTCTCGCTGGATGTCGACTTTCTTGATCCCTCGATCGCCCCTGCCGTCGGCACCACCGTCCCCGGCGGCGCGACCGAACGCGAGGCGCATCTGGTGATGGAGCTGCTGCACGAGAGCGGCCATGTCTGCTCTTTGGACCTGGTCGAGCTGAACCCGTTTCTGGACGAACGCGGCCGTACCGCAAAACTGATGGTCGATCTGGCCGCCTCATTGTTGGGCCGCCGCATTTTTGACCGCCCAACACGGAGCTTCTGATGCACTCTCTGCAAGCTCCCCCTGCCGTCGTGATGATCCGGCCCCATGCGTTTGCTTCTAACCCTGAGACGCGCGACGACAATGCGTTTCAGACATTGGCCAACCGCTCGGCCGAAGCCACATCTGCTCAGGCGCGCGATGAACATGACCAGGCGGTCGCATTGCTGCGCGATGCAGGTGTAAAGGTTCATGTCTTCGACGATCACGGGGACCTCGACACACCCGACAGCGTATTTCCGAACAACTGGTTCTCGACCCATCCCGGCGGGCATGTGGCGATCTATCCGATGTTTGTACCGTCGCGCAGGCGGGAACGCCGCGTGGACGTCATTGAGATGCTGAAACAGGAATACCGTGTTCAGGACGTGATTGACTATTCCGGGCTTGAGCAGGACAAACTGGCGCTGGAAGGCACCGGAGCAATGGTTCTGGACCACGTCGGCCGCGTCGCTTACACAGTCAAATCCAACCGTGCCGATCCCGTTTTGTTGGAGCGTTTCTGCACCCATTTCAATTATGAGCCTATTGTGTTCGAAGCACATGATGCCGAAGGGCGAGATGTCTATCACACCAATGTTCTGATGGGCATCGGCAGCGAGTACGCGCTGATCTGTCTGGACATGATCACCGATCCGGAACGGCGCGCGACCGTAAAAGCCCGGTTGGAAGAATCCGGTCGCACGGTCATTGACCTGACCCACGAACAGATCGCCGAATTTGCGGGCAACGCCATCGAACTTAGCGGTCGGGATGGCCTGGTTTTGGCGCTGTCGAGCCGGGCGCTTGCCGCCCTGACCCCGGATCAACTCGCAAAAATCGAAGCCAGCGCAACGCCGCTGCCGCTGTCGGTTCCCACAATTGAAACTGCCGGTGGATCCGTGCGCTGCATGATTGCAGGCATCCACCTGTCCCGTCGATAGGAGACCCCAATGCAACCATCTGAAAAGGCGCTTGTGCCCTTTGTATCCGTCGACAACATGATGCGTCTGGTGCATCACGTCGGGCTTGAGAAGATGATCACCCAAATCGCGGCCCAGATCGAAGCCGATTTCAAGCGTTGGGAGAGCTTCGACAAAACCCCGCGCATCCCGGCCCACTCGCCGCATGGCGTGATCGAGTTGATGCCCACGTCGGATGGTGAGGCCTACGGATTCAAATACGTGAACGGTCACCCCAAGAACACCTCCGAAGGGCTGCAGACCGTGACCGCTTTTGGCCTGCTGGCTGATGTCTACACCGGTTACCCCACCCTGCTGACTGAGATGACGATGCTGACGGCACTGCGTACGGCGGCGACCTCGGCCCTTGTGGGCAGCTATCTGGCGCCGAAGTCTTCGTCGGTTATGGCCATGATCGGCAACGGCGCGCAATCAGAGTTCCAGTGCCTGGCTTTCAAGGCCATGTGCGGGATTGATACGGTTCGTTTGTATGACACCGATCCGAATGCCACCAAGAAATGTGCCGCGAACCTTCAAGGCAAGGGTCTGACAGTAGTGCCCTGCAAAACCGCCGAAGAGGCCATCGAAGGCGCACACATCATCACGACCTGCACCGCCGACAAGAAATACGCCACGATCCTGACTGACAACATGGTCGGCCCCGGCGTTCACATCAACGCCATCGGCGGAGACTGTCCCGGCAAAACCGAATTGCATCGTGATATCCTGTTGCGGTCGGAAATCTTCGTGGAATACCCCGAGCAGACCCGTATCGAAGGCGAGATTCAGGCACTGGACGACACCCATCCGGTGACAGAAATGTGGCAGGTCATGACCGGCCAGGCCAAAGGGCGCAGCGATGATCGTCAAATCACTCTGTTCGACAGCGTCGGCTTTGCGATCGAGGATTTCTCGGCCCTCCGCTACATCAAGTCCGCTATCGAGGACACTGATTTTTTTGAACCTTTGGACATGTTGGCCGATCCTGACGATCCGCGCGATCTATTTGGAATGCTGATGCGGGCAAGCTAAAGAACCCGCAAATGGCATTACCTCGCCCCCGGTTCATCACCGGGGGCTTTTTCTATCCGGCTAGTGAAGGCAGGAAGAGGACGATGGCCGGGAACGCCACAAGCAACGCGATGGTAATCGCGTCGGCGATGAAGAACGGTGTCACGCCTTTGAAGACGTCCTGAACGCTCAGGTCCGGGCGCACGCCAGCGACGACAAAGCAGTTCAGGCCAATCGGCGGCGTGATCAGGCAGAATTCGGCCATTTTCACAACCAGAATACCGAACCAGATCGCACACATCGGCCCCGACATGCCAAAGGCGCTTTCAGCGGCGCTGACGGCTTCCCCACCGTTCAGAGCCATGACGGCCGGGTACACGACCGGTAGCGTTAGCAGAAGCATTCCGATGGCATCCATGAACATGCCCAACACCGCATAGGCCAGCAGGATGCAAATCAGGATCAGCATCGGCGACATCTCAAGCGAGGTGATCCAGTCCGAAAACTCGCCCGGCAGGTCGGCGAAACCAAGGAACCGCACGTAGATCAGCACGCCCCAGATGATCGAAAAGATCATCGCGGTCAGTTTGGCGGTTTCAAGCAACGCGGATTTCAGCTCGGTCCAGCGCATGCCGTGAAACAGGGCAAAACAGAAGACAATGAAGGCGCCGATGGCACCACCCTCGGTTGGCGTGCCCCAGGCCTTTTCTCCGAACGGGTTATAGACAAAGCAGATGATGATCAGGATCACGGCCACAATCGGCAAGGCACCGGGCAAGGACGCAAAGCGCTGTTTCCATGTAAACCCCGTGACCGGAGGTCCAACGGATTTGAAAATCACCGCTATTCCCACAATAAGCAGGCCATAGATAACTGCCGAAAACGCCCCGGGGATGAACCCGGCCAACAGTAGCTTACCCACGTCCTGTTCAACGATGATGGCATAGATCACAAGAATGGCCGAAGGTGGGATCAGAGAGGCCAGCGTACCCCCGGCAGCAACGACTCCGGCAGCGAATTGCTTGTTGTAACCGACTTTCAGCATCTCGGGGATGGCGATGCGGGCGAAAACCGCGGATGTGGCGACCGACGCGCCCGACACGGCGGCAAACCCGGCTGTCGCGAACACGGTCGAAACTGCCAGCCCACCCGGCACCCACGCCACCCAGCGTTTGGCCGCCTCAAACAATGCCTTGGTCAGGCCCGCGTAATAGGCCAAGTATCCGATCAGGATAAAGGTTGGGATCAGGCTGAGCGTATGGGCGGCCACCTTGGAATGCGGCACCTGCCCGGCCGTTTTCACGGCAACTGTTAAGGCTTTGCCAAACCGGTCGGGGTCATATCCGAATTTGGCCCAGAAGATCCACACCAGCCCGACCAACCCGGCAAGCCCAGCGGCAAAGGCGACCCGCATCCCCGTGACGACCAATACAAGCAGGCCACCTGTAACCCACAGACCAATATCTATTGTGTCCATGCGTTAGTCCTGCCCTTCGAATTGCTCAGCCTCGGCAGCGGCCTGCGCCGCCGCATCCTGGATCAACGGCACGGCCACCGGATGTTCGAGCCCCAGCACAAAAGCACGCCCATATCCCCAGACCTGCAACACCAGCCGCGCGCACAGGACCGAAAACGCCACTGGCGCCAGCAGCTTGGCAGGCCAAAGCGGAATGCCGATGTCAATTGAACTGTCACGGCTCCAGAGCGGTGCGCCAAAATCAAAAGAGCGGTCGAAATGGGACCAACTGCCCCAGACCAGTGCCAGCATAAGCACAAGGATCAAAACTACCGAGATCAGTTCGAACAGCCACAGCGCCCGCCCGTGCAGACGCGCGATTACGATATCCATACGAATATGACCGCCTTCGCGCTGTACGTATGAGATTCCAAGGAAGGCAATCAGCGGCATGGCCTGTTCGATCCAGTCCACATAACCGGGCAAAGGAGCGTTAATCGCGTTGCGGCCACTGACCGAAACCACCGCCAGCACCATCAAGCCAAAGACGGCAAGCCCGCTGATCAATGCCAAAAACTGCTCTAACCTCAAGAGCTGACGATCCAGCCAACTGAGCCGACTGCCGTCCTCAAGCACCGTGGCTTGTCCTGCCATTCCGGTGATCCCCTGTTTTTTGATGAGTGTCCGGGTGCCCGGTCAGGCACCCGGAAAAGGAACTCAGTTTCCGCCGCGCTGTTGCTTCAGCGTAGCTTGAACCAGATCATAGAGGTCCTGCGCTGGCAGACCCTGTGCTGACATATCCGCAATCCACTGTTCACGGATCGGATCGGCTGCCTTAGCACGGAATTCTTCAAGAACGGCATCGTCGATCTCAACTTTTTCAACGCCCTTCTCAGACAAAACGCTATCCCACTGCTCAAGCAGCCCGCCGTAGTTCGCAAGGTAATGATCAATCGCCTCGTCGATCGAACTGTTCAGCGCCTCCTTGTGCTCCGCAGGCAGCGCTTCATAGGCTTCGATATTCACCACCACCGGGCAGTTGACCGTGCCGGGGTTCAGGTTCGCGGTCCACCAGTCGGCTTCATTGATGGTGCCGAAAGACAGGTGAGCGTGTTGGGCAAAGGCAACCGTGTCGACCACACCCGATTCCATCGCGTTGAACGCTTCTGTTGCCGGGACAGAGGTTGGCACACCGCCCACAGCCTCGAACGCCTGCCCCAGGCCACCAGTGGCACGTACACGCATCCCGTCAAAATCCGCCAATTCGTCGCGCGGATCACCGGTGCCGACCAGGTTGTACTGCGGCATTGGTGAGGTCATGATGATGCGCGCGTTCCACTGCGCCATCTCATCCTTAACGGCCGGGTGATCGTAGACCGCGTGGCTGACAGCCACTTCTTCGTCAAGATTGTTCACGCCCAAAAACGGCAGCTCAAGCACGGTGATCGCTCGGTTCTTGTCGCGGTGATACCCGGCGCAGAATTGAGCCATTTCAAAAGCACCGATTTCAATGCCGTCCAGATTTTCCTTGGGCTTTGACAGGCCACCGTAGCTGACGTTGATGGTGAACTCGCCACCCGTCTTTTCGCCAACCAGTTCGGCCAACTTTTCGACATGTTCAGTAAAGGCGCGCCGCTTGCCCCAAACCGAGGCATTCCATTCGGTTGCAGCAGCCTCTGAGACGAATGCAACACCCAAGGCGGCGACGGCCGCGCCGCTCAACATCTTTTTCATCATGAATTCTCCCTTTGTTGCGCTTCTTCTCCAAGCGCTTGCGATCAAAGCTAGCGCCAACATTGATGTGTGCCAACCCCGGACAAATTCACCAAGCACCAGAAGACAGCGCTAACAACCAATAGGTGTATCCAAGATTCAAAAATTACGGTTGATCATCTGCATCCACCAATCAAAAATTTCATGACACTTACTATTTTGGTTTTATTTATTTTTTTGAAATTCATAGTGGTTTTATTTACTATTATTTGCACACTAACAAAATTTCTTTACAAACAAATCTAAAGATATCGGTAATTTATTTAATTGTTTTCAGTTTCGCTTATTATTTGACGTGGGGAGGAAACGGGTCGACATCGCCCGTTCCGCGGGCAAGATTTGGCCCAGTGAAATAAAGTCCAGAGGGAGGAGCCTCAGAATGACAACCGCTGCTCAAGCAGATGCCAAGGTCTATCCGCCATCCGCAGAAACCGTTGCCCGCGCCCATGTCGATGCCGACGCATACACCCAGATGTACAACGCCTCGATCGAAAATCCTGTGGCGTTCTGGGATGAGCAAGGCAAGCGAGTAGATTGGATCAAACCGTATACACAAGTCAAAGATGTCAGCTATGATTTCGGCTCGGTTGGAATAAACTGGTATGCCGACGGCACACTGAATGTGGCAGCCAACTGTCTGGATCGCCATCTGAAAACACGCGGCGACCAGACCGCGATCATCTGGGAGCCGGATGACCCGAACGACGACGCCCAGCACATAACCTATGCCGAGCTGCACCGCCGCACCTGCCGAATGGCCAATATTCTGGAATCTCTGGGCGTTCGCAAAGGTGACCGGGTGGTGATCTATCTGCCGATGATCCCCGAGGCAGCCTATGCGATGCTGGCCTGTGCGCGTATTGGCGCGATCCATTCCATCGTATTCGCGGGCTTTTCGCCCGACGCGCTGGCAGCGCGGATCAACGGCTGCGATGCCAAGGTGGTTATCACGGCGGATGAGGCCCCGCGCGGCGGTCGCAAGACCCCTCTTAAGTCCAATGCGGATGCCGCTCTGCTGCACTGTAAAGACACCGTGAAATGTCTGGTGGTCAAGCGCACCGGCGGCCAGACCACATGGGTTGACGGCCGCGATTTCGATTACAACGAAATGGCGCTTGAAGCGGATGACTATTGCGCGCCCGCCGAGATGAACGCCGAAGACCCTTTGTTCATCCTGTATACTTCCGGATCAACCGGTCAGCCCAAAGGCGTGGTGCATACCACTGGTGGCTATCTGGTCTACGCAGCCATGACGCATCAGATCACCTTCGATTACCACGATGGCGACATCTATTGGTGTACCGCAGACGTAGGCTGGGTCACCGGCCACAGCTATATCGTCTATGGCCCGCTGGCCAATGGTGCGACGACCCTGATGTTCGAAGGCGTGCCGACCTACCCCGACGCTGGCCGTTTTTGGGAAGTCTGCGCCAAGCACAAGGTAAACCAGTTCTATACCGCCCCCACGGCGATCCGCGCATTGATGGGTCAGGGTACCGAATGGGTCGAAAAGCACGATCTGAGCGATCTGAAAGTGCTGGGCACCGTGGGTGAACCGATCAACCCCGAAGCGTGGAACTGGTATAACGAGGTTGTCGGCCAGGGCAATTGCCCCATCGTCGACACATGGTGGCAGACCGAAACCGGCGGTCACCTGATGACCCCCCTGCCCGGCGCACATGCGATGAAGCCCGGCTCGGCGATGAAGCCGTTCTTTGGAATTCAGCCTGTCGTTCTTGACCCGCAATCGGGTGTCGAAATCACGGGAAACGGGGTCGAGGGTGTGCTGTGCATCAAAGACAGCTGGCCCGGACAGATGCGCACCGTCTGGGGCGATCACGAGCGGTTCGAGAAAACCTATTTTGCCGACTACAAAGGCTATTACTTCACGGGCGACGGTTGCCGCCGGGATGAGGATGGCGACTACTGGATCACTGGCCGCGTCGATGACGTGATCAACGTCTCGGGCCACCGTATGGGTACGGCCGAGGTAGAAAGCGCGCTGGTGGCGCACGCCGCCGTGGCCGAAGCTGCTGTTGTCGGTTATCCCCATGATATCAAAGGGCAAGGCATTTATTGCTATGTCACTCTGATGAACGATCGCGAGCCTTCGGATGAGCTTCTGAAAGAGCTGCGCACTTGGGTTCGCACAGAAATTGGCCCGATTGCCAGCCCCGATGTGATCCAATGGGCCCCCGGCCTGCCCAAGACCCGTTCCGGCAAAATCATGCGCCGTATCCTGCGCAAAATCGCCGAAAACGACTTTGGCTCGCTGGGTGATACTTCGACCTTGGCCGATCCGTCGGTGGTCGAAGATCTGATCGAAAACCGCGCAAGTAAGTGAGGATGTGATGGACGCTGCCACGACCACCACCCCCGCCGTTCTGATCCTTCTCGGCCCTCCGGGCGCCGGGAAGGGCACGCAGGCGCGGATGCTCGAAGACACGTTCGGGCTTATACAACTCAGCACCGGCGACCTGTTGCGCGCCGCCGTTGCCGCCGAGACCGAGGCCGGACTTGCTGCAAAGGCCGTTATGGAAGCTGGCGATCTGGTCAGCGACGAGATCGTCATCGCTATCTTGCGCGATCGGCTGGATGAACAGGACTGCGCCAAAGGCGTCATTCTGGACGGCTTCCCGCGCACGACCGTGCAGGCCGAGGCGCTGGACGGTTTGCTGTCGGAGAACGGCCAGAAGATCAGCGCCGCAATCAGCCTTGAGGTCGAGGACGCCGAAATGGTCACCCGCATCTCGGGCCGTTATACCTGCGCAGGCTGTGGTGAAGGGTTTCATGACACGTTCAAGGTCCCCGCGGTCGAGGGCAAATGCGACAAATGCGGCCATACCGAGTTCAAACGCCGCGCCGACGACAACGCCGAAACTGTTGCCTCGCGCCTTGCTGCCTATCACGCCCAAACCGCGCCGCTGATCACCTATTATGAAACCCACGGCGTTCTGCAACGCACCAACGCAATGGGCAAGATCGAAGACATCGCGAGCGACCTCAAGGATATCGTGGGTGGCGCGATGAGTTAAGGGGAGGAGAAAAGCCCCCCAAGGCTTTGATCCAACAAGAGAATACTTCAATGGACCCGCCTTGGCGGACCAGAGGAGTCTTGCCTGACATCATGCTGGTGCCAGGCACAATCGAGAAGCGGCCCACGTCACTGGAGGAGTTGGGCACGGGCCGCCCAACGAGGAAGCGAAGGAGGAACCCGCAATGGCGGATCAATCAACAAACTCCGCGCAGGCTGCCGAGGCCGACAAGGGCTATTGGCAGGCCAACCTGCGTCTCATCTACATCAGCCTCGTGATCTGGGCGCTGGTGTCTTTTGGATTCGGCATTTTGCTGCGTCCGCTGCTGTCCGGTATCGCCGTTGGCGGCACCGATCTGGGCTTTTGGTTCGCTCAGCAGGGATCAATCCTGGTCTTTCTGGTGCTGATCTTCAACTACGCCTGGCGCATGAACAAGCTGGACGCCGAATACGGCGTGGATGAGGAGTAAACCCCATGGACCAGTTTACTATCAACCTGCTGTTTGTCGGCGCGTCCTTTGCGCTGTACATCGGCATCGCGATCTGGGCCCGGGCGGGTTCCACATCGGAATTTTACGCCGCCGGTCGCGGCGTTCACCCGGTCACCAACGGTATGGCAACAGCGGCCGACTGGATGTCGGCGGCTTCGTTCATCTCGATGGCGGGTCTGATTGCCTTTACCGGCTATGACAACTCAACTTTCCTGATGGGGTGGACCGGTGGCTACGTGCTGCTGGCACTGTTGCTTGCGCCTTACTTGCGTAAATTCGGCAAGTACACAGTATCGGAATTCATCGGCGACCGCTTCTACAGCCAGACCGCACGTATCGTTGCGGTGATCTGTCTGATCGTGGCCTCTGTGACTTACGTAATCGGTCAGATGACCGGCGTTGGCGTGGCCTTTGGCCGCTTCCTCGAGGTGTCCAACACATCCGGTCTGCTGATCGGTGCCTGTGTCGTGTTTGCTTACGCGGTGTTCGGCGGGATGAAGGGTGTGACCTATACTCAGGTCGCTCAGTACTGCGTGCTGATCACAGCCTATACCATCCCGGCAATCTTTATCTCGCTGCAGCTGACCGGCACGCCGATTCCGGCGCTGGGTCTTTTCAGTGATACCGCCAGTGGTGAGCCTCTGCTGACCAAGCTGGACGCAATCGTGACCGAGCTGGGCTTTGCCGACTACACAGCGCACCATTCGAACACGTTGAACATGGTGTTGTTCACGCTGTCGCTGATGATCGGTACTGCTGGTCTGCCGCACGTGATCATGCGCTTCTTCACCGTGCCTCGCGTGGCTGACGCCCGTTGGTCGGCTGGCTGGACGCTGGTCTTCATCGCGCTGCTGTATCTGACCGCCCCTGCGGTTGGCGCAATGGCCCGCCTGAACATCACCGACATGATGTGGCCCAATGGTGGCATCGAAGGTGGTGCCGTTTCGGTCGAGGAAATCGACACGGATCCGCGTTATGACTGGATGCAGACATGGCAGAAAACCGGGCTGCTGGATTGGGAAGACAAGAACGGCGACGGCAAAATCCAGTACTACAACGATCAAAATGCAGACATGCAGGTGCTTGCCGAAGAAAAAGGCTGGGTTGGTAACGAGTTGACCAAGTTCAACCGCGACATCCTGGTTTTGGCCAACCCCGAGATCGCCAACCTGCCAGGTTGGGTGATCGGTCTGGTCGCTGCCGGTGGTCTTGCAGCTGCTCTGTCGACCGCTGCGGGTCTGTTGCTGGCGATCTCGTCGGCTGTGTCCCACGACCTTGTCAAAGGCGCGATCAACCCGCAGATCTCGGAAAAAGGAGAGCTTATGGCGGCGCGGATCGCAATGGCCGTGGCCATCGTTGTTGCAACCTATCTGGGTCTGAACCCACCGGGCTTTGCAGCGCAAACTGTGGCCTTGGCCTTCGGTCTGGCGGCAGCCTCGATCTTCCCGGCGCTGATGATGGGGATCTTCTCGACCCGCATCAACAACACCGGCGCGGTTGCTGGTATGCTGGCTGGTCTGACCGTGACCCTGGTCTACATCTTCCTGCACAAGGGCTGGCTGTTCATTCCGGGCACCAACTCGTTCACCGATGCTGATCCGCTGCTGGGTCCAATCAAGTCGACCTCGTTCGGTGCAATCGGTGCGATGATCAACTTCGGTGTCGCCTACGTGGTCGCTGGTATGACCAAAGAGACCCCGCAGGAGATCGTGGAATTGGTCGAAAGCGTTCGCATTCCCCGTGGCGCTGGCGCAGCTCAGAATAAATGAGCATGATGCGGCATATGGATAACACCCGTGTGCCGCGTCTTTCGACCTACTGTTCCCGCCCGGCATTCCACCGGGCGGGATTTTTCAAATGGAAGCCCAGGATTGTCTGATGCCCCTGTCCCATGACCAGATCACCCGGTTTCTGAAATCCGTACACCCCTATGACGCCTTGCCGCCTGACACGCTGGACGATCTGGCCAACCAGATCGAGGTGTGGGAGGTCGATGAAGGGTTTCCCGTGTATGAGCTGGGCAACACTCTACCCGGCATATTTGTGATCTATGAAGGACAGGTTGAGATCACGGATGAAAACGGCGCTGTCGTTTCGCATCTGGGACTGCGCAATTCCTTTGGGGAACGTGGTCTTCTGAAGGACGGCAAAGCTGCAACCCATGCACATACGCATACGCCGTCCGTTCTGATGGTTCTGCCCCCCAACGTGGTGCGCGGGCTGATCGACGGCCATGATGTTGTCGCCAACTTCTTCAACCGTACGCGCGGGGAACGTGCCGGTCCGCAAAGCTTGGCGACCAGCGCGATTGACGTTTTGATGGCCCACAACCCGGCCACCTGTCCTCCGGACATGCAAGTTCAAAAAGCCGCGCGGGTGATGCGCGATCGCCATATCTCGTCTCTGTGCGTGACCCACGACGACACGCTGCTGGGCATCGCAACGCTGCGGGACGTAGCCGGAAAATACGTGGCGGACAACATGCCCGAAACAACGCCCGTTTCAGCGATCATGACACCTGATCCCGTCACTCTTTCACCCTCCGATATCGGATCGGACGTGTTGCATGTGATGATGGAGCGCGGGATCGGCCATATCCCGATCTGTGAAGGCGGCAAGCTGGTCGGTATCGTCACGCAGACCGATCTGACCCACTATCAGGCCGTAAACTCGGCCGAACTGGTTCGGCGGATCGCTCATGCCAACTCTGCGGGTGAAATGGCACTGGTCACGGCTGAAATTCCTCAACTTCTGGTGCAGCTGGTGGCCAGCGGTAACCGGCATGAGATCGTTACCCGTCTGATCACCGACATCGCCGATACTGTGACCCGCCGTCTGCTGGCGCTGGCAGAAAAGAAATTGGGCCCGCCGCCCGTGCCTTATTTGTGGCTAGCCTGTGGTTCGCAAGGGCGGCAAGAGCAGACCGGCGTATCGGATCAGGACAATTGCCTGATGCTGGACGACAACGTGTCTGACGGCGAAATGGCCTATTTCAGCGATCTGGCAAAATTTGTTTCGGACGGGTTGGACACTTGCGGGTATTTCTATTGCCCGGGCGACATGATGGCGACTAACCCCCGCTGGTGTCAGCCGGTGCGGGTATGGCGGGATTATTTCAACGGCTGGATCGCCAAACCGAACCCCGAGGCGCAAATGCTGGCCTCGGTCATGTTCGACCTGCGCCCCATCGGCGGCGCGTTCGAACTGTTCGAGGATCTGCAAGCCGACACACTGGCTGCAGCCAACGCGAATTCGATCTTCGTGGCGCACATGATTTCCAATTCATTAAAGCACACGCCCCCGCTCGGCCTGTTACGAGGTTTTGCCACCATCCGTTCGGGCGAACATCGCAATACGCTTGATCTGAAACATAACGGCGTTGTGCCGGTGGTTGATCTGGCCCGCATCTACAGCCTTCAGGGTCAGTTGCCCGAGGCCAACACCCGCGCCCGCTTGAAAGCCGCCGAAGCGGCCCAGGTTCTTAGCCCTTCGGGCGCGCGGGATATTCTGGACGCCTATGACTTGATCGCTGAAACACGGCTGGAACATCAGGTGAGGCTGGTCAAATCCGGCAAAAACCCCGACAACTATCTTCCACCATCGACTTTGTCTGACTTTGAGCGAAGTCATCTGCGAGACGCCTTTGTCGTCGTAAAAACAATGCAGTCGGCGGTGGGCCATGGCAAAGGTATGCTGAACTAGGCAGACCCAAACGGGCGCAAAAGCGTTAAACCAGGAGAAGAACATGTTTCTGGAACTGATCGGCACCATCTTTGCAGGGATCGCCTTTGCAGGTGTGGTGATGGGAGTGAACAAACTGACGGGTGGCCGCCTGCCCCGCTGGGCCGCTCCGGTCGCGGCTGGGTTGGGTATGATCGGCATGACCATCGCCAGCGAGTATTCCTGGTACGACCGAACCACTGAAACGCTGCCGGAAGAAATGGAAATCGTGCAAGAGGTCGAAAGCCGGGCCTTTTATCGCCCGTGGACCTATGCCGTGCCGTTCGTCAATCGCTTTGCCGCGATCGACACCGCCTCGGTCCGCACCAACGAGCAGGTGCCGGATCAACGCCTTGTGGACATGTATTTCTTTGGTCGCTGGTCCCCGATCTCGAAACTGCCGGTGGCCGTCGACTGCGCCACCAACAGCCGTGCCAGCCTGGCCGATGGAGCCGAGTTCGGTGACGACGGCCAATTGCTCAATGCCGACTGGCTGACCGTCAACGCCGAGGACCCCATCGTCGAGGCCACCTGCGGAGTGTAACATGCTGACCCGGCTTAGCCTGCGCGTCCGAATTTTTCTGTTCTTCTGCTTGATGGCAGTGGGCGCGCTGGCCGTTAGCTCTGTGGCACTTTGGGTAAGCTATCTGCGTGTCGCTGATCCTGCGTTAGCAAGTGCTTTTATCCTGGCTGAAATCCTTATGGGTTTCGGCTTCATCGCCTTGATCATTGCCGTCTGGCTGCTGTTTGACGACAACGTGGCAAAGCCCATCGAACGTCTATCGGCCCAGCTGCGCGCCCGCGCACATGCGGGCGTCAGCACGGATATGGACATGCAGGCCGCGCGTTATCTGGGCGACCTTGCCCCAGCGGCCGCCGGGCTGGCGGATCAGCTGTCAGGCAAGACCATGGATGTGGCTCAGGCCGTGGCTGCTGAGACTGCGCATCTGTCTGCTGAAAAACAAAGACTGACGGCCCTGCTGACCGAGATTCCGGTGGCGATGGTGCTGGCCAGCCCCACCCACAAAATCGTGCTGTACGATGGGCAGGCCGCCGGAGTGCTGGCCCAAATCGCCCATCCCCGCTTGAACGCCTCGCTTTACGAATACCTACAGCCCGTGCCACTGCAACAAGCCTACGAGAAACTGTCAAAATCCGGGCTTGAGGTCGATTGCACCCTGACCAGCATCGACGGCGCGCAAACCTATTCCGCCCGCATGAAGCCGCTGGGCGACGCGCCCGGCTATCTGCTGATATTCGACGAAAGCGCCGCTAATATCGCACCCGAGGCTGCGCGCCCACTGGTATACGACTTTGACTTGCTGAACAGCGCGGTCGCGGGCGAGTTCGAATCTCTCGCTCTTCGCGATCTGTGTTTTGTGGTGTTTGACACCGAAACCACGGGACTACTGCCGCACAAGGACGAAATCGTACAGATCGGCGCGGTCAGGGTTGTGAATGGACGCATCGTTCAGGGCGAGCGGTTTGATATGTTGGTTGATCCTGGCATGCCGATCCCGCCGGCTTCGACCAAAGTTCATCATATCAGCGACCACATGGTTCAGGGCGCACCGGATATTGCTGCGGCGGGGCGCACGTTCCACCAATTCGCGCGGGATGCGGTGATCGTGGCCCATAACGCGCCTTTCGACATGGCCTTTCTGCGGCGCCATGCAAAACGCATGGATGTCGACTGGGATCACCCCATCCTCGACACTGTTTTGCTATCTGCCGTTCTGTTCGGCGCCAGCGACAAGCACACCCTGGATGCGTTGTGTGACAGGTTAGAGATTGCCATTCCGCACGACCTGCGCCACACCGCCCTTGGCGACGCTGTCGCCACAGCGCAAGCACTGGTCAAGATGCTGCCGATGCTGCAAGCCCGTGGCATGACAACCTTTGGCGCAGTCATCGAGGCAACCCGTCAGCATGGCCGCCTGCTGGAAGATTTGAACTGAACGTCAAAATATTCGCTCAAGATTCAGCTTTTCATGGACAATTCCGGCAGACCGTGGCACCTGATGCGCGGCCACTGCACGAGCGGACAATGACTGAAAAGACCTTCACCCCAACTCCTGACCAAAGTACCGCTTTTCGCGAAGCGCTGGGGTGTTTCGGCACAGGTGTCACCGTCATCACGACGAACACCGAAAACGGACCGCGTGCGATAACCGTCAACTCGTTCTCATCGGTCTCGCTGGACCCACCGTTGGTGCTGTGGTGCCTGGCAAAAGACTCGTTTCGGTTCAATTCCTTTAATGCCTGCCAACACTATTCCATTCACGTGATGGCACAGGAACAGCAGGATCAGGCACTGCAGTTCGCGCGTGATGGGTTGGATTTCTCGCACGTGGAATGGGATACGGATCACAAAGGCAGACCGCAACTGAACCAGTGTCTGGCCCGGTTCGATTGCCAATTACATGCCAAGCACGAGGCCGGGGATCACCTGATCCTGGTTGGTGAGGTTGAACAGGTGATGTATCGCACGGGCAAAGGGCTGATCTTCAAACGCGGTCAGTTCGGCGGCTTCGCGGACCTGCTGTAAGCTTCATTCATCAAGCGAGCCGTGAACGGCCAGCGCCTCAAGCTGTGTTTCCTGTGGGGTTATTATTCGGAACGCTTCGTGCACACCCGTGTCGGACAACTCACGCGCTACCGTCAACAGCGTGTTCGGGGCGTGTTCTTCGCAAAGCTCACTCATATGGACGATTTCGGCCTGTGCCACACCCAAGGCCGCTTCGACTGAAGGCGCACCGTAGAATTGCACAAAATGCTCGGCCAGAGTTTGCACGATCTGGTCCAACTCGGCCTGTTCGATCTGGGTCACGGCAACAAATGTCACGCGCCCAAAGGTTTCGACGCCCAACCAACCGTTTGAAAACGCCTGCCGCGCCTTACCTTCCAGATCGGCCTCACCCCAGTTCGAGAATTCAAACCCGCCTGATATGCACCATTCCCCCGTCCGCGCCGGTGAATGGAACACGTTCATATCGCTTTCATCGAAATGGATCGCACGGGCCAGTTTCATCATCGGTTCTCCAACAGTTCGGTCAGCGGGCGTAAACGTGTTTCATCGCCGTCACGGATCAGCATACCGAACCGCTCATCGGTGCCCAGAAACACGCCCGTCTCTCCGTAGGGCTCTCCGACGCCGCGCAGCAGCCCCATCCATTCGCCGTGCAAAGGGGCGTTGCCGTCCTCTTGCCAGCGATTGAGCCAGGTCAGCATATGCCGCGACCAGCTTTCAACCAGTTGTGCTGCTGAGACATCGGCGCACCCTTCGTCATGCAGTGCGGTGACATCCGGCGTTTTCCCCGGATCATCCCCGGTTTGCAGCAACGCCAGTTCCCAATTGACCACCAGCCAATCGGGTTCTTGCCCGGGATCGCGGCCTGAGGCGGCGGTGCGGAACATTCCACACTTCGCCCCGTTCACGCAAATCAGTCCATCCCAGCCCAAATGCACGGCAACCTCGGGCGGAGCCAGCGCGCCCAGAGCGTTCTGAAACCCCACGGCGCACAAAGGCAGCATCGCCATAGCGTCCTGCAAAGGCACCTCGGGCGCAAAAACGATGGCAACGCGCAAGCGGTCGGCCTGAATGTTGTAAACCACCGTCCCCGCGTCGCAGCCCAGCGCGGCCATGGCTTGGGCGCGGTCGAACGGGTCTTCCCCGCCCTGCACAGGATGGCCCGTCAGCAATGGCGGAAAGACCGGTTGGTTCATGCGTTACCCTTGGCGATCATATCGCGGGCGACTTTGCGGAATGCCTCAGCCTGCGGGCTGTCGGGTTTGCTGATCACGATGGGCGCGCCCCCGTCCGCAGCGACCCGGATATCCAGATGCAGGGGGATTTCACCCAGCAGCGGAACACCCAGCGCTTCGGCCTCAGATTTCACACCGCCGTGGCCAAACACGTGTTCCTCATGCCCGCAGTTGGAGCAGATATGGGTCGACATGTTTTCGATCATGCCGACGATAGGAGTCTTGAGCTGGTTGAACATGTCGATCCCTTTGCGGGCATCGATCAAGGCCACGTCCTGCGGGGTAGATACAACAATGGCACCGTCCACCTTGAACTTTTGGCTCAGCGTCAGTTGCACGTCACCGGTGCCTGGCGGCAAGTCCACGATCAGCACGTCCAAAGCGCCCCACTGAACCTGGCTCATCATCTGTTGCAGCGCGCCCATCAGCATTGGGCCGCGCCAGACAACCGCTTGCCCTTCATTGGTCATCAGACCCATCGACATCATGGTGACGCCGTGATTGCGCAGCGGCAGGATCGTCTTGCCATCGGGGCTGGCCGGACGGCCCGAGACACCCAGCATCCGGGGCTGCGACGGGCCATAAACATCAGCGTCCAATAGACCGACACGACGACCCTCGGCCGCCAGCGCACAGGCAAGGTTGGCAGACACGGTGGATTTGCCTACTCCGCCCTTACCCGAGGCAATGGCGATTATTCGATCCACCCCCGGTACGGCCTGCGGGCCGGTTTGCGATGGCTTGGGTTTCGGTTTCAGATCTGGCGGAGCCTTTTCCGAATGCGCGGTCAGCAGAGCAGACACATTGGCCACACCGTCTGCCAACTTTGCGGCCTGCTCGGCGGCGGCACGAACGGGCTCCATTCGCTCGGCCTGTTTCGGATCAATCTCAAGTACGAACCGAACGGTGTCACCTTCGACATTCAGCGCGCGCACCACTCCGGCGCTGACGATATCCTGCCCCGATACAGGGTCAGTGATCTTTTTCAGGTTTGCCAGAACCGCATCACGAACACTCATGCCATTACCCCTTTAATTCCACCCACGATGAGGTTGCGTTTCATTGCATGTGTCTCCGTCTCATTCAGTTCATTTGACGCAATCGGGACCAGACCGTTAGGTTGGGCCATGCGCGTTGTCCTTTTGTGCCTGAGCCTGTCGCTCTCTGCCAGTCCCTCTTGGTCGCAGGAGGCCATTGGCCTTGCCGCCCCGACGGAAGTAACAGACTCAGGTCTGCTGCAACATATCCTTCCTCGCTTCTCTCTCAAGACCGGGATACGCGTTATTGCGGATGACGGGGGCATTTTGGTGCTGCAAACATCCCCGCCGGGCGATCCAGTCTTTGCACGCGGCGGTGTGGTGTACCATCTACGGATCGAAGACAACGCCCGGCACGAACGGTTCCGCGACTGGCTGCTGTCCGATATCGGCAAGAATACGGTCGAAAGCTTTGTCCCTGACCAAGGGGCACCCTTCTCTGCGAGTTTCGAAGTAACGGCAACCCAGCAGGAAACCGTGATCGAAGGCGACGCTGCCCGGGGCGCGGAACTGTCGATGACCCATTGCGGCCGGTGTCATGTGATTGGGCCGCAGAACCGGATGAACGGTCTGGGCTCAACCCCATCATTCGCGGTATTGCGCGCCATGCCGGACTGGTCTGAACGGTTTGAGGCGTTCTTTGCCCTCAACCCCCATCCCGCCTTCACACAAATTGACGGGCTAACACCGCCGTTTGACCCAGAACGCCCCTCGCCCATTTACCCGGTCGAGATGACGCTGGAAGAGCTGGAGGCCATTCTGGCGTTTGTCTCAGCCATCCAGGCTGCTGATTTAGGCGCGCCGCTACAGCTTCAGTGATCCTTTCGCTTTGAGAAATAATCCTCGGTCGTGACAACCTTGGGTCTTGGGTTGGACTGGAACGGATTGTCTGATTGTTGAAACTGCGCGTTCACCCGGCAATTGTCGCACATCTGGATCATCCGTGCCTTGTCCGAGGTGGCAAACATCGGATGCGTGCCAGACAGCTTTTCCATGATCCGTTCGACCGTAGATTTCACGCCGAACAACGCACCGCATTCAACGCAGGCAAAGGGTTCTTCCTCATTCAGCACCTGCTGAGACAAGGCTGCGTCGCTCAGGTCCAGTTGCGGGACAAGGGTAATCGCATCCTCGGGGCAAACGCCCTTGCACAAGCCACATTGCAAACAGGCGTCCTGCTGAAAGTTCAGCTGCGGTTTGTCCGGGTTGTCAGCCAACGCACCTGACGGGCATAGCGACACGCAGCTGAGGCACAATGTACAGGCGTCCGTATTCACCGCCACCGCCCCGTACGGAGCATTTTCGGGTAATGATAAAGGTGTATCCGCCTGCGGATTCAACGCCTGTGCGGACAAGCGCGCGATTTGTCTGCGGTTGCCCAGCGGCAGCACCGGATCGGACAGCGGTGACGGAACATCCTGCGCATATAGCAGGTCTGCCATCGCATCGGGGTCGGCCTGATCAATCAAGGACAAACCATCCGGTCCTGCAATTGCCTGCGCCAGAACCAATTCGCGATCCAGCGCGTCGCGTTCGGTGGTTGGGGCCACAAGGATATCGACACGTGCGAACCCATGCGCCAATGCGGCCAGCATTTCGGCGTGGCCGAACCCCGAAATCACGTTTAACTCAAGCGGGATGACATCTGCGGGTAAGCCGCGCCCGAACCGGGCGGCCAGCCGGATCATCTCAGCCCCGTGGGCATCGTGGACCAACAAACGGGGCGACGTCCCCCCGGCCCGCCGATAGGTCCGCGCCAGAATGTGCATGCGTGACAACAGGGCAGAAACTGGCGGGTCCTCGTATGTGATAGCGGTCGATGGGCACACCGCCGCACATTCCCCGCATCCGGCGCAGACCATTGGGTCAATGGACACATGTTCCTTCGCCGGCACGATCGCACCCGTCGGACAAATATCCAGACAGTTGGTACAGGCGACCTGCTCGGCACGGGAATGGGCACACAGCGTTTCCTCGAGCCGCACGTAAAGCGGCTTTTCAAACGTGCCAACCAGTTGCACCGCCTCATAGGCCAACCGTTCCACGGCAAGCGGGTCCTTGGGATCTGCGCGCAAATAGCCTTCGCGCTTGGCCGGGGCCTGCACGAACGCAGTGCCGCCGGTCAGGTCGATGATGATATCGCAGGCCGAGTGCGCCCCATCACGAGCCTCGGTCCAGGTAAACACCCCACGGCCGCCCGGCTTTAGCTGTTGCAAGGCGTCCAGCCGCAATGTGAACCCGCCCAGTGCGCCGTTCAGCGACCGAAGCTGGCCGCGCACTACGTCAAAAGACCGCGAAACCGGCGACGCGTCATCGGTCACCAGCACCGTCACCGCCAAAGTGTCCGACAGCCGGGCCGCCAGATCAAAACTCACCTCACCTGCCCCGACAATGAAACAGGTGCCTTCGCTAAAGACGTCAACGCTGGGCGTGATGGGCTGAGGCAGCAACGCCTCAGCCGCCAAAGCGGCCATCTTGGGGGTCGCATCGCTGCTCTGCTCTGACCAACCGGCGCGGTCACGCAAGTCGACAAACCCCGGCATGTCTATTTTCAATTCGTCTGCAAGGTCCCGGAACACATCTTGCTCCTGCCCGCAGGCAATCACCGTATCCCCGTCCTGCATCAGGGATACAGCAGTCTCCAACTCAGCCGTACACAGGGCCGTATGAACCTTTGAGCAAGCGATCCCACAAGCGGATGCGATTTTCTCGGCCTCCAGATCCTGCGTTCCGGCGCAATCGCATAGTATTAGTTTTGTGCCCATGGCATCCCCTCCCCATCTTGGTTTCAGCTTAGGGTGTCTTGGAAAAGTGGCAATGCCCCATGGCAAATCTTTCGGTATGGCCGGGTCTTCAATGCCTCTCGGGTTCGTAAACAATCGGTGATCAGATCATTAGCCCAGCAATTCAGACTTGGCACATGGTTGCTTTGTGTACCATAGTAGACCCAGGGGAAGGCAGGGGAGAGCCTTCCGGGGAGGACTAAGTGGCCAAGGCCGCAAGCCAGATTGAAATGCCAATCGGCGTCGTCGTGCGCAAAACACCCGGTGTTACCCGCTGGGCGAAATGGAACTGGCGCGCCGTTGCTGTGCTGCCCGGTGCCGGGCCAGCGGATTGGCTTGAGATGCGACGCGAGGGTGAAGCCGTGGAGTACCACGCTGCCACCCTTCCCCTGACGCTTTGGGCTGATGAAACTGAGGCATACATGGTCAACCTGTCCGACGGACAACCTTCGATCTACCTTGTTCTTCGCGATGCGCTGGATGGCGAACGCCCGATGGATGCGGTGCTGGTCACGGCGTCCCCGTTCGAAGGGCAGGATTATGCAGATACCGGCGAAGAGATTGTCGAAAAAATCCCGATGACTGAAGGGCTGGTTGCCTGGGTTCGGGATTTCGCGCTGGAACACCACCGTGATGAGGTTTTCGTTAAACGCCGCCGCGACAAGAAACGGACGGACCTTGTAGAGGACGGCAAGGGGGATGCGCGTATCCGGCAGACCTCGGACGTATACCGCGCACCGCGTAGGCTGTTGCAATGACCCAAGCTCGCGATTTCTGGTCCCGCCGCAAAGCTGCCGTTCAGGCCGAAGCCGAGGCCGAGGTCATCGCGAGTGAAGAACAGGTCATCGCCACGCAACAAGCCGAGTTGGAAGAAAAGAGCGACGCCGAGATTTTGGCACAGTTCAACTTGCCCGACCCCGATCAGTTGCAGGCTGGGGATGATGTCTCGGGGTTTATGGCAAAGGCCGTCCCTGACCGGTTGCGCCGCCGTGCTTTGCGGCGGCTGTGGCGGCTGAATCCGGTACTGGCGAATGTGGACGGGCTTGTCGACTATGGCGAGGACTATACCGACGCGGCCTGTGTGATCGAGAACATCCAGACCGCCTATCAAGTTGGCAAAGGAATGCTGAGCCACATCGAAGCATTGGCTGCAGAGGCCGAAGAGGATGCCCCTGAAATCGAACCCTTGGAGGATGAAGGTGAAACCCTGGCAGCCGAAGAGGAACCGGAAGTGGTTCCAACCCCAGCCCCTGCCCAGGTGGCCGTGGCATTTACCGATGAGGTGGACGAGACAGCGCCGCAGGTTGCCCCGCGCCGCATGAAATTTGAATTCGAAGGATGACGAAATGACCGCAGGCAATGCGCAAAATCTGGAAGTCTCGGCCGAAGATCGCCTGCGCGCGGATTTCTACAATTTTCTGGGTCTGCTTCTGTCAGGCCCACCAGATCAAATGCTGCTAGATCAGGTCGCGGGTCTGACCGGGGATGGCACAGACCTGGGTCGAGCCATTCAAGCCATGGCGCGGGTGGCCAAAGTCACCAAACCCGCCGCCGCGGAACGGGAATTCAATGCGCTGTTCATCGGACTGGGCCGGGGTGAGCTGCTGCCTTATGGCAGCTATTACCTGACCGGTTTTTTGAACGAGAAACCTCTGGCGCAGTTGCGCAATGACATGGCCGTTCGCGGGATCACCAGAGCGCAGAACGTATTCGAGCCTGAAGACAACATTGCCTCGCTGATGGAAATGATGGCAGGCATGATCGTTGGCCGTTTTGGCGCACCCGCCACGGTCGAGGATCAAAAGGCGTTCTGGAACAAACATATCGGCCCCTGGGCCACACATTTCTATTCTGATTTGGAAGCAGCCGAAGCGTCGGTTCTCTATGCCTCGGTCGGCACAGCCGGTCGGGTGTTTATGGAAATCGAACGCGAGGCCTTCCGAATGACGGCGGTGTGAACCACCGCAACTCGCCAGCGCCCGAATTGGCGCTAAATCGCAAATGGGAAAGGAGAAGCCCATGAGCAAGACCAAGGAAGAAGGCGCCTCGCGCCGCGACTTCCTCAAACTGGCCGGAACCGCAGCGCCCGCTGCTGTTGCCGCAGCCACACTAAGCGGAAAAGCCGAAGCAGCCGAGCTGCCCACGGACGAAACCCGCATGCAGGACACAGCGCACACCCGCGCTTACCTGGACAGCGCGCGCTTCTAAGCCGCCTCGACTGCGCCCGGTTTACCGACCGGACGATGTCACCAACCGACTGACGGTTGCGATTGGCCCTGACGTCGGCATCAGCAGTACCAAGCCAGCCGTGGCTTACACGGCGCGCAAGGGAGGAAAACAATGCTAAGGAAAAAGACCAACGGGGTTGCGAGACGCCCCCAGCGGACAAGTATCCTGTCCCAGGTCGGCGAGAAAACCGTCGATCGCCGCGCATTCCTGCGTGGATCGGGCCTGACGATCGGCGGCCTTGCCGCGATCAGCGCCACGGGCGGAACCGTAACGCCAGCCAGCGCCCAAACAGCGGCCAATCAGGCCGTTGAAAACATCAAATCCGTATGCACCCATTGTTCGGTCGGCTGTACAGTCGTCGCCGAAGTGCAGGACGGCGTCTGGATCGGGCAGGAACCCGGTTGGGACAGTCCGTTCAACCTGGGTGCGCACTGCGCCAAGGGGGCCTCGGTTCGCGAGCACGCCCATGGCGAGCGCCGCCTGAAATACCCGATGAAAAAGGAAGGTGGCGAGTGGAAACGCATCAGCTGGGAAGAGGCGATCAACGAGATCGGCGACGGCATGATGAGCATCCGCGAAGAGTCGGGGCCAGACAGTGTTTATTGGCTGGGTTCCGCGAAGCACAATAACGAACAGGCCTATCTGTTCCGCAAGTTCGCCGCCTACTGGGGCACGAACAACGTGGACCATCAGGCGCGTATCTGCCACTCGACCACTGTTGCGGGTGTTGCGAATACATGGGGCTACGGCGCCATGACCAATTCGTATAACGACATGCACAACAGTAAGGCGATCTTCATAATCGGCGGTAACCCGGCTGAAGCGCACCCTGTCTCGCTGCTGCATATATTGCGCGCGAAAGAGCAGAACAACGCACCGCTGATTGTCTGCGACCCGCGGTTTACGCGCACCGCGGCCCATGCAGATGAATATGTCCGCTTCCGCCCCGGCACAGACGTTGCGCTAATCTGGGGCATCCTGTGGCACATCTTCGACAACGGCTGGGAGGACAAAGAGTTCATCCGCACCCGTGTCTGGGGCATGGACCAAATCCAGGAAGAGGTTGCCAAGTGGAACCCGGAAGAGGTCGAGCGCGTCACCGGTACGCCCGGTTCGCAGCTCAAGCGCGTTGCCCGCACCATGGCCAACAACCGGCCCGGCACAGTCGTTTGGTGTATGGGTGGCACCCAGCACACCAACGGCAACAACAACACCCGCGCCTACTGCGTGCTGCAGCTTGCGCTTGGCAACATGGGCACCTCGGGTGGTGGCACCAACATCTTCCGCGGTCATGACAATGTGCAGGGCGCGACGGACCTTGGTGTTCTGTCTCATACCCTGCCCGGCTATTACGGCCTGTCCGCAGGTGCATGGGGCCACTGGGCACGTGTCTGGGGTGAAGAACCCGAATGGCTGGCAGGTCAGTTCGCCACGATCAAGGACAAGGAAGGCAAGGATAAACCGCTTCAGAACGAGCGCGGCATCCCTGTCTCTCGCTGGATCGATGGTGTTCTGGAAGACCCGGCAAATATGGATCAGGACAACAACGTCCGCGCCATGGTCTTGTGGGGTCACGCGCCGAACTCACAAACGCGTGGGCCGGAAATGAAGACGGCGATGGAGAAGCTGGACATGCTGGTCGTGATCGACCCGTACCCCACCGTCTCGGCCGTTCTGCATGACCGCACCGATGGCGTTTACCTTTTGCCTGCCTGTACGCAGTTCGAAACCCGTGGCTCGGTCACGGCCTCGAACCGCTCGCTGCAGTGGCGCGACAAGGTGGTTGATCCGCTGTTCGAAAGCTTGCCGGATGAGGTCATTATGGCCAAGTTTGCCAACAAGTTCGGCTGGGCGGACCGGTTCTTCCGCAATATCGAAATGGAAGACGCCGAAACCCCGAATGTTGAAAGCATCACGCGTGAGTTCAACTCGGGCCTCTGGACCATCGGCTATACCGGTCAGTCGCCGGAACGTCTGAAAAGCCATATGGCCAACCAGCACACGTTCGACAGAACGACGCTGCAGGCTGTTGGCGGACCAAACGACGGCGAATACTATGGTCTGCCATGGCCCTGCTGGGGCACGGCCGAGATGGGTCATACGGGGACTCCAAACCTCTATGACATGTCCAAACCGGTGGCCGAGGGTGGCCTGACCTTCCGCGCCCGTTTCGGGGTGGAACGCGATGGCGACAACCTGCTGGCCGAAGGGGTCTATAGCGTTGGGTCGGAAATTCAGGATGGATATCCCGAATTCACGATGCAGATGCTGATGGATCTTGGCTGGGATGGCGATCTGACGGATGAGGAACGCGCAGCAATCGACGCCGTTGCGGGTCCGAAGACCAACTGGAAAACCGACCTTAGCGGCGGCATCCAACGGGTCGCGATCGAGCATGGTTGTGCGCCCTTCGGGAACGCCAAAGCCCGTGCGGTCGTCTGGACCTTCCCGGATCCGATCCCACTGCATCGCGAGCCGCTGTATACCAACCGGCGCGATCTGGTGGAGGATTATCCGACCTACGAAGACCGTCAGGCCTATCGCCTGCCTACCCTTTACGCTTCGATCCAGAAGAACGATTTTTCAAAGGATTACCCGCTAATCCTGACGTCTGGTCGTCTGGTCGAATATGAGGGTGGCGGCGAGGAAAGCCGATCGAACCCGTGGCTGGCCGAACTGCAACAGGACATGTTCGTCGAGATCAACCCGCGCGATGCCAACAACCTTGGTATTCGTGATGGGTCTCAGGTCTGGGTCGAAGGTCCCGAGGGCGGCAAAGTCAAGGTGATGGCGATGCTGACCAACAGGGTCGGTGCCGGCGTGGCCTTCATGCCATTCCATTTCGGCGGCCATTTCCAGGGACAGGACTTGCGGGACAAATACCCCGCTGGCGCTGATCCCTACGTGCTGGGTGAAAGCTCCAACACCGCCCAGACCTATGGCTACGATTCAGTGACCCAGATGCAGGAGACGAAATGTACTCTCTGCAAAATCTCGGCAGCGTAAGGAGGACGATTTATGGCTAGAGCAAAGTTTCTCTGCGACGCTGAACGCTGCATCGAGTGCAACGCCTGCGTCACCGCGTGCAAGAACGAGCACGAGGTCCCATGGGGCATCAACCGCCGCAGGGTGGTGACGATCAATGACGGCAACCCGGGCGAACGCTCAATCTCGGTGGCCTGCATGCATTGCTCGGATGCGCCTTGCATGGCGGTGTGCCCGGTCGACTGCTTCTATCAGAACGAAGAAGGCGTCGTCCTGCACTCCAAGGACCTGTGCATCGGTTGCGGCTATTGCTTCTATGCGTGCCCCTTCGGCGCGCCGCAGTATCCGCAGGCCGGAAACTTTGGATCGCGCGGCAAGATGGACAAATGTACCTTCTGCGCCGGTGGTCCCGAGGAAACGCACTCGACCGCAGAGTTCGCCAAATACGGTCGCAATCGGATCGCCGAGGGCAAACTGCCCATCTGCGCCGAGATGTGTTCCACCAAGGCCCTGCTCGCCGGTGATGGCGACGTGGTTTCGGCCATCTACCGCGAACGCGTCGTGGCGCGCGGGTTTGGCTCGGGCGCCTGGGGTTGGGGCACGGCCTACGACCAGAAAGACGGTTAGTCCCGTTTTGAAATTGGCGGTCCCGTAGTGTCAACTACGGGACCGTCCCAGCCCGGCCAAACCACTTGGCCGGGCATAAGTTGGCTCGACCAACCTGAACGGAGTAATTCATGACCGAAGATGTTTATTGGCTGCTGAAACTTGACCTGCAAGCAGATCAGGATGACATATTCGATGCGCTAATGGCTGAAATGGTGGATGCAACACTGAATGAAAGCGGTGCGAAGTCCTATGAATGGCACCGCAGCGGATCGGCAGTTCACATATTTGAACGATACGCCAGTTCTGATGATGCGATGATCCACATGCAAAACTTCGGGGCAAATTTCGCAGATCGTTTTCTGGCAATTCTGACGCCAACTCAGCTGGACGTTTACGGCCCCGCTAAAGAAGACCTGCACGCGGCGCTTACGCCGGTTGGAGCGGTCTTTCACAAACAAGTCAGCGGCTTTGACCGATAGACACGAACGACACAGGAGATTCGACAGATGCGCCTGATCTTAATGCTGCTGATCCCCCTATTCCTCACCAGTGTCGCCTTGGCTCAAGAAAGTGCGGATGTCCCGACTGATTCCGAACGCAGCACCACTGGCGGCGCCACGACACTGGAAGACATTCTGGCCCGTCAGCGCGGTGAAAAGGTCGACAATCGCTATCGCTCGGACAACACCGGTCAAGGCAATGCCGAAGGTCTGCTGGGCCAGTTGGGAACACGCGGCGTTGCCTCAGACAGTGATGTCTATCGCGCGATCCGGTATGGCTCAGCCGATACAACAGTTTCATCCAAGGGGCCTGCGGCTGGCGTTCTAATCCAGGACGGTGGCATGTGGTGGCTGAACTTCCGCACAGGCCCCTTGCGCGAATACGGAACGTATATCCTGGGCGGAATGGCGGCCATCATCGTGTTGTTTTTCCTGATCCGCGGAAAAATCCGCATCGACGGGGAAAAAACCGGCCGCACCGTAACCCGCTTTAACAGCTTTGAGCGGTTCGGGCACTGGCTGTTCGCCGGGTCTTTCCTTGTACTTGGCCTGACCGGCCTGCTGACCCTTTATGGCCGTGATTTCCTGATCCCGCTTTTCGGGAAAGAAGGGTTTGCCACCATCGCGCAAGGCTGCAAGTGGTTACACAACAATCTCGCATGGGCCTTTATGCTGGGTCTGGTCATCGTCACCGTGAACTGGATCGCCCACAACATCCCCAACCGGGTGGACCTGAAATGGCTGGCCGCCGGTGGGGGCCTTTTCACCAAAGGCAGCCATCCGCCTGCCAGGAAGTTTAACGCAGGACAAAAGGTCATCTTCTGGGCCTGTATCCTGCTGGGCGTTTCGATCAGCCTGTCCGGGCTGTCGCTGCTGTTCCCGTTCGAACTGCCGATGTTTGCCAAGACCTTCTCGGTCGCCAATTCCACCGGTATTCCACAGATGTTTGGCCTGAATTTGCCAACTCAGATGTCACCGCAGGAGGAGATGCAATACGCGCAGGTTTGGCACGTGATGATCGCCTATGTGTTCATCGCCATCATTATCGCCCATATCTATTTGGGTTCAGTGGGCATGGAAGGTGCCTTTGACGCAATGGGTACCGGCGAAGTCGAAGAGCAATGGGCACGCGAGCATCACTCGCTGTGGTTGGAAGAGGTACAAGAAAAAGAGGCCGGTAAGGCAGCGGCCTCACCCGCAGAATAGATGCGTGGGCTGGTCCTGGCCCTGGCGCTGGTCCCCCTGCCCGCCATGGCCGAGTTTTTTACGCTCAAGGGTCACGGCGGGCCGATCATGGGGATCGCCACAGCACCGGACGGACGGATCGCCACGGCAAGTTTCGACAACTCGGTTGGCTTGTGGTCGAACCGTACGCCCGAATGGCTGGAAGGGCACGAGGCTGCGGTCAACTCGGTCGCGTTTAACGGGCGCGCGATCTATTCGGCAGGCGATGATTTCACCCTGCGCCGCTGGCCGGGCGGAGAGGTTGTTGGCCAGCACAAGGGCAAGATCGTGGGGGTCGCGGCCTCGAAAACGCATGTCGCCACTGCCAGTTGGGACGGCACCATTGGACTCTGGCCCGAAGATGGATCAGCCGCACAAACGCTTACGGCGGGCAGCGGTGTGAACGCCGTAACTTTTTCACCAGATGGTGCAACGCTGTACTCGGCTGGCATAGATGGAACACTGCGAGTTTGGGATGTAGCCAGTGGACAGGAAATCCGGCGACTGGTGGAACACGGGTTCGGGATCAATGAATTGGTTCTGAACGCCGCCGACAACTGGATTGCCTATGGTGCAGTCGACGGTGTGACCCGCATTTTGGACCTGACCACCGGCGAAGAACGCGACTTTACCCTGGATCGCCGTCCTATACTGGCGCTGGCACTCAGCCCGGATCGTAGCCTTTTGGCCGTGGGTGATGGTGAGGGCTACATCATGGTGATCGATACGGCTGAATGGCACATCGCGCAGGATTTCCGCGCCACTCTGCGCGGGCCGGTTTGGGCGCTGGCCTTTTCTACGGACGGTCAGAACATCCATGCGGGCGGCATTGACGAAGCTATGTATAGCTGGCCGGTTTCATCCCTCGGCGATCGCGCACAGATGGCAGCCACCGAGCCCAGTTTCCTGAAGAACCCCGAAGAAATGAGCAACGGGGAACGGCAGTTTTCACGCAAATGTTCGATCTGCCACAGCCTGACACCCGACGGGCAAAGGCGTGCCGGGCCAACTTTGTATGGAGTCTTCGGACGCAAGGCCGGTACGCTGGCGGGATATTTCTACTCGGATACGCTGCAAGACTCTGATATCGTTTGGAATGACGAAACGATAAATGCCCTTTTCGACGAGGGGCCAGACCACTACATACCGGGATCGAAGATGCCGATGCAGCGGATCACTCAGGCCCAGGATCGCGATGACCTGATTGCCTTTTTGCGCCGCGCAACGGCACCGGAGAATAAGACCGGAGGAGACCAATGAAAGCCTTTCTTGCCGCTGTGGCCGCAATGGTCGTCATCACCGTCGCCGCGCCTTATGTGCTGCAACAGGTCGGGTTCAGCGCTGCCGATGCGGGAACCGGTTCGGCTGTGCGTCTCGACTGAATGTCCGAATACCTGACCACCAAAGAGCTGGCCGACCTGCTGCGCATTGGCGAGCGCAAGGCCTATAATCTGGCCTCATCCGGTGCGGTCCCCTGCGTGCGCGCCATGGGCAAGTTGCTGTTTCCTCGGGCCGAGGTCATCGCCTGGCTGAACGCATCCCGGTCGGGTCCGCAAGTGGCGGAACCGGCCCTGCCCCCGATCATTGCTGGCAGCCATGATCCGCTGCTTGATTGGGCTTTGCGCGAAAGCGGCTCGGGTCTGGCCACGTATTACGACGGTTCCTTTGACGGGCTGATCCGCCTGAAGAACCGCAGTGCGCAGGCTGCGGCGCTGCATATTCATGAGGATCAGGGGTTCAATACGCAATCCCTGCGCGCAAATCTGGGTGAAGCCCCGGTGGTTTTGTTTGAAGTCGCGCAGCGGCAACGCGGATTGCTATTGGCACCGGGCGTCACCGGTATCACTGACTTTTCCGATCTGAAAGGACGGCGGGTGATCCTGCGGCAGGACAGCGCCGCCAGCCAACGGCTGTTCGACGCACAGCTAGAAGCCCACGATCTGACACGCGACGATCTGGACGCCCTACCCGCCTGCGCCCGGACCGAAGAAGAACTGGCCATTGCCCTGCATGACAGCAAGGCCGAAGCCGGGTTTGGGTTGGGTGCCCTGGCCAGCCTATACAATCTGGGCTTCGCGCCCACCCATTCCGAACGGCTGGATCTGGCCATCTGGCGCCGCGCTTATTTCGATGACCCGATGCTGAAACTTCTCAGCTTTTTTCAGTCTGAAAGTTTCGCCAACCGTGCTGCCGAATTCGGTGGTTATGACTTGTCCGAGTTGGGCACGATCCACCACAACGGCGCAAGCGGCTGACCCCGATCACTCGGCGTTGGGAAAGAACAACTGCTCACCATCCAGCTTGTAAGACGCAATGGCCGCCTGCCCGTCGGGGCCGATCAGCCAGTCAATGAATCGTTGACCCGCTGCGGCCCGGACCTGCGGATGCTTATCCGGGTTCACAAGGATGATACCGTACTGATTGAATAGACGCGGGTCACCCTCGACCAGAACCTCTAGATCCCCCCTGTTGCCAAAGGATTGCCACGTGGCGCGATCCGTCAGCACATAGGCCCCCATCCCGCTGGCCACGTTCAAAGTCGCCCCCATGCCCGAGCCGGTCTCGCGGTACCACGTCCCCGATGCGGCGGTCGGATCGGCACCCGCCCAATCCCAGAGGCGCATCTCGGCCTTGTGCGTTCCGCTGTCATCTCCGCGCGAGGCAAAAGGCGCTTCGGCTTCGGACACCGCAACCAGCGCCTCAACGATATCCATGCCACCCCGCACCTTGGCCGGATCGGATTTTGGCCCGACCAGAACAAAATCGTTGTACATCACGTCAAACCGCTCGACCCCCCAACCGTCGTCAACGAATTGTTCCTCGGCTGGTCTGGAATGCACCAGCAACACGTCCCCATCCCCGTTGATGGCATTGCGGATCGCCTGACCGGTGCCCACGGCAACAACACGTACGTCAATACCCGTCTCGGCCTCGAACCCCGGCAGGATGTAATCCAGCAAACCCGAATTCTGAGTGGACGTCGTCGATTGCACCACGATAAAGGGTTCCTCGGCGTTGGCGGACGCAGTGGTCAAACCAACGGCGAAAAGAGCTGCTCGAAAAAAAGTTCGGATCATTTAGATCTCCGTTATTGTTTAAGTGACTAGCCCGCCAACCAGATATCGGCGTGCGGCGTCGCTTTTGGGGGCATCCAGTACCTGTTTGGCCGCCCCATGTTCAACCACGTGACCGCCCTGCATCATCACGATATCGGCGGCTAACCGCCGGGCCTGCCCGATGTCATGCGTCACCATAACGATGCGGACACCCCGGGTTGAGGCGCGCAGGATCATCCTTTCGATCATCTGCGTGGCATTGGGATCAAGCGCGCTGGTGGGTTCATCCAGAAACAACGTCTCTGGGTCCAGCGCGAGGGCGCGTAGAATGGCCAGCCGCTGTGCTTCTCCCCCTGACAGGGACCGGGCGGATTGGCGGGCTTTGCCATCCAGGCCGCCTTCGGTCAGCAATTCCTCGATCCGGGACTTGCGCGTGCTACGGGGTATACCCTGGCGCTTCAGCACAAAATCCAGGTTGGAAGCAACGGTCCGGCGCAACAGCACGGGCTGCTGAAACACCATCGCCTGCCGCGCCTTGTGGTCAGCATTCAGCTCGACACCATCCTGCCGGACCTGCCCGCGATCCGGCACAATTAGCCCATGCAGACAGCGCAGCAGCAGGCTTTTGCCCGATCCATTCGGCCCAAGGATCAAGGTTGGCCCCGGACCATCAAGGATAAGCTGCGGCACATCCAACAAGGCCTTGCCTTTACGGGTGATCCGCATCCCATCAACCGACAAACAACTGGCCAACTGCAAAGTCAAATCACGCATGGCGCAACCCCTCCTGCTCGGCTCGCAGGCTGAGCGTGCTGACCATGGCGTTCACCGCCACCGCGATACCGATCAGGATCGCCCCCAGTGCCAACGCCAGCGCCAGATTGCCCTTAGAGGTCTCCAAAGCAATGGTCGTCGTCATAACACGCGTCACGTGATTGATGTTGCCGCCAACTATGATCACCGCACCGACCTCGGCAATGGCCCGACCAAACCCAGCTAGCAGTGCGGTCACCAGCGCCAATCGCGCATCCCACAACAGCACCGGAACCGATGCCAGCCGGGACACCCCCAGTGAGCGGAGCTGTTCCGAATACTCCTCGGCCAGCAATTCGACCACTTGCCGGGTCAACGCTGCGATGATGGGGGTAACTAGAACCACCTGCGCAATGATCATCGCGGTCGGTGTATACAGTAACTCAAGCACACCCAACGGCCCTGAACGCGACAGCATCAGATAGACCAGCAGCCCGACAACGACCGGTGGGAACCCCATCAAAGCATTCATCAGCACGATCAGAATTCGACGTCCCGGAAACCGAGCGACCGCCAAAGCCGCACCAACGGGCATGCCAATCAACGCAGAAATCAGCACGGCAAAGATGGAAACTTCCAGGGACAGCAACACAATCGCCCACAACTCTGCATCCCCATTGAGGATCAGAGTCATTGCCGAGTTGAATTCTGATGCAAATCCCTGCATTTTCTACCACATATCGAACATTTCGTACAAAATGCGCCTAATTTCATAAAGATACTAGACCATTTACTCACCAAGTACAGACACGATTCCGACATCCCCAAACGAAAACGCGGCCCCAATTGGAGCCGCGCGTGTTCAGGCAATTGAACTGGGATCAGTTCAGCGCCGCATCTGTGATCTGATGTGTCCAGGCCCCGTCGGGCTGCTTGGTGATCACTGGGTCAGACCCACCTGCCAGCAAGGTACCCACGGTACGTTCAAAATCGGCCGGATCCAACGCGCCATTCGAACCCGCGGTCAGTTTGGCAATCTCGCCCATCATGCGCTTCTGATGCTCTTCGGTCTGGGCACCGGTCGCGTCATTCTCAAGCACGATGTCGGCTGCCTCATCAGGGTGTTCTTCAGCGTATTTCCAGCCTTTCATCGAAGCACGAACAAAACGCTCCATTTTTTCAACAAAGGCCGCGTCACCCAAGTTTTCCTCAAGCACATACAAACCGTCCTCCAGCGTCGCCACGCCCTGGTCTTCGTACTTAAAAGTGACCAGCTCATCCGGGCTGACGCCAGCATCGATGACCTGCCAATATTCATTATAGGTCATGGTGCTAATGCAATCGGCCTGACGCTGCAGCAAAGGATCAACGTTGAAGCCCTGTTTCAGAACCTCGACGCCGTTTTCACTTTTGCCACCGGTGTCGATACCCAACTGGCTCATCCAGCTCATGAACGGGAATTCATTACCAAAAAACCAAACACCCAGCGTGCGGTTCTTTAGATCCTCGGGCGAGGAAATCCCGGCATCTTTCCAGCAGGTCAACATCATGCCTGAGCTTTTGAACGGCTGCGCGATATTCACGAGGGGCAGACCCTTTTCGCGTGCGGCCAGTGCGGCGGGCATCCATTCGACGGTCACATCCGCACCACCGCCGGCAATGACCTGAGTCGGTGCGATATCCGGGCCGCCAGGCAAAATGGTGACGTCCAGTCCCTCTTCCTCGTAGAACCCTTTGTCTTTGGCCACATAATAACCCGCGAACTGCGCCTGAGTGACCCACTTGAGTTGCAAAGTCACCTCATCTGCGGCCAGCGCTGCGCCGGCAGTCAGGCTAAAGGCAGCGATCACCCCGCTGAGTAGCTTGTTCATCTTCATATCTCCTAGTTGTTGTTGGCGCCCCATTTTGGGGGTCTGTTAATTTCCATTTATCCGCGTTGCGACGGGTGCCAGAATGTCACCCCCTTTTCGATCATGGCGACCAGCCCATAAAACGCCGTCCCGGCCAAAGCAGCCACGACAATCTCGGCCCAGACCATATCCAGTGACAGTTGCCCGACACTGGTCGATATCCGAAAGCCCATGCCCAGAGTTGGAGAGCCAAAGAACTCGGCCACGATAGCGCCGATCAGCGCCAGAGTGGTAGAAATCTTTAGCCCATTGAAAACAAACGGCATCGCCGCGGGCAAGCGCAGTTTCAGAAAGCTCTGCCAATAGGTCGCGGCATAGGTCTCCATCAGGTCGCGTTGCATGGTGGTCGCTTCGCGCAGACCTGCTACGGTGTTCACCAGCATCGGAAAGAACACCATCACCACGACCACCGCCGCCTTGGAATGCCAGTCGAACCCGAACCACATCACCAGAATGGGGGCCGTCCCGACAATAGGCAGGGCCGCCACAAAGTTCCCGACCGGCAACAATCCGAGGCGCAGGAAATCCCAGCGATCCACGGCGATCGCCATCAGGAAGGCCGATCCGCAACCGATAATGTAACCGCTCAGCGCGCCTTTGATGATGGTTTGCACGAAATCCGCCCACAGGATTGGAAGGCTGTCAGCAAAGCGCACAGCGATCACTGACGGTGCAGGCAAAATGACCAACGGCACATCAAGCCCGCGCACCAGCAGTTCCCAAATTGCAATCACGGTCAGTCCAAAGATCAGCGGCGCCAAAAACCGCACCGTCTTTGTATCGGCATAGGGGCCACTGGCCAGGCGGCTGTTCAACCACCAGCCAAACAGCCAGACGCCAATTGCACCAAGAACAGATATCATTGCGCCATCCCCATCCGTTTCAGGACCGTCCGCTCGATCAGACCCAACAGCCCGACCAGACAGGCCGCCAGGATGGCCGCCGCAAACAACGCCGACCAGATTTGTACGGTCTGACCGTAATAGCTGCCGGCCAGCAGTCGCGCACCCAAACCAGCCACGGCCCCTGTCGGCAGCTCTCCGACGATAGCCCCGACCAGTGAGGCCGCGATTCCGATTTTCAGCGAAGTAAACAGATACGGCATCGACGCTGGTAAGCGCAGCTTCCAGAACCCCTGAGACCGACTGGCGTTATACGTGCGCAACAGGTCCAATTGCATCGCATCGGGGCTGCGCAGCCCCTTCACCATACCGACCACGACGGGGAAAAAGCTAAGGTAGGCCGAGATGATCGCCTTGGGGATGATCCCCTGAATACCTATCGAATACAGCACCACAATGATCATCGGGGCCAGCGCGATGATTGGAATGGTTTGGCTAACAATGGCCCAGGGCATGACCGACAGGTCCATCACTCGGCTGTGTACAATTCCCACTGCCAGCAGAATGCCCAACCCGGTGCCAATCGCAAAACCCAGAATAGTGGCGCTGAGTGTCACCCAGGAATGATAGATCAATGATCTTTTCGAGGTGATTTTCTTCTCGACCGTGGTGTCCCACAGCTCTTCGGCCACCTGATGCGGTGCGGGCAAACGCGGTCGGTCCTGTTCCCAAGTCTCATCAATGGCATAGGGGTTGTCGATGACCAACTCGAACTCGCTCATGTCGCGGCGGTCAACAGCTTTGGGCGGATCGACCTGTTCCCCGGCTCGTTCGAATTCAGTCAGAACACCTTTGATGTTCATCGGCACGCTGGCGGCATACCAGAACAGGATAATGACGCCTACAACAGTCAAGACGGCCCAGACAGCTTTGATCCCTGCACTAGTCATCCGTATGCCCCGCCCGCAGCCCCTCGCGCACACGATGGGCTACTTCGATGAATTCCGACGTGTCGCGGATATCCAGCGGCCGTTCCTTTGGCAGAGGGCTGTCGATCACATCAGTGATCCGCCCCGGTCGCGGGCTCATCACCACGATCTTTGTGCTGAGATACACCGCCTCGGGGATCGAGTGCGTCACGAAACCGATGGTCTTTTCAGTGCGCGCCCAAAGTGCCAGAAGCTGTTCGTTCAGGTGATCGCGCACGATCTCATCCAGTGCGCCAAAGGGCTCATCCATCAAAAGGATATCGGCGTCAAAAGCCAGGGCCCGCGCAATGCTGGCGCGTTGCTGCATGCCGCCAGAAAGCTGCCAGGGGAATTTCCCGCCAAACCCTTCCAGATCAACAAGTTCCAGAACTTTTTTAACCCTCTCTTCCTGCTCGCTGGCGGAATAACCCATGATTTCCAAGGGTAGTTTAATGTTCTTGGCAATGGTCCGCCAAGGATATAGCCCCGCCGCCTGAAACACATAGCCATAGGCCCGGTTCCGCCGCGCCTCATCCGGCGTCATTCCGTTGACGGTTAACGTTCCCCCTGTCGGTGTTTCCAGCGCCGCGATACAGCGCAGAAAGGTGGTTTTACCACAACCCGAGGGGCCGATGAAACTGACGAAATCGCCTTTGTCGACTGTCAGGTTCACATCCTTGAGCGCATGGATTGGCCCGTCGTTTGTTTGGAAGGTAAGGTCCAACTGCCTTGCCTCGATTACGGGCTGGGTAGTGCTTTCAGTATTCATTCCATTGCCTTGAAAAGGTTTGGCTTTAGGGTGCCTTGGTGACAATCCCTGCGCAATCAGACACCCGTCGCCGGAATGCCCGTCCGCTCAACCGGGCGCGGCGCAGTCAGCTCTTTCCACGTACTCAGCGCCTTGTTCACGTGACCATTGGGCTCGCGCGCTACAAACTCTCCATGCCCTTCCTGCGTGCGGATTTCACCGTCATGCACGGCCACCTGTCCACGGGTCAGCGTAAAGCGCGGCAGACCTTTGACCTCTTTACCCTCGAACACGTTGTAATCGATCGAGGATTGCTGGGTATCAGCGCTGATCGTTTTGGCTTTCTCAGGGTCCCATACAACGATATCGGCATCCGCCCCCACAAGGATCGCACCCTTTTTAGGATAGCAATTCAATATTTTGGCGATGTTTGTTGAAGTCACGGCCACAAACTCATTCATCGTCAAACGCCCCGTATTCACACCATGGGTCCACAGCATCGGCATCCGATCCTCCAGCCCACCGGTCCCATTCGGTATCTTGGTAAAGTCACCGACGCCAAAACGCTTTTGGTCGGTGGTAAAGGCGCAATGGTCAGTGGCCACAACGCTCAATGTCCCGGAATGCAATCCGTTCCACAGACTGTCCTGATGCTGTTTGTTCCGGAACGGGGGGCTCATGACGCGCCGCGCCGCGTGGTCCCAATCCTGATGGAAATACTCGCTTTCATCCAACGTCAGGTGCTGGATCAGAGGCTCACCCCACACCCGTTTTCCATTCATCTTGGCCCGGCGAATGGCTTCATGCGCCTCTTCACAGGAAGTATGCACCACGTAAAGCGGCACGCCCGCCATATCGGCAATCATAATGGCCCGGTTGGTCGCCTCGCCTTCAACCTGTGGCGGTCGCGAATACGCATGCGCTTCGGGGCCTGTATTTCCTTCGGCCAGCAGCTTGGCGCTTAACTCAGCCACGACATCGCCGTTTTCAGCATGCACCATCGCGATTCCACCCAACTCAGCCAATCGCTTGAACGAGGCAAACAACTCATCGTCATTCACCATCAGTGCGCCCTTGTAGGCCATGAAGTGCTTGAACGTATTGATGCCGCGCGTCTCGATCACCGTTTTGATGTCGTCAAACACCTGTTCACCCCACCAGGTCACCGCCATATGGAAGGAGTAATCGCAGTTTGCACGGGTCGACTTGTTATCCCAGCGCTTCAAGGCATCAAGCAGACCCTCACCGGGGTTTGGCAGCGCGAAATCGACCACCATCGTGGTGCCCCCGGCCAGCGCCGCTCGCGTCCCGCTTTCGAAATCATCGCTGGAATAGGTTCCCATGAACGGCATCTCAAGATGCGTGTGCGGGTCAATCCCACCGGGCATCACGTAACACCCCGTCGCATCAAGCACTTTGTCGCCCTTAAGATCCATTCCGATCTCGGTGATCACACCGCCTTCGACCAGCACATCCGCCTTATAGGAAAGATCGGCGGTCACGACGGTTCCGTTTTTGATAACAGTGCTCATTTTAATCTCCCTGACGCGGTCTGCGCCGCTTGCTTCATCTGGCCAAAATACCTCGGGTGAGTCGCTTTTCGGGCGACAGGGGCAGCGTCCCTTACTCCACAATCTCTGCGGTTTCGACGACCGCATGAAACAGAACATCTGCCCCGGCGGCCGCCCAGTCTTTACTGATCTCTTCGGCCTCGTTGTGGCTCAGCCCATCAACGCACGGGCACATTACCATCGCGGTTGGTGCCACTCGGTTGATCCAGCACGCATCATGTCCTGCACCCGAGATGATGTCGGTGTGCGAATACCCCAACCTCTCAGCCGCATCGCGAACCGCCTTTACGCACCCCTCGTCGAACGTCACAGGGTCAAAGCCGCCAACTTTCTCGAATTCGATCTGCAGGCCCATCTCTTCGACGATATCTTCGGCGGCAACACGCAGGCGGTTAACCATGTCGGTGATCACGTCCAATTCGGGTGAGCGGAAATCGACCGTGAAAACAGCCTTGCCGGGGATCACGTTGCGAGAGTTCGGATAGACATCGATATGCCCTGCTGCACCGACCGCATGGGGCGCATGCGACCAGGCGATTTCATCCACTTTCTCAAGGATGCGTGCCATCGCAAGGCCAGCATTCTTGCGCATTGGCATCGGGGTCGACCCAGTATGGGAGTCCTTGCCCGTCACGGTGATTTGCGTCCAGCTTAGGCCCTGCCCATGTGTGACAACGCCAATATCCTTACCTTCGGCCTCAAGGATCGGCCCTTGTTCGATATGCAGCTCAAAGAAAGCGTGCATCTTGCGTGCGCCGACCTCTTCGTCGCCCCGCCAGCCGATGCGATTCAGTTCATCACCAAACTTTTTGCCCTCGGCATCCTCGCGGTCATAGGCCCAATCCTGCGTGTGCATTCCAGCAAAAACGCCCGAAGACAACATAGCCGGCGCGTAACGTGTGCCCTCTTCGTTGGTCCAGTTGGTCGCCACGATGGGGTGTTTGGTTTTGATGTCCAGATCATTCAGCGTCCGTATGATCTCTAACCCGCCCAGCACGCCCAGCACGCCGTCATATTTCCCGCCGGTCGGCTGCGTATCCAGATGTGAACCTACATAAACCGGCAGAGCCTCGGGGTCAGTCCCCTCTCGGCGAGCAAACATATTGCCCATTTGATCCAGGCCCATTGTACAGCCCGCGTCCTTGCACCATTTCTGGAACAAGGCGCGCCCTTCAGCATCCTCATCCGTCAGGGTCTGGCGGTTGTTGCCCCCAGCAACACCGGGGCCAATCTTTGCCATCTCCATCAGGCTATCCCAAAGTCTGTCGCCATTGATCCTGAGGTTTTGCGCCGGAGCTGCCATTGGTGTCTTCCCTGTTGCTTGCGATTTGGATCGCTTTTGGTGTCTTGATTTGACCATCTGGTCAAACTCACGCTATCACGGGTTCGAGATCAGTCAAGAAATTGCATGGTGCCGCCGGAATTTTCGGCATAATTGGCCCCCGCATGGCAAAAAAAGAGACACGCTGGAAACATGCCCAAGGATCGCGCCCCGACCCGAATACAGAGAAAGAACCGCGCTGCGATTCTCGAGGCCGCGCTGAACGTGTTTTCCGCCCACGGATTTCGCGGCGCAACTGTTGATCAGATTGCTGCCGAAGCTGGGCTAAGCAAGCCGAATTTACTGTATTATTTCCCGTCGAAAGAGGCGATCCATACTGCCCTGCTTTCGGGGCTGTTGGACACATGGTTGGCCCCCTTACACGAGTTGGATGCCGACGGAGACCCGATGGAGGAAATCCTGTCCTACATCCGCCGCAAATTGCAGATGAGCCGTGAGTTGCCGCGTGAAAGCCGCCTGTTCGCGAACGAGCTTGTTCAGGGCGCACCGCGCATTCACGAGGCTTTGTCGAATGACCTTAAGGCGCTGGTGGACGATAAAACCACGATCCTGACGCAATGGATGGATGAGGGCAAAATTGCGCGCCTGCATCCCTATCATCTGATCTTTTCAATCTGGGCCTTGACGCAGCACTACGCCGATTTCGATGTGCAGGTCCGTGCCATTCTGGGCAACGAGGATCCGTTCGCAGGTGCTGAACCGTTTATTGATACGCTTTATCGCAAACTTCTGGCACCCTAGAAAAACAGTCTCACGGAACCCTTGGCAGACCATTCCATCTTGCCATGATATACTGGGTCAATTGAGGTGACTTTCATGCGGCAGCAACACCGAAAGGAAGGTGACTGCATGATCATTCGCATATTTCAGGTCGTTACACGCCCCGGCAAAGAAGAAGAGTTCGGGAAGTTCTTTCACGAGACGGCGATCCCGCTCATGAAGGGAACGAAAGGGATAGTTCAGGTCATACCCGGGGCGCCGCGTGCCGATACACCCAGAGAGTTTAGTTTTGTTATGGTTTGGGAAGACCTTGAGTCTCTGAAGGCTTTTGTAGGTGACGATATTTCCAGCCCTCATATTGATCCTATGGAAGCTGAACTGGTCGAGTCGCGCTCAATCAGACATTATGAGCTTGTCGACAGTTAGCTTACGGCGATTTTCCATCTAGTTCGCGATTCCCAATGGATAGCTTTGGCTTTACGAGCGGGCGCGTTTCAGAAGGGCTTCGGTCGTTTTTTGATTCCCGATAGCCTATCGAGAGCGAACATTGACCAGACCTGCAGGATCGCTCAAATTTTCTGAGCCATTTGAAAAGGGCTGGCCTATACCAGCCCCTTGTCTTTGTTTCAGTTAACCAATCTACTCGGCCGCTTTCGCCATTGGATTATTGGGATGCGTCGTCCAGTTGGCATAGCCAGGCTGCACTTCATCTCCGGTACGCGGATCGACCTCACCGGCTGTCATCGGCTCCATTGAGATACACCCGTCCACCGGGCAGACATCCACGCACAGATTACAGGCGACGCATTCGTCATCCATGACCTCAAAAACCCGATCTTCGGACATTGAAATCGCCTGATGGCTGGTGTCTTCACACGCGGCATAGCAGCGACCGCATTTGATGCACTGATCTTGGTCGATCTTGGCCTTGGCAACGTAGTTCAGATTCAGATACTGCCAGTCGGTCACATTCGGCACAGCAAGACCTACGACTTGCGATACGTCTGTATAGCCCTTTTCATCCATCCACTTGGACAGTCCGGCAGTCAGTTCGTCGATAATCTTGAACCCATAGGTCATTGCGGCGGTACACACCTGCACGGTCCCACATCCCAACGCCATGAATTCAGCCGCATCGCGCCACGTGGTCACGCCACCGATACCGGATATCGGCAGGCCTTGCGTGGCTTGGGCACGGGCAATTTCGGACACCATCGACAGGGCAATCGGCTTTACCGCCGGGCCACAATACCCGCCGTGGCTGCCCTTTCCATCAATCGACGGCTCGGGGCTGAATGTGTCCAGATTGACGCTGGTGATCGAGTTGATCGTGTTGATCAACGACACCGCGTCCGCGCCGCCATTTCTAGCCGCCTCAGCTGGCTTGCGGATATCGGTGATGTTCGGCGTCAACTTTACGATAACCGGGCGGTCGTAGTACTGCTTACACCAGCGGGTCACCATTTCGATGTATTCCGGCACCTGCCCCACGGCCGAGCCCATACCGCGCTCGCTCATCCCATGCGGGCAACCGAAGTTCAACTCGATCCCGTCTGCGCCTGTTTCTGCCACACGCGGCAAAATGGCTTTCCATGCCTCTTCTTCGCACGGCACCATGATCGAAGCGATCAGAGCACGGTCCGGGTAATCTGCCTTGACCCGCGCCATTTCTTCAAGGTTCACCTCAAGCGGGCGATCGGTGATCAGTTCGATGTTGTTCAGGCCCAAAAGCCGACGATCAGCGCCATAAATCGCGCCGTAGCGCGGCCCGTTGACGTTTACGACCGGAGGTCCCTCGGCCCCGAGCGTTTTCCACACAACTCCGCCCCATCCGGCCTCAAAAGCACGGCGGACGTTATATTCCTTATCCGTCGGTGGCGCCGAGGCCAACCAGTATGGGTTGGGGCTGGAAATACCCAGAAAGTTTGTTGTCAGATCGGCCATAGCTTCTCCCTTCCCGGCTCAGCCGGATTTCTTGAATATCATTTCGGTCGGGCGAATGCGCCCGGCCTTGAGGTTCATGACGTAGTTTTGAAACTTTTCGGGCGCCGTCTCGCCCATCATAAGGTGGATGCCCAATGGGGGCGGGCCGCTCTCGGCGATGCGCGCGAAAACTTCTTCGAAAAAAGCAAGCGCGAACTCGGTCCGGTCTGTCTCGGCTACCAGCTCAAGACCCGCCGAGGCCGCCGCGTTCTTGTAAACCTCTGGTGAATCTACAAAAGAGGTCTCGGCAACAGTTGACCAGGGCAGAGGAAAGGCCAGCGGCTCGTCCACGTCCCCTCCCATCACATCAAACAGGGCAAAGGAACCATCCCAGGCCAGAGCGCGCGACACTTCTGCAAAAAGACCCGCCTTGTCTTCGATGTTCATCCCAACGTGCATCATAACGGCAAGATCAAAACCCGCATCCGGCACGGGCAAATCCAGTGCGCTACCCACCAGAAAACTTGTTTTGTCGGAATGCCCGACAAGTTCACTCAAAGCAGTGGCCGTTTCGACAAATTCAGGCGTCAGGTCGACCCCGGTCACTGTCGAGTCATAGCGATCCACGATGTAGCGCGACGTCCCGCCGATGCCGCTCCCGACATCCAGCACACGGGTCGCATGGGTCGGCGAAAGCTGGGCAAACAGGTTGTCCGTTGCCAGAACCCCGCCTGTGTGGAACTCATCACCAGCTTTGAGGTCTGCAACTGTGGCCGCGTTTGGGTCAATGCCACTCGCCTTTAGTGCCTCACGCATACGCTCCGTGAGGGCACCGGTTGTGTAGTGTTGCGCAACAGCTTTTTCGATCTGGGACATGAGAATACCTCAGCAGCGAATGGGATGGGGTGAATGCCCCATCCTATCACGAAACAAGCGTTGAGTGGATGTCCATCGCCGCATCGCGGCCCTCGGCCACGGCGGTTACGGTCAGGTCTTCGCCACCAGCTGCGCAATCGCCCCCGGCCCAGACGCCATCCATCGAGGTACGCCCAGCGCCCGTCACGGCGATCTTGTTGCCGTCCAGCGTCAATCCATCCGGTGCGCCATCCAGCGTCTGGCCAATCGCCTTGAGGACCTGATCGGCGGGCACGCGGATGATTTCTCCGGTCCCCGACAGCTGACCGTCATGGCTGGATGTGTACTCCAGCTCGATCTCTGCCGCTGCCCCGTTTCCATGAACGGCAACGGGTTGCACGTTGGTCATGATCTTGACGCCGTGGGATGAGGCGAGGTCCTGTTCATATCGGCTGGCCCCCATCGCATCGCGGCCACGCCGATAAGCGATGGTGACATGCTCGGCCCCCAGCAGTTTTGATTTCACTGCGGCGTCAACGGCCGTCATTCCGCCACCGATCACCACGACGTTGCGACCAACCGGCAAATGCGCCAGATCAGAAGCCTGGCGCACATCCGAGATGAAATCGACGGCAAAGCGCACGCCATCCAGATCAGCCCCTTGTGCGCGCAGGGCGTTCACGCCGGCCAAACCGATGGACAAAAAGACAGCGTCGTAATTTTCGACCAGACCGTCCAGCGAGATACCCTCACCCAGAACCGAGCCGGTCTCGATCGTGATACCGCCGATCTTTAGCAGCCAGTCCACCTCGGCCTGTGCAAAGTCATTGGTCGACTTATAGGCAGCGATGCCATATTCGTTCAGACCGCCCGGCTTGGGTTTGCCCTCGTGGATCACCACGTCATGCCCAAACATCGCCAGGCGGTGCGCGCAGGCCAGACCAGCAGGCCCTGCCCCGATCACAGCAACAGTCTTGCCAGTTGACGCGGCGCGTTCAAACGGGTGATCCCCGGAAACCATCACGCTGTCCGTCGCATACCGCTGAAGGCGGCCAATCTCGACCGGGGCCCCTTCGGCCGTTTCACGTACGCAGGCCTCTTCGCACAATGTCTCGGTCGGACAGACACGGGCGCACATGCCGCCCAGAATGTTCTGTGCCAGAATGGTTTCACCCGCCGCCTCAGGTTGCCCTGCCTGAATCTGACGCATGAACAACGGAATATCGATATCCGTCGGACAGGCCGTCACACATGGCGCGTCATAACAGAAATAGCACCGATCTGCGGCCACTGCGGCCTCATGCGTGGCCAATGGCGGGTGCAAGTCCGTGAAATTCGATGTCAGCTCATCGCTGGAAAGCCGCCCGGAGACAATGCCGGGGGCAATCTGGCCCTGTGCCATCGCTCTACTCCCTGTAGATATGTTCGTTATGTTCTCAGCTTGCCACAATCTGATTTTTTATCAATTGGTAAAATTTAGAAATTCATCAAAAAATCAAAAAACCGGAAAATTCCGCCCGTTTTACTGAGGAAATTGCCTGTTTTATTGGCATTCGATACTCCTGTTGTGCCCAAAGACCGATTGCGCAGGGCAGACTGCAGCCACGTATTCCGGTTTTTCCGGCATCTGGTTTTGACGGAGCCAGCTGCGTAATGTAGGTCAAACTCAACCCGAGCAGCGCCGGTCAACGGCCAGATACCTGAAAGTCATTCGATGCAGGCCACCCACCCGAAGTTCAACATCGTCATCATCGGGCAAAACAACCGGCTACAGTATGAGGCACTGCTGTTTGCCGCCTCTCTGCGCCATAGCTCACCGAATTTCGAGGGTCGGCTGTTTGTGGCGGTACCACAGCCCGGCCAGCGCTGGCCGCAAGACCCAAGCATCCGGAACGAGGACGTTCTGAAAGCGTTGCGGCAACTGGATGCGGAAATCCTGCCATTCGACAACCATGTCTTCGGCAACAGCTATCCCCACGGCAACAAGATCGAGGCATTGCTGGCGCTGCCAGAAGGCGAGCCTTTCGTGTTCTTTGACAGCGATACGCTGATCACCGGTGATCTGGCTTCGGTACCGTTTGATTTTGACCGACCTGGCGCCTCGCAAAAGGTCGAAGGGACGTGGCCCAAACCCACCCTGTATGGCCCTAGTTTCGATGGTATCTGGAGCGCCCTCTATCACCGGTTCGAACTGGACTTCGAAAGCTCATTGGATACCAGCCAGCCCCAGAATTACTGGCGGCGGTATTTGTACTTCAACGCGGGCTATTTCTATTATTCCTGCCCGCGCAAGTTCGGCACGCGTTTTCTGGACTTTGCCCGCACGATCCGGGATGGGAATATCCCCGAACTGGCCGGGCAGAACCTTGACCCATGGCTGGATCAGGCCGCGCTGCCGTTGGTTGTCCATTCCTTCGGTGGCGGGCGGGATACCCTGCCCCCGGGCCTGCTGGATGGATCGGTCAGCTGCCACTATCGTCTGTTCCCCCTGCTCTATGCCCGCGAAAGCGACCATGTGATTGAGGTGCTTGAAACCGTCGTGGCCCCCAACCGGGTCAAGAAGGTTCTCAAGGGATATGACCCGATCAAAAAGCTGGTTTTGCAGCGTAAGGGCCACAAGATCCGGGACCTGTTCGACCGTGATAACCTGCCCCAGCGCGAACAGGTCATTCGCAATACAATCAAGAACAAGGGCCTGTGGATGCGCTGACAGGATTGTTGTGCGCGCGCGCTCAATCGCCTAGAGATTCAGCAACATACATTCCAACAGGAGATTTTAGCGATGTCTGACGGCCCTACCTACGGTTTTGACACACTTCAGATTCACGCGGGCGCACGGCCCGATCCGGCAACGGGCGCGCGTCAGACTCCGATTTATCAAACAACAGCTTATGTGTTTCGCGATGCCGATCACGCGGCGGCGCTTTTCAACTTGCAAGAAGTTGGCTTCATCTATTCCCGCCTGACCAACCCTACTGTGGCCGTATTGCAAGAACGTATCGCCACACTGGAAGGCGGAGTGGGCGCGGTCTGCTGTTCTTCTGGTCATGCAGCACAGATCATGGCGCTGTTTCCGCTTATGGGACCGGGCTGCAACGTGGTGTCCTCGACGCGCCTTTATGGCGGCACGGTCACGCAATTCAGCCAGACGATCAAACGCTTTGGCTGGTCGGCCAAGTTTGTCGACACCGATGATCTGGACGCCGTAAAAAATGCCATCGACGAAAACACCCGGGCGATATTCTGTGAATCAATTGCCAATCCGGGTGGGTATGTGACCGACATTCAGGCCATGGCGGATATCGCTGACGCAGCAGGTATCCCCCTGATCGTCGACAACACCTCGGCCACACCGTACCTATGCCGCCCCATCGAACAGGGCGCGACGCTGGTTGTGCATTCGACGACCAAGTACCTGACCGGCAATGGCACGGTCACCGGCGGCTGTATCGTGGATTCGGGCAAGTTCGATTGGTCGGCGAATGACAAGTTCCCTTCGCTCAGCGAACCGGAACAAGCCTATCACGGACTGAAGTTCCACGAGACCTTTGGCCCGCTGGCTTTTACCTTTCACGGTATCGCCATTGGCCTGCGCGATCTGGGCATGACCATGAACCCGCAAGCCGCGCATTACACGCTGATGGGGGTTGAAACCCTATCCCTTCGGATGGAACGCCACGTGGAAAACGCCCAAAAGATCGCTGCCTGGCTCGAAGCAGACGACCGCGTGGACTATGTGACCTATGCGGGTCTGCCCTCCTCGCCCTATCATGACCGGGTGAAAGCACACTATAAAAAGGGTGCCGGCGCATTGTTCACCTTTGCGGTCAAGGGTGGTTATGACGCCTGTGTCAAACTGGTGAACGCGCTTGAGATTTTCAGCCATGTCGCCAACCTTGGCGATGCGCGGTCGCTGATCATTCACTCAGCCTCGACCACCCACCGTCAGTTGACGCCTGAACAGCAAGAGGCCGCAGGTGCAGGTCCCGGCGTAGTCCGCGTTTCCATCGGCATCGAAGACGCAGACGACCTGATCGCCGATCTGGATCAGGCGCTGGCCAAGGCAACGGCCTGAGTCATGAGCGGCCACGATACCAACGAACTGGGTCAACCCATCGGTCTGCCGGTTTCGGGCGAATTCCCGCGTCCCACGCCGCCCTATACACCGATGGAAGGTCAGTATTGTTCCGTCGTGCCGCTGGACGTGAACCGGCATGCGCCCGGACTTTACCGGGCGTTTGCCAACGACGCGGATGGGCACAACTGGACCTATCTGCCCTACGGTCCCTTCGACAGGGAGCAGGATTTCGAGGATTGGACCCGCGCCACATGCATGGATGCCGATCCGATGTTCCACACGGTCTTAGACGAAGACGAAACGCCAATTGGCATGGCTTCATTTTTGCGGATCGAACCCGCGGCAGGTGTGATCGAGGTCGGCCACATTCACTTTTCACCCCTGCTGCAGCGCAGCCCGAAATCGACCGAGACCATGTATCTGATGATGCGCCGCGTCTTCGACGAGTTGGGCTATCGCCGCTATGAGTGGAAATGCGACGCCCTGAACGCCGCTTCCTGCCGTTCAGCTGAACGATTGGGTTTTACATTCGAAGGCATCTTTCGGCAGGCCACCCACTACAAAGGTCGGAACCGGGATACGGCCTGGTATTCGATCCTCGACAGTGAATGGCCGCGGATCAAGGCCGCGTTTGAGGCTTGGCTATCACCTGACAATTTTGACCAGACGGGCCAACAGCGACAACCGCTGCAGGCCCGCAGTCAAGGCAAAGGATCACTCGGCCATCCCGAATTCCATCGACACGTTGACCGAGACTGAAATCTCACCCCCCGCGACAGGCACACCGCCCCCTTCGGCCATAGCCATCGCACGCATCTGCGGTGCGGGGTTGATTCCTCCGACCCGCTCGCTGATCTGCTGAACCTGACCCAGAGTTACATTGGCCGCCTGTGCCAGTTGTTCCGCCTTTGCAGTTGCTTCGGCAACAGCTTTGGCTCGTGCCTGCGCCTGCAGCGGTGCGGGGTCCTGCACACCAAAGCTGAGCCCACCGAAATCATTCGCACCGTCCTGAATGACCCCATCCATGATCGTGCCCAACTGTGTCAGGTCACGGACGCGGACCTGCACATTGTTCGATGCCACAAAGCCGGAAATCTCGGGCCGTACACCACTTTGATTGTTGCGCCCGGACCAAACCGGCGACAACGACAGATCGCGGGTTTGAACGTCGCGGGATTCGACGCCCATATCCTCAAGCCGTTTCAGAATCTGCGCCACCGCATCAGATGTCGCCTGCATCGCATTTGACGCCTGCGGATCCTCGTTGGTGACACCCAATGTGATGGTTGCCATATCCGGTGCAGCCTGAACGGTGCCGGTTGCATCTACCAAGATGCGACGTTCTTCCGCATGGGCCATACCTGCGGCTGTCACGGCCAGCACTGCGGCCAGAAAAGCGATTTTCTTCAAGGTCTTCCCTCCAATATCTTCTGTACCAAGATGGGGCTGCCAGGGTTTATCAGACAAGGGGAAGCACTGGCTTTTTCTTTCCCTCGGCGAGATCCTGCTTTAATGTCAGCCTGCGGACGAAAAGTCGTTTGCATCGATGCTGACAATTATGGTTCCTCGGGAATATGAAACCCGCCTTTGCGCTGTCTTTTTCTGCAACCGGAATATCTGTGCACCACCAATCCGATGACGATTGGTTTTGCATTGGTAAGGTTGCATTGGACGCGCCGGACCTGAATGCGCAACTTCACGCCCTGCGGGAAAAAGCATTTGCTTTGGAAAACAACCTACGGTGCAAGGTCATAATCCCGACCGAGCAGGTGCGTTTTTTGTCGGTGGACACTGACAATCAACCCTTTGGAGAAGACGCAAAGGAAAAGCTGGCCGAGGCTACGCCATATACAGTCGAAGACTTAGTTTTTGACACCACGACCGTCGGCCCCACCACCTATGTCGCCGCCGTGACGCAACAAACACTGGATGAGGCACGCGACTTTGCAACCGAACACGGTTTCATACCGGTTCATTTCACTACAGATACCGACGCCAGTTCTTTCCCTTCTGAACCATTGTTTGGGGCTTCAGAAACTGTACCCTTTGCGACCGAGGCCAAAGATGAGGTTCAATCGGACGCAGCAGAACCAAATGTACATCCCATCGCCGCAGAAGCAGCCCCGGATGTATTCCGATCTGCGCCGGCGGCCTCCGCCCCCACCAAAATACCCACTGAGGTATTTACAAAAAAGTACGTTGTACCAGCCACGGCAGCGCTGGGGATAGCGGCAGTGTTGGGCGCATGGGCGCTGATCGGATCAAACGAGACACAAACAGCCGAACCGGAAACGGCACAGGTAGAAGACGCCCTGCCCGCACCCCCCCCTCAGGCCAGTGTCGAAACCGAGAACCCGACCACGCCCGGAGTGCCACCTGCCGAAACGGCTGAGCTTGATACGGACGCCACCCTTTCTGAACAGGACGCACCTGCCCAAAACGAGAATATTCAACCCGATCTTTCGCCCACGGACACAGCTATTCTCGAGGCCTTAAACATCGCCCCGACAATCGTGGAAGAGGTTGCCCGCGACCCTGTGATCCAAGCAACGTCAGCCCAACCCGGCCTTGAGATCATCGCGCCCGATCCCCTGTTACCCCCGGCTTTCCCCCCCCAGGATGAGCCGTATCTGGCTTCGGTCGACAACTCCAACCTGTCGACTGACGCCGTTGCCCTGCCCGCGGCACAAAGCTTTGACACAGATGAACCCTTTGAACAGATTGTACTGCCCAGCACCGCCGGCGCCCAGTTCGAGCTTGATGATCGCGGCCTGGTCACACCCAGCGCCGAGGGGACGCTGAACCCGGACGGTATTGTCGTCTATCTCGGGCGCCCTTCGAAGACACCACCCGAGCCACCTGTCCGGTTCGAAGAGGAACCCATCCTTGAGGAAACTCCTGACAGGTTGGCCGGGCTGCGCCCAAAGCCCCGCCCCAGCGATCTGATCGAACAGTTCGAACGTCAGCAGTTGGGCGGACGAACGCGTGAAGAACTGGCGGGGCGGCGCCCCAAACTGCGCCCTGCCTCACTGCAACAACAGCCGCAGATTGACTATACCCCCACTGCACTGGCGGTGGTGCGCGTGCCGCGACCAAAATCCCGCCCAGCAGGTCTTGCACCACCTACCGGGACGCAAACCGCCAATCTGGGGTCAACGGCGGCCATCGGTCAGGTCGAGGCCGGGTCATTCCAACCCAAAGCCGTTGCCCCCAAGATTCCGTCCGCGGCCTCGGTCGCGCGTCAGGCGACAATCGACAACGCGCTGAACCTGCGCAAACTGAACCTGATCGGGGTTTATGGAACACCCGCCAACCGCCGCGCGCTGGTTCGGCTGCCTAGCGGTCGTTATAAGAAGCTGAAGGTCGGTGACAGGGTGGACGGCGGCAAGGTCATCGCAATTGGTGACAGCGAATTGCGCTATCAGAAAAAAGGCAGGAACCTGACGCTGAAGATGCCGCGCAGCTAACGCGGACGCGAACGCCCGCATTATGCTTCAACACACGAACTCAAGCCGCTGAAATTTCGCCGCTTTCGATCTGTTCGCGTTCGATAGATTCGAATAGGGCCTGAAAGTTTCCCTCGCCAAACCCATCGTCGCCCTTTCGCTGAATGAACTCGAAAAAGATCGGGCCGATCACGGTTTTTGAGAAGATTTGCAGCAAGATTCTGGTCTCGCCGCCATCCAGAACACCTTCGCCGTCAATCAGAATGCCGTGCTTCATCATACGGTCCAACGGCTCGTCGTGGTCGGCAACCCGTTCCTTGGACATCTCGTAATAGGATTTGTTCGGGCCAGGCATGAATTTCAAACCCTTCTCGGCAATCGCGTCGGTCGAGGCATAGATATCTTCGCTGCCCACTGCGATATGCTGGATCCCCTCACCTTTATACTTGTTGAGATAGGACACGATCTGCCCGGTTTCGCCCCGATCTTCGTTGATCGGAATGCGAATGCGTCCACAAGGCGACGTCAGGGCGCGGCTGAATAGGCCGGTAAATTTGCCCTGAATGTCAAAAAATCGGATTTCGCGGAAGTTGAACAGAGTTTCGTAGAATTCGAACCACTTATCCATATTCCCGCGATAGACGTTGTGCGTCAGATGATCGAGGTAATAGAAACCGTCGCCACGCGGCTTGGACTGTGTGGTCCAGGTGAACTCTTGGTTATATGGCGAAGTGTCGTGGTACTGATCGATGAAATAGATCAGCGAGCCACCGATCCCCTTGATCGCCGGAACATTCATGACCTTGTCCGCCGCATCATAGGGTTCTGCACCTTTGGCCACAGCGTGTTCATAAGCTTTTTGCGCGTCCACAACGCGCCAGCCCATCGCCGAAGCACAGGGGCCATGTTCTGCAGCAAAGCGGGCCGCAAAACTTTCAGAGTCAGCGTTGAGGATATAGGTCACGTCACCCTGCTGCCACAGCTCGACCGTGGGCTTATCCTTGTGGTGGCCGACTTTTTCATAACCCATTCTGGCAAACAGGTCGCGCAACTCCTGCGGTTCGGGGTGGGCGAACTCTACAAATTCAAACCCGTCCGTACCGACCGGGTTTTCTTTGCTGATCACAGATTTCGGGGCGTTGTGGGGGAAAGGACCCATGGCGCGTCTCCTTAAAACAGGAATTTCTTTGCTGATTCCAAAATATGCCTTAACTGGCGCTGTTTCTGCGCATAGTTTTCGTGTAAACTAGGCAAGAGTGCGCAAATTCCGCATATTTGCGCGAAATTTTGGAGATTTTCCGCATATGTTGGATTCCACCGATATGCGCCTGTTATCCGCTTTGCAGGTGGATGCCCATCTGACTGCACATCAACTGGGTGAGATGCTGAACCTGTCGCCCAGTCAGGCCGGGCGGCGGCGGCAACGGCTGGAGGCCGAAGGATACATCACCGGATACGCGGCGCGACTGGACCCGCTGAAACTTGGGCTGCATGTTCAGGGATTCGTTCAAGTACATCTGGGCACCCACGGTCCCGAACAATCGCAAAGCTTTGCACGCATGGTGGACACGCGGCCTGAGATCACCAGCGCCTGGACGATGACAGGTGAGGCAGATTACCTGCTGCATGTCTATTGCGACGATCTAGCCGCGCTCAACCGCTTGCTTCACCAGGTGATCCTGCCGCATCCTGCCGTGGCGCGGGTTCAAAGCCAAATCGTGATGGACCAGCTCAAACGCGACGCCCCGTTACCCACCTGACCCGACCGAAAGGACCGACATGGACGACTTCCTCTATCAGGCTTCGATCTATCTGGCAGCTGCCGTGATCGCAGTGCCGTTATCGGCGCGTCTGGGATTGGGGTCGGTGTTGGGATATCTGGCCGCCGGGATCGTCATCGGACCCATATTCGGGCTGGTTGGTGCGGAAACAGAAAGCCTGCAGCATGTGGCCGAGTTCGGCGTAGTTATGATGCTGTTCCTGATCGGACTGGAACTTGAGCCGCGCGCGCTTTGGGACATGCGCGACAGGCTTTTGGGGCTAGGCGGCCTGCAGGTCGGTCTGTCAACTGCCGCCATTGCTGCTGTTGCTATTTACGCGAACCACCCATGGTCCGTGGCGTTGGCCGTTGGTCTGACCCTGTCGCTATCCTCGACGGCGATTGTGCTACAGACCCTGTCCGAAAAAGGGTTGATGCAGACGAACGGAGGCCGCGCCACGTTTTCCGTGCTGCTGACGCAGGATATCGCAGTGATCCCCATTCTGGCCTTGCTGCCGCTGTTGGCGCTGCCAGCCATGCCACATATCGAAAGCGACGGATCGATTGACCGCGGCGCGAAGGACTTGCACGACACGGCGCATCACAGCTTATCTCTGGTCGAGGGCCTGCCCGGTTGGGCCGTCACGCTGGTCACCCTTGGTGCCATCGCGTTTGTGATCCTTGCCGGCGTCTACCTGACGCGCCCCCTGTTCCGTTTCATCCACGCCACCCGCCTGCGCGAGATGTATACTGCGCTGGCCCTGATGATAGTCGTTGGGATATCCTTCCTGATGACCCTTGTTGGTCTATCCCCCGCCCTGGGCGCTTTCCTGGCAGGCGTTGTTCTGGCCAGTTCGGAATTTCGGCACGAAATGGAAAGCGACCTTGAGCCCTTTAAGGGTTTGTTCCTAGGCCTGTTCTTCATCACCGTTGGTGCCGGAATTGACGTCGCCTATTTCTTCAACGACCCGCTTGAGCTGATCGGACTGGCGCTGCTGGTCATTCTGACAAAGGGGGCCATCCTGTATTTGGTCGGGCGCGCCTTCAAGCTGCGCGGGCGCGATCACTGGCTGTTCACGCTGGGTCTGGCGCAGGCGGGTGAGTTCGGATTTGTCCTGCTGGCCTTTTCCACGCAGCAGAACGTCATCCCACCTGATTTGTCGCAGAAACTGTTAATGATCATCGCCCTGACCATGCTGATCACCCCGCTGTTGTTCATCATCTACGACCTTATGTCCCGTCGGATCAGGGATAACGCCCCGCAAGTCGAACCCGACGAGATCGACGAGAAAGGCCCAGTGATCATCGCGGGCATTGGACGTTTTGGTCAGATCGTGAACCGGTTGGTGCGGGCCAGTGGGTTCAAGACCATCGTTCTGGATCATGATATCGAGACCATTCAACTTATGCGCCGCTTTGGCGTCAAAGGCTTCTTGGGCGATCCGACACGGCCCGAGTTGTTGCGTGCAGCGGGGCTTGATAAAGCCGCCGTTCTGGTTGCTGCAATGGACGACCGCAAGACTGTGACCCGTCTGGTCAGCTTTGCACGTCGCCAACGCCCGGATCTGCACATCATCGCGCGCGCGCATGACCGCACCCATGTGTATGAACTGTACCAGGCGGGCGCGAATGATATCGTACGCGAGATGTTTGACAGCTCACTGCGCGCCGGTCGCTATGTGCTCGAGAATATCGGCCTCAGCGAATATGAGGCCGCACAAGCCGAGCAGACCTTTTATCACCACGACCGAGCCTCGATCCGGGATCTGGCCGAGCTTTGGATTCCCGGCATGCCGACGGCGGAAAACAAGAAATACATCGAGCGCGCCCAGCAATTCGAGAAAGACCTGGAAACCGAACTGCTGGAACTGGCTGAGAAACACGCTCAGAAATCGGCCTGATCCTTTTTGGCGGATCAGGCCGTCCGGGTCAGCCGCCGGACACGCCGGCTTCAGCAAAGGTTGCCATGCCTGAATGACAGGCAACCGCGCTTTTGAGGATATTGATCGCCAGCGCACCGCCCGACCCTTCGCCCAGGCGCAGCCCAAGGTTCAACAGTGGCTGTTTGCCCAGCTTCTCTAATACCGAACCGTGTGCGCCCTCGGCACTTTGATGGCCAGCTACGGCGTGATCCAAAGCCCCGGCAGACACATCGGCCAGACAGGCCGCCGCAGCCGAGCAGATGAAGCCATCCAAAATGACCGGAATACACAGAACACGGGCTGCTGCGATCGCTCCAGCCATGGCCGCAATCTCACGCCCGCCCAGACGGCGTAGGATCTCCAGCCCGTCACCCGATGCACCGTGCAAGGCCACGCCCTCGGCCACCACGCGGGTTTTGTTCGCCAACCCGGCGTCATCCACACCGGTGCCACGCCCAGTCCAGTCCGAGGCTTCTCCCCCGAACAGAGCGCACGCGATTGCAGCAGCCGGGGTTGTGTTGCCGATCCCCATCTCTCCGACGACTAGCAGGTCGGACTTGGGGTCAACAGCTGTCCAACCGGTGCGCAAGGCGTACAACAGGTCTTCCTCGGACATCGCCGGACCTGCGGTGAAATCCGCCGTTGGCCGGTCCAATTCCAACGCATGCACATCCATGGTTGCCCCTGCGGCCTTGGCCAATTGGTTGATTGCCGCACCGCCATGTTCAAAGTTCATGACCATCTGCACGGTCACATCTGGTGGAAAAGCCGACACACCCTGCGCCGTCACCCCGTGATTTCCTGCAAACACGATAACCTGCGGTGCCAAGATTTGCGGGCGGGCATCGCCACGCCAACCGGCATACCAGATCGCCAATTCCTCAAGCCGCCCCAGCGCGCCGGGCGGTTTGGTCAGCTGTCCGTTCCGGTCAGCCGCGCCCTGCAATGCGGCATCATTCGAACCCGGCGCCTGACTCAGGGCATCGCGGAGTGTTTTCAGGTCATTAAGTTCGGGCAGCATCCAAAGCCTCGTTGCATCAGAGTGGTCCTGTGTGTTTAACCGAAGCGTCCGATCCAACAAGACCCTGAAAGGCGCGGGAGTGCATAAAAACGACACCAAGCTGTTTTCCGTGTGGGATATACCACTGGCGCTGGTCTTGCTGACCCGCCTACCGCTGCCGCGGCTGCCGGAAAACACCTTTGCACGGCAGGCCAGCGCCGCCTGGGCGTTTCCCGTGGTCGGTTTGACTATAGGGCTGCTGGCTTGCGCGGTTGGTTGGTCCACGATGGCTTTGAATTTACCCGCTATGGTCAGCGCTGTTTTCCTGGTTGCGGTTCTGATCATGACCACCGGTGCGATGCACGAAGATGGCTTGGCCGATACCGTAGACGGACTTTGGGGAGGGTTCACCCCGGAGCGCCGATTAGAAATCATGAAGGACAGCCATATTGGCGCCTATGGTGTTCTGGCTCTGATCTTCACGCAGTTGATACGCGTCGCTTTGATTGCAACACTGTTAACGGCAAGCGACTATGCCGCAATCCTTGCGGCCTGCTTCTTGTCCCGCGCGGTTATGCCGGTTCTGATGAATGCTCTGCCAAATGCGCGCAATAGTGGTCTGAGCCACTCGGTCGGAGGGCCGCGAGGTGTGACGGTTGCATCGGGTATTGGATTGGCTTTGCTAGGCGCGGTACTTTTGATGGGCGCTGCGGCCATTCCGCCAACTCTCGTCGCTGCGCTGGTTGTTGCGGTGCTCGCCGGGGTCGCAAAGGCCAAAATCGGTGGTCAGACCGGTGATATCCTAGGGGCTTCGCAGCAATTGGCAGAACTGACATTCATGACCGCGGTCGTAGCCGCGCTTTAGGTCGTACCACCGGTTTCGATACGCAGCGTTTCGCCGCAGTGCTTGCAATGTACCGCGTCAGGATCATGCCGATAAAGGCCACAGCTGGGGCACTTGTGGCGCACTTTCTGCGGCATGAAAACGGCCTGCGCCAGACGCACGAACAGCGCCACACCCACAACCATTATGAAAACTGAGAACAACTTGCCTGCCGGTGTCGCCAAGGTGATGTCGCCGAACCCTGTCGTCGTCAGCGTCGCCATGGTGAAATAAAGCGCATCAATATAGGCATGCGGGCTGCTATCAGGAATGAAGAACACCAGAACCGCCGTTGAGGTCGCGAATACGAATACAAGCAGATTGATCGCCGCGATGACGGCATCCTCATGCGTTCGGAAAAACTGACTGTCACGCCGCAAATCCCGCAGCAAGTGATAGGAATGGATCAGGCGCAACGCGCGCAATATTCGCACGAAGGCCAAGTTTCCGGGCAAGAACGGCTCAAGCAGCAGCGAGGCGATCACGACGATATCGGCCAGTGTGTAAATCTTGCACAGAAGTTTCCAGCGGTCTTTCGAAATCCATAACCGGGCCAAAAAATCCAGCAAGATGAGAAACCCGACGCACAGACTGGCAAGCGTGATCCCCGGCCCATGCGGCACATTCGCCGTGGACACGAAGAACACGATCGACGCGGCGTCAAACAGGATCAAGCCATAGCGGAACCAGACCGAAATCGGGTCATGCGCGATGTACAGAAACTTAACGGTTTGCTTTATCCTGGTCATGTATCCGCCTCTGACTACTGGAAAATTAGCGGCAAAAGCGGATTTCACCAAGACAAGACACAAAAAAGGCCGCCCCCTTTTCAGGAGCGGCCCCAATTTCAGAATTGCCAGATATCAGGCGGCAGCAGCGCGCGAGGTCAGCACCTCATCAACTTGCTTGGCGGCCGAAACCTCACCGGCGCCGGACACAGCGGCCACTTCGCGGGTCAGACGCTCTAGCGCGGCTTCGTACAGCTGACGCTCGGAATAGCTCTGCTCGCGCTGATCGTCTGTGCGGTGCAAGTCGCGCACCACTTCGGCAATCGAAATCAGATCGCCCGAGTTGATTTTTTGTTCATATTCCTGCGCCCGGCGCGACCACATGGCGCGTTTCACCTTGGCCTTGCCCTTGAGCGTCTTCATCGCCTGGCTGATGACATCGGGCGAACTGAGTGACCGCAAGCCGGACTCGGTGACTTTGTTGGTCGGCACCCGCAGGGTCATTTTGTCTTTTTCAAAGGAAATAACGAACAGCTCAAGCGAATATCCCGCGACTTCCTGCTCTTCGATCGAGATAATCTGACCCACGCCATGCGCAGGGTAGACAACATAGTCATTCGGGCGGAACTCAAGCTTTTTCGACTTAGACATACAGGTTCATCCTTGGTTATAGAGTAAGATGCGGACAACAAAACAGCCTAGCCGGTGCCATTTCGGCCCCGTCAGGTGGCTTGTTTGTCAAAAAATCAGAACTCCAAAGCACACATACTTACGGAGTACATCCCCATCTCATTCATCATTCAGCTTTCGATTATATCACAAAATTACGACATCTGAAAGGGCACGCCCAAAAATGGCCGTGAAACCTTATAAGTTTCAAAGCGTTGCAACTTGTTCTACACCTGAACCGACAAGTTCAGAGAGCGAATCGCTTAGCCGCCTTCGCCGGGCGCTTCCGAGAAATACTTCTCCATTTTACCCTCTTCGCCGTCGCGCTCTTCGGCCTCGGGCAGCGGGTCTTTCTTGGTCACGATCACCGGCCATTGTTCCGAGTATTTCCGGTTGAATTCCACCCACTGGTCCATCCCCGGCTCAGTGTCAGGGCGAATGGCGTCAGCGGGGCACTCGGGCTCACACACGCCGCAGTCGATGCATTCATCGGGATGAATGACCAAAGTGTTCTCACCTTCGTAGAAACAATCCACCGGGCATACTTCGACGCAGTCGGTGTATTTGCAGCCAATGCAGTTTTCGGTGACAACATAGGTCATAGTGGGAATCCCGTTTGCGGTTTGGGCGTTTAGCTAATCCAGTATTATACTGTCTTCAAGGGCGGATCAGCCCCTAGTGGTACGAGAAAGATCAAGCGCGCGCCGATCTTTCTTGGTTGGACGACCTTTTCCTTCGAATCCGGGGTTTCCGGGCGGCGCGTCCTTCTTTTCGGTCATATCGAAGTACAGTGTTTGCGCTTCGGGTGCAGGGCCACGGCGTTCACCCAGCTTTTCCACTCGAACGACGCGGACAATTCGCCCCTGCGGAAAGGTCAGAACATCACCGGGTCCTACAGCTTGAGCCGGTTTCAGAACCCGGTTTCCGTTCAACCGAACATGGCCGCCGCTGACCTGTTTGGCGGCTAGGCTGCGGGTCTTGAAGAACCGCGCCTGCCAAAGCCATTTGTCGATCCGCAGCTTGGCCTCAGCCATCGGCGTTTAGTTACCGTCTTTCAAACCCATTAGCGCAGCTGCAAACGGGTTATCGGGGTCGATCGCCTTTTCTTTCTTGGGCGGTCGGGAGGAGAAGGTCTTGGCCCCTTGCGGCTTGCCACCCTTCTTGCCCTGCGGTTTACCGCGACCATCCTGCGGTTTACCGCGCGGCTTGCCTTTGCCCTGCCCCTGCCGCTGTTCACGACGCGGGCCACGGTTGGCCTGACGCTGACGACCCCAAGTGAACGTATAGAACACCTCGACCTCGGGTTCATCCGTTGCCGGAGCCTCGGCTGCCGCCTCGGTGCTGTCGGTGGCCTCGGCTGGCGCCTCGGCGGGGGTGACGACCTCTTCGGTTGCCGCTTCTGGTGCTGGGGTTTCTTCAACAGCGGGTTGCTCGGTCGCTTCTACCGCCGGTTGTTCGACTGGGGTTGGTTTGACCTTTTCACGCTCGCCGCGTTCAGCCTTATAGCCAAGCCCTTGCATAAGGTCAGCGAACTGTTCCAGCGTCATACCGGTGATCGACAGCATGTCGGGCTTGGCTTCAAACCCGCCACGGCTGTCTTCGGCGCGCAACATGTCGGCCAGACGTTCCAGCATATCGATCCGGATCGAGCGCTCGCCCGCATCGCGGTAGCCACACATAGTGTCGTACCCTTCGGGTGCATCCTTCGCGACCGGTACGGTGACAAGACCCGGAGGCGGTGCTTCGGGGAATTCCTGCAGCCCATTGGCCAGAGCCCACAAAACCAGACGCAGACGCGTCGGCGCAGGTTTCAGCAGCAGCGGCATGAAGATGGTGAACTGACCGAACCGGATGCCGTGCTTGCGTAGCGCGCCGCGGGCGTCCTGATCCAGATCCTTGACCTCTTGCGCGACGCCTGCACGCGGCAGCACGCCCAGTGCCTCTACCATGCGGAAGGCGAAGCCCTTGGCCACTCCGGACAGTTCCTCGTCCCGCGACAGGTTCAGCAACGGCTCGAACAACGCGGCCACTTTGCGGTCGATGAAATGCTGCAGACGGCGCTGCACTTTCTGCTCAACCTCTGGGCCTGCGGCCTCATCCACAAACACTTCGACCATCGGCTTGAGCGGTTCAGCCCCGGCAACCAGTTTGCCAACGGCATATTCGCCCCACATCAGGCCGCCCTGATCGGTAAAATCAATTTCGGTATCGGGCGCATTGTAGAAGCGATCGGCACGCAGATGGAATTGCGGCGCGAGTGCTTGCAGGGAGGCCGTTTTCAAAGCTTTCGCCTCGGTTCCTTGCGCGCTTTTGTCCGGGATAAACCGGAACCCTTCCAGACGACCGACGAATTCGCCTTCGACAGTCACTTCACCCTTGTCATTTACTTCGGCCAAAAGGGCCTCCTTCTGTTTGAGCCGGCGCAGCAACACTGACGTGCGCCGGTCCACAAATCTTTGAGTCAAACGATCATGCAATGCGTCTGACAGCCTGTCTTCTACAGTGCGTGTTTCGTCACGCCAATGTGATTCGTCATGCACCCAACCGTTTCGCTGCGCAACATATGTCCAGGTGCGAATATATGCCAACCTTTTAGACAAAGCATCGATATCTCCGTCGGTTCTATCGATCCGGCGGATTTGCCGCGCCATGAAATCATCTGGGATCGAACCGCGTTCATGCAAGTGGCCATAGATCACTTCGAGCAGGCTGGCGTGTTCCGCGTGGCTGATGCCGCGAAAATCGGGGATTCGGCACACATCCCACAACAAACGGATCGATTGACCATCACTGGCGCGGGCGGCAACCTCGGTCACTTGCGAGAGCGATTTCAGCACATTCAGATCGTCTGCAGGCCGCGCCTTGACCAGGTGTTCGTCATTCGGGCTGACCTCAAGCGAGTCGATCAGTGCGTCAATCGAGCCAAATCGCAAAGCAGCATTCCGCCAGTTCAGCTTTTTCATCGGCGTAAAGCGGCTGTCCATGATCGCCTGCGCCACGCCGTCTTCCAGCGGTGGGGCCTCACCGGTCACGCCAAAAGTGCCGTCCGACATGCCGCGCCCGGCCCGACCTGCGATCTGCGCCAGTTCGTTCGGGGCTAGAGGGCGCATTCTGCGTCCGTCAAATTTGCTCAGGGACGAGAACGCCACATGGTTCACATCCAGGTTCAGCCCCATCCCGATGGCGTCGGTGGCGACCAGATAGTCGACCTCGCCATTCTGATACAGATCGACCTGCGCGTTCCGTGTACGCGGGCTGAGGGCGCCCATGACCACGGCCGCACCACCCTTTTGGCGACGCAAAAGCTCGGCAATCGCATAGACACTATCAACCGAGAACCCGACAATTGCGCTGCGCGATGGCATGCGGCTGATTTTTTTGGATCCTGCATAGACCAGCTGCGACATCCGCTCGCGCCGGACAAACTGTGCCTCAGGGACCAAAGCCGCGATGGAACCGCGCATGGTGTCCGAACCCAGAAACAGCGTCTCGTTCGTACCGCGTGCGCGCAGCAGGCGGTCAGTAAAGACATGACCGCGTTCGGGATCGGCACATAGCTGGATTTCGTCGATGGCCACGAAATCTGTGCCCATACCTTCGGGCATCGCCTCGACCGTGCAGACCCAATATTGGGCGCGGGGCGGCACGATCCGTTCCTCGCCCGTGACCAGCGCCACGACAGAAGGGCCGCGAATGGCGACGATCTTGTCATAAACCTCTCGCGCCAGCAGACGCAGCGGCAGACCAATTACTCCGGTCCGATAGCCCAGCATCCGCTCGATCGCGTAATGGGTTTTACCTGTGTTGGTCGGGCCAAGTACGGCCACAATTCGGGATGACCCGCTCACCTTTGCCCCCTGCCCCGGTTCTTTAGAGGGCCGAGCCCTCGACCTGAGGCTTCAATCGATTCACCGCATTGGTTACTTCTTCATGATGAGGATGTATAGCCAGCGCGCGCTCATACGCATCCAGTGCTTTGTCGGGCTGTTCGATGATCTCAAAAATCAGGCCAAGCCCGAAAATGGCCTCGTAATTGTTTGGGTTCAGAGTCAGCGCGTGTTCCAGATCAGCAGCGGCCATGCCAAAGCGATCCATTCCAAAAAACGCCGAAGCACGCAGGTGCCACCCTTCGGCAAAGCCGGGCGCATGGTCGGTCAGGGCCGTAAGGTGTTCAACCGCGGTCAACACATCCCCGTCATCCAGCGCCTCGCGCCCGCGTTCCAGCAGCAAATCCGCCGAGGCCGAGCCCGATTGCGACCACAGAGCTTTGAGTTGACGGTCGATACCAATCGCCTGTTCCGGCGTGGAAAGCGCCAATTGCTGTAGCAAGGCGTCCTCGTCCCGCGAATCCGCCTGTTGTGCCACCGAACTGGTGGAAAACATGACCGTGACAAAAAGTGCCGTGACGGTACGTTTGAGATTGTTGATTGCAATGCCCATAACAATGTTCAGTGTAGCGTTGCGACCGGGGATGTCCATTCACGGCGCAGAAACAATAAGAGGAAGACCATGAGCGACATTCTTGAAAAAGCCGCAGCCGCGCTGAACGAAAAGCTGTCCGGCGGCGATTTCGACGCATCGGCCAAATTTGCCATCGCCGATCTGGGCGCTATCGTACTGGACGCGGACGGCGCACGTGTCAGCGATGACGACGCAGATGTCACCCTGAGCGCAGATGCGGATACGTTCGAACAAATCCTCAGCGGCGACCTGAACCCCACCGGTGCGTTCATGTCAGGCAAGCTGAGCGTGGATGGAGACATGGGTATTGCCATGAAACTCGCCTCGGTGCTGGCCTGATGAAGTTCTCGCCGGCCCCTTTCTTTGAAGACGTGGCCGGCGGACCTGCCGGTGGTGCGGCCCATTGGGTGACGACTGCGGACGATACGCGTATCCGTGTGGGTCACTGGTACCCCGAAGGTGCAACAAACGGCACGGTGATGATGTTCCCCGGCCGGACGGAATACATCGAAAAATACGGCAACACGGCGGTTGAATTTTTCGACCGAGGGTTTGCCTTTCTAGCCGTTGACTGGCGCGGTCAGGGGTTGGCAGACCGTTTGCTGGACGATCCCCGGGTCGGCCATGTCGATCAGTTCACCGACTATCAACAAGACGTGCATGCCGCCTTGGAACTTGCCGCCCAACTTGATTTGCCCAAACCCTGGTACGTGATCGGCCATTCAATGGGCGGCGCAATTGGTCTGCGCGCGGTGCTGGAGCGAGACGTTTTTGCAGCCTGCGCCTTTACCGGCCCGATGTGGGGGATCTTTTTCACTCCGATCATGAAACCGCTCAGCCGGTTGACGGCCTATTGGGGGCCACGAATTGGGCTGGGTGAGAAAACGCCTCCGACCACGTCGCTGGAAAGTTACGTCGCCTCACAACCCTTTGAAGGCAACATGCTGACGCGCGATGCAGCGATGTATCAAATGATGAAAGACCAGCTTGAGGCGCACCCGGAACTGGCCCTTGGCGCGCCTTCCACTATTTGGCTGCGCGAGGCGCTGGACGAATGCGCCTGGCTGATGGAACAAACCGCGCCCTCCACACCTGCCCTGACCTTCCTTGGCAGTCACGAGCAAATCGTTGACCGCAAAGCGATCCGGGCGCGGATGGCCAACTGGCCCAGCGGCACACTGGTTGAAATTCCCGATGGCGAACATGAGGTACTGATGGAGGCGCCTGACGTGCGCGGGCCCGTCTTTGATCAACTGACGGGACATTTTTTGGCCGCCCACTCGGACACACCGACCTCGGCTGCTCTTTCCAGCTAAACAAAACCTCACGCAAAGGCGGCTTGTGATCCGGGCCGCCCGCGCCTAGATGTTTGCCAAAGCAGATATTCCGAGGTGATCCATGCGCGACCTTCCCTTTCCCGTCCGTGACGCAAACGCAGCCGGAGGCGCCGGCGATCTTGGCAACCTGCCGGAATGGGATCTGACCGACCTCTACAGCTCGGAAGAAGCGCCAGAACTGGACCGCGATCTGGATTGGCTTGAGGGCGAATGCGCGGCCTTTGCCGCCGACTACGAAGGCAAGCTGGCTGATCTGGATGCCGAAAGCCTGCTGAACTGCGTGCAGCGCAACGAAAAGATCAACGCCATCGCGGGCCGCATCATGTCCTTTGCCGGTCTACGCTATTACCAACTGACCACAGATGCTGAGCGCGCCAAATTCCTGTCGGATATGCAGGAGAAAATCACCATTTACACCACGCCGCTGGTGTTCTTCACGCTTGAGATCAACCGCATCGACGATGACGCGCTGAAAACAAGTTTTGATGCAAACGCCGATCTGGCCCGTTACGAGCCCGTGTTCCGCCGCATTCGCGCGATGAAGCCCTATCAGCTGTCTGATGAGCTAGAAAAATTCCTGCACGATCTGGGCGTTGTAGGTGACGCTTGGGAACGTCTGTTCGACGAAACCATCGCCGGACTGACCTTCACCGTTGATGGTGAAGAACTGAACATCGAAGGCACCCTGAACCTGTTGACTGAACAGGACCGCTCCAAGCGTGAGGCGGCGGCACGCGAACTGGCGGCTGTGTTTCAGGACAACGTCAAAACCTTCGCCCGCGTACACAACACGCAGGCCAAGGAAAAGGAAATCGTCGACCGTTGGCGCAATATGCCCACGGCACAAACCGGTCGCCACCTTTCAAACGATGTCGAACCCGAGGTGGTCGAGGCCCTGCGCGAGGCTGTTGTGGCTGCATACCCCAAGCTCAGCCACCGCTACTACGAACTGAAGCGTAAGTGGCTTGGTCTGGACATCATGCAGGTCTGGGATCGCAATGCGCCGCTTCCGATGGAAGACACCCGCATCGTGGGCTGGGACGAAGCCGAGAAAACCGTGATGGACGCCTACAACGCGTTCGACCCGCGCATGGGCGAAATCGCAGCACCGTTCTTTTCGAAAGGCTGGATCGACGCGGCTGTAAAACCGGGCAAGGCACCGGGCGCATTTGCGCATCCAACCGTCACCGAGGTGCACCCCTATGTCATGCTCAACTATCTGGGCAAGCCGCGCGACGTGATGACCCTTGCGCATGAACTGGGCCATGGCGTGCATCAGGTTCTGGCCGCAGATCAGGGTGAGATGCTGTCATCCACCCCGCTGACCCTGGCCGAAACCGCCAGCGTATTCGGCGAGATGCTGACTTTCCGCAAAATGCTGGATCAGGCCGAAACGCCCGAGCAGCGCAAGGTGCTGTTGGCCGGTAAGGTAGAGGATATGATCAACACGGTTGTCCGTCAGATCGCCTTTTATGATTTTGAATGCAAACTGCACGCGGCACGGCGTGAAGGCGAACTAACCCCGGATGACATCAACGCCCTGTGGATGAGTGTTCAGGCTGAAAGCCTTGGCCCCGCATTCGAATTCATGGACGGGTACGAAACCTTCTGGGCCTATATCCCGCATTTCGTCCACTCACCCTTCTATGTCTACGCCTATGCGTTTGGGGATGGGTTGGTGAACGCGCTCTATTCCGTTTACGAAAGCGGGTCCGAAGAGTTCGAAGACAAGTATTTCGAAATGCTGCGCGCTGGTGGGTCCAAACACCACAAAGAACTGCTTGCCCCGTTCGGACTGGACGCCAGCGATCCGAAATTCTGGGACAAGGGCTTGTCGATGATTTCGGGCTTCATCGACGAATTGGAAGCGATGGATAGCTGATCACTTCTGACTTTTGGTCGTCAGGAACACGGCGGCTACGATCAACACCGCCCCAAGGGCTGCAATCGGCGTGATTGCGGCCCCGAGAAACAGCGCCGAGTTGATGAACGTGAACACGACCGAGGCGGCGAACATCAAGGTCGCTGTCAGCGTCGACACCCGCGCGGCGGCCTCGTACCACAAGTAATAGGCCAGCGCGGTCGGAAGCACCCCCAGCAGGAGCAGGAAGACCACGTCATTGGCCGTCGGAACTTGCAACGAAAACACGGCCAGCGGCAGCAACAAAACGCCAGAGCATAGGAATATCCCGAAGAGGAAATTCAGACGCTCTGCGGTTGATTCCGAATTGCGCATCGCGCGGCTGCTTGAGATCAGAAATACCGCCCAGCTGAGGCCCGCACCGATTTCAAGCAGATCGCCGAACAAGGGGTCTCCGCCCCCTTGGAAATCCTGATAAACTGTTAGAAAAACGCCCAGAATTGCCAACGCTGTGGCCAGAACATCGGTGCGTGTGACGGGGGTGTCGGCAAAGAAGTACAAAAACACCAGCACGAAGAATGGCGCCGTATTTTCAAGCACCATCGCATTGGCCGCACCGGTATATTCCAAGCCGATATGGAACAGGATGTAGTTGACGACCGTCGACAGAACCGCCAGCCGAAAGTTCCAGTCGCTCAGACGGATCGACACGGCAACCCGCATCACGCGCAGCATGCAATAGATGGCCATTGCGGCAATGAACAGGCGCGTCACCGCAATTTGCAGCCCGCCCAGATCGCTGGTCAGATAGCGCACGATGACGCTGTGTGTGCCCCAAAGGAAGGCGGCCAGAAACCCAAGCACCAGACCATTTTGAAAAAGCTTGGTGTCGGGCATCCCTCGGATCCGCTTACTTCAACTGACTGTCTTTAGAGCCACGCCGATTGATCCCAGAACGCGCTTTGAAAGCCCCATCCCGTTCCTGCTGGCAATCCAGACACAATTTGACGCCCGGCAAGGCCAAACGCCGTTTCTCGGGGATCGGTTCCTCGCATTCGGCGCAATGGGTCAGGCTTTCGCCCACTGGCTGCTTTTGCGCTTGCATCCGGGCAAGCTCATCCGAAATGGATGCTTCGATCTGTTCACTCACTGCGCCGTCACGCGCCCAACCGCCTGCCATGGCGTCCTCCTGATCAGGTGCACGCCAGATTAGCCGAGCCGGACGCGACGTGGCAAGTCAGAGGGAAACCGCCCCTTCCAGCACGCGATCAATCATCTCCTGCGTCCCGCGTGAGAATTCAAGCGGACATGGGTATTTGACACCTTCGCGCACGGATCGGCAAAACGCCTCGACCTGCAGCTTGTAATGGTCATCCCCGGGAAAGCGCGTGACCTGAACCTCAAGCCCCGGACGGTGCAATTCCACGCGCGCCTCACCAAAGACGCGTGCGTTGAACGGAGCAGTCAGGCGAATAACCCCACCTTCGCCGTGAAACACCATCTCTTGATGCGGATGCATGCGGATCGAGACATAGGTGGAATAGGTAAAATCCGGAAATTGTGCGCGAATTTCCGTGAAAGTGTCGATCCCTTCCTGCCATCGGATGGCAGACTCCACCCGCACCGGTTCCTGCCCTGTCGCAAACCGCGCGCCGCCGATCACATAAACACCTATGTCGCGCAGCCCGCCACCGCCGGTCTCGGCACGATTGCGGATGTTTCCGGTATCCGCGCGATTGTCGAAACTGAAGGCACCGGTCACATGCACCAATTTGCCGATGGCCCCATCGGAAATCAACTTTCGCACCAATTGCCACTGCGGATGATGGACGATCATGAAAGCCTCGGCCGCCAGCAGCCCGGTCATATCCCGTTTTTGGATCAGAGTGTCGAACTCGGCCCCGGTCATGGCCATCGGCTTTTCGCACAGGACATGCTTGCCCGCATCCAATGCTTTGAGACTCCATTCCACATGCAGGTGGTTGGGCAAGGGAATATAAACAGCCTCAATCTGAGGGTCCGCAAGCAACGTGTCATAACTGTCATAAACCACCAAGTCAGAACAAAAGGCCCGAAACGGTTCAGCCTTGGCAGCGTCTGACGTAGCCAGCCCGGCCAGACGCGCGCCGTGGGCCGCATGAATCGCCGGTGCCATGAATTGCCGCGCGAACTTGGCAGCACCCAGAACGCCCCATTGAACTGGTATATGCATAATTTCCTCCGACATGCGTAATCAGGGGCGGTCCAATCGTTATCGCTAACAGCCCCATTTCCTGACCTTCTAGCAACCATCCGACGTTAAGTCAGGCTTTTATCTGCATGGAACCTTCGTAGTCTGCCCCCAATGGTTGAAAGGGAGTGAGAATGAAACGGGTCTTCAAGTGGATTGGCGGTCTGCTGTTGCTTGCAGTTGTGGTCGGTGCCGTCGTGTTTTTCGGATTTCTTCCGTCTTACATTGAAGCTGATCGGAACAACGTGATCGCCCATGCCCCCTATGCGGTGTCCGACGATGCCGCCGCATTGCACGAAACCCTGATCGTCGGCGACTTACACGCGGACCCCCTGTTGTGGAGCCGTGATCTGACCGAACGCGGTACACGTGGGCAGGTAGATATCCCACGACTGATCGAGGGGAACGTCGCGCTACAGGTCTTTACTGCCGTCACCAAATCCCCTGCCGGTCAGAACTATGACGCGAACTCGGCTGAGTCTTTTGATAACATTACCCTTTTGGCCATCGGACAGTTGTGGCCATTGCGCACGTGGGACAGCCTGAAGGAACGCGCCGTCTATCAGGCGGAAAAGCTACATCAGTTCGAAGCGGCCTCGGACGGGCAGCTGAAAGTCGTCAAGACAAGGGCTGACCTGGACGCCGTGCTGGCTGCCCGTGCGGCAGGCCAACCCGTTGTCGGAGGCATCCTGGGCATTGAAGGCGCGCATGCGCTAGAGGGCGATCTGAACAATCTGGACGCTCTGTTCGACGCCGGCCACCGAGTGTTTGGACTGCACCACTTTTTTGACAACGAACTGGGCGGATCATTGCATGGGGTGGGCAACGCTGGCCTGACAGAGTTCGGCCGTCAGCTTGTGGCAGACCTGACGCTACGGCCCGTAGTGATCGATTTGGCCCATTCCAGCCCTCAGGTCGCGCGTGACGTGATCGATATGACTGATGTTCCCCTGATCGTCAGCCACAGCGGCTTGCACGGATTCTGCCCGGTCAAACGCAATTATCCCGACGATCTGATGCAACAGATTGCCGCCACCGGCGGTGTAATCGGCATGGGCTATTGGGCGGACGTAACCTGCGGGGACATCACCCCGACCGGCATCGCCAAGATGATAAAGGCAGCCATCCAGACCGTTGGCGAAGACCATGTCTCGTTGGGGTCAGACTATGATGGCTCAGTAGAAACCGCATTTGACACATCGGAATTGGCGGCCCTGACCTCGGCATTGTTGGATCAGGGATTGACCGAAGCTCAGGTTCGGAAAGTGATGGGTGAGAATATGGTGAGAGTTTTCCAGCAACAATTGAACTAGTTGCACCTTGTGATTCAAATTGTTGAAATTTAAATGAGATTCGGCGCCGCCAAACCGGATCTTATCCAGGCTCTCAATTGATAAATCCGAATTTCGTGATCCGTTTTCCAACTCACTCCGTAACAACTTTACCGCCGGGGAGAGATACCTGACCTATCAGTATTACTCCCGACCAAAGGCGCGCAACCGGGTGGGAGATAAACCGATATGCCAGCTAATACAGAACTACCTTCGATTACCGGAAAAGTCCTGGAACTAAGCGGGGACCCGGGAACCTTCGACCATAACGCTCATGATTTCGACATCCTTCGCGAGGCTGTTCTTGCAGCAGGTCTGGACGGAGCGTTGGCCGACCCCAACGCCGATCTGACCGTTTTTGCGCCGAAAGATGCGGCATTCATCGGATTGGCTCAGGCTTTGGGCTTTGAAGGCTCGGACGAAGCCGGAGCGCTGAATTACATCGTGAAAGCCCTGACCCTCTTAGGCGGTGGCGATCCGATACCTCTGCTGACCGAAATCCTAACCTATCACGTCGTCGATGAGTCATTCACGAAACAAGAGGTCGTCAGTTTGGGTGACGGTGCGGCCATCGAAACGCTGCAGGGTGGTGAAGTGGAACTGAACCTTTCCAGCATGCCACCCAGCTTGGGCGATGCGGACCCGGGAATCGACGATCCAGGTCTTGTCGGTTTCGACGTTCCCGCCTCGAACGGGATCATCCACGTTTTGGATGGGGTACTACTGCCAGTTTCCGTGACCGGTATCCTGGGCCAGAAGAATACAGATTTCATTCTGGGAGATGACTCGGACGAATTCCACTTCACCGGTCGTGGCAAGGATTTTGTGCATGGTGGTGGCGGAAATGACGTCATCGGCGCCGGTCGCGGTAAGGATATTGTTCTAGGTGGTGATGGCAATGACACCATTTTCGGCGGTCGTGGCATGGACATTCTGCGCGGCGATGATGGGAACGACAAAATCTTTGGCGGTCGCGGCAAAGACCTGATCGATGGCGGCGCTGACGATGACTTTTTGGTCGGCGGCCGTGGGCGTGACACCTTTTTCTTCGAAGAAGGCGACGGAGAAGATACCATCCTCGACTTCGAGATCGGCAAGGACAAGATCGACCTCAGCGGCTACGACGGTATCGACAGCTTCGAGGATATCGAAGACCACATCGAAAGCGGGTTCTTCCGCACCACAATCGAGTTGGGAGATGGCGACAGCATCGATCTACTTGGTGTTGGAAACGGTCAACTGTCGGAAAGCGATTTTATCTTTGCTTAAACAAAAAAGCCCGCCATCTACGGCGGGCTTTCTTTGCTTGGGTCCGTCTCAGACGTTGCCCAGCATCCCTTTTTCACGCGCCAATTCGCGCATTTTCTTTTGGAGCTTCTCAAACGCACGAACCTCGATCTGACGAATACGCTCGCGGCTGACATTGTACTGCGTACTCAGGTCCTCCAGCGTGACGGGCTGATCCATCAAGCGGCGCTGAGTCAGGATGTCCTTTTCCCGATCATTCAGGACTTCCAGAGCAGCCGCCAGAAGCTCGCGCCGGGCGTCCAGCTCGTCGCGGGCTTCGTAATCGCCAGCCTGATCGGCATCCTCATCCTCAAGCCAATCCTGCCACTGCATGGTGCCTTCGCCTTCGGAACCAACAGTCGCGTTCAACGAAGCGTCACCACCGGACATACGGCGGTTCATGCTGATGACTTCTTCTTCGGTCACGCCCAGATCATTTGCGATCTGCTTGACGTTCTCGGGACGCAGGTCGCCTTCTTCCAGCGCACCAATGCGTGCCTTGGCTTTGCGCAGGTTGAAGAACAGCTTTTTCTGCGCGCTGGTCGTGCCCAGTTTCACCATGGACCACGACCGCAGGACGTACTCTTGGATCGAGGCGCGAATCCACCACATGGCATAAGTCGCCAACCGGAAACCTTTTTCCGGATCGAACTTTTTGACAGCCTGCATCAGGCCCACGTTGGCCTCGGAAATCACCTCGGCCTGCGGCAAACCATAACCGCGATAGCCCATGGCAATCTTGGCCGCCAAGCGCAGATGCGATGTGACCATTTTATGAGCCGCTTCAGTATCTTGCTCTTCGACCCAACGCTTCGCCAGCATGTACTCTTCTTCCGGCTCCAGCAGCGGAAACTTGCGAATTTCCTGCATATAGCGGTTCAGGCCGCCTTCTGGCGTCGGCGCGGGGAGATTTGCGTAATTTGCCATGATTCATGTCCCTCCGACAAATGTTTAACTCGTTAACATGGGATATGGGAGGTCGTCCCAATCCGTTCAAGAGGTACCGTTAACAGTTTGGAATTAACGATAGATAAAGGAAACCAAAGAAAGTCTTAATCACGTAACTTTGCGCATTATGTCAGCGGTGCGCGAAGCTGTTCAATCAGTTTCTGCATATCTTCGGGCAATTCGGCCTCAAACCGCAGGTTTTCACCAGTTACCGGGTGTTCAAAACCCAACACAGCGGCGTGGAGTGCCTGCCGCGGAAAGGCTCTCACGGCCTCGGCTGTGGTCGCGCTGAACGCCTTGGCGGCCAGTTTTCGCTTGCCGCCGTAAACCGGATCGCCCACCAAACCGTGCCCGGCATGGGCCATGTGCACGCGGATCTGGTGCGTGCGCCCGGTCTCCAACCAGCATTCGATCAAAGCCAACCCTGCTGGTGATCCAAAAACCTCAACCAGACGTGCCCGCGTCACCGCATGACGCCCGCCATGAAACAGCACCGCCTGCCTTTGCCGGTCGGTCTTGTGCCGTGCCAGTTGCGTGGTCAGGCGCATGATGTTTCCGGGCTCGAAGCTGACGCCTTTGACACCGCGCAAACGAGGGTCATTCGCATCCGGCACGCCGTAGCAAATCGCGCGATAGTAGCGCTCGACCGTGTGCGCCTCGAACTGTGCAGCCAGACCGTGATGGGCCGCATCGGATTTCGCCACCACCAGCAGGCCGCTGGTTTCCTTGTCGATGCGATGTACGATTCCGGGACGCTTGAACCCGCCTACCCCGGACAGGTCGTCACCGCAGTGATGCAGCAACGCATTGACCAATGTACCGCTCGGAGACCCCGGCGCAGGATGCACAACCATGCCCGCCGGTTTGTTGATAACGATCAGGTCTGCGTCCTCAAAGACAATCTCCAACGGGATATCTTCGGGACCAATATGGCTGTCCTCTGCCTCATTCACGGTAATCGCCACGGATGCGCCCTCGGCCACTTTGGCTTTTGGGTCGCGCGCCTCGATGCCGTCGATCAGAACAGCGCCCTGATCAATCAGCCGGGCCAACCGCGTGCGCGAGAGGTTTTCATCGGCTGGCACATCTCGCGAAAGCGCCTTATCAAGACGAGGCGGCGGATCGGCCGCAATCTGAAATTCAATCTGGCGGGTGCCCATGACTGTCCCTTCCGAACCCCAAGAACCGCAGGAAACACCGCAGCTTCGCCTGCTGCGGAGAATGGTCATGTTGTTGACCGCGGTGATGATTGGCGGGGTTCTAGTGACATTCGCGCTGATTGTCATCCGACTATCGGACAGAACCCCCACCCTGCCCGATCAGATCGAGCTTCCAGACGGCGCCAAAGCACAGGCAGTGACAATCGGCAGCAACTGGTATGCGGTGGTGACCGATGACAACCGTATTTTGATCTTTGACAAAACAACCGGTCGCCAGCGTCAGGAAATCACCATCGAACGATAGGGTTCAATCCTCTAGCGCCATGCGAAAGACGATCTCGGACGCGCGGCGCAGGGCGTCGTATTCCTCGGGCGTGTCGCGTCGGAATTTCTGGTCTTCTTCGTTTAGTTCAACCGGCTCAAACAGCCTTGGCCGGTCGGGAAAGAACTCTTGCTGGAATGTGACGTCTAGCTTGGTCAAATACTCATCCAGCCAGGCCCGCTCGTCCGGCTCCAGCACATCATAGCGCCGGATCATGACCGGATCACTGACCACGCGCCGACGCAGCTGGCGACTTTCCTTGCGCCCCATGGAACGTGAGACAATGCCAAAAGCTTCGCTGGCCACACGCGACTGAGATTGGTTAGCGGGCCGTTTAGCCGCCGTGCCTTCCGGCAAAGGCACGCCTATGCGCAACATGAAATCATCCACGATATGGCCTTGGACCATCTGCGCGCGATCATACATCATCGGGACAATCGTAACGCCCGGAAAAGCCTGCCGGATTTGGTCCAGTTTCGCCGAAAAGGTGAAGGTCCCAGGGTCATTCTTGATTTTCGCCAGCCTGTCCCGGACATATTCCGACGCGCTGGTGCCCATACGGCCATTCTTAGCGCGCTGCTTGTAGTCGGCTTCAAAGAAATCCGAGTAGCGGCGGCAATAGTAGGTGATCCTTAAGTCGCGAGAGGGGATTTCCGCGAATACCTGTGCCAACTTGTTCAAATCACAGGAATAGAACATCTCTGAAGACACTAGGCAGGTCTGATCGCTGTGCGCCTCATACTCGGTTGCCATCAACGCGCGGAACGGGTCCATCGACTCATTGGTCTGATTGATGCGAAAGGCGATGATGTTGTGGCTGATCGCCAGACGTCCGCTTCCTTCCAACCGACGACGGCCCGCCTCAAGATAATGCAAGCCGACATCAGCCAGTGGGGCCTTGTTCTGACGCACATATGCCTGCAACGCAGTCGTGCCGGTCTTGGGCATACCTATATGCAGCCAAAGCATCACAGGCCTCCTGTTTCAAAGAGAATTCCGCTCATTCCCTGTGACTGGCCGCAAAATCCGCCGTCATCTGCTGCATGAGGTCCTGCATCTCTGGTTGCGCCCGCAGGTCCATGATCTTCTGCCTGTGCAGATCGCAGGACAAATGATGCAGCCGGGCCGTTTCAGTATCTGACAGCAACTCGTAAAAATGTTCGCGCTTGCGATCCAGGATGACATCGATCGAGCCATCTTCCTCGGCGTTTTGGTTCATCATGTTCCAATAGTCCATGCCAAGGCTTTCCCCCAGATGGTGGGCCCGCCCGCGCATTTTCTTGACCAGGTAGCTTTCACAGGACTTCAGCGCATAGTGATTGATCTGCACCAGATCATACCCAATGGAATCCCGTGCCGAGCGCCAACTGGCACTAAAATACCGGTCCGGCATCAATTGCCCCGATCCGTTGTACCAGTGACAATCTTCCATGGTCTCAACTGTCGGGCGTTTGGGTCGATGAACCCCCAGCGCACTCCAAAGTTCGCGCTGAAACATCGTTTTGAAACCCCAGGCTTGCGGTGGACGGTATTTCTGCTCTTGCGCCGCTCGTCGAAACTGGTCCGACAGGAATCGATCCTCATATCGAACGACACCAGCATTTCCGAACAGGCGCCATGTCATCGAAATCATCTTGGCGTCCGGGATGGCATCGGTCAGAGCGCGCAACGTGTTGTCACCGGTTTTGACGTTGATGTGTTCATCAGCGTCAATCACAACCACCCAGTCTTGCGGCCGCGCCACCTCCATCGCCAAGAATTTTTTGTAGGCGCGCTTTTGGGGGCTGGTCTGACGGCGCGAGTTGTTGTCGACATGAGTGAGGATGCCCCTTTCATCCAACCGGTTCAGCAAAGCATCCGTACCATCCGTGCAGTCGTTGGTCATCACCACTATTTGGTCGACGCCAATTGCCCGGTTATGGGCCACCCATTCCAGCACAAAGGGGCCTTCGTTTTTCATTGGGGTTACGCTGATAAATCGGGGGTCCTGATCGGTCATGACTGACTGCCTGTTCATTTATTGTTGCCCCGACACTCTCGGAGGTAGCATTTGGAAATTTTGGGTAAATTACGTTCTATTGCGCTCGCAACCAAGTGAAATCCAGCCATCTACCCGCCTGCCCGTTTCAATTGATTGGTAAAGCGTTTGTAGGTCGGGCACAGATCTCTGGCTTTTTGCAGATACGCCCGGGCTCTTTCCTTTTCACCGCGTTGCAACAGAATTCGGCCGGCCTCACCCTGAACGGAAGCGGTGTCGTGATCAATTTCAGCCGCCTGAATAATCTGGTTCCGCCCCTGCTCTTCCGCGCCGTTTCGCTCTAGAAACCGGCCCATCGCAAAAATCAGAAACGGGTTTCCTGGATCACAGGCCAAAGCCTCTGCCATCGTCAAACGAGCTGAGGCGCGATCACCTTCGGCTTCGTAAAGTTCAGCCAAACGCTTGTGGTAGAGAGGATTATCAGGAACGTTCGCGGTAATATTTCGCATTATATCAACCGCCTGCGCCGCATGGAGTTCTCCCAAATGCATATTCAACACCGTTGCGAAACTCTGCACTCGGGGATCACAGTCCGGGATATCAGTCATACGCACCAGCCCGTCATGCAACTGCTTTAAGCGGTGCTGGCTGTCAAACAACCTGCGCGCTTTTTGATCCAGCGCCAAATCCGACCAGTCCAATAGAAGGAAATCGAAATTGCACGGCAAACGCACCAGTACGTTGCGTTGCGCGACGTGGGAATTGAAGTTGAACCAGGGTCTGCGGATCACCTTTTGCAAAGACCAGTCCGTCGGTGGAAACAGCCGAAGGGCAATCTGATCCCGGTACACAACCCGCGACCCGAAAACCAGAACGTCCGGCCTAATCGGTTTGGCCCAAAAGGCTTGGCTGAAGGCCTGACCGGCCTGCCAGCGCTTTCGCATTTCTCCCAGTGCAGCGGACTTTAGCGCGCTTAGTACGGCGTAGTCTTCGGGCCAGACATTTTGATTCTCCAAAGCAAAATCGGCCATTTCCTTGGCCTCTGCCCATCTGCCCAGATAAAACAGGTTGAGCGCCTGCAGCAGTGGCAGAAATGCATTGTCCGCACCTGCATCCAATATCTTCGCGGCAAGCTCGAGGGACTCTTGCGTTCGGTCTTCTGCATTCAGTCGGTTCAAGTGGAAGAGAGCTTTGGCATAGATATGCGCAGCCTCGGATGCGCTCAGAAACTCATCAGACTGCTGATGGAGCCTGATCAATGCTGCTTCGTTGGCAGCCTCGATCTCAGCCTCGCTAAGCACATCGCGAAACACCACGCGTTGTTGCCCAGAGATTCTTGCAGCGGCCATCGAAAAGGCCGAAATAACAGGCGCAATCACCTGATCGGCCCGCGACATCGCATAAAGCTCGAGAAAGTCGCGCTGCGCGCGGGTCATGCCCGAGACATCCGCGATGTCCGACATTTGCAGCAGTTGCGGAAACCGCTTTTGAAACCGGGTGATCAATTCAGCCTGATCCGAAAACATGATGGCCGTTTGCCCGTCGGCTTTCTCCAGATGTGCCTCGTAAAGCTCTTCGAGTTCGATCTTGGCGGGCCAGGTTGTGTGTTTCCACGGCGAACCGTTCAGAATGTCGCCCCGCCGGATGTGATAAGCCGTCACCCCCTGTCCCGACAGCTTTTCATCCGCCCGGTCCATGATGGCGCGGATTTCGTCCTTAAAGCCGATCTGATGGATGAAATCCCGATACCGAGGGCGGATCGCTTCGATATCCTCCCAGGGAAAGGCCAGCACTTCGAACCCTTCCTCAACCACAACCGACCGGCCCGAATTGAGATGCGCGATCAGGCGGTCAGGGGTTTTGTCCCCCTGAAAGGTCCAGATTGGCAAAGCCTTGTCGCTGAGTTTTTCAAACGCCTTTGCACTGAGGAATTGTGCATCCATCCAATCCTGAGCAAACAGTTCCTGCGGATGATCCAGCTCGGGTGCATCCGATCCTTTCGGAAACCAATTGACCTTGTAAGTGGTGTCAAAATCCTCGGCCAGACGAATGCAGGTCAGCATCATCAGCAGGCGCGCGCCCATGCGGTCTTTGCGCTGGCCGATGAACACTCCTTTCGCAGGCGTCATTGGGACTTCTCTGCCTCAACCAATGCGGCGCGACGCAGTATGCGGAATTTATGGCGCGCCTGACCCACCAACTTTGGATGACGTTCGCCTGCCTGCGCCTCAATCGCGCGCATCACCATCGGCAACCGGCGCCGTGCGCGCATCATCTGATAGAAATCACCTGCCTCAAGCGATCCGTCCATAGCCTTCTGCATGACGGGCTTGAGGATACCCAGCTTGCGCAACATAGGGGCTGCAAAATGGTTCGAAAACCATGTCTTAAGCAGCATGACATTTTCACCCTTCAGCCGAGTGACCTGCTGCCGGTCAAGGTCGAAAAACGGGTCATAGAAGACATAGGCCTTACCCGCCTGCTTCACCGTCTGCGCGGCGTCACCATATGGCAGATCCCAATCCTGCACCCGCCCGAAACGATACCGCGTTTCCCACGGGACCAATCGTTCATCCAGTGACGTCTGAGGGTTAAATGCGATCACATTTGCGCCCGGGACCAATTCAGAAAAGGTCAGCGCCCCGAAGCCGCCCATCGAGGCCCCGGCAAAGACGACCTGGTCGAACTGATCGAAAAACCCTTCGGCTGCGCGGTTCTGGAAATACGTGATGATCTCTGGATCTCGATACCAGGCCTTGGTGCGCGCGAATATCCCCATATGCGACCAGCCCTCATCACGAAAGAACTTCCAACCCCAGGGTTCACGCGCAAAGGACAGGTCGTTCGCATTGGCGATATTGTCAAAACTGACAACCAGTTGCGAGGCAGAGCGTTGATGAAACAGCACCGAATGGCGTTCCAGCTTTTGCAGGAAACCGGCCCCATCTCCACCAGGATAGAGTTCGACAAACCACGGCGGTGCAGGGTCGGTCAGAATACGTTCATACCCCGTCTTGCGGTCGGGGTGATCGGGTTTCAACTGCTCTTTCGAAAGGTCGTCTGCCATGATCTTCAGATAAGATTATCCGCCAGCCAAACCCGAAAATCCACCCAGTCAGGCCGCATTTTTATCTCGGCGACCTTGGCACGGTGCCAGTCACAGGCATTTGCGTGCAGCGCGTCCAACGTTTCGTCCGCCTTCAGTTCTGCCAACAATGGCGCCGCGCGTCGTGCGATGGGCTGAATGGATTGGTCAGCTTCTTTGTTGGCATTCATGTCCTGCCAGTAGGATTGCCCCTGATCCACTTTGATATGGTTAGTCCTCCCCCGGTCTCGCTTGATCAGAAATCCGTCCAGCGATCGAACCGAGTAATGGTGCAGGCGCCCAAGTGAATGATCGAACCCACGCCAAGCGCGCCAGCCCACCTTTTCGGCCGGAAACAGCTTGCCCCCGGCGTCAGACCAGGCAATCTCACTTTCCTTGCCTTCTTCCATGCCCTTTGGGCGATGCGGGCCAAACCGGGTGAATTTGCCATTGTTGCGAAACAGGGTTTTAAGTCCAAACGCCCGGCCCGAATGGTATGGATACTCCTGATCTCCCATCGCGAAGGTTTCGGTTACGGGCCTGTCTTCAAAACTGATATTGCCGGAACTGCCAAACAGTTTCCAAGCGAATGAAATCGCATCCACCTGCTGCCCTGCACGGTTTTCGACCTCGGTGATCAACGCGTCAAAGCTGTTGTCGCCGTGGCGGATGTTCCAGAACTCATCCACATCCAGACATAACAGCCAATCCGCTTCCTTGACCTTGGGCTGACGCCGCGCCCGACGCAGCATCTGATGCTGTGGATTGCCCCCCTCTTTCACCTCGTTCGAGACATGGGTGGCCAACCCCAACTCCTGCAGTCGGCGGGCAATATCGTCGGTGCCATCGTCGCAATCGTTGGTGAAGATCACAAAGTGATCGACCCCCAATGTTTTATGAAACGCGACCCATTCCAGCATATAGGGGCCTTCGTTCTTCATAGTGGTGAATACGGTAATGGCCTGAGACATTAATACTTCCCGACTTGCGTTGACCTTCGTCATACACAACCCAGAAGGCGCGGGCGAGACAGGAATTGGAGTAATCAGCAATCCGGCACAAACTGGTGCAACTCTACCCCGATCCAAAGGGCTGATCGCCATGAATTAAGAAGAGAATGGTGCGGTCGAGATGCATTGAAGACTTGAACACGCATACTTCTGACCGTTTCTGTTTGCTTCAAAAAGTCGTCTAGATTACTGAAAAATATAAAAATGTGGCTTCATTTCGCTTCAGAGTGGTTCACTGTGTCTCACACTAAAAGGTGGACCATAGGGTGGACCAAATTCCAGCACTCAACAAGCTGTCATCATTGCAAGTGAAGAACACTCAAACCGGCTAGTGCTTGGATCGCGAGAACCTCTGGCTGCCAAAAACGACGGTGATGCTGGCAAGTAGTGCTTCGGGTTCATGTCCACAGGTTTCGCAGAGGGATGGGGTTGGGTGCTCTGTCAGCCATAGCTCTAAAGATTCACGCCAAGAAGTAGAGAAATGGCGACCCTTAGCCCGTAAAGGCAAAGACCCCATCAAAGAACAAGAACGGATACGCCGGGAAGCTGCTTAGACCGATCACGCTTTGACCGTGGTCGCGAAAGAAACCTTCAGGAAATTAGAGAGAGGCGAATACGCCAGATCTCGCATCAGATCAAATTTCGAGAAGAAGCTTACGGGTTCTTTCTCCGAGTTGTTGCCGCCGGGTAGGCACTGAGAACGGACAAAGTAGACCAAAAGCACAAAGGTTGAACGTCTGATGAATGAGCGCGCGGATCGATTTAAACCAGCAAAATGAAAAACTCAGGGCGTTCTAATGTATTTTTTACACCAACAGCCTAGTCTCAATCACCATCCATATATGCAGTTTTTCAACCGATATTCGCCGCTCGACCTTCCGACATTTCAGCCATTTCGACGGCCTTGTCTATCAAGAACAACGCCTCCATCTTGGTTTTGGCTTTAAGCATAACTTCTTCGCTAACTTGGAAGCCAATTGGCCGACCTGAAGTGTTGTCACCGGAAATTTCTTTCAATGCCTCCGGAAGCGGAGCTCCCAACTGGTCCACGCTCAAATTAACTTGATTGTCGTAGATCACCAAGAACACGCCATTTCCCCAATAGGTCGCCACTTTACGCCCTTCCTGACTAGCTGACAGAACCGCTGTACCAGCTAAAGTCATGGCACTACGGAATTCACTGACCGTGCTCGTCTCATAGATTTGTTCGGCGCCTATACATTTCACCGCCACAAGCTTTGCAGCCATGGAGTGCATCGTTGAAAGCTGAATTACGTAGTTCTCAAATTCAGCTAACCCAATGAAACCGGGCAAATCTCCGAAACATTGCGGATCACTTAAGCGAACGTCCGGACTATTGCCAAAACACAACTCAAAATCCGCTTCAGCTTCCAGCACTTCGATTGCGGCTCTGCGTTCCGCTGCCATTCTATAGGCGTCAGACAACCTCTGCTTCAGATCAGAGAACTCAAAAGGCTTTGTAACGTAGTCCGTCGCCCCAACTCCGAATGCTTCGTCGATGTACTCTTTTTGCACCATGGCGGTCACCATGATAATAGGCGTGTAAGTGTAATCTGGTAATTTTCGCACTTCTTCGCAAAGAGTTATGCCGTTCATTTGCGGCATCTGCACATCCAGTAGCAAGCAGTCGAACGCTTCGTTAGGTCGTGACAGTATTTCAATGGCCTCTCGCCCACTTCTGGCGGTGACGACGTCTTTATAACCGAACGCGTCTAGAACTCTATCTAGCAACTCCAGGATGCTAGGATCGTCGTCTACAGCAAGAATACGCATAACTTTTCACCAACCTTTTACACCTCACCAAACGTTGGGCATTGCAGACTTCAGGCAACGGTTGGCTCGCGCATGATACACTCAGGGTTTTCTCATCCTCTCTTACGAAGACGGCAAAACGGTGACACAAGGTGGGCTTCCTTATGTCTGTGCATTTTTTTTAACTTGCGCAATTCTTCCCGTGCGAGAGCGCATACTGAAAAGCAAATCCCTCCAATTCTTGATGCCATTTTAACTTTGCTCCTATCAGCCGTCACGACTGCCTCGAAATACTATCGGATAGCGAAACCGCGCCTGATCCGGGCGAGAATTTGAAAGGAATACATAAGAGAAGCTGTATTTTTTCAAAATGTTGCCAGACATGGGGAAAAAAGTGGAACCTGCGGGAGAAAATAGAAGCCAAGAACTTTCTAAAGTTTTGGGTCAATTAGCGAAGGTAGCCAAAGGAAGGGAGGAGATTTAGACACACCTATCCATCTATTCGGGCAACTACCGCATAGGGTTGTGGACTTGCTGAGTTGAATCTTGCCATAAGTGTGTCAGAAATATGAGTAAAATATGGACCGACCACTCAGGTATAAGCAGACATACCCGGTCCCGGAGGAGCTTCCGGAACTGACACCTGCTAACGGCACTTCAGGCGCACCAAATACTTTGGCGCGACTAGAAATATTTGCTGCCAATAGCAGTCCGCCAATGCCACGTGGCAACATTGGCCATATTCGCGCGACTACACTTAATTTTCGCAATATTTCCGAGCATGGCACCCTTCTGACAAAATACCTTGAAACCAGAAAATCAATTTTCATTGACCAGTTAAAGTGGCAAGTTGGCGAAGCTGACGGGATGGAATTTGACCAATACGACACGCCAGCCTGTCGATGGGTTGTGTTGCATGAATTCGGTGAGGTCTTAGGAGGTGTGCGACTTCTGCCCACGACTGCAGAGTGCGGGGTATACAGTTATATGCTGCGCGACGCGCAAAGAGGTATCCTTAAAGGAATACCAACTGACGTTCTATTTATTGACGCCCCGGTAAAGCGCTCTGTTTGGGAAGCATCCCGTTTCTTCGTGGCAAAGGATGTTGCATCGTCGCGCAGGCTTTCGGTTCAACAGGAGTTGTTTCACCAGATGACTACTGTCGCGATGGAAGGTGGTGCGACCAGCATCCTGGGCATCGTCCCTTCAGTCTGGGCACGGTGGTCACGGCGACTGGGCATCAATGCCTCGCCTGTCGGCGCAAAGTTTTCCATCGATGGCACCATCAGTCAGTCGGTTTTATTCAACATCCACAAGTAAATGGAACACCTCATCCACTAGATTGTCTTATTTACTCTTGGACGCCCGACGCATATTTCATTGCAACTAAGGTTGATTTTAAGACTATTGGGAGAACTCGGCTGTATTGCATTTTCGTGGGGTTTCCAGAGACGATGCTTAGACTTCCAACCGTTGTTCAATTCCGTAGTTTTGCGATCGTAGACTGCCCTTTAGCGCCAACAGATTGCCGAAAAAATAACGTTAAGAGAAAGCGACGCTAGTTCACAACAATGACTGGCAATTCGTTATTGAGGCCGTTGGCGCCAAATAAAGGTCAAGAAAAAGCCCCTTTCTAAGAAGACTTTCTCCATTTTTGCCGCTGTTTCGGCCCACTCTCCTCATAAGTTTATCCCGTTATGAGGATATCAACGGTTCACCAGTTATGAGACATTCCACATTTGGCAGTGATCGGTTCCAAAGAAATTTAGAGCATCGAGCGCAAAGAAAGACCGCACTTACTGTACTGGCGGTTGATGATGATCCTGACATTTTGAAATTGCTCCAGTCAGCACTTCCTGAACTCGAAAACTGCAATGTGGCTGCTGCCAGTTCAGCTGATGAAGCGCTTGGGATGATAGAAGCAGCAGAATCCCCGTTCGACTGTCTGCTTGTTGACATTCAGATGCCTGGAACCTCAGGGATAGAATTGCTTTCGCAAATCCGAAACCTGCCGGAAAATCTGGAAACACCTGTCATAATGCTGACTGCACTGGATGACAGGCACAACATCGAGAAGGCATTTTTAGAAGGCGCGTTTGATTATGTAACTAAACCCTTCGACTTCTTTGAATTGCGCAGCCGTATGAACGCTGCTCACCTTCTGATGATGGAAAGAAGGAAAACCCAATCCTCATCGGCGTCGATAGAAAACCTTCGCAGTGAATTGGATTTCAACCAGAAATTCAATTTCAAGGATCCTTTGTCTATCGACGAGCAGGAACAATGCTTGGGGTATGTCGAATTCGATAACTATGTCGAGCAGCTTTCACGGAGGCGTCGATTTGACACCTGGGTCACCGCAATCAAATTTCGTGACGCCGAGTATCACTTTGATCTGAAGAATTTTGGTGATTTTCGGCGATCTGTTTCCGACATTGGATTCTGCATTGAAAGAACAACACAGGCTGCTGGAGGAATTTATTCCTATCGCGGGAGTGGCGCATTTCTCGTTGTTACACATGGGCGGGAACGCACCCAGAATATTCCGACCGAAGCTTTCCTAAACCAAGAACTAGGGACTATTCTCAGCAACCGCTGCGCATCTGTCCATCTTAAAGTGGTGAAAGGTACACCGGTATCGCTTCGTTCTTTTACGAAGGTTGGAGCATTCGCCTCTTTGGACATGGCTATCAAAAAAGTGAATCATCGTGAGGCCAATCTCAGAAAGGGCCTGGTTACAACCTCTTCCACATTTTCAGAGCCCACACCGCATCGCAAAGAAATGGTCAACGATAGATTGTTTGATGTAGTCTTGCGTGAGCTGTACGGCGATAACACTTACCTCACTCGCCGGCAGTAAGCTAATTCTATCGCCAGGCCTGACGTCGATCAAAGGTCAGGCACTGGAGTTTAGATATCAACTTTATTCGCGAACCCGTTCGGCATTGAGGATGAGTGGGCCACTGGTACGCATGGTGAATGTCAAAACTGGTTCCGGTAATTCAGACTCTGTAATCGAAAAATTTATTCGACGGAGCACCGAAGCCATAAGTACCATGATTTCAGTTTCAGCGTACTGAGCACCAATGCAGATTCTGGGACCATCTCCAAATGGAATGTACTGACCTCGAGGTAGTGTAGATCCCAAGAACCGTTCCGGTCGATAGTGGTCAGGAGCATCCCAAAGTTTTTCGTTTCTGTGCAAAGAGTAAACTGGGAAGAACAGCGCGTCACCATTTGCAATCTTTACCCCTTTGATTTCAAGGTCGGCAGTTGCGTCTCTAGCAAAGAACGAGGCTGAAGGGTAAAGCCGCAGCGTCTCTTTTACATGGGCGCGCAGGAGTGGCATTGCCTCCAGGTCAGAAAACTCCATTGGACCTATGGGGCGAACCGACCGAATTTCTTGTCTAACCTTAGCTTGCATATCTTGGTGCAACGCCAGCAGATAATACCCCCAGGCCAGAGCGTTGGCGGAAGTTTCATGACCAGCGACGACAAAGGTTAAAAGGTTGTCAACGGTTGTCGCTTCATCCTCGAAATCTGTTTTCAACGCCTCAATCATGAAATCGAGGAAATCCTGTGGCTCGCTGCGGCATTCGGAGCGACGCTGATCAATAACCTGTCTGGCAAGGTTCCGCATATTAGTCACCGGGGCCAGGCTGCGTAGCCAATTCTTGCGCGGCACCCACTTTGGCAAACCCATTAAATCGAAAAGAGACAAATCAGAAATGTACTCAAAATACTTGATCAGCCCCACGCGTATTTGCTCTGAACTGACTTTCTTGTTACCCGAAAAAATCACCCTGGAAATATTCGTCAACGTTGATGCAGGCGCAATTTGTGCAACATCTACGGGGCCTTCGTGTTCCGCCAGTGAATCTGCAATCTCGACACCAGTCTCTGCAAAATGCCGAGCCAGAACCGGGAGGTTCCTGGCGGCGAATAGTGGAGAATACCTACGCCGCTGCTGACGCCATTTTTCCCCTTCAGAGAGTATCAACCCGTTGCCTACAGCCGATCCAATAATGTCTTTAGTGAACTTGGCTTTGGGAAACGAACGGCCCTGCCCGACAAGTAACTCGGTTATTATTTCAGGATCGCAGATATAGTGTATGTTTAAAGGCCCACGAACATAAGTTTCACGCAGAGTTTCGGCCGGGATGACTTCAAACATGTTTCGACCCGCGGACCTTGCAAACTGAAGCAGTGTCACCGGCTTTTTTGCAAGCCTAGCCGAAACAGGAGCGACAGCGCCCTGCCCCAACTTCGTAAATTGAACTGCAGTCAAACCCCAACCCTTTTAGATTTTCTCCTTCTTTATGGCACATTAAGATAAAAAAAATTGCACTTAGCAACGAGATCGTCAATTCTGGGCGCCCCACACTGCATTTGCGCAACAAAAATTTTTCAACCTCTCACATCAGAATCTTGCGTGAAACGCCAACAATCTCGGTGGCCTTCAAAGGATTAGCGCCAAACTGTGAACCCAATTCAGACCAACTAAGTCCTCATTATGCCGCTAATGGTACTGTCCAAGCGCGAAAAACGAAGACATCTAGATGACAGCCATCGACGCCAATCTGCCGGACCGGGATTCTGGTGAAACGGAAAACCGGCTTCTGCAAAACATAATAGATTATACTGCCATGAGCTTTGCGCTTCTGTGGCAGCGGCAGGCTATTTATCTGGCCACGACCATTTTGACTGCGTTCTTCTTCGATCCCGTAAACGCCATGCTGTTCTATGGGACAATCCTCATATGCGAAGCGCAAGATCTATTGCTGGCCAAACGCGTACCGCGCTTAAAGCCAGATCAGCACAAAGCAATTAGTATGATGGTTGCTTGGATTCTGTTGAACACGATCCTCAGCTCAACTGCAATCTGCCTGTATGCTGTTTCAGTTGCTTTCGCACAACCCGCCGGCGGTCACTTTACTCCAATGTTCTTCTTGTTTGCTGCGGCGTTGTTTGCTGCAATGAACAACCATCAGTTTCTGTGGGCAATGATTGTCCGTCTGACCATGTACGGCGTATCGTTCATGTTGATTGTCGTAAAAGATATCTGGACCGAACGCCCCGAGCTTTCATCTGAACTCTGGCTGCACTTCTTCACCGTTATCTTTGTAATGTACTTTCTGATTGACTGTTCGATGGTGTTTCTGAAGCTCTACCGCAGGAACTTGGAACAACTCGAAAAGCTCAAAGCAGAGCACGAAAGAACAAAAGCGGCCTACATTGCGAAAACTCAGTTCATATCGACAGTTAGCCATGAACTGCGTACGCCTCTCACTTCGATCAAGGGATCACTTGACCTAATCAACACAGGCGCATTGGGTGAAGCTCCAGAATCAATGCAAAGCCTCATTCATTTAGCAGGTAAAAACTGCGAACGGCTCGCATCCCTAATCAATGATGTGCTGGACATTCAAAAAATGGAAGCGGGCGAGATGAACTACCGCGAAGGAACTGTTGATGTACATGCGCTGATTCAGGAAGCGATTGCATGTAACATGGGATACACCAGTGCTCACAACGTAGAAATTGTAGAAGACTTAAGGGGAAACAATGATCTGTACGTTAAAGGTGATCCCTCCCGCCTTCTTCAGGTGTTGGCCAACATTATCTCCAACGCAGCTAAATTCTCCCTTGATGGAGGCGAGATAACCGTCGGATGCGAGAAAGTCGGCGGGAATATTCGCCTCTTCGTCAAAGACCATGGCATCGGGATACCTGAGGGGTTCCATGACAAAGTATTCGATCGCTTTTCCCAGATAGACTCCTCCGATGAACGTCACGCAGGCGGTACCGGACTCGGGATGCACATTTCAAAGGAAATTGTTGAGCATTTTGGCGGTACAATAGACTACAGAAGCAAACTTGGTGAAGGCACAGAGTTCTTTGTTATGTTTCCCGCGATAAGCGGGCACGAGGTAGGTTCCGCCGGAGCCGAGCACACCTCACTAACCTGCGCCGCGCAACCGGAGCAACGATAACGAATTCCTGCCAAGCAATTTCGATGGCACATCACTTTGCATCTTTGAAGCAATCCCGTGATTCAGTAGCGGATTTTCAGTGGTGAAGTTATCCCTATGATCACAAGACCTCGTGGCACACTCGAGATCGTCAGTGGTAAAATGAGGGAGCCTGCATATTGCCAAAGCAACTCCAAAAAGAAAATGCTGTCTCGATCATACGATCGAAACAGCACACTCGTTACCAAATACACTTCCGAAGATGCAGTAGATTCACAACTTTCGGCAAATAGGCCTACTACTTGCAGGCCGCGATATTACTACGAACATCATAAGGGATGAGCTGTCCGAGCACCGAGAAATTCTCGTGTTTTGTTCGTTTTAGTTGTTCTAATTGATGTAAACCGGAAACAAAAAAGCCAATGACCGCCGGACTGTCAACATATTCAGCTGCTTCATCGATTGGGCGCACTCTATTTGAACTAATTCACTCAAGTTTTGACGCCCAACTCAGATTGTATGGTCGTCGCAGTTATTAGGCCCGTGTTGCACGTTTATCTCAATACTCGCGGCTGATCAGCCTTCACATGTGCGGCAGCTAATTACGTTGACGCCCTCATACAGCCTTTTAACCAGCAGTGGAGATTCATCCTCGATAAACAGTAGTTGGTGGAAGCCATTTATGTACTTGATCGGTTGTCGGCACTCTACTCGACGATCGGAGGCATCAGCGCACGCGTGCAGAAGCAGCGAAAGCGACTACGTTGCGCCGATGACCAAATCACAAGCCTTTAGGTGGACCAAGATCGTTCACGCCAACATGATAAATTGAAATTACACAACGAGATGAATTATTTGGTGCGGTCGAGAAGACTCGAACTTCCACGGGAGTTACCCCACAGCGACCTCAACGCTGCGCGTCTACCAATTCCGCCACGACCGCACTGCCAGTGACTTAGTAGTGGGGCGTATAGACGCAGATGATCAGGATGTGAAGAGACAAAAACACGCCAGTTTGAATTCCCCGTCTGTATTCATATCTGTATTGTCAACGTATCCTTCATCTTCCGCTCAGGAGTCTGAACATGACTGCCGCAGATCCCCGCCCCGTCCTTCAGATCGACATCATTTCAGACGTCGTCTGCCCCTGGTGTATCGTCGGATTTCAACAGCTTGATCTGGCTCTGAAGCAGGAAAATGTTCTGGCGCGCCTTAGATGGCATCCGTTCGAACTGAACCCGACCATGCCGCCAGAAGGCCAGAACCTGCGCGAGCATATCATGGAGAAATACGGCTCGACCGCGGAACAAAGCCAACTGAATCGGGATCGGCTGACGCAGTTGGGGGTCGAGCTGGGGTTTGCGTTCAATTTCAATGAAGACAGCCGAATGGTGAACACCTTTGCGGCCCACCAACTGTTGGACTGGGCCGAAGCTCAGGGCCGCCAGCATCCGCTTAAACTTGCCCTGTTCAAGGCGTATTTCACCGACCAGAAGGATGTGTCGAAGATTGATGTGTTGCTTGAAGCAGTTGCAGAGGCCGGTCTGCCCGTTGACGCGGCGCGATCTGCGCTGGAATCCGGTGCGCATGTCGCCGCAGTACGTAAGAAGCAAGAGTTCTGGACCAGCCGGGGTATTTCCGGTGTCCCGTCAATGGTGTTCGGCGGCAAATATCTGGTGACCGGGGCGCAGGGCACAGACACCTATGCCCAGATTCTGCAAAGGTGCCTGGCCGAGGCCGCCTGACCCCTTCCCCTTGCCGCACCTGCGCGATATGGAACCGCCATGGAATGGAAGATCACCGACGGGTTAACCGATTACACCGAAGCCGTCGCCTTTATGGAGGCGCGCGTCGCGGCCATCGCTGCGGGCGAGGCGGACGAGTGTGTCTGGCTGCTGGAACACCCGCCGCTCTATACGGCAGGCACCTCGGCCCGGTCCGAGGATCTGACGGATCCAGATCGCTTTCCGGTCTACGAAGCCAAGCGTGGTGGAGAGTATACTTATCACGGCCCCGGTCAGCGCGTGGCTTATGTCATGCTGGACCTGAACAAACGCGGTAAGGACGTGCGGGGCTTTGTCAAAAAGCTTGAGACTTGGGTGATCGCAGCCTTGGCCGAGTTCAACGTTAAAGGCGAAATTCGCGACGGCCGTGTCGGCGTGTGGGTGCAACGTGATGACAAGCCGCTTACGGTGACCGGCCAGCCAGCCGAAGACAAGATCGCAGCCATTGGATTGCGCCTGCGCAAATGGGTCAGCTTTCACGGTATCTCAATCAATGTTGAACCTGATCTTGAGCATTTTTCCGGCATCGTCCCCTGTGGAATCAGCGAGCATGGTGTGACGTCTCTGGTCGATCTAGGCTTGCCTGTAACGATGGCCGACGTGGACGCTGCCTTGCAAAAAACCTTTGCGGATAGTTTCGAAACGACCATCGCATAACCTGAATTCGAATCGCTAAACGCGGCAAGGCGAATTGACAATTCCCCCTAAGAATTCCCTTTGTTTCCGAACCCGTATGCAATCTGCCATTTAGCCCGTTAATTTTGAGTTTATTTGGCGGAAAGCTCACTCAGAACGATACAAATTGCGCGTTAACGGGTAGTCTAACTTTACCGTTCTAGAGTGAGTGGTGTGTTAAACCGGTGATCCCTGAAGACCTGGGTGTCGGAAAAAGTGTTTGTTTACGAGTCTGCCGTTCCGACCCCAAAATCGGAACGGCAATTCCTTTTCAGGACCCTTGCAAATTGTCATGTCCAAACCGGGGCAATGCTGCATGCGTTTTGTCCGCGCGCTCAAACTCCAATGTGACATGCCCGATTGCGAACCGCGACCTCAGGGTTTCTTTCACCAACAATCTTATGGTTTCCGCGTCTGTCCAGCTTTGGGCGTCGATCTCAAGATGCGCGGTCAGGGCTGGTTCCTGCTCCTGCATGCTCCAAAGGTGGATATGGTGGACACCGGCCACTCCTTCAGTGGCTTCGATCGCGGTGGCCACATCCTCGGGCGACAGATTGGGCGGCGCGCCCAGCATCAGCACCCGGATCGTTTCTCCAATCTCAGATTTCACGTGCCACAGGATGTAGACCGAGATCAGGATCGTCACCGCAGGGTCTACCCAGGTCCAGCCAAACAGTATGACGGCCGCACCTGCGACAATGACGGCAACCGATCCAAGGGCGTCAGCGACATTGTGGATAAAGGCCGCACGGATGTTCATGCTGTCCTTCGACATCGAATAGGTCAGCGCAGCGGTGATAAGGTCGACGACCAAAGCAAGCGCGGCGATCCAGACAACCATCCAGCCGTTGACAGGCTCGGGCTGGAAAAACCGCATGACACCTTCGTACAACAGATACACCGACAACACGATCAGTGTGGTGTAATTGACCAGCGCCGCGACCACCTCGGCGCGACCATACCCAAAGCTCATACGCGGATCGGCGGGTCGACGGGCAATCTTACGCGCGAAAAAAGCGATGATCAGCGCGATAGCGTCCGAAAAATTGTGCAATGCGTCTGCAATCAGTGCCAGAGACCCGGAAAGGATGCCGCCGATGACTTGCGCCAGGGTCAGCAGCATGTTCACTCCTATCGCCCCTGCGACGCGCTTATCGCCTGCGTCCGGGTCGATATGGTGATGGTTATGTCCCTCCTGGCCGTGATGATGTGCCATGGTGCCGGTGTTCCTTGTTTTGGCTGCACAGCACATGTAATTCCTCTAGTCACTAGAGGTTCAAGAGAGGAAAGCCGAAAAATGTACTCGATCGGAGAGCTTTCCCGGCGAACCGGCGTCAAAGTGCCCACAATCCGGTTCTACGAAGACAAAGGGTTGCTGCCAAAGCCGGAAAGAACGGCTGGAAATCAGCGCCGGTATGACACTGCCGTATTAAATCGGTTGCAGTTCATTCGCCACGGGCGAGACCTTGGCCTGCCTTTGAGCGATATTGAGGCACTGTTATCCTTGGAAGGCGCGCATGGCGATGATTTGAACCGGGCACATGAAATCGCCGAACGTCAATTGGCAGATGTACGCGAGCGTATCGCTCAATTGGTCAGGCTTGAGGCGGAACTGACCCGTATCGCCTCGGCTTGTGACGGTGGGCACGACCATGTTTGCGCCGTGCTCCACACGTTCGGCGACCACAGCGCGTGCCTTGGGCCGCACGACGGCAAGGGGTGATCAGACCAGCGCTGCTTTGATCTTGTCCGCATGCTGGGCGATCAGGTCGAAGTCACCCATCTTGCCCGGAGGCCGCATGGCAACACCTTCCTGACGCGGCAGGATGTGAACATGCAGGTGAAACACCTCTTGTCCGCCTGCGGCCTCGTTAAATTGCTGAACGGTGACCCCGTCCGCGTCAAACGCCTTGACCACAGCGTTCGCCAGCTTCTGCACGGTTGCCGTCACGGCGGCCAGTTGCGCAGGAGATGCGTCCAGCAGGTTCCGGCAGGGTGTTTTGGGGATCACCAACAGATGCCCGTCGGACCGCGGCATGATATCCATAAAGGCCAGCGTTTCGTCATCCTCGTACACGCGGGTCGCGGGAATTTCCCCGCGCAGGATCTTGGCAAAGATGTTGTCGGGATCGTAAGCGGCCATATCTTGTCTCCGGTTTCGGGAATTGGGGATAGTTCTGCGACCCACACAACAGGGGGTCAAGGCGGAACTCTGCCACGCCGCACGAATGGGCAGAAGCGGACCCTTGAAATTTTGACAGCCATCGCCAGATAGGGCCTGACTGAGACCAAGAATTCGCGGGATTTCCTCCCACCCGCGACAATTATTCTTGATCCAGATCAAACTCGGCCATTGAAGGTGCCCCCTTCGCCCTCTAAAACCAGCAGGAATCCCGCGCGCCAGAGAGGTCTGGCTGCGCGGTGCAGTTGCAACAGGAGGCACCTAAATGGCAGACGCAGCCATTCATGGTCACGAGCATGAAGATAATCGCGGATTCTTTACCCGCTGGTTCATGTCGACCAACCACAAGGACATTGGGATTCTGTACCTGATCGTCTCGGCACTTGCCGGTCTGATCTCGGTTCTGATGACCGTTTACATGCGGCTCGAGCTGATGCACCCCGGTGTGCAGTTCATGTGCCTGGAAGGCTTCATGGCCGACCCGTGTACCCCGAACGGACACCTGTGGAACGTGATGATCACCTACCATGGTGTTCTGATGATGTTCTTCGTTGTCATCCCGGCTCTTTTCGGCGGATTTGGCAACTATTTCATGCCGTTGCAGATCGGTGCGCCGGATATGGCGTTCCCGCGGATGAACAACCTGTCCTTCTGGCTGTACGTCGCCGGTACCTCGCTGGGCGTGGCTTCGTTGCTGAGCCCCGGTGGGAACGACCAGCTTGGTTCGGGTGTCGGATGGGTTCTATACCCGCCGCTGTCCACGACCGAGGGCGGCATGTCCATGGACCTTGCGATCTTCGCCGTACACGTATCGGGCGCCTCCTCGATCCTCGGCGCGATCAACATGATCACCACCTTCCTGAACATGCGTGCCCCTGGCATGACGCTGTTTAAGGTGCCGCTATTCAGTTGGTCGATCTTCGTCACTTCGTGGCTGATTCTTCTGTCGCTGCCGGTTCTGGCCGGCGCGATCACCATGTTGCTGATGGACCGCAACTTTGGCTTCACCTTCTTTGACCCGGCAGGTGGCGGTGACCCGATCCTGTATCAGCACATCCTGTGGTTCTTTGGCCACCCGGAAGTGTACATCGTGATCCTGCCCGGCTTCGGCATCATCAGCCACGTGATTGCGACCTTCGCACGCAAGCCGATCTTCGGTTACCTGCCAATGGTCTGGGCGATTATCGCAATTGGCGTTCTGGGCTTCGTCGTATGGGCGCACCACATGTACACCGTTGGCATGTCGCTGCGTCAGCAGGCGTACTTCATGTTGGCCACAATGGTCATCGCGGTGCCGACAGGCGTCAAGGTCTTCTCGTGGATTGCCACAATGTGGGGCGGTTCCATCGAGTTCAAGACGCCGATGCTGTTTGCCTTCGGCTTCCTGTTCCTGTTCACCGTTGGTGGTGTGACCGGCGTTGTACTGTCGCAGGCAGGTATCGACCGCGCCTATCATGACACCTACTATGTCGTTGCGCACTTCCACTATGTGATGTCGCTGGGTGCTGTTTTTGCAATCTTTGCCGGTGTCTACTTCTACTTCTCAAAGATGACTGGTCGTCAGTACTCAGAGTTCTGGGGCAAGGTTCACTTCTGGCTGTTCTTCATCGGCGCCAACCTGACCTTCTTCCCACAGCACTTCCTGGGCCGTCAGGGCATGCCCCGCCGCTACATCGACTATCCTGAGGCTTTCGCCCAGTGGAACTTTGTATCGTCGATCGGTGCGTTCATTTCCTTCGCTTCGTTCCTGCTGTTCTTCGGCATCGTGATCTATGCCCTGCTGCGTGGCGCGAAAGAGACCCGTCCGAACCCATGGAACGAATACGCGGACACGCTGGAATGGACCCTGCCCTCGCCGCCGCCTGAGCATACGTTCGAGCAGCTGCCAAAGCAGGAAGACTGGGACAAAGGCCACGCGCACTGATCCCGCAGTCCGATAAACCCATTAAAGCCCCGCCTTGAGCGGGGCTTTTTTTGTGTCCGGTCTCTGCACCCTGTCCGGCACGTGCATAGACACATCCAGCACCATGGGAATAGTATTCAAAAACAGGAATTCTGGGCGCCCCGGCGGAAGACACGCAAACCATGATACTTCATGATGGCATTTCGATCAGAAAACTGCTCAAAGGTTCGGTCGGTTTTATCGGTATCGTTCTGGCCTGGATTTTACTGGTTCAGGTGGTCGATGAACTGACGCCGATTGATCTGATTTCGAATCCCAGCCCACCAGTAGCGATGTTGGGTTTGGCAGTGGCGTTTTTTCTGGGCTTCAAGAACACTTCCACCTATGGGCGCTGGACCGAAGCCCGCGGGGTTTGGGGTGATATCGCCAATACAAGCCGGGACTGGGGCAATACGATCAGTACCCTGGTCCAACCAAATGGCTCAGTGATTGAAGAAGACCTGTGCGATGAACTGATCGAGCGGCACATCGCCTGGATAAACATGCTGGCCTATCAGCTGCGTCAACCTGCAATTACCGGTCGCAAACGCAGGCCATGGATGTTCGGCCACAAGCCCGTATCAGGCCACGAAGACCTGCATCAAAATCCCGAAAGCTGGCGGAACAGTCAACTTGAGGCGGATTTGCCGCTGTTGGAGGACAAGACCAATCGCGCGGCCTGTCTTATCAACCTGCAGGCCCGTCGTTTGTCAGATATGGCGCAACAGGGAAAGATCGACCCCTTCTGGCACGTGGCGCTGATGGATCGCTTATCCCGGTTTACGACGGCGCAAGGCCAGTGCGAGCGGATCAAAAACACTCCATTCCCGCGTCAGGTTGCCGAGGTCGGCCGCCTGTTCAGCTGGATATTCATTTTCCTGTTGCCTCTGGCCTTCAACGACGAACGTTCCATCATGGTGGGCACCGATGCCTCGATGATAAGAACAGTGCTGTTCGACTGGATGACCTTTGCCCCTGTCGGCGCGCTGGTTTGCTGGATCTTCTTTGTGACCGAGCGCGTCAGTGCCTCGATGGAGGATCCGTTCGAAGGGGATGTCACCGACGTGCCAATCTCGGCGCTGTGCCGAACAATCGAGATTGATATGCGTCAGATGACCGGCTGCGGTGTTGCGCCCCAACCCGCGCAACCTGTCGAAAAAGCCCTGTTTTGAACAACGTGCCACCACGCTGGTGAACCGCGTGTTTCAGGCAAAATTCGAAAATCCGACCATTTTAGGGTATGATAGGTGAAGGAACTCTGAGATCGGAGTGATTACATGCCCGAAATTGATTTTTGGTATTCCATTGGCAGCACCTACAGCTTCCTGACGATCATGCGGCTGGATGATTGGTGCGACGAACATGACGTTGCCGTAACTTGGCGGCCCTTCAACGTACGCACGGTCATGGCGGATCAGAAGAATATTCCCTTTGCAGGTAAACCGGTGAAGTCCGCATATATGTGGCGCGATATCGAACGTCGGGCCGCAAAATATCACATCCACGCCAAGCTGCCTGTACCCTACCCGATCTCGGACCTGGCGCTTGCCAATCAGGTTGCCTTGCTGGGTATGGGCGATGGCTGGGGTAAGAATTTCACGTTGGCCCTGTATCGCATTTGGTTCGAAGAAAATATCGAAGCCGGCAGCGAAACCGCGATCTCAGAAGCGCTGCACAGATGCCAGCAGGACCCGCGCCTGGTACTGTCCCGCGCTCGCAGCCCTGATACCGTGGCCGCACTTGAAGCGGAAACCGAACGGGCCGCCAAGCTGGGTGTTTTCGGCGCCCCCAGCCTTGTCGTCCGCGGCGAGGTTTTCTGGGGAGATGACCGACTGGACGACGCGCTATCCTGGGTGCGTGTTGGCCACGTTGCGTAATCATTTCCCTTCGAAACGCCACAGCATTGCGCTACATATCAGCCATGCCCTACCGATGGACAAAAACGTCTGAAACTGAACAGGAATTGCGCCTCTGGCCGCATAATTCACTGCCTCCACGCGGGGCGATGATCGTGATTCTGTCCGTGTTTCTGTTTGGACTGATCCCGCTGTTGGCAGTGCTTGGGTCGATCATCCTTTGGGGGCTTTTGCCTTTCCTGCTAGTAACCGTTCTGGGACTGTGGCTGGCGATCCAGACCAACTATCGCGCGCGCAGCGTGTTCGAGATTCTGACACTGACTGGCACGCGGGCGCACCTCGTCCACCATGACCCGCGCAGCGGTCAGCAAGAATGGACCTGCAACCGCTATTGGGCCCGCCCCGAAATGCATAAACGCGGTGGACCTGTCCCGAATTACGTGACGCTGACCGGAGATGGGCGCGAAGTTGAAATAGGGTCATTTCTGTCCGAGGAAGAACGCATCGCGCTATACGACGACCTGATACAAAAACTGCGCGAACCGGTCGCGCAGTAAAAGCCGTTTCAGACTGAAAGAAGGATCAGCAACCGCCGCCTGTTGCCGCGCAAAGCTGATCTTTGACCATCGGCCCGACTTTGCCAAAATCCATCTGGCCGGTGTACCGGGTCTTAAGTTCTCCCATCACTTTGCCCATGTCGCGGATCGAACCCGCACCTGTCGCAGTGATTGCCGTTTGAATGGCCTTGGAAACCTCGTCATCGTCCAATTGCTTGGGCAGAAACTCCTCGATGACTTCAACCTCACGCAACTCGCGCTCGGCCAAGTCCAGCCGTCCGCCTTCTTCATAGGCGCGCGCGCTTTCCTTGCGCTGTTTGGTCATTTTACCAAGAATTTCAAGGACCTCGGTATCGCCGCAGCCCTTGGCCTCTTCGTTTTCTGCAGCCCGCGAGGCAATATCGCGGTCCTTGATTGCGGCATTGATCAAGCGCAGCGTCGACAGACGCTCGGCATTCTTGTCTTTCATTGCTTGCTTCAGGGCTGAGTTCACCCGTGATCGCATATCCATATGTTCTGTCCATCCCCATGGAAAAGGAACCCTGACCATATCGAAACAAAAAGCGTGATACAACAGGGGGTGAATATCGCTAAGTAATTGATTTTTCACAATAGCCCAAATTTTGAACAGACTTGACCCAGCGCCACAACCCCCTTAGGTATGCGCCGATTTACCCAGCAGGAGAGTCGCCCCATGGCCCAGAACGCCCCGTCCAAGCCCACCGCATGTCTGGCTTTGGCCGACGGAACATTGTTCTACGGGATGGGCTTCGGTGCCACCGGCCAAACCGTGGCCGAGTTGTGCTTTAACACTGCCATGACCGGATATCAGGAGATCATGACCGATCCCTCTTATGCCGGTCAGATCGTGACCTTTACTTTCCCCCATATCGGCAATGTCGGTGTAAACCCCGAGGATGACGAAACCGGCGATCCGGTTGCTGCCGGGATGGTGGTAAAATGGGACCCGACCGATGCGTCCAACTGGCGCGCAACTGAAGAGTTGAAGACCTGGCTGGCCAGCCGTGGCCGCATCGCTATCGGCGGTGTGGACACCCGCCGTCTGACGCGCGCCATCCGGCAGCAAGGCGCGCCGCATGTGGCGCTGGCCCATGACCCCGAGGGCAATTTCGACATCGCTGCGCTGATTGCCGCTGCGCGGGGTTTTGCTGGGCTTGAAGGCATGGATTTGGCCAAAGAGGTCACCTGCGCCCAAAGCTATCGCTGGGATGAGATGCGTTGGGCCTGGCCCGACGGATACACCCGTCAGGAAGCCCCCGTGCACAAGGTTGTCGCCATCGATTACGGTGCCAAGCGCAACATCTTGCGTTGCCTGGCGTCGGCTGGATGCGATGTAACCGTATTGCCCGCCACCGCGACAGCGGCCGAGGTACTGGCCCACAATCCTGACGGAGTGTTCCTCTCCAACGGCCCCGGCGACCCGGCCGCAACGGGCGAATACGCCGTGCCGATGATCAAAGAGGTTCTGGACACCACCGAACTGCCGGTCTTTGGCATCTGCCTTGGCCACCAAATGCTGGCGCTGGCGCTTGGCGGTCAGACCGTCAAGATGAACCACGGCCACCACGGCGCCAACCACCCGGTCAAGGATATGGACACTGGCAAGGTCGAGATCACCTCGATGAACCATGGCTTTGCGGTTGATGCACAATCCTTGCCCGACGGCGTGGTGGAAACGCACCGCTCGCTGTTTGACGGGTCAAACTGCGGTATCCGCATGACCGACCGTCCGGTTTATTCGGTACAGCACCACCCCGAGGCCTCGCCCGGCCCACAGGACAGTTATTATCTGTTTGAACGCTTTGCTGAGGCAATGGCAGCCCAGAAAGCACAGGCATAATAGCCAGTTCGATCATAGTTAACCTGGTGTTAACCTAAATTGCGCAACCCTGACGTCTGGTAACCGCGTCAGGGTTGTTTCATTATGGTCGAATTAAACCTGCAGCATTTCGCGCGTGCCGCACCGATCCCTGCGCAAGACCGTAAGCCATTGGGGGCGTGTCTGATTGATCGAGGTCTGATCACCCGGTCACAACTGGACGAGGCGTTGTTTCTGCAATCCTGGCAACAGGCACCGCTGGGCGAAATTCTGGTGGCCGAAGATTGGGTCACCCGTCAGGATATTCTCTGCGCGCTGTCCGAACAAACCGGTCTACAGATTGCCGATATCAACAGTTCGCCCCCGCCCCTGGAACTGTGTCAATTTAAACCAGTTGAATTCTGGCTGAAACATAACGTCATTCCCTGGCGCCGCCTGGGTCCAATCCTACTTGTGGCAACTGCGCGACCCGATCTGTTCCCCGCCGTGCGCAGCGGGTTTGAGGATGCCGGTTACACCGTCATGCCGGTACTCGCCGGTGCCGATCAGATCGACAACACCATCGCGCGCATTTACGCCTCTTCGCTTGCCCAATCGGCCGAAACGCGCGTGGAGCTGGATCAAAGCTGCCGATCATGGACCCCGAAATCTCGTATAGGACCCGCCCTTGCCCTAACAGGGCTTACGGGGCTGTTTGCTGCTTTCCCCAAGACAGGGCTGACCGTTCTGGTCGCCGCCGCCGTGATCAGCCTGGTCTTGTTTTTGTGCCTGCGTCTTGCCGGGCTGCTGGCCTTTGTCTGGCATTCGGTAAAACACCGGCCCAAGGCAAACCCAGCAGCCCCGCCACAAGCGTTGCCTTGTGTGTCGATCATGGTGCCGCTTTATAAGGAACGTGAAATCGCCGATGCGCTCATTCATCGGTTGCAACGGCTTACTTACCCCAAGGCACTACTGGACATTATTCTGGTGCTTGAGGAAACCGACGAGGTAACACGCGCCACTCTTGCCCAGGTTGCTCTGCCCAGTTGGATCAGAATCGTCGAAGTGCCCGAGCTGAACGGTCTGACCACCAAACCCCGCGCCATGAACTATGCGCTGGATTTCTGCCGCGGCGATATTCTGGGTGTCTGGGATGCCGAGGACGCGCCGCAGCCTGATCAGATCGAACGTGTCGTCCGCCATTTCGCGCAGGCGGACGAAGATGTTGTCTGCTTGCAGGGCGTATTGGACTACTACAACCCTCGCACCAATTGGCGGTCCCGCTGTTTTACCATTGAATACAACAGCTGGTTTCGGGTCGTCCTTCAGGGCGTCGCGCGGCTTGGGCTTGTTGTGCCCTTGGGCGGAACCACGTTCTTTTTCCGCCGCGACAAGCTGTTGGAGTTGGGCGGCTGGGACGCCCACAACGTCACCGAGGACGCCGATCTTGGTGTGCGCCTTTCGCGCGCGGGCTATCGCACCGAAATGGTGGACACCGCTACCTATGAAGAGGCCAATTTCCGCGCCTGGCCCTGGGTACGACAAAGATCACGGTGGCTAAAAGGGTTCATGGTGACCTACCTGGTTCACATGCGGGCCCCCACGCGGCTGCTTCAAGATCTGGGGCTATTTCGGGTTTTAGGCGTGCAGGCCTTTTTCCTGGGAACTGTCGGGCAATTCCTGCTGGCACCGGTTCTGTGGCTGTTCTGGCTGACAAGCTTTGGCTTGGCCAGCCCACTAGACCTCATTCTCTCTGACGCCATTCTGGCAGCACTGATCGGCCTTTTTCTAAGCGCCGAGATCATCAATATCGCAGTTGGCGCCATCGCCGTTTCAGCGCGTGAAAGACGGTTTCTGTTGCCATGGGTGCCGACCATGCCGCTGTATTTCCCATTGGGTGTTCTGGCGGCCTATAAAGCCTTATGGGAATTGGTGCTGAACCCGTTCTTCTGGGACAAAACGCAACATGGGCAGGCCAGTGAAGAAAGCCTGCCGCCCGCGTGATCAGTTCTCGCGCAGAACCGCGTCCTGTTTCAGCCGCGTCATGAATGCCACAGAAATGTGATCCTTGAGCGCGCGTGCCGCGGCCTCTTCGTCGCGCGCAGCGATGGCTTCGACAATTCCCTTATGTTCGCTCTGCGCAATCTCACCGCGCCCTTGCACCGCCAGCGACGTCGTGGCCATCAGCGCCATGGTGCGATGCACAAGATCCAGCTGCTGCACTAGATAGCGGTTGTGCGAGGCCAGATGTATCTGCTCGTGAAACCGGCGGTTCGCCCGAGACAAAGCCTGAGGGTCGTCGACTAGCGCGTCATCCTCGGTCACCATTTCCTGCAGCACTTTGATTTCTTCTTCGGTGGCGTGCTTTGCGGCTAGCTTGGCCGCTAACCCTTCCAACTCGCGTCGTACGACGTACAACTCGGCCATCTGGTTGTGGTTCAGCGAGGCCACGATCAGTGACCGCCCGTCCCGCTCCAAGAGGGATTGCGTTTCAAGTCGCTGCAGAGCTTCGCGAATAGGTGTGCGCGATACACCGAACCGTTCGGCAAGCTCGCTTTCGACCAGACGGTCGCCAGGCTTGTAAACGCCTACGTCGATCGCTTCGAGAATTAGGCTATAGGCGTCTTTGGACGGCTGTCTGGACTGGGGCATATGGTGATTTGTCTCCTCGTTCGGATATGTCTATCCGTCACTTGCCCTTTGGATCAAGAGCAGCATTGAAAACCGTGCCTTTGCGGCCTAAACAAACCCCATGGTCAAACCAGCTTTTGCTCACGTCACCCAATGGGTGTTCGACCTCGACAACACGCTCTACCCGCCGCATATGCGCCTGTTCGATCAGATCGAGGTGTTGATGACGGATTACGTGGTGCAGGCTATCGGCGTTGACCGGGCCGAAGCGGATCGGCTGCGCTCACATTACTGGCGGCAATACGGAACTACGCTGGCTGGGCTGATGGCCGAGCATGATCTGGACCCCGATCCCTATCTGCACGCCGTCCATCAGGTCGACATGAGCCACATGGACCCCGATGCCGAACTGGCCGATCACATCCAATCCCTGCCCGGTCGTCGGATCGTGTATACCAACGGCAGCGCGCCCTATGCGGAACGTGTACTTGAGGCGCGCGGCCTCAACGGTCTGTTCGATGCGATCTACGGGGTCGAACACGCCGGTTATCGCCCCAAGCCCGAACAGGCAGCGTTTGAGGCGATCTTTGCGCAAGACGGAATCGATGCTGCGCAGGCCGCCATGTTCGAGGATGACCCGCGCAATCTGGCCGCCCCGCATGCAATGGGAATGCGCACCGTCCACGTCGCGCCCGAGCCGCACGAGGCGGACCATATCCACCATCACACCGACGATTTGACCGCCTTTCTGGCTCGCCTGCGATAGGCTGTCACACTGCGACGATCCGCACATTCTGCAGGTGCGAAATCGATCCTATATGCGCCTCAGCGACGAACAGAATCGGAGACCCCATGAGCGCGATCGAGATGCCTCGGCGCCTGCCCATCTGGCAGCGCCTGTTGTTTGCAATCCCCGTTTTCGGCTGGCTGGCCCGCGATGCCGCCAATGGAACGGCCGAAGATTGGTATTACACGGCAGCCGCCATTTTCAGCATGTGGGGATGTTCGGCGCTGCTCTTCGGCCTGCCTGGGCTTTACATCCCGGCCGTCATGATGGTGCCGATGATGTTCATCCTGCTCATCCTGATCTCGCGCGGCTGACACACGGGACAGGATGTCACTTGGCACCGGCCTTGGAACCGAACTAGGTTCTGCCCAAGACTCGGAGACCAAGGCCATGACTGACAGCTGTGATATCCTGATTTCTGGCGGAGGAATCGCCGGACTGACCGCTGCGGCGGTCTTTGGAACTGCCGGGTTCGACGTGGTTTGCGTCGACCCCGCACCACCGATTACCGAACGAGATGTGGACGGATCCGACCTGCGGACCACCGCCTTTTTGCAACCTGCGCATGGGTTGTTGGCGCAATGCGGGCTGTGGCAACGGCTGGACGAATACGCGGCACCCCTTCAGATCATGCGAATCGTGGATGCAGGAGGCGACGTTCCCGAACCCCGCGTAGTGCGCGATTTCAACGCTGCCGATATTTCGGACCAACCCTTTGGTTGGAACCTGCCCAACTGGTTGCTGCGGCGCGAGATGGTGACCCGCCTGGCCGAACTTCCCAATGTCGATTTCCGCCCCGGCACCGGTACCGTCAGCCTGTTTACGCGCACCGCCGAAGCCCGTGTGGGGCTGAGCGATGGCAGCCGTATACGCTGCAAGCTGGTGATCGCCGCAGACGGGCGCAATTCCCCGATGCGCGAGGCCGCGGGAATCAACGTCCACACCACCCGGTATGGCCAAAAAGCACTGGCCTTTGCGGTCACACATCCGATTCCGCACGACAATGTCTCGACCGAGATTCACCGTTCCGGCGGGCCGTTCACTCTGGTTCCCCTGCCCGACTGGCAAGGGCAGCCCTCATCGGCGATTGTGTGGATGGAGCGCGGCCCACGGGCGGTCGAGTTGCTGAACACCGACCCCGAGGCGTTCGAGGCGCTGATGACCGAACGCTCTTGCGGGTTGTTCGGGCCGCTGAAATTGGCCTCGCGCAGGACGATCTGGCCCATCATCAGCCAGTCGGTGGAACGTTTGTCGGGCGAAAGGGTCGCCTTGATGGCCGAGGCCGCCCATGTAGTGCCCCCCATCGGCGCGCAGGGGTTGAACATGTCGCTGGGTGATCTGCGTACCTTGCTGGATCTGGCACAAGCACGACCCGAAGGTCTGGGCGATGCTCAGATGTTGGACGCTTATCACAAGGCCCGCCACACCGAAATCGAGATGCGCGTCAAAGGTATCGACCTGCTGAACCGCGCCTCAATGATCGAGGCGCGTCCACTGCGGGATGCACGGGCGATGGGGTTGAGCGCTCTCTATTCCCTACCGCCCGTACGAAAGACATTGATGCAGATGGGCCTCGGCGTACGCTGAGGCTCTGCAATCAAAGAACCTGATCCAGCACACGCTTGAGCCGCGCGATTGTGCCATCAACGTCATAAAGCTTGTCCAACCCGAACAGACCCAACCGGAACGTGCTGAACCCTTCGGGCTCATCACATTGCAGCGGAACACCTGCCGCGATCTGCATACCCAAAGCGGCGAATTTCTTGCCATTCTGAACTTCGGGGTCCGACGTGTAAGTGACCACAACCCCCGGCGCGCCGAACCCGTCGGCCGCGACCGAGATCAGCCCTTTGTCTTTCAGCATCACTCGCACCCCGTTGCCCAAGGCCCACTGAGCGTCCCGCAACTTTTCAAAACCGTAATCACGGGTTTCAACCATGGTATCCCGGAACGCTTGCAGCGCGTCGGTTGGCATGGTCGCGTGATACGCGTGCCCCCCGTTCTCATACGCCTGCATAATCTGTCGCCATTTCTTCAGATCTACAGCGAAACTGTCAGACGTTGTCTCCTCCAGCCGCGCTTCGGCTCGTTCGGACAGCATGACCAGACCGGCGCAAGGCGAGGCGCTCCACCCTTTCTGAGGGGCCGAAATCAGGACATCCACGCCGGTGGCCTTCATATCAATCCAGGCACAGCCCGAAGCGATGCAATCCAGCACCATCAATGCGCCAACCTCATGCGCGGCCTCCGCCATGGCAGTCACGTAATCATTCGGCAATATGAGGCCTGCGGATGTTTCCACATGCGGTGCAAATACGACATCGGGGCGTTGCTCGCGAATTGTTGACACCACCTCTTCAATCGGTGCCGGCGCAAATGGGGATGGGCTGGAGTTGCCGGTTTGCCGCGCCTTGAGTACGGTCGCCGATGCCGTCAAATCCGCAGATTCGATTATCTGGCTCCAACGATAAGAAAACCACCCGTTGCGCACGACCAGAACGTTGGCGTTACGCGCGAATTGGCGCGCCACAGCTTCCATCCCATAAGTACCGCCACCAGGGATCACCGCAACGCCATCGGCGTTGTAAACATCACACAAGATGGACGAAACATCGCGCATGACAGTCTGAAACCGGGCTGACATGTGGTTCAGCGACCGATCCGTAAAAACAACCGAAAACTCTTCGAGCCCGTTCGGGTCGATACTTTCCAAAAGCGCGGGCATGATATGTCCTTTCAAACTGTCCTTCAGAATTTTGAGGCCTTTTTCGAGAATGGTACAGCCCCAGTCTCGTGCTGATAATTGACGCAACGGAAGTCAAAATCCTAACAAAAAATTAACCACGAAAAGCTCTAATTGAACAACTCGTTGACGCCAAATAGGGTCACCACCCCTTTACACCCAGAGGTGTTTCTGAACAGATACATACACTTTGTACAAGAAAGGTATTGCTTCTCGTGACTGCTCAAAAGCGGATCAGTTTTCAGGTCGTACGTGACGAAGTTAAGCGGCGAATTGAAAGCCGGATTTGGCCACAAGGATCTCTGCTGCCGACAGAAACGCAGCTTGCTGAAGAATTCAATTGCGCGCGTGCAACGGTAAACCGCGCCCTGCGCGAGCTTGCCGAGCAAGGGTTCGTGGAGCGCAAACGCAAAAGCGGCACGCGGGTAAAAAAGGAGCCCAGCAAACACGCCAAGCTGGAGTTTTCTCTGGCCCGTCAATCAGTTGAGAATCAAAACTCAATCTATCGCTATGCACTTGTTGAACGGAATGTCGTATCCAGCCCCGGTTGGCTGGCCTCGCAACTCAGCGTTTCGCCCGACGCGCGGGTGCTGCATGTGATCTGCATGCACTATGCGGACAACCGCCCCTTTCAGCTAGAGGAGCGCTGGATCAACATCGACACAGTACCTGACGTTGAGCATGCGGATCTCAACACGCGGGGTCCCCACGAGTGGTTGCTGAACGTTGCCCCCTTTACCGAGGCTGAGGTTGCATTCTGCGCAATTTCCGCCGACGGAAGGCTGGCAGAATTCATGGGCACCACTGCCGGAACGTCGATGATTCAATTGGAACGCACTACTTGGAAAGATGGTGTTCCGATGACCTTTGCCCGGATGACGCATCACCCCGGCTATTGCATCCGCACCAAATATTGACCCGGTTTAGCCGATTGGGCCGGGCAAGCGCTCTTCGCTCAGCAATACGTTTGCCTCGACCTCACCCGCGCCGGGTAAGGTCATGATCCGCCGTCGCAGCACCCGTTCGAAATCGGACAGATCACGTGCAACTACCCTCAGGCGATAGTCGTAAAGACCCAACACATGTTCGACCGTCTGCACCTCGGGGATGGCGCTGACGGCGCGCTCAAAGTCTTCAAGGCTGACTTGTCCCTTGCGCGCCAGTTTGACGCCCAGAAACACGGTCACGCCGAACCCCAACGCCTCGGCATTCAGACGCAGGCGACGGCCCTTGATGACCCCTGCTGATTCCAGCCGGCGGATGCGCCGCCAGGTTGCCGGTTGGGACAACCCCAGCTTGCGCCCCAACGCCCCGGCACTTTGCGTGGCATCCTGTACCAGCGCACGCAGGATGGTTCGGTCGGTTTCGTCCAGTTCGATCATACCGGCAACACCTCGTTCCGCTTGACCCGCGCGATATGCATCAGCGCTTCGATATCGGCTATGTGCGGCAGGGTAAGAATACGATCGCGATAGATTTGCTGATAGTGCGTCATGTCGCGTGCAATCACCGACAGCCTCACGTCCACACGCCCCAAAAACGTCTGAATTTCAATAACTTCCGAAACACTCCGCGCGGCAACAGTGAATTCGTCAAACGCGCGCGGCTGGGTTTTATCCAGCGTCACGCGCAGTGAAACCTCGACCGCATATCCCATCGCCGTCCAATCAATAACAACCTCTTGCCCCAGAATGACACCCGAGGCCTGCATCTTTTCAACCCGGCGCCAGCACACTCCCTGACTGATCCCGCAACGCTCGGCCAATTCGGCCATGGTCAGGGTCGGTTCGGCCTGTAAGTGACGCAGAATGCGCCTGTCCATATCATCCAGCATGATTTTTCCGATTAAGTCAGATATCGCGCATAAATTTTCGCATTTCGCTTCAATAGTCGATTGTAAAGCGCTCGCCAATAGCTTTGGACCCTATTAGAACCGCAGCAACCGCATATGAAAGGACCTAAAACATGCGCGTCTATTACGATCGCGATTGCGACATCAACCTGATCAAAGACAAAAAAGTAGCGATCCTGGGCTATGGCTCGCAAGGTCACGCTCATGCGCTGAACCTGCGCGACTCGGGCGCCAAGAACCTGGTTGTCGCTCTGCGCGAAGGGTCGGCATCCGCCAAGAAAGCAGAAGCCGAAGGCCTGACCGTCATGGGCATCGCCGAAGCGGCGGCCTGGTGTGACGTCATCATGTTCACCATGCCCGACGAACTGCAGGCCGAAACCTACAAGAAATACGTGCATGACAACATCAAGCCGGGCTCGGCCATTGCCTTTGCCCACGGCCTGAACGTCCACTTCGGCCTGATCGAGCCGAAAGAAGGTGTCGACGTCATCATGATGGCCCCCAAAGGCCCCGGCCACACCGTGCGTGGCGAATACGTCAAAGGCGGCGGCGTACCCTGCCTGGTGGCCGTGGATAGCGACGCAACCGGCAAGGCGCTGGAAATCGGCCTGTCCTATTGCTCGGCCATCGGTGGCGGCCGTTCGGGTATCATTGAGACCAACTTCCGCGAAGAGTGCGAAACCGACCTGTTCGGCGAGCAGGCCGTTCTGTGCGGCGGTATCGTTGAGCTGATCCGCTGCGGTTTTGAGACTCTGGTCGAAGCGGGCTATGCGCCTGAAATGGCTTATTTCGAATGTCTGCACGAGACCAAGCTAATCGTTGACCTGATCTATGAAGGCGGCATCGCCAATATGGATTACTCGATCTCGAACACTGCCGAATACGGCCAGTACGTCACCGGCCCGCGCATTCTGCCCTATGAGCAGACCAAGAAGGCGATGAAAGAGACCCTGTCGGACATCCAAACCGGTAAGTTTGTGCGTGACTTCATGCTGGAAAACGCGGTTGGTCAGCCAACCATCAAAGCGGCACGCCGCCACAATGACGAACATCAGATCGAGCAGGTTGGTAAGAAACTGCGCGACATGATGCCGTGGATTTCTGCTGGCAAGCTGGTAGATCAGGAAAAGAACTGATCCTGACTGTTCTAATCGAAGGGGCGGCCAAGTGGCCGCCCTTTTTCGTCACAACCGCTTTTGACCCCAAGGCGCTATATGATTGACCAACCCACGTCCCGCGATTGGAGCGGCGTGATCGCTTTAGGCCTCATATGGGGCGGCACGTTTATGGTCGTCGCAATGGCGCTTGAGGGATACGGGCCAGTGACAGTCGCTACGGCGCGCACGACGCTGGGTGCCGTGACATTACTTGGGATGATGGCGTTGACCGGTCGCAAGCTGCCGACGGGCGATCTGAACTTGTGGGGGTTCATCGCCATTATCGGTCTGCTGTCTACCGCCCTGCCCTTCATGTTGCTCAGTTGGGGGCAACAATATGTGGCCTCGGCCTTTGCCGGGCTGTCGATGGCGGCAATTCCGCTGATGGTTCTGCCATTGGCCCATTTCTTTTCAGACGAGCCGCTGAACGCCCGCAGGTTCCTTGGAGTCTCACTGGGATTTTGCGGTGCTTTGGTGTTGATCGGGCCGGGTTTGGCGCAGATCGGACAAGGGGCTGAGCCGTTGGCGCAGCTGGCCTGCATCGGCGCGGCTTTGTGTTACTCCTGCGCGTCTATCTTCACACGGCGTTGCCCACCGATTGATCCTGTGGTGCTGGCGGCGCTGTCCTTGGTGGTGGGCGCCGTTCTTTTGTTACCCATCATGCTGGTGACCGAAGGCCTTCCACGTTGGGAAGGAACGCGCCCCGGTCTAGCCATTGTAGCGCTGGGGCTGGTGCCGACCGCCTTTGCCACCTTGCTGCGCGTATCGATCATTCGCAGCGCCGGGTCCGTCTTTCTGACGCTGGTCAATTATCAGGTGCCAATCTGGTCGATGGTTTTCGGCGCCTGGATCTTGTCCGAGGCCCTGCCCCTGCGCTTTTACATCGCGCTGACCATGATTTTGACCGGGCTGGCCATCAGTCAGTGGTTCAGCCTGCGAAAGATGCTGATCGGGCGTTAACCGGCGACCGCCTCGACCTCGGCCACGATACCGTCGACGACTTGTGTCAACAGGGCATCATCCTCGCATTCTGCCATCACGCGGATCAGGGGTTCCGTCCCTGACTTGCGGATCAGCAGCCGGCCTTGCCCGTTCAGGCGCGCCTCGGCATCCGCAATGGCCGCTTTCACGGCGCTGGTTTCCAGTGGGGTTTGCCCCTCGCCGTAACGCACGTTTTTAAGCAGTTGTGGAACGGTTTCGAATTGCACCGACAGCTCGGACGCCTTGCGACCTGAATGCACCATCTCGGCCAGGAAATGCAGACCGGCCATCAGGCCGTCACCGGTGGTGGCATAATCGCTCATGACGATGTGGCCCGACTGCTCACCGCCCAAGTTGAACCCGCCTTCGCGCATCCTTTCGACGACATAGCGGTCACCAACGGCCGTTCGTTCCAGACGCAGCCCTTGCGCAGCAAGGTGCCGTTCCAACCCAAGGTTCGACATGACCGTCGCAACCAGCGCGCCGCCTTCAAGACGATCCGCCTTGGCCCAACAGGTCGCCAGCAACGCCATTAGCTGATCTCCGTCAGCCACCTGCCCGTTTTCGTCAACCATCACCACGCGGTCGGCGTCACCGTCCAGACAGATACCCACATCCGCGCCGTGCGCGACAACCGTCTCGGCCGCCAGCTGAGGTTTGGTCGAGCCGCAATTCAGGTTGATATTCTTACCGTTCGGCGCGATTCCGACCGGAATGACATCTGCGCCAAGCTCCCACAAAACCTCGGGCGCCGTGCGGTGGGCCGCGCCGTTGGCGCAATCGACCACTACTTTCAGCCCGTCCAGACGCAGATCGCGGGACAGCGAGGATTTTACCCGCTCACCATATCGGAACCGCGCATCATCCACCCGCCGGGCACGGCCAATGTTCTGTGCTTGCGCCGGTTTGACACCCTCTTCGATCAGACGTTCAATCTCCAGCTCAGCCTGATCGGACAGCTTGTACCCGTCGGGGCCAAAGAACTTGATACCGTTATCCTCAGCCGGGTTGTGGCTGGCCGAGATCATCACCCCCAGATCCGCGCGCATCGAGCGGGTCATCAACCCTACCGCCGGTGTCGGTACAGGACCCAACAGCAGCACGTTCATCCCTGTCGAGGTCAACCCAGCAGTCAGCGCGTTTTCCAGCATATACCCGGACAAGCGCGTATCCTTGCCGATCACCACCCGGTGCGCACCGGATCGATCGCGACGGAAATACCGCCCCACGGCAGCCCCAATGCGCAGGGCCATTTCGGCCGTAATCGGATGAGTATTGGCGGTGCCCCGCACCCCATCGGTTCCGAACAGCTTGCGCATTGTCTAACTCCGTAGTTACTCGTCTAGGACGGGATTACCGGACGGCGGCCCACAGACGCAAGGCCTGAGCGGTTTGAGCCACGTCATGAACACGCACGATCTGCATGCCTTGCGACAATCCGGCCAGCGCTACAGCGATTGATCCCGGCGCACGGGCATCCTTGCGCGGCTCTTGCCCGATTTGCCCGATAAAGCCCTTGCGCGAGACGCCCAGCAGAATCGGGCATCCCAAGCCATGGAAAAGGCTAAGATTTTTCAACAATGTCAAATTATGCGCCTGGGTTTTACCGAACCCGATACCCGGATCGACCAAGATCTGATCGCGGCTCAGCCCAATCTGCTCCAGCTTTTCAACCTGACCTTCAAGGAAATCATAAACGTCCAGCGACACGTCATCATATTGCGGATCGTCCTGCATCACAGTTGGATCGCCCTGCATATGCATCACACAGACAGGCGCGTTAACCTCGGCGCAGAACGGCGCGAGCTGCGGATCAAAGGTAAAGCCCGATACGTCATTGATCAGCCCCGCGCCCGCCGTCCACGCAGCCCGCGCCACGCTGGCCTTGCGGGTATCGATGGAAATCAGGACGCTCGTCTTGGCGCGAATGGCTTCGATCAGGGGTTGCGTCCGGGCGATTTCCTCATCCTCGGGCACATAGGTAGCCCCCGGTCGGGTCGATTCACCGCCGATATCCAGAATGCTAGCACCATGCTCCACCATCTGCTCAGCAGCGGACACTGCCGTTTCAACCGAGTTGTGCACCCCGCCGTCCGAGAAGCTGTCGGGCGTGGCGTTGAGAATTCCCATGATCTGCGGGCGATCCATCGCCACACCAGCAATCTCTGCGCGTGGGCGCGTCAGACGGTTCAGTGCATCAGCTGGAATATCCCGCGCCGTGACAATCGTCGGCGCATCCGTGCGGGACAGCCGTTCTGCATGTGTGAACCACAATTCCTGCCCGGCAAGAGAAACCGCCCCGTCCGGTCGTACAGACCCGTGCTGCACCAGCGGTCGAAAATACGCAGTCACAGTTGCGCCTGATCCACTGGAATAGCGCGCAGAGGCGTCTTTGGGGCGTTCGGCAAGGCACCGCCGATCACCATCATTTCGCTGGCTTCAAAAGTGGCCGCAAACCAGGCTGCCAAGGCTACAGCGTCCGAAGGCGCCGCCGAAGGGCCATCAACCGCATCCAGCACAATCTTGGACGGAGCCCAGACACAAATCTGCCCATTCTTCATTGCCCAATCCAATTCCGTCCGCGTCGACACCACCACACAGCGATGATCCCGTGCGGCCAGAACCCAGGCGTTTTGCTCGATCGCCAGCAGATCAATCCGGCGTTGGGTCATCGCGTGACCAGTCTGTGGCAGCGTCAGTTCCGACGCGCCAACACACAGGATCAGCGGGCGCTGACGGTTCTCCAACTGATCAATCCAACCTGTCAGATTGGCGGATGAAATGGCCTCGTTCGACAGGAATACCAACCGCGGATGGGGGCGTTCTTCTTCGACCACATCGTGGTGGAGCGTGTCTTTGCCGCGCACGATTTCGACACCCAGCGCGCCCGGTCCACGATCAAGTTTTTCGATGCGAACAAAAGCTCTTACAGCCTGAGGCTCAAGCAAAATGCGCTCTGCCACGCGATCCGCCAACGTCTCAAGCAGGTTCAGACGTTCAGCGGCCAGTTCATGGGCAATCGCCTCGGTCACTCGGTCGTATGACAGAATGCGATCAACATCATCGTCAATCGGATCGGTCAGCGGCCGAACCTCTACAACAATGTTGAAGCAGATACGCTGTGTGGTGCCACGTTCGGCCTGAAAGGCACCGATCTCAACTTCAACGGTATGATCCCTGAGCGAGATGCGATCCAGCGGGCCGCGCGTCGCGGTCGCTTCTGACCGTTCAGACGGGTGCGCAAAGGCAAGGCGGATTTCAGAGCTCATTCGGCGAACCTTTTCGGGCTTGGTAAACTAATCTACCAAATTTATAGGATGCGCGCGCATATAGCATCGCAACAAACGCCATTCTAGTCGTTGATTGCGGCGTCAGGTTACGCGAAACCAGCTCATCATCCCGGATGCGGCGTGCCCCAGCATATGGCAATGCAGCAACCAGTTGCCCGGATTGTCGGCCACAAGGGCGATTTCACGGGTTTGTCCGCGCTCCACCAGCACCGTATCGCGCCATGGGCCAAGGCTGCCGTCGGGCAGGATTAGCCGAAAATGGTGCCCATGTAGGTGCATAGCATGCGGAAAAGCGGTTTCGTTGACGAACTCGATCCGGTGGGTACTACCGCGCTGCGCATCCAGAAAAGGGTCCAACGGGCGTTCAGCATACCCGTTCAAAGCCCAGAACCGGCCCAATTGCGCCAATTCGCGGCCAGAAAGCTGCGTATCGCCAAGCTGCGCGGATTCCAGCCACCGCATCGCACCACCCTGCAACGTCATCCGATGAACCGGCGCGCCGTCCAATACCACCTGCGCCAATGGATTCGCGGGCAAGGGCACAACGCCTGACCGGGCAGTCGTTGCCGAAGTACCGGAAACCGGGAACCGCACCAGACCAAAGCCCCCGTCCCGCTCGCGACTGATCAGCCCGGCGACGGTGTCAGATTCCGCTGTTACGTCCACAATCAAGTCCGCGCGTTGAGCCGGGGCGAGTGGAAAACCTTCCTCAACCTCTAACGGGCTTTCAAGCGGCATTCCGTCCAGCGCAACGATCCATCCTGCCACCCCATCCAGAGCCAGATCGTAGATTCGCGCGTTAGAGGCATTGATCAGCCGCAGGCGCAAACGCTCGTGGCGGCGCGCGGGAAAAACAGGATCAAACTGGCCGTTGACCGAGATCAAGTTCCCCAACCGCCCGGCATGGCTTTGATCATGACCGTTGTCGAAATCCTCAACGATATGTCCGGTGTCTGGGTCCAGTCGCCAATCGTCCAGCATCAGTGTCAGGTCTTGGTCGACATCTGGCCCTGTAGCCTCTTCAACGATCAGCGGGCCGTATAAGCCGCGCGCCACCTGCTCGACCGAGCGGTTATGCGCGTGATACCAATAGGTTCCCGCGTCCGGGACGACAAAGTCATAATCGAACCCCTCGCCCGGTGCGATCACATCTTGCGTCAGGCCCGGCACACCGTCCATCGCGTTGTCGATCCGGATGCCATGCCAGTGCACTGTTGTTGGCTGAGGCAGCTCGTTCACCAACCTGCGCTGAACCCGCGCGCCCTGAGGCAAACGGATTTCGGCACCAGGTACACCACCGCCATAGGACCAAACAGGCGTTTGGGGAAAACCATTCGGGGCGATCTGCTGCATCGCGGTCTGTGCGATCAGATCAGAGCTTGATGCGTGGGCCGAGTGTGGCAGTACCGCCAGTGCGGCTGCTGATTGCAGAAATTGTCTGCGTGTAAACGTCATTGCGGGCCTCCTGGCCCGCAACATAGGTTATAAAACGCCCCGCGCCAGCAAGGTTCCAGCGCGGGTGCGTCAATCAGTTGCTCGCTGTTCGATAATTATGCCTGTAGAAAATATGAACTCCGATCCGCGCGGTTTCTTTATACACGCGCGACCAAGACGGACGAACCGCCGTGGTGTGATAGTGTGTGGCACCTTCGGTCAGTTCTTTGGTGACACCGTCGATGGCCGCACGCGCAACTTTAGCTACGCGCTCATACGCCTTCTTTTCGCGGATCACTTCCTTTTGGCCATCACAGGTGTAAGTGAACTGGCACTGGTATTTCTTACCGGTTCCCTGCTTGATCACGCCGCACAGCGAGTCCGGAAACCGGCCACTGTCCACGCGATTCAGGATAACCTCGGCCACAGCAAACTGTCCGCGCACGCTTTCACCACGTGCTTCAAAGTACAGCGCCTCAGCTAGACATTTAAAATTTTCGTCCCCGGTGGCCTTGGGCTGTTGGTCCAGCCAATCCTTCGAATACGACATTTTTTCAGGCTCAAGCTCTTTTCGGGGCTTGAACAGAGTCAGATAGTCGCGAAAATTTTGCCCGGGCACTTCGGTCCGGGTGACAAGTTCGCGTTCGGCAGTATCGGTGGCTTTCTTTTCAGCGAAAGACACACTTGGCAGCATGGTTGCCGCCAACGTGGCAGCAGCCAGTATGTATCGTAGCATCAGATAACCTCGCACAGGCACATATCGCGCCGTACCCTCCCCCGGCGGGCGCGACGAGGCATTTAGCGCAGTCCGGCGCAGACGTCCAGATCAGAAGAAAACGCAAGTGGAAAATCGCCCGTGGCGAAAATTAATTCTGCCACAAGGTTGCTTGAAAACCACTAATCCTAGGGCAATCAGCCTGTGTCAACCCCCAAGTCTGGACGAAATCGCCAGCTGAGCGGAAGCCAGCCGAGCGACAGGCACCCGGAACGGAGAGCATGACACATAGTCAAACCCCAGATCGCGGCAGATGGCGATTGATTCGGGGTTTCCGCCATGCTCACCGCATACAGAAAGGGTGACATCCGGCTGGGCCTCACGTCCACGTTCCGCGCCGAGTTTCAGCAATTCTCCGACCCCGTCGGGGTCAAGCACATGGAACGGGTCTTCGACAAAAACGCCCTGACGAACATAGTCAGACATGAACCGGCCGGCATCGTCGCGGGACAGGCCATAGGTCATTTGCGTCAGGTCGTTGGTACCAAAACTCAAGAACGCGGTCTGAGGTGCAATTTCATCCGCTCGCAAACAAGCCCGAGGCGTTTCTACCATGACACCCAGGCGGTATTCGAACTCTTGCCCTTGTTCGGTTGCAACCGAGGCCGCGACCGTATCGATGCGGGATTTGACCAGCTCAACTTCGCGCTTGGCTGAAACCAACGGGATCATCACCTCGGGCACGACGGGGGCGCCGTCCTTGCTGGCCTCAAGCGTCGCTTCAAAGATAGCGCGGGCCTGCATGTCGTAGATTTCGGGCACTGTCACCCCCAAACGCACACCGCGCAGACCCAGCATCGGGTTGTATTCAGTCATCGCCGCAACACGCCGTTCGACATCCGACACAGGCAAATCCAGCGCCTCGGCCAGCTCGCGCTGTCCACTGCGCGTGGTCGGCAAAAATTCGTGCAAAGGTGGGTCGAACAGGCGGATACAGACGGGCTGACCTTCCATGATACGGAACAGCTGAACGAAATCCTCGCGCTGCATGGGCAGCAGACGCTCCAGAACCGCCGCGCGACCCGATGAAGTTTGCGCAAAGATCATCTCGCGCATCACGATCAGACGACCGGGATCAAAGAACATATGCTCGGTCCGACACAGGCCGATCCCCTGCGCCAAAAAGTTCCGCGCAGTCTGTGCGTCGGCCGGTGTATCCGCGTTGGCGCGGATGGCGATGTCGCGTTCATCATCCGCCCAGCCCATAAGCGTTTGAAAACAATCGTCCAAAGCCGCCTCAAGCATCGCGGGCTGTCCGGCCAGAACCTGCCCCGAGGATCCGTCGATCGTTAAAACGTCGCCCGTCTTGAACACCCGCCCATCAGGGGCAGACAGCAGCCGTTTCTTGGTCTGAAACCGCATCTCGGACGCGCCGACGATGCAGGGCAAACCCAACCCGCGGCCAATCACGGCGGCGTGGCTCGTCATACCGCCCTTTTCGGTCAGTACGGCAACCGCCGCATGCATCCCGCGCACATCTTCGGGCGAGGTTTCGCGGCGCACCAGAATACACGGCTCACCCCGCGCAGCGCTGGCCTGAGCCTCGGCGGCGGTGAACACGATTTTGCCGGTCGCAGCCCCCGGGCTGGCGGCAATTCCGGTGGTCAGAACATCCCGCTCTGCTTCGGGGTGAACCTGCCGGTGCAGCATCTCATTCAGGGAATGCGGATCGACCCGCATCACCGCTTCTTGCGGCGGAATGATGCCATCTTCGGCCAATCGAACCGCGATCCGCATCGCCGCCCGTGCGCTACGCTGTACGCGGACGCCGTCCAGAATATGCACGTGGCCATTCTCGATCACGAACTCGACCTGCATTTCCTCGCGCAGCTTGGCGCGCATCAAGGCTGCGTGGGCCTTGAGTTCGGCAAATGCCTTGGGTGCAACCTCTTCCAGTGATTTCCCGCGCGGGTCCTTTTCCAGATACAGCGCTGCCACATCCGCACCCAGCGCATCGCGGCCTTGGCTTTGACTGAGATAACGACCGGTGATTTGCGGCAACCCAGTTGCAGGATCAATCAGTTGCAACACACCCGAGCCGCACTCACCCTGCCCCACGCCGGGGATCATTTCCTGAATGACCAAGCCCAACCCGGCATCCGCCGGCGCCCCCTTGGCCTGTCGCAGCAACCGGGCCGAGGTTCCATCCCACGCCCGCGCCATCGACCGAAGGACGGCAATCAGCTGCTCGCCCCGGTCTTGGGGAAATGCCTCGTCCGTTTCATCCTCATAAGCGCGCAAGGATTGGCTCAGCCCTTCGCTGCCATCCGCGCTGATATCGTCGAAAACATCCGCGTCCAAACGGGCCACATGAATTGCGTAGCTTTGAACAAAGCGCAGGTACAGCGCGGCGGCGGCCTCGGCGCCCATCGAATCCGACAGGTCCACATAGCGCGCGTCGTTCATACCGATGTTCAAGATCGCACCGGGGCCACCCCAATCGGGGTCTTCGGAACTAGGCCGGACGCACAGCAACGCCGTCTGTTCAAACTGCTCCAGAACTGCGGCGATATCCGGTACCTGCCCTTCGGCAATCCGATGTACCGCGTCAAAGGACAGCGCCACCGTTCGCGGCACCGGAAGGTCCAAACGGACTAGACGTTGCAGACATTTCGCTCGCCCGCCGTGTGTATTGGCGGCCACGGGCGCTTCGGTCGTTATCAGAGTGGTATGCGGATTATTCTGCACTGCAGCACCTTTTGGTTTCACCGCAGCATAAGCCCTTGCACCAATGGCGCAAGGGTGTTCTGGATTAACCTTCGATCTTGCTGAGGTCCGCCACGGAGGAGCAGACCTGACGGATTTGGCTCAGCAGGTTCAGACGGTTGCGGCGCAGAATGTCGTTGTCCGTATTCACCTGAACCTCATCAAAAAACGCATCGACCGGACCGCGCAGCGCCGCCATAATGGTCATCGCCTTGGGGAAATCCTCTGACTTCAGCGCCGTCCCGATCTTGCCCCGCGCCTGATCCAAGGCGGCGAACAAGGCCCTTTCGCTGTCCGTCTCAGCGAATTTCACGTCCGCGCCATAAGAGTATTCGACGCCATCCTTCTCCTCGGCCTGCGTCAGAATGTTGTTGGCGCGTTTGAATCCTTGGACAAGGTTCTCGCCATCCTCGGTCGCAATCACCGCATTCAGCGCACGGGCGCGTTTGACCAGCAGGTTCAGGTCATCATTGCCGTCCATTGCGATACAGGCGTCGATGATGTCGTGACGGATACCCTCGTCGCGCAGGAAGACTTTGAGGCGGTCGTGGAAGAAGGAGAGGATGGACGACGACGCGTTGCTAATCTTCTTCGAGATTCCTTGAAGGATGGAACCATCACTCACATCCGGTTCAAATGGATTATCGGCGCTTTCAGGAATTTGCCCAATCACTGATTTGAACGCCGCCTGAAATACCCCGTACTTAGCGATCTCCTGAAGCGTACTTTCAAGTGTGAATAGGTCTTGTTCATCGCCGGATACCCGAAGACCCTCAAGTTCATATGACAGCAATTGGCGGTCTACGACACCGTTAATCGGCAAACGCAGATCATTCTCCAAGACCAACCGAATAACCCCCAACGCCGCACGGCGCAGGGCAAACGGATCTTTCGACCCGGTCGGCTTCTCATCAATCGCCCAGAACCCGGTCAGCGTGTCCAGCTTGTCGGCCAGTGCCACGGCCACCGACAGCGGCGCTGTCGGCACGTCATCTGACGGACCAAGCGGTGAGTAATGCTCCTGCGCAACGGCGGCCACGGTGGCGTCTTCGCCTGCGGCTTCAATATAATACCGCCCCATAAGCCCCTGAAGTTCGGGGAATTCATAAACCATTTCCGAGTTCAGATCAGCCTTGGCCAGACGCGCGGCTTTCTCGGCCTGATCCGCATCCGCGCCCGTCACCGGGGACAGTTCGCGAGCCAATACCGCGATGCGGTCGATCCGCTCGGCCTGTGTGCCCAACTTGTTGTGGAAGGTCACATTCTCCAGCGCGCGGGTCCATTGGGCGATGTCCGATTTGGCGACGCGCAAGTCGTTTTCCCAGAAGAACTTGGCATCCGCCAGACGGGCCGACAGCACCTTTTGGTTCCCGGCCAGAATGGTCGCGCCATTGTCGGCAGTTTCGCGGTTGGCGACGGTAACGAACCGCTCTATCCGACCGGTCTTTGGATTGCGGACCGAGAAAAATTTCTGATGCTCTTTCATCGAGGTCTGTAGCACCTCAGGAGGCAGTTCCAAAAACTCTTCGTCAATCTGCCCCATCAGCACTACGGGCCATTCGACCAGACCGGCAACCTCAGCCAGCAGGCCCTTGTCATCGACCACTTCCAGACCGGCAGCAAAGGCCATGTTCTGGGCGTCGTTCCAGATATGTTCAGCGCGGTCAGAGGGGTTCAGCACCACAAAGGCGCGTTTCAGTTTGGCAGCATAGTCATCGAACGACGTGACCGCGAAGCGATCTGGCGCCATAAAGCGGTGACCCGCAGTGGTGTCGCCCGCTTTGATCCCTTCGACCTCAAGCGGCACGACTTGCGCGCCAGCCTCATCGGACAGAATGCACAAGATTGAGTGCAACGGGCGCACCCAGCGCAGCGAACCGCCGCCCCAGCGCATAGACTTGGGCCAGGGAAAGTTTCGAATGGTGGTTTCAAGCACCTCGGCCACAATCTCGGCCGCGGGGCGTCCGGCTTTTTCGATAGTCGCGAAATAGACCGCGCCTTTGGGTGTATCGCGTTCTTCCAACTGATCGCGGGTCAGGCCCGCACCACGCAGGAAGCCTTCGATGGCTTTGTCCGGTGCGCCGACTTTCGGCCCTTTGCGCTCTTCGCGGATCGTTGGGCTCTCAGTCAGAAGACCTTCGATCGCCAGCGTCAGGCGACGCGGCGTGGTCAGGGCGGCAGCCCCGGCATAGGTCAGACCGGCCTCAACCAAACCGTCGGTCATCCGTTTTTTCAGGTCCTCACCGGCGCGGGTCTGCATGCGGGCGGGGATTTCCTCGGAAAACAGTTCGATCAGCAGGTCGGGCATTTTCGGTCCTTAGAAATTAACGATCGTCTGAATGACGATGGCATTGGCGATATCCACAAAGAAGGCGGATACAAGGGGCAGCACGATAAAGGCAATAGGCGACGGGCCATATCGCTTGGTAACTGCGGTCATATTGGCGATAGCGGTCGGGGTCGCGCCCAGTGCAAAACCGCCAAACCCCGCAGACAGTACGGCGGCGCGGTAGTTGCCGCCCATCACCGGAAACAGAACCCAGATCACGAACGCCACGGCAAACAGGGTCTGCGCACCCATGATAACGACGATGGCCAACCCCAGTTCGGCAATGGTCCAAAGCTGCAGGCTCATCAGCGACATGGCCAGAAACGCGCCCAGCGAAAACTCGGATATCAGCGCCAGCGAGGGGGTCCGGGACACCGGCGGCGCGTTGGGGGCCAGAGCTGCGCGAACATTGGCAATGACGATCCCCATGATCAGGCAGGGCACGAACAAGGGCAGTTTCAACCCGGTAGCCGCGATTGCCTCGCTCAAAAAATATCCGAAGATGATCGCCAGATTCAGATAAAGCAACACGCGCATGATGGTCAGGTGGTCGATCATGGTCTCGGCCTCGGTGGCATCATCCGGCAGCCCAACTGTGTGTTCTTCGTCCGGGCGTTCCGGGGTCAATTTCTTGCCTTCGACCAATAGACGGGCAATCGGCCCGCCCACCAGCGCAGCCAGCACAAGGCCAAGCGTCGCCACGGCCACGCCGAGTTCAGTCGCGCCCTCAAGCCCGGTGACTGCGCCAACCTCAGGGGCCCACGCGATGGCGGTACCATGCCCGCCAATCAGAGACGCAGAGCCAAAGAGAACCCCAGCTTGGGCCGGATAGCCAAAGGCAACTGCTCCGGCGGCACCGACGGCATTCTGGGCAACGATTGTCACCAACGTCAGAATGAGCAACAGGAACAAAGGCTTGCCGCCGGAAATCAAATCGGCAAGCCGCGCATTCAACCCAATTCCGGCAAAGAACACGATCAGCAGAAAATCCCGCGAGGCAAGGTCGAACGTCAGCTCAAGCCCTGCCACGACATACAGAATCAGCAATACAAGAGACGCCAGCAACCCGCCGGTGACAGGCTCAGGGATATTGAATTGACGCAGCGGAGCGACCCGAGAGTTGATCTCGGCCCCAATCAGATAGACCGCAATGCCAAGCGTGGCGGTCAGAAAATTGGGAATGTGAAGCATTTCCTCGACTTCGGGCATCTCAGTCCCCCGGCCGTGGCGGGCATTCCTCGCCCACAACCGTTCCATCATAGGCTTTTTCACCGCAATTGTTCAGCGCGTGCCAGACATAGCCTTTGCCATCTGCCGTCACGGCCACAATGCGGTCCACGCCATAGTGTATGTTCTTGGCCCCCAAAAAAGCTTGCGCCTGTCCAGACTTCAGAGCCTCGGCAATGGCAACCGCGTCGTAGCAGTCAAACCAGCCCGGAGCGGTCAGCGGTTCGGGGTTTTCGACCGGCTGAAAAGCCGCAAGATCATCGCTCGTCATCTCGGTCTCAAAACACGCCCGGTATCGGATCGGAGAGCTGTCCGCATCAATCGCGTGAAACGCCGTGTACGGGATCGGCTGGGGTTCCTCTGCCCCCTCAACAAGCAATTCCACGTCCTTCCCTGGCTGGGGCGCGACGTCATAGTAGAACCCGTACACCTGAAGGTAATACATGCCCACCCCGGCCAAAGCCGCAGAAACAATAAGGATGATTGCAAGCAGTTTTCCGGTCATCTTCTCAACATCCCGATCACGCGGCCTCTTTCAACTTGGCGGAAAATAGGCCAGTTTCCAAACTGATACAGGTCGGAACGAGGCTATTCGAATGGACATGACCCTTGCCGTTGGGTTCTTCGGCGCGCTGTTTGCGATCATGAACCCGATTACAAATCTGCCCGTCTTCCTGAGCGTTACCGACGGCCTGACGCCCGCTGATCAGCGCAAAGTCGCGGCGAAAACAGCCACGTATTGCCTGATCCTGGGCGGAGCCTTCGCAGCTATCGGCAACCAGACGCTTGGCCTGTTTGGGATCAGTGTCGACGATCTGCGTGTCGCGGGTGGTCTGGTCGTTCTTATGATTGGCCTGAACATGCTGAACGGCAACGAAAGCACCTCGCACCACGGAACCAAGGGGGAAAAGCAAGCCTACCCCGAACCCGCGACGGTGGCGTTTTACCCGCTGGCCTTCCCCATTCTGGTCGGGCCCGGCACGATCACAACGTTGATCCTGTACGCTCACCATATTTCCAAGCCCATGGACGCCATCATCTATGCGGGCGTGTTTCTGGTGGTTCTGTTTTTGTTGTTCATCACCTTCTGGAACGCTTCGGCCCTGGCCAAACGCCTGTCCGACAACGCGCGCGTAATCATGAGCCGTTTCATGGGCATGATCCTGTCGGCCATCGCGATCAGCATGATCGCGGATGGCCTGAAAGTGCTGTTGCCGGGATTGGCCTGAGCGCGCCATCAGGCCTCGAACCCGGCTGCCCCGGTCTGTACAAACGCATCGGCACATTGCTTAGCCAGCGCCCGCACGCGACCAATATAGGCCTGCCGTTCCGTGACCGAGATCACCCCCCGTGCGTCCAATAAGTTGAACATGTGGCTGGCCTTGATGCACTGATCATAGGCCGGGTGCGCCATGATAATACGCTTGCCGGTTTTTGGGTCGTCATGCTCCTGCGCCAGAATGGCGGCGCATTCGGCCTCGGCCTCTTCAAAATGACGCAGCAGAACTTCGGTGTTGGCCACGTCAAAGTTCCAGCGGGCGTATTCCTCTTCGGTCTGTTTGAAGATGTCGCCATAGGTCAGCGGGCTGGGTGATTGCGGATCGTTAAAGGGCATGTCCATCACGTGATCAATGCCCAGCACATACATTGCCAGACGTTCCAGACCATAGGTCAGTTCACCCGAAACGGGTGTGCAGTCATGGCCGCCGACTTGCTGAAAATAGGTGAACTGGCTGACTTCCATGCCGTCACACCAGACCTCCCAACCCAGACCCCAGGCGCCCAGTGTGGGGCTTTCCCAGTCATCTTCAACAAAGCGAATGTCATGCAGGTCCATGTCGATACCGATGGCCTGAAGGCTACCCAGATACAGCTCTTGCAGATCCGGCGGGCTGGGTTTGATCAGCACCTGATACTGGTAATAGTGCTGCAACCGGTTGGGGTTTTCACCGTATCGCCCATCGGTTGGACGGCGCGAGGGTTGCACATAGGCCGCCGCCCACGGCTTTGACCCCAAAGCGCGCAGCGTGGTGGCCGGGTGGAACGTACCTGCACCGACCTCCATGTCATAGGGCTGCAGGATCGCGCAGCCTTTCGAAGCCCAATAGGTCTGAAGTCGCAGGATAATTTCCTGAAAAGAACGTGGTGCGCTGGACGGTTCGGTCATGACATTCCCTTTGGGCACGTCTGCGCCCTGTTCCGGTCGGTTTTGTCCTTCCTATGCAAGGGGCCAAGGGGCGTCAACGGGCCAATCGGGTTGGGCTGTCACTGCACCGCCACACTGGAAATTCCCCGTATTCCAGGCATGGCTTTCTGCGGTTCAATTCGCGTAGTCTGCCGCAAAGCTAAAACACTGCGAACACGGGCAGACAATGACACGCATATTCACTGTAATTTTGTTTCTATTTTCTATCGGCGCAGGCGCCGTATCAGCGCAACAGGACGCTGGCGTCTGGGTTCAGGTCGAGGCGCGCCCTTCGCTGCGCGAGGCACAAGAGCGCGCGCAGGCTTATTCGAGCCTTTTGCCGGACGTAAACGGGTTTCGCCTGAACTCTGGCTGGTATGCCATTGTTATCGGGCCTTATTTGCGCAGTGACGCTGAACAGGTACTGGACGTTTACCGGGCCGAAAGGCAGATACCGGCTGACAGTTACATAGCCTTCACCAGCTCTCTGGGTCAGCAGTTCTGGCCAGTCGGTGCGAATATCCTGAACCGGGGCGTGGTGACACCGCCCGTCGAAAACACTCCACAACCGGAAGCGACCGTTTCGGGGTTGTCGGCTGAGCCCGCAGATGAAACCCGCTCGCAAGCCCTACAGTCCGAACGCCTGCTCACTGCGCAAGAGCGTCGGGATTTGCAGACAGCCTTGCAGGCCGCAGGGTTTTACAACGCCACTATCGACGGCGCGTTTGGTCAAGGCACGCGCCGATCGATGGGTGACTGGCAACGATTCAACGGTTTTGAAGCCACCGGCGTTCTGACCACAGCGCAGCGCAAGTCGCTGATGGATGACTATAACGCGCCGCTGATCAGCGTCGGCATGGCGCGATATTCGGACCCGCAGGCCGGTATTGATCTCGACCTGCCGTTGGATGTTCTTGCCTTTGACCGCTATGAGGCCCCGTTCGCGCATTTCAAAGGCACCACCGACCTGGATGCCAAAGCGCTGCTGATCAGTCAGAAAGGCGACAAGGCGACCCTACGCGCGCTCTACGAGGTCATGCAATCGCTAGAGATCGTCCCACTGGACGGCCCCCGACAATTGCGCGGTGATCGCTTTACACTGGAAGGTAGCGGGAACGGGGTTGTCTCGTACACCCAAGCCGCGCTGAAGGACGGCCAGATCAAAGGCTTCACGCTGGTCTGGCCCGAAGGGGATGAAGCCCGCCGGGCACGGGTTCTGGCCGCGCTCAAGGCCAGCTTCACCACAAACAGCGCCGTTCTAGACGCAGGGGCCGGTGCAAATGCCGAGCAACGGATCGATCTTGTTTCCGGCCTGCAAATCCGCAAGCCGCGCCTGTCCCGGTCCGGCTTTTTCACCGATGCTAGCGGTACAATCCTGACGGTATCCGAGGCCACCGACAGCTGCACACGGATCACCCTGAACGACGATCAGGAAGTTCAGGTCGCCTGGGCCGATGCTGATTTGGGCGTGGCCGTTCTGCGGCCCCGGAACAACCTTGCGCCGATCAGCGTCGCGGAATTCGGCACCGATCAACCGCGCATCCAATCCGAGGTCGCAGTGTCGGGCTTTTCGTATCAGGGCGCACTGGGAGCGCCGACGCTGACCTATGGCCAGATCACTGACGTGCGCGGCCTGAACGGAGAAGACGGAGTGAAACGTCTGGCGATGGCCGCCCAGCCGGGCGATGCTGGCGGACCTGTTTTCGATGACGCCGGTCAGGTTGTCGGCATGTTGCTACCCACTCCGTCCGATGGGCGCACCCTACCCGCCTCGGTCAGTCTGGCAGCCACGGCTGAGCGGTTGAACGCGGCGCTTGAACAGGCAGGCGTCTCGGGCCAACCGGGTCAATCGACTGCCGAGATCTCACCCAACGAACTTAGCCGCAGAGCCAATGGAATGACTGTTCTGGTGCATTGTTGGGATTAATTTGATCCCCAAAAGTGGAACGCCGCCCCTTTGGGCGGCGTTTTTTTTGTTTACACGATATCAGGCGTTACGCGGATCAGGGTTGGAACCGGCGCGTCAAAGGCCGCGCGCACTGCAGTCTGCATCTCTGCCAAACTGGTAGGCGCGGCAGACAGGGCCCCGAAAGCCTCAGCCAGTTTGCAGAAATCCGGGTTGTGGGCGATCACCGCGTTCGGCGCGATCTGACCTCGGACCATGCTGTCCTCGATCTCTTTCAGCTTGCCGTTGTCCCATAGGATAATGGGCAGTGAAAGACCCAGCTCGACCGCTACACCAAGTTCCATCATCGTATAGTGAAACCCGTAATCCCCGGCGATCACGGCTGTTGGTTTGCCCCGACGCGCAACCGCACCGCCAATACCAGCGGGCAAGCCATATCCCAGCGTGCCAAAGCCGGTCGGGTGATGCCAGTGATAGGGATAGGCCATGTCCCAGACCTCTTTCCCGGCATAGGCGATTTGGGTCATGTCGGAATAGATCATCGTATCCGCCGGCATGGCATCGCGCAGAGCATCAAGCACCGGAACGATCCCCGGCCGCTCGGCATCGACCTCGGCGCGCCAGCGTCTGCGTGCGTCGGTGATTTCTTCCGGCGTCCAACCCGTTGCAGGTTTTACCTTGTCAATCGCACCCCACAAGGCATGCGCAAAGCTTTCCCCATCAGCCTGCAGCTTGATGCCTGCACGATGGTGATCGGACAGAACCCTGGGATCAAGATCGACCCGCACCAGATGAGCGCTGTGCCCCAGGTTGTCGCGCCACAGATCGACCTCGCCCAGTTCGGCACCTACGGCGACTACAAGGTCAGCGGACCCAATCACCTCGGCGCTGCCGGGGCGCGTCAGCATGGCACCAAAGTCCAACGCATAGCCCTGCCCGGCCATCCCACGCCCAGCAAAAGTTGTGAAGCAGGCTGCTCCCAGTTCCGTCAATATCTGCCGCCACAGATTAGACCGCGCGCCACCGCCCAAAATGAACAACGGCCTGCGCGCGATATTCAACAAAGACATGACCGGAGCAATATCGGGCGGCAAAACCTTGGTGCGCAGCCCCGGCTGATTGGGAAACGGCGCGGGGTCGGCATCGGCCTCAAGCTGGGCAATCGGCACCTGAATATGTTTGGGGCGCGGTCGGGACAGTTCGAACTCTTCAAAAGCACGCTCGACCAGACCATAGGCGGCCTGTGCGGAATTGGCCTGCCGCGACCAGTCAGTCACGGTTTCAGCCGCCCCAAGCTGATCCTTCATCTGATGCAATTGCCCATGCACCGCTTGCGTTTCATCCAGACAAGAAGACATCACCAGCAGTGGCACCGAATCCGTATAGGCCTGCCCCATCGGTGTCATGATATTGCACAGCCCCGGCCCGGTGATCACATAGGCGACGCCCGGCTTGCCGGTCGCGCGGGCATAGCCATCGGCCATGAACCCGGCCCCCTGTTCATGCCGGGCCAACACATGTGTGATGCCAGCTTCTTCGATGCCGCGATACATTTCCTGATTGTGAACACCCGGAATGCCAAAAATCACGTCAACGCCCCGATCTTTCAACATATGCGAAATCTGGGCCCCCAAGGGTCTTTTCATTAGTTTCTCCAGAATTGGACGGTGAACAACGCGTAGACGGCCAGCAGTTCCAGCCGTCCGACCAACATGCCGATGGACAACAACCATTTGGCGGTGTCATTCAGCCCGGCGAAATTTCCTGCCGGACCGATCTGGCTGCCCAGTCCCGGCCCCACATTGGCCAGTGCGGTCGCAGCCCCCGAAACCGAAGTGATGAAGTCCAACCCCGTCAGCGCCAACGCCCAGGCCAGCACACCCAGCGACAGCACGAAGAACATGAAAAAACTCATCACCGAAGTCAGGACATCCGTCCCGATCGTGCGCCCGCCATATCGCGGGGCAAAAACGCCATGCGGTGACCGGATACGGCGAATTTGCGTTTTGATCGACGCAAACAGCAGCTGATACCGGAAAATCTTGATCGAACAGGCGGTCGAGCCCGCGCATCCGCCGATCAGACCGATCAAAAAGAACAGCATGACCGGGAAACTGCCCCACGTCATGTAATCAACGCTGGCATAACCCGTACCCGAAATGATCGAGGTGATGTTGAACAGCGATTCCCGGAACGCCTGTTCCCAATGATGTGGAAAGACTACGGTTAGGAACACCGCCATGACCACGACCAGCACCAGGATTGTCGCCAGGAATGTCTGTATCTGGCTGTCCTGCCACAGTGAGTTCGTGTTGCCATTGGCGAATTGAACATAGCGCACGAAAGGCAGCGCCGCGAGGATCATAAAGACCGCAGCCGCATACTCGGTCGGCCCCGAGAAACTGCCGAAGGACGTGTCGTAGTTCGAGAACCCTCCGGTCGCGATGGTTGTCATCGCATGCACCACGGCATCGAAAAACCCCATCCCCAAGCCGGCGTAGACAAGCGCGCAGACAAAGGTCAAAAAGACATAGATCAGGGATATCTGCCCAGCGATCTCTTGCGCGCGCGGCAGGATTTTCCCCATGGTTTCAAACCCTTCCGAACGGAAGATCTGCATCCCCCCCACGCGAAGTTCGGGCAGGAACACCATGGCGACTACAATAATCCCAATGCCGCCCAGCCATTGCAGCAATCCGCGCCACAACAGCAAACCCTGTGGCAGATTATCAAGCCCGGAAATGACAGTCGAACCAGTAGTGGTCAGCCCCGACATTGCCTCAAAATAAGCATCGACAAAGCGCAGCTCGGTCTCGCCGAATAAAAACGGGATTGCGCCGAAAAAGGGCAGCGCCACCCAAACGCCGGTGGTCAGCAAAAAGGTCTGACGGATCGTCAGACCTTCGCCCACTCCGTTCGAACAACTGATGGACAGGATAACGCCCGTCAGCATGGTGATCACGCCGCTTCCCAGAAAAACAGGCCATTCGCCCCGGCCTTCGATGAAATCCGCAAGCATGGGAAGCATCATGGTCGCCCCAAGAATGGCGACCAACAGGCCAATCACATATCCAACCGGGCGCATATCCGTCATGAGGCGCAGCGTTGGCGCGCCTGCACGACTGTGTCAAGCGGATGTCCCGTTTACTCGTCGGTTTTGCTGACGGGTGTGGGCATTGCGGGCGGTTTTGAAGGCGCGCGCGTCCGGTTCTGAGGTGCCGCAGACTTGGCTGTATTCGCCAGAGGCGCCACAGGTTTCGCCTCGGCTTTGGGGGCCACAGGCTTGGCGGCAGGTGCAGCCGTTGGTTTTGCCGTCACCGATTTCGCCGCCTGCACTTTGGGCGCGGCTGGCTTGGCTGTGGCCTTGGGTGCGGCAGGTTTCGCTACTGCCTTTGGAGCCACGCGTTTTGCGGCAGGTTTGGGTGCGGCAGGTTTTGCCTCGGGCTTGACGGCCGCAGGTTTAGGCGCTGCAACCTTGGCCACTGCTGGCTGGGAGGCCGCATTTGCTACAACCGGTTTAGGTGATTCGGCTTTTGGGGTCGCTGCCGTCTTGGCCCGAACGCGCGGCTTGGACTTTGGTGCGGCGGTCGTTTTGACCTTGGCTACAGGCTTGGCAGCTGCCGCCTTGGATTTGAATTCCGGTTTCTTTTTGGCAGGTGCAGGAACCGACGAAGACGCGTGCAGAGCATTCACTGGAACGAAAGGCAGCTCCATGGCCGAATTCGCCAAAATCTGCATGATCTTCAGTTGGTTGCTGACTGCATAACCGGCCAGTCGAATGGCCGCCGCCTGAAACTCAAGCGGTTGGGTAATCGGATTCATTAGTCATTTCTCCTGTAAAAGCGAAGCAACCTTCCAAGAAAAGAACCGCTCTGCCCCACCCCGGTATTAGGGGCGAGTGACCAAGGCCTGAAATCCCCGGACATCGCACGTCGCGGCTTCCTTTTCAGAGTGGCCCGAGGGCTGACACGCCCTCACACCATGGCTGCGTTCACGGATAGTTTAACGCGAAACACACTGCGCGTGCAGAAATATTGCTGCAATGCGGCAATTTTTCGCCAATTGGATCAAAATGAGACAACAGGATGCTCTTTTCGATCTACCCGATGTGAAACAGGGTCGAGAACAAGCGTGGATCCAAGCTGGCGGAAACAAAGGTTGGCCCTTCGGTCAGCACCGACACTGCGTCGTGGCTGTGCAGGCTTTCCTGATGGCTGGCCACAACACGGAAATCACCGACATGATGATCGGCCAGAAGCTCGGCACAAAACAAGCGCGCGGCGTCTTCGACAAAGATTGGGTTCGCGGCATTCAGCTCGGCAAAGGCCTGTTCGTCCTCGCGCTTGACCATCACTTGCGTTTCGGTCGGTACGGCGCGGCGGCACAGGGCAATCAGATCTTCGAACCACAGGCAATCTGCTTTGCAATCAACAACAACGGAAATCCGCGCAACAGAACGCTGGGAATGCGGTGTCGCCAGTTGCCCCCGTGTGGACCGCGCATGTTCGCTCAGCTCAAGCGAACATGGACAGGTGGACGAATAGACATAGTCCAGATGGATGATCTTCTGACGTACGCCGTTTTGTTCGACCAGTTCCAACGCGATGTCGTAATACTGATACCCTTGCAAACCCGATCGCAGGCTTTCCACCCGGTCCGGGTAGGAAAACCGCATCTGGATACGCGCATCGAAACTGTCCAGATCGGTCATATAATCGTCCAGCGCAGCCTCCATGACCTCAAAACTGAACGTACGCTCGGCATGTTTGTAGAACGAGCGCATGATGCGGGACATGTTGATGCCCTTCTTTTCGGCATCAAGGCTGACCGTTCCGGTGACCGAGGTTTCAAGCGTGAGATCCTCACCATGTTTACGGTGGAACCGAATCGGCAAACGGAAATTAGAAATGCCCACATGCTGAATTTGTTGCATGGCCCCGCGGATCAGGCTGGACGGTCCGTTTTGAAGGTCCGGCAACGATGCCCGATAGGCCGCGTCAACTGTGAAGTCTTCGGCATATTCTCGCGACAGCGAAGGATAATTCACCGGAACCAGTCCAGGCACGAGGCGCGCAATTGCAGGATCAAGCTGGCTGATCTCAGCTTCACTCGCGGACTCGGCCCATTTGCGCAGCGTTCTAAGCGCGGCGGCGGCGTCTTCATTGTCAGGTGCGTCTTCAATGGTGCGGGGGTACACATTCATCGAACGGGGTTCCTCGGTTGGTCGCCGGACTATATACAGGTTCGACGCTTTTTCCAGTTTAACCGTATACGCATCAAAGTACGGCCCGGATGAAAATCCGCAAACATCGCGGGAGTTACGCCGCGTTTACGCAGTTTCACCCAAGGCATAACAGGATATAGAGCGTAGTTAGCGCTGAGAAACGTCCAAAGCGCGCTTAATATCGGCAAGCAGGTCGCCCGCATCCTCCAGACCGATGGACAGGCGGATCAGGCCGGGAGTAATGCCCAACTCGTCTTTCTGCTCATCGCTCAGCCGTTGGTGGGTCGTGGTCGCCGGATGGGTCGCAATCGACTTGGCGTCGCCCAGGTTGTTCGAAATCACCGGAATCTTCATCGCGTTGAGGAACGCAAACGCAGCCTCCTTTCCGCCCTTGATATCCAGCGACAGAACGGTGCCGCCCTTACCGCCCAACTGTGATTGAACCAGCGCATTCTGCGGATGCGTCTTTAGCCCCGGATACAATGTGCGTTCCAACGCGGCGTGACCCTCCAGTGCCTCAGCCACGATCTGGGCCGTCTCAGCCTGAGCATTGACACGCAGGGTCATCGTTTCCAGACCTTTCAGCATGATCCAGGCGTTAAACGGGCTCAGCGCCCCACCGGTGTGCTTCAGATAAGGCTCAACGGTGCCGCGGATGAAGTCCTTGGTGCCGATGATTACGCCGCCCAGCGCACGCCCCTGCCCGTCGATATGTTTGGTCGCCGAATAGATCACAACATCCGCGCCCTGCTCGATCGCACGCGAAAACACTGGGGTCGAGAACACATTGTCCACGACCACCATCGCACCAACCGCATGGGCCAGTTCGGCGACGGCCGAGATGTCGATCACCTCAAGCGTCGGGTTCGACATGGATTCAAAGAACACAGCCTTTGTGTCGGGCCGGATCGCCGCTTTCCATTCGTCCAGATTGGTGCCGTCTACGAAAGTTACATCTACACCAAACCGGGTCAGGATGTTCTCGACAATATACAAGCATGAGCCGAACAGCGCCTTAGCCGAAACGATGTGGTCGCCTGCCTTCAGCATCGAGGTCAGCGCGCCATTGACAGCCGCCATGCCCGAAGCTGTGGCGAAAGCATCCTCGCCCCCCTCAAGCGCCGCGATACGCTGCTCGAACATCGACACGGTGGGGTTGCCATAGCGGGCATAGATGAACTCATCCGGGCCACATTCCAGAAAACGGGCCTCGGCCTGTTCGGCATTCTCATAGACGAACCCCTGGGTCAGAAAGATCGCCTCGCTAACCTCATTGTATTGGCTGCGACGGATGCCGCCATGGACGGCTTGGGTGCGTTTGTTCCAGCTTTCGCTCATGTCATTCCTCTCGACCTTTGCCCGGCAAAGGCATCAAAAAAACCCCAGACGCGGTCAAGCGAAAGGGGCCTTTCATCCTGACCTTTTAGCGGTGTTGTTTAGCGTGGCCCGCAATCCGGTAACAAATCGCCACGTAGCTCTGCGAGAGGCAATACGCTTCGGGCGGTTTGCCGTCAAGCCCGGCGTTCCCCCGGTCACGGTTGCGTAATCGGCCCTTGCCGCCCCGTCAGAAACCCGCATGATCCTTTCAACAAAAGGAGGGCAGATGGCGGACCCGATTGATCTGTATTTTTGGCCTACCCCCAACGGGTGGAAGGTATCCATCGCGTTAGAAGAGATGGAGTTGCCCTATTCCACGCATCTGATCAACATCGGCAAGGGCGATCAGTTCGACCCCGAGTTCCTGAAGATTTCGCCCAACAACCGTATGCCTGCAATCTTTGACCCTGACGGGCCCGACCGCGCGCCGGTTTCCGTGTTCGAAAGCGGGGCAATCCTGATGTATCTGGCTCGCAAGACCGGGCGGTTTTATGGCAATACCGAGCGTGACCGGATAGCAGTCGAAGAATGGCTGATGTGGCAGATGGGCGGCGTTGGCCCAATGGCCGGTCAGGCGCATCACTTCCTGAAATACGCACCCTACATGGACCCACCGCAGGACCTGCCCTATGCCAAAGACCGCTACCGTACCGAGGTCGGGCGTTTATACGGCGTGCTGGATCGACGGCTGGCCGACAACGAATATGTCGCGGGCGACTTCTATTCCATTGCCGACATGTCAATCTGGGGCTGGGCCAGCCTATGGGAAGGCCAGCAGCAGGTGTTAGAGGACAAGCCGCACTTTACCCGCTGGCTGGAGACGGTCAGTGCCCGTCCCGGCGTCCAAGCCGGTCGCGCACTGCATGCCGAATTGCGTACAGATAATCGTGACAAGCAGTCGCAAGAGACCTTGTTTAAGCGATAAATCAAATCGATCCAGTTTTAGCTGTGAGCCCAGTTCGACCGATGCTGCAATGCGCATAGATGTCTGGTCATAGATTTTGCAAGGATGATGTTGATTGAGCGTTTTGCATGGTTGGATCTTAGGCAGTCCTGGATTTGTTCATTTTCGGGTGTTGTCGACCTAATAAACAGGAATAGAAAGCATAGCGAATCCGGCGAAATTGGGGGTAACGCAATCCCACGCGGTACAAGCGAAAGGCTTCAATCATTGATTTCTCTAACAATAAAAAATGCCCCCAGACTTGGGGGCGAGAGTTATAGAGGAGCGATTACAAGGGATGCCTTATTGTGGATTCACAACCAAAGCACCGGAATTCATGGCGTCGATCAGTTTGTTAACTTCATCGACAACGTCCACCGGGATGTCTGGGTGGAACGACCCGATCCGCATGGCCAGTTCATTGCCCATATCCGCCCGGTAGAGCGCACCTTCCAGTTTGCCAGCAGCTGCCAGTTCCAGGTAGGACCGCATGTTGCCTCGGACATCTAGAATAGCGGACTGTAGTATTTCCGGCCATTCGTTGATCGCATCACGATAGATGCCGATGCCATAGACGCCTTTTTCCTGAACAGCCTGCATGGAGCCCAGCGTCGCGCTGTCCATTGTCGGCCAGACGACATCGGCGCCTTGGGAAATTTGGTTCAAAGCAGCTTCTTTGCCCTTGGCGATGTCATCCCAGTCGCCGGTCCAGGTAACCAAAACTCTGATGTCCGGATTGGCCGCTTTGGCCCCCGCTTCATATCCAGCAACCGTGTCGGTCGTGAATTTGAACTGTTGCGCCGCGATGATGCCGATGGTGCCTGTGTCTGACATGGAGCCCGCGACGTAGCCCATTAGATAAGCGATTTGGCTGAAATAGAAATCCGCGTTGGCAATGTTGTCTTTTGTGCCCAGTCCGTTGTTCACCATGAACATGGTTTCCGGGAAGCGTGCTGCGACACGTTCCACTGCGTCCTGGAACTCTCCGCCGTGGCCGATCACAAGGTCATACCCTCGGCGTGCGTAGTCGCTCAGGACTTCGATTTGTTCCGGCTGATGCACGCTTTCGGAAAAAGCGGCTTCAAAGCCAAGCACTTCACCTGCCTTGGTGAGACCTTCGAATCCGGCTTGGTTCCAGCCGTTATCAGAAATCGATCCGGGCATAACGATCGCGGCGCGTTCGATCCCGTCAGCGACCGCAGGCCCGGCCAACATCAGTGCCGCAAGCCCCGCCAATAGTTTGGACTTTAATTGCATTGTTGTTCTCCCATATTGGATATGTGTTGTCAGGGTGACGGGAGGATCGCGACGTGAAAAACGATGGTTTCTCACGTCACGGCTGAGATCTATCGATGCTCCCGGTCGTAGGGGAGTCCAACGCTTGCAGGTGCGCTGGCCTTGGCGCCGAGGACCACAAGTGCGATGAGCGATGCGAGGTAAGGCAAGATCAGGAAGAGCTGATAGGGAACCTCTGGCGAGGTGAATTGCAGTTTGAATTGCACCGCATCACAGAAGCCGAAGAAAAGCGCCGCGCAGATCGCGCCGATGGGCGACCAACGTCCTAAGATGATTGCCGCAAGCGCAATGAAGCCTTTGCCCGCACTCATGCCTTCCGCAAACACATAGACTTGCGATAAGACCAGATGCACCCCAGCAAGTGCCGCGAGGGCACCGCTGACTGCAATTGCGAGATATTGCATGCGAAAGACAGGAACCCCAGCCAAGTCCGCGGCCTTCGGGTTTTCGCCAACGGCGCGAAGGTCCAGACCCTTGTGGGATTTCATCAGCCAGAACCAGGCGGCTATTGCCAATCCGATCAAAAGGTAGAACAGCGGATCCTGGGAAAACAGGGACGGGCCAACTACGGGAAGATCTGACAAGTAGGGAATATCGATCTGCGAGAACCCGTCTACCCGCGCCCCTCCGGCCTGAGCTCCAAAAATATGACGGGACAGAAAAGCTGTGAGTCCGGCCAGCAGCAGGTTGACGGCGATACCGCCAACCAGCTGGTTGATGCGCAGCCAGATCGACATATACCCAAGCAGCAGGCCTGAGAGCAGGCCGCAAATGATCCCGCATCCGAGCCCGATCATGGCGGAGCCCGTTGCGAAAGAACCAGCAGCGGCGCCGAGCGCACCGGCGAGGATCTGACCTTCGAGGCCGATGTTGTACAGCCCGCCACGTTCCGCAATCACCCCGCCAAGGGCAGCAAAGGCAATTGGCGTACCCAATCGGGCGGTTCCGGCAAGGACGTCGCCCAGCAAAACAAGATCAATCATAGCCTATGCCTCTTTCTTTTGGCGTTGTGTTTGGCGGCGCAGCCGCCGGTTTTTTGCCAGGGGTTTCAGAACGGATGTTAACCTGGTTCGCGGTGTCACGAGGGCGGCGGCGACCAGAACCACAACAAGCCCCTCGACCACTTCAATGACGGAACTGTCGACCCCGACGGCACGTTGCATCGTTCCCGCGCCAGCAGAAAGCCCGGCAAGGAACAGCGCGGTCAAAGGCGCGACAATTGGGTTAAGAGCCGCAAGGAAGGCGACGACAATTCCGTCATAGCCGTAGCCATCGCTAAACAGGTGGAACAGGCGGTACTTCAACCCAATCACCTCGATTGCGCCGGCCATGCCTGCAAGGCTGCCGCCAATCAACATGGCGCGTATGATGGTCTTTTTCTGGTCCACACCGGCATAGGCCGCAGCGCGGGCATTACGCCCCACAAGGTCCAGTTGGAAACCCGATGGCGTGAAGCGCAGCCAGAAATACAAGATGACCGTCATGGCCAGCCCGAATACAAAGCCCACATGGGTATCAGATCGCGGCATCAGAATAGGCAGGCGATAGGCTTCTGAGACTTCCTCCGAATAAGGATATGGCGCGCCTTCGGCCAATAGCGGCCCTGCCACGGCGTAGCTGACTATGTGGATTGCAATGAAGTTCATCAGCAGCGTGACAATGACCTCATTCGTACCCCGATAGGCTTTTAGATACGCGGGAATTGCCGCCCAGAACGCCCCGCCGGCGGCGGCGGCGACAAATATCAGCGGCACGCCAAATAGACCGGGCAGATCGGGGATGGCCAAAGCGAAGACGGCGCCGAACAACCCACCAATATAGATCTGCCCCTCGCCACCGATGTTGAACACACCGGCGCGCATCGGAATGATTACGGCCAGCCCCGCCAGAAGCATCGGTGAGGCTTTGACCAGCGTATTGGAGAAACCCCAGTAATTCAGGAAAGATTCCAGAAACAGAACCTTATAGGCCTCAAACGGGTTGTGCCCGTCGAGCAGGATCAGCACGCCGCCAACGCTCAGCGCTAACAGTAAGGCAATCGCAATCCGGCGTTGCATGGTAAATCTGTTCATTGTACCTCCTCCGGCGCTGCGGTCATCAAGAGCCCGATGTCTTGAAGAGTTGTGTTTTCTGGATCGACAACACCCTTGATCCGACCAAAGGCCATCACGGCGACACGGTCAGAGATGTCGAGCACATGTTCAAGTTCAGTGGAGATATAGAGAACCCCCACGCCGCTTTGGGCGACGGCGCGGATCTGGTTCTGAACAAATTCCGTTGCGCCGACATCAAGCCCTTTAGTCGGCTGCACGACGACCAAAAGATTGCGCGCCCGGGCCACTTCACGGGCCAGAACAATTTTTTGTTGATTGCCACCGGATAGAGCCGAAGCGTTCAATTTTGGGTCAGGGGGCCTAATGTCAAAGGCCGCGACCACGTTGCTTGCGATCTTGTGCATCGCACGCCGGGAAATCAGACCGCCAGACATGAACCTGTCTTCGCCAATGGATCGAAAGGCCAAGTTTTCTTCGACACTGAGCGAGAGGACCAAGCCTTCGGCATGGCGGTCCTCGGGAACGAAGCCTATGCCATCTGCAATGCGCGAAGCGATGGAGGCGCTTGATATCTCCGTGCCATTAAGGTGGATGGCGCCGCTAGTTTGCCTTTTGAGGCCGGTGATCACCTCGCTCAACTCCGTCTGACCATTGCCATCGATCCCAGCGATTCCAAGAATTTCGCCAGCCTTCACGGAGAGGGTCAGATCCTGCAGGATTTCCGCCCCGCCTGGATCGATCAGGCAGACATCAGAGACAACCAGAGCGTCCGGTGCTGAGCTGATGTCATTGCGCGCCTTTTTGGCCTTGAGCATCACGACCGTTTCGCCGGTCGGCTTGTCTCCCATCATAAGCGCTGACATCTGGGCCATGGGCGTGGTCGCAACCGGAAGAACTCCCTCGACACGCCCATGGCGCATTATCATGACGCGATCGGCAATTTCGCGGATTTCATCGAGCTTGTGGCTGATGAAAAAGACAAGGCAGCCGTTGGCGACCAACTTGCGCACTCCTTTGAGAAATGGCGCGACTTCGGTCGGGGCAAGAACGCTGGTGGGTTCATCCAGGATCAGGATCGATACATCGCGAAACAGCGCCTTAAGGATTTCCACCCTTTGCTTCATGCCCACAGGCATTTCCGTGACACGGATGTCGAAATCGACGTTAAAGTCAAAGTCGCTGCAAAGCTGCCGAATGCGCGCCCGCGCTTCGGCACCCCGCTTTGTGCTGGGCAAGCCGATCAGAATGTTCTCTTCGGCGTTCATCGCGCCGACCAGGCTGAAATGCTGGTGGATCATGCCGATCCCATGCTCAATAGCTTTTGCTGGGCTGGTCACCGAAACAGGTGTTCCGCCCAATTTGATTTCGCCGTTATCGGGCTGATACAGGCCGATCAAAACGCTTGCGAACGTGGTTTTACCTGCTCCGTTCTCACCCAAAATCGCAATGCACTCGCCCTTCGAGGCCAGCAGATTGACATTGTGCAATGCACGAACGGCGCCAAACGACTTGTCGATGCCAGTGACTTTCAAAAATGGATCCAAGACAACCTCCCAACTTTCACGCAAATTCAAGAGAGAATGCCCTATCTTCTCAAATTAGATGTTTTCACCTCACAGCTGAGAATTTCGCCCACATGTGAGCCGGCAATCGGGTTAGAGTGGAGCGACGAATTAGCATCGCATCAGGAGAGCAAAGCCGCGCGTCATGGCGAAGATACCGTCGTTGAAAAGTATTCAGGCCTTCGAAGCGGCCTGCCGGCATCTGAGTTTCAAGGATGCCGCCGATGAACTATGCGTCACTCCGACTGCCATTTCTCATCAGATCAAATCGCTGGAGGATCAACTTGGGGTGCCCCTGTTTCACCGGCTTACCCGCGCCTTGAAACTGACGGAGGATGGGGCCAACTACGCGCCCCACATCATTGAAGCCTTCAAGAACATTGAAGCCGCCTCTCTCGCGCTGGAGGAAGACGACCTTGCGGGCACATTGACAATCTCAACAACCGGGTCTTTTGCCGCCAATTGGCTTAGCCCGCGGCTGCGAGGCTTTTACGAGAAATACCCGGATATCTCGGTAAGGGTTCTGTCTAGTGATCAACTGGTGGATTTCAAATCCAGCGATGTGGATGTGGCTATTCGGTATGGCTTTGGCGATTATCCTGACAGCAATGTGGCTTGGGTCTTGAATGACTGGGTGGCCCCTGTCTGTAGCGTGGAAAAGGCGAAGTCACTGGGTTCCCCCGAAGATCTTCTGAAGTCTCGTCTGATCGAATACCAATGGAGCGGGTTTTCTGATGCGGATCCGAGTTGGGAGCGATGGATGGACGCGGCTGGCTTGCAAACTAGTGACGTCGAGCCCTATGTCACCTATTCCGAGGAACACATCTGCTTGCTGACGGCAAGCGATGGTCATGGTGTGGCCTTGGTCAGCCTTTTGGCCGCCGCGCGTTTTCTGGAACGCAATATGCTGGTCGCCCCCTTTGACGCGGCATTGAAGAACAAGAGCTATTTTCTCGTCTGCCCGGAAACTTACGCCAATCGTGCACGCGTTCGTGTGTTCCGGGAATGGCTATTGGACCAAGCAGATGAGTTTCGCGACAGCGTCGTCGGTCAAAGGTTTTTTGAAGAATAGCGCGTCTGCAACGATCTAATCCGTCGCTTGAATTTTTGTCATTTCTAAATTGCCGAGAAGCATGCGTTTCTGAACCCCTAATCAGGAGTTCTTGCGCATGCATAGTTTTGACCCTTCCCAACCCGATGGTTTCAATCAAACTCTGGACAGCACGGTCTCTGCCGACGGCGTCCCGGTCATTGCAGAACGGTATACAGTGCCAGCACGTCGCGGCGTCGCGGTGCGTTTGACAGCCGAACAAACTTTGACCATCACCAATCCGACCGGCTGGCAAGTCTGCGATTTCTGGGCGTTCAATGCGGCAGAGCTGCATGAATATTTGTCCATGCCGCATGTGCATACGGATCTTCTGTCTGTTTTCCCAAAGATCGGTGACAGGTTGGTCAGCAATCTGCGCAATCCTCTTCTGACGCTGACCCAAGACACATCGCCGGGTGTTCATGACACAACGATCGCCGCTTGCGATGCCAACCGGTACAAGCAAATGGGCGTCACCGATTACCACGACAATTGCGCCGACAACTTGAGGCAGGCCTTGCTTGCTATCGGGAAAAAAGCACCGCATGTGCCAGCTCCGTTCAATCTGTGGATGAACGTACCAGTTCACCCAGATGGCAGCCTTGCCTGGGCTGCGCCAGTGTCAAAGCCGGGGGACAGCATGACCTTCAAAGCTGAGATGCCAGTCTACGCCGTTATGTCGGCCTGCCCGCAAGATATCACTCCAGTCAACGGGGACGAAGGCAAGCCGAGCGCACTGGAATTTGTTGTTCATGACGGCTGATGGCGGCGACATATTTTCTGCCCGCTGGATCATCGAAGATGCCTTTCACAGTCACGACGACTTCGCGCTTTATGTTCTAGACGGCAGAATAGGTGGATTGGCGCCTCTGGCCGTATTGAAGTCACGTTATCCCAGCGCAAGGGTGCACTTGGACACAAACACGGCGATCCTGCCCGGGTTTGTGAATGCGCATCACCATTGCTATGGGGTGAACCTGATAAACCAAGGGATACGGGATGACCTGTTAGAGCCTTGGATTTTCGCCTCCGCTGGCGCAGCCGACGTTGCGCCGCGCCTCGCCACCGAATACGCGGCAATGCGCTTGCTGAAGAATGGGGTAACGGCTGTTGTGGATGCCTGCACCGCGGGTCAGACAGCGGCCATTGCCGAAGCGAAGATATGGGACAAAATCGCCGTATATAACGGGCTTGGCCTGTCTTGCGCCATCGCGCCGGGCGAGAGATGGCACAACCAGCTTGTGCATCCATATGGGCAAAGCCAGTCGTTTCTGACTACCTTGCCCGAGGTTCTGCGATGCAAACTGCAGCGCCAGCACGTTGCGCGCGCACGTATTGAACCGCAAAGTTTTGTGCGGCTTCTGTCCCGGATGCATGGCGAATACGCGGCTTCAGAATGCGCTGATGTGTGGTTTGGTCCCACGGCACCGCATTGGACGGGCCGAGAGACCCTGCGCAACATCGCCAGGAAGATTCGCGAAAGTGGCCAGCGCATTCACACCCATGCCGAGGAGTCTCGACTGCAACACCTGTCGGCTACAGCCTGGAGTTTTCAGGGTGCCATTGCAGAATTGGGCAAAGTTGGCCTGCTCACTGACGGCTTGTCTTTGGTGCATATGGTCTGGGCGGACGAAAAAGATCTGGCGCGAGTGGCCGAGGTGCGGGCGCATATCGTGTGTAATCCCAGCTCCAATTTGCGGCTGCGTTCCGGCATTGCACCCGCGCCATTGATGAAGCGGATGGGCATCAACCTCGCACTGGGGATGGATGGGACCAGCCTGGCAGGTGATGACGACATGTTCGCCGAAATGCGTCTGGCGCAAAGCCTTTATTGGTCAAGTGATCGGGCGAACCCTAGCCTGACCGCGAAGGATGTTTTCGACATGGCCACTATGGGTGGCGCGCGTTTGATGGGAATGGATCACAGCATCGGAAGCCTGTCCGTCGGCAAGCGCGCCGACTTTGTGATCCTGCGCCTGGACCGTCTTGAAGGTCCCTGGTTGGACCCCGGCATTGATCCGGTTGAGCTGTTGGTCAGCTCGGCAAAATCTACGGATATCCAGAGCGTCTTCACCGGCGGACAACTGGCCGTTTCGCACGGCGAGACCAAAAAGTGCGACGAAAAGAAAATTCTTCAAAACATCACCGACGGCATGCAGCGCGCCGCGGATCAAAGGCTGAGCGCTAGTGAATATGCCGCCGTCAAATCCGCATTGCAGCGCTGGTATGACGATTGGCTGACGAACAACGCCCAGCAATTGTGACAGAGGAGCAAGACCATGCAGAAGAAAATAATCTGGCCAAACGGCGCGCGATGCGCCTGTGCGATCACCTTTGATATCGATGCGGACAGCCTGATCCATATCGCAAGGCCGGTCGATGGGCATGATCGCCTCTATCCGATCTCCATGGGGCGCTACGGGCCGACGGTTGCCATCCCTCGGATTCTAGAAACCTACAAACGTCTCGGGCTGAAACAGTCCTTCTTCGCCCCCGGATGGGTCGTGGAGCAATATCCAGATGCAATGCAAGCCATCCTGAAAGATGGTCATGAAATCGGCCATCATGGCTATTTGCACGAAGACCCGACAAACCACAGCGCGTCTGAACAAGCCTATTGGTTCGAACGCGCGCTGGAGTCGCATAAGCGGGTTCTGGGCAATGTTCCAAAAGGCTATCGCGCACCGGTTTACAATGTGACGCAAGCCGTCATCGACCTGCTGAACAAGCATGAATTCGACTATGACAGTTCGCTGATGGCGGATGATGTGCCATACCTCATGCGATCAGGCGGCCGGACTTTGGTCGAACTTCCATCGCATTGGGGGACCGACGACTGGCCGCAATTCGCCCACTATGAGGAAATTGGTTACATGATGCCCGTCGCCGGGCCACGCGCCGGGCTGACCCCATTTTGGGAGGAATTCGAAGCCCAATACGAAGAAGGTGGCTTCTGGATTGGCATCTGGCATCCCTTCCTGACCGGGCGTTTGGCGCGGTGGCGGCAGGTGGAAGACTGGATGGATTCTGTCTTGAACAGGGGTGACGTCTGGTTCGCTACTCTCGGAGAGATCGCACAGCACGTGCGCATGCAATATGAGGCAGACCGGCAAAGCGTACGGGTTGAAGAACTGCCTTATTATCAGACTCCGGTTCTGACGGCATGAATATCCTTCAACGGACGCGCGACTTTCTGGATTCGCTCGACGCGCATCGCGAGATATTCCTTAGCGTTGCGCCAGATAGACTGTTGCAGGATGCCCGATCCGCCGCCGCGCGGCAGGCCGAAGGAAGGCTGCTTGGCCCGTTGGACGGCCAGTTTCTTGCGGTCAAGGCCAATATCGACGTGCAAACGTTCCGAAGCCATGCGGGATCCTTGGCCATCGATCCTCAACCAGCAGACAATGACGCCCCGATCGTCGCCAGGCTCCGTTCTGCGGGCGCGATCGTCTTAGGCCATGTGAACATGTCAGAGTTCGCCTTCTCGGGGCTCGGAGTTAATCCGCATTTCGGCACCCCTCTGAATGTGTTGGACAGCACAATGGTGCCTGGAGGGTCCTCGAGCGGATCGGCGTCAGCCGTTGCCATGGGCTTGGCCGACATCGCATTGGGCACAGATACCTCCGGCTCCGTGCGCATTCCGGCCGCCTGTCAGGGCCTGGTGGGGTTTCGCCCAACTATGGACCGCTATGAAAGCGCCGGGATTTTACCTCTGGCGCCTTCTATGGATACGCCAGGCTCACTCGCTTTAAACGTCAGTCAGATTTGCGCTGTGGATCGCGCTTTGTCGGATTGCAAAGAAACCGGGCACGCCCGCCGTCAAATTCTGTGCCTGAGGGAAGATGCCCTGGTGGGATTCACCCCGGAAATCAAGGCTATGTACGAACAGGCTCAGCAGCATTTGTCCGAGCATGGCATCGAATTGGAAAGAGTTGATATCCGAAGTTTCACTCATGTCACGGAGGTCTTCCAAACCTGCGGAACGCTGGTGAGTGCCGAAGCCTTTCGTCTTCTGCCAAGTTTGGTCGGAGACCAGCAGGCCAGACTGGACCCAAATGTGCAGGATCGGCTTGCTCAGGCGGCTTCAATACTTGGCAAAGATCTGCAGGCATTGCTCGAAATCCGGCGGGCCCTCATCCCGGACTTTGGCAGGGAACTGGCAGGGAAGATGCTGCTTTACCCGACATTGCCGTCGTACCCGCCGTCTGTTCAGGCCGTGACCCTCGATAAAGGGGTCTTTGCACGGGAAAACGCCCTTATCCTGTCGGTATCGATGAAAGCTGCTTTCCTCAATGCGCCAACAATTTCCATTCCATTTGGAGAACGGAGACCGGGGGTCAGCCTATCCTTGAGCGGCGGCGCAAACAGGGACGCGGATGTACTTGCGACGGCGTCTTATCTGGAGAAGATTTTTTCAGCGATTAGAGATGGCTGAGGTCATTTCACTCCATTCAGAATTCTCTTCATTTGTACCTGCGTGTCACTGGCTTCACCTTTGAATGGTCCATTGCAAACTGACTAGGTGACAAGATGACCACAATCCTGAGAATTGACGCCAGCGTGCGCCACACCGACAACCCTGTTGCGGCCTATAACTCCATTTCCCGCGCTTTGGCGGACAGTTTCGTGGAAGAGTGGAAAACGGTTGATCCCGACGTTGAAATTATTGTGCGTGACGTCGGAATGACCCCGCCAGATTTCATTTCCAACGATTGGATCGCGTCCGTCTTTACAGCAGAAGAGGAACGTACTCCTGAACAGAGCGCTTTGGTCAGTTTGTCTGACACGCTGATTGACGAGCTCGACCGCTCCGACATCCTGCTGATTTCGACGCCCATGTACAACTACGGCATGCCCGCAGCGCTGAAGGCTTGGTTTGATCAGATCATCCGGATCAACAAGACGTTTACGTTTGATTTGGCGCGCGGCGACTTCCCTCTGGAACCGATCATGTCCGGCAAAACCCTGGTGCTGCTGACATCGGCTGGCGAATTCGGCTTTGAGGACGGTGGGATTCGCAATGACTCGGGTCACCTTTCTGCGCATATCAGCACATTGCGCAAGTACCTGGGCGCAGAACGCATGTTCGAAGCTGCGGCCGAGTACCAGGAATTCGCTGATGAGCGTCACAAAGCTTCGGTCGCCTCAGCTCAGGCCCAAGCACGCCACATTGCGCGTGAGCTTGCCTGAACGTTAGCCAGTTTATGGAAAGGAGAACCTGTTGAAATGAACAGGTTCTACATTTCCAACTTGTCACAACTCAAGGTGTGTGAGGCAGGTGGTTGTGTCTTGCGCTTACTTGAGTGGCTCAAGTCGCTAAAGATACGAAACGACAGCGAATGTAGTAGTAAACCTTCATTTCGGATTGGCAGACAGTTTTAACCAATTTCTTGATTCAACATCCCCGCATTCGAACTCTTGGTTCTAAAGGGGACTTTGCTACGCTGCGTTCGAACGGCAGATTTGTCCGCATTGCAGACCTATCCCCCGCCCGCACCATCACATCCAGCTCCGCGAGATATCCTCAACATCTCTGCGTTCAAATTGGGCACCAAATGCGCACAGCATTTCGACATGCGCTGTGGCAACAAGGGAAAGCCAGCACAGAGCAATTTGTTCAAGCGATGAGAAATCCCTGCTATACTCTGGCTTTGAATAGGAAAAGGATTTTCAAAGCCTAGACTGGTCCACGCCTCGACACCTGCTTTGAGGCTGGTCAGGCGACCATCGGTCGGGCCGGAAAATGAACGAGTTGTTTTATGCGAGTTTTAACCCCTCTGTTTATTTTATGCGCAGGAATGGCGAGTGCCGCGCCAGATTGCGAGGAGCCTGCGCAGGCTCAACCGCATGAACTGGTGGCCTATGACCTGTCCGCTGAATTGGACGTCCTGTTGGAGGAAGACGCCGTCGCAGCCCCCGCCAAGCGCGAACTGACTGTATCACCCAGACCGCGACTGCGACCCTGCAAATTCCGTCAGATCGAGGTTGGCCGCGAACGGATGCGCGATCGCGGTGCGGTGTGTGGTGACTGGACCATTCTCGGCGAGAGCCGAAAACCCTTTAGAGGAAAGTACAGGGGATGCGGCATTGCCGATCCCGTGCGTATCCGCGTGGTGTCTGATGTCTTTCTCAGCCAATTGGCGCTGATGGATTGCGAAACCGCCATCACGCTCAAGACTTGGCTGGAGAACACGGCCAAACCGACCTTTGCGGATCAGGGTGGCGGTTTGAAAGGAATTCGTCTGGCCGGCCATTATGCGTGCAAGACACAGAACAATCAGCCGCGCGCGCGAATGTCGGAACACGCCCGCGGTCGCGCGATTGATATCTCATCTTTCGTACTCATGGATGGCACTGTGATCACGGTACGCGACGGGTGGACAGCTGAAGATACAAGCGACGCCATGCGTGAGCTTCATGCAGGTGCTTGCGGTCTGTTCGGCACAGTTCTGGGTCCGGACGCCGACCGCTATCACAAAGGGCATTTCCATTTTGACACAGCGCGCCGCCGCAGCGGATCTGTTTGTCGCTAGAGGCCTAACCCTCCCCCCGTACCAATACATCCAGCATTGATGAGATATCCTCGATCTCTTCCGCGATCACATGGGTCACCGAATGCGCCCGCTGCATCCGGCCCGTGACCCGCAACAGGCGCCCGGAAATCACCGCGCGGCGGAATTGTTCGTAGATTTTCCGCCAGACGACCACGTTCACGATACCGGTCTCATCCTCAAGCGTGACAAAGATCACCCCCTTGGCTGTCCCCGGTCTCTGCCGCAGAATCACCAGCCCGGCGACAGCCACGCGCGCGCCTTCGGGCGGGTCGTCCAGCCGGTTGGCTGGCAAACAGGTCGGCGGGCGCGGCCAGTTCCGGTTTGAAACCGCAGGATGAACAGGGGCAACAAGCATGAGAACAAAAATAGAACAAACTGCAGGAAAGTCCAGACACGGCGTGTTGAGTCGCAAATGGTACTGGAAAGACCTAAACGCCTTCACTAAGGAAGAATTCGAAAACCGAAAAAGGAAGACGCACGCAATGGCAAAGATCACCTATGTCGAGCATGGCGGTACCGAACATACAGTCGAGGTCGCCAACGGGCTGACAGTCATGGAAGGGGCCCGCGACAACAACATCCCCGGCATCGAGGCCGACTGCGGCGGCGCGTGCGCCTGCTCGACCTGCCACGTCTACATCCACCCCGACTGGGTCGAGAAAGTCCCAGGCAAGGATGACATGGAAGAAGACATGCTGGATTTTGCCTATGAGCCCGACCCGACCCGTTCGCGCCTGACCTGCCAGATCAAGGTCACGGATGAGTTGGACGGTCTGGTGGTACAGATGCCCGAAAAGCAGATCTGATGCTTTCCAAAGCGCCGCGTCTGCCCGCCTGTCTGTGGCAACATCGGGCACGCGGCGCGGTGCTGGCGTTGAGTATGTGGCTGGCGGAGATGGGACCAGCAGCTGCAGACACCATCACAAGCGCCCGCTTCACTGAGCCAACGACGCGCTATGCCCACGGCGTACTGGGCGACGACATCGAATATGGCGCGCTTGAACTCAAAGTTTCGAATACGTCAACTAAAACGCTCTTCATCCAGCCGGTATACAAACGCTCGGTTCTGACCATCAAGTTGCCGCTTGATCGCGTCTTTGAAGACCTCAGTCCCCGTCTAGTCGATATCAATCTAGATGGATCAAACGAAGTGATCGTCGTGGAGTCCAACGTCCATGCCGGTGCACAACTCGCAATCTATGATGCACGCGGAGAAAAGATCGCAGCCACGCCCCACATTGGGACCCGCTTTCGCTGGCTCGCTCCAATTGGCGCTGCAGATCTGGATGGTGACGGGCTAGTCGAGATTGCTTACATCGACCGCCCGCATCTAGCCAAAACCCTGCGCATTTGGCGATTTCAGAACAGCGCACTGACCGAGATCGCAACCCTACCCGGTCTGACCAATCACCAGATTGGAGAGGACTTCATCACCGGTGGCATTCGCAAATGCGAAGGAAACCGTGAAATTATTGTGGTCAACGCTGACTGGAGCAGCATTGTCAGCGTCAACTACGATGATGGCTGGAAAAAACGGGAACTGCTGCCCTTTACCCCATCCGCAATGAAAGGGGCACTGACCTGTCCAAAATAGAACCGACCGCAGCCCGCGCCAGCGGGCTGCCCGGCCCAAGGCCTTTGGCGGTGCATCTTTGATGCAGCGTCAGGACGCGGGAGCGTTTTGGATCAGAGCGCCCGCCAGCCAATGTCGCGGCGGAAAAACCCATCGGGCCAGTCAATCCCGTCGACCGCCGCATAGGCCCGGTCCCGTGCCTCTTGCAATGTGCCTCCACGGGCAGTGACATTCAGTACGCGACCGCCAGAGGCCACGATCTGACCCTCCGAAGCCTTTGTTCCGGCGTGGAACACCATATTCCCGCTATCCTCGGGAAGGCCCTCCAGACCATTGATCACACTGCCCTTTTCGTACGCACCCGGATATCCATTCGCCGCCATCACCACGGTCAGGGCATGATCATCCGCCCAGTTTACCCGCGCCTCGGCCAACCGGCCCTCGGCAGCGGCATGCATCAGATCCATCGCCTGCGCACCGAGGCGCATCATAAGAACCTGACACTCGGGATCACCAAAGCGCACATTGTATTCTACCAACCGAGGCTGACCGTCCTTGATCATCAGACCGGCATAAAGGACGCCCTGAAACGGCATACCACGACGCTTCATTTCGGCCACGGTGGGCTTGATAATCTCTTCCATCGCGCGTTCTTCGATCTCAGCACTCAAAACCGGTGCCGGTGAATAGGCGCCCATACCGCCAGTATTCAGTCCGGTATCACCCTCGCCCACGCGCTTGTGGTCTTGTGCGGTGCCGACGGACAGGATGTTCTCGCCATCGCACAGCACGAACAGTGACGCCTCTTCTCCATCCATGAACTCTTCGATGACAACCTCGGCCCCTGCCCCGCCAAAAGCACCGCCGAACATGTCGTCGATGGCGTCCAGAGCGGTTTGGTCATCCATCGCCACGATCACGCCCTTGCCTGCGGCCAATCCGTCAGCCTTGACGACAATCGGAGCCCCTTGTTCGCGAATATAGGCTTTGGCTGGTTCAGCCTCGGTAAACCGCGCATAGGCTGCGGTCGGTGCGCCCGACGCATCGCAGATTTCCTTGGTAAAACTTTTCGACGCCTCCAACTGGGCTGCCGCCGCAGAAGGCCCAAAAACCAGCACGCCTGCTTCGCGCAGGCGATCCGCCACGCCGGCAGCCAAGGGTGCCTCGGGGCCTACAATCACGAAGTCAATCGCGTTTTCCTCAGCAAAACTAACGACGTCCCCACCGTTCTCAATATCCAGCGCGGCACAATCCGCGATCAGCGCGATCCCGGCATTTCCCGGCGCCACGATCAGACGGTCACATTTAGGGTTCTGCATCACCGCCCAAGCCAGGCTGTGTTCCCGCCCACCACTGCCGAGAATGAGGATATTCATGAATGCACTCCGATCTGCTTGGCCTCGCCTTGCGCGCGTTCTAAGCTGGCCGGGCATTTGACACAAGGCGCTGAAATGTCCGACCTGCTTGACGACCCCATTCCCGGCCAAAACACCCCTGAATACACTGTCTCGGACATCTCGGGCGAGGTGAAACGCACGCTAGAAGGCACGTTCGGTCGAATCCGTGTGCGCGGCGAGGTCGGGCGCGTGTTCAAGGCGCGCTCGGGTCATCTCTATTACGACATCAAGGATGACCGGAATGTGCTGGCCTGCACCACATGGAAAGGCCAGATCTCGGGCTTGTCCGTTGTCCCCGAAGAAGGGTTGGAGGTTGTGGTCACCGGTCGACTGACCGCATTTGGCGCGCAGTCGAAATACAACTTGAACGTCGATGAGGTCGCCGTTGCCGGACAAGGCGCGCTGATGGCGTTGCTGGAGAAACGCAAGAAACAGCTTGAGGTCGAAGGGCTGTTTGCCCCCGAGCGTAAAAAACCGCTGCCCTATCTGCCACAGGTCATCGGTGTTGTGACCTCTCCCTCAGGGGCGGTGATCCGGGACATACTGCACCGCCTGCGGGATCGGTTCCCGCGTAAGGTTCTGATCTGGCCAGTCGCCGTGCAGGGGTCGAACTGTGCCCCCGAAGTTGCAAATGCGATCAACGGGTTCAACAAATTAACACCCGGCGGGGCTCTACCGCGCCCCGACCTGATCATCGTCGCCCGAGGCGGCGGATCGATCGAAGATCTGTGGGGATTTAATGAGGAAATCGTGGCGCGCGCCGCTGCGGGATCAGATATCCCGCTGATCTCGGCCGTGGGGCACGAGACGGACACGACGCTGATTGACTACGTCTCAGACCGTCGCGCGCCCACCCCGACCGCCGCCGCCGAACTGGCCGTACCTGTACGGATAGAGCTGCTGGCCTGGACCGGCGAACAAGGCGCACGTCTGTCGCGTGCCGCAACCGATGCGGTCCAACGTCGGTCGCAGCGCCTGCGCGACCTATCGCGTGCGCTACCGCGACCGGACAGCCTGTTGAATACCCCGCGCCAACGGCTTGATTTGATTGCAGATCGCCTGACCCCGGCGCTTGAGCGCGGTGTGCAGAACCGCCGCCTACAAGTGGTTAAACTTTCCGCCCATTTGCGCCCTTCGACCTTGCGCAATCTTGTTTCAAGCCGACAAGAAGCCGTGCGAAGTCTGTCGTCACGCCTGTCCTTGCGTCCCATTCAGCGTGAAATCGAGATACAGCGCCAGTCCATCACCCGGTTGGCCGAGCGTATGAACGCCGCCCAAACAACGCGCCTGGACCGGATGCGACAAAAGCTGGACGCCACCGACCGCCTACGCGAAACGCTCAGCTACAAGGCAACATTGCAACGGGGTTATGCCGTGGTCCGCGCCGAGGATCAGGTTGTCACGACAAAAGCTCAGGCTGCAAAGCATGGCTCACTTGAGATAGAGTTCGCCGATGGCGTGCTGACCACCGGTCAAACAGCTGCCCCACGATCAGCTACGAAAAAAACGCCCAAAAAAGACGCGCCAGATCAGGGTTCATTGTTCTGAGCCGATCTCAGACTCCAACATCCGGCCCATAGCAGATCATCTCTTCGTCGACATCCTCGGCCTCATAAAGCTCGGTTTCTTCCGGGTCGCCTTCGAATTGCGCGATCAGACCACCCCCAGATCGGGTGAACACCCAGCATTGTGGGTCCAGACGGTCTTCGTAGATGAAACAGATCTGGGCATCCTTTTCGTACCAGACGCCATGCTTGCAATCGCCATCCAGAAACGACCAGATGACGCGGCGATTGGGCAAGTACCGCTCAACGCCATATACCTGCCCCTGAAAACCGTAGAACAGGGTTTTCCCCCGCGTGTAGTCGTCAAAATCCGCACCCGACAGGGCTGATTGAGCCGTCGCTGAATACGCGGGCAGCAGAAGAAGAATCACAAGATATCTGAGCATAGCCACATTGTGTCAGAAGCAATTGTCCGGCGCCAATCACCATTTCCGCAGGATCCCTGCCTCAACGTCACGGTTGAGGTGAATCAACAACCCGTCACAAGCTGCTGAAAACGGAGAGGTATCTATGACAACTGTACTGTTCTGGCTCGCGGCAGCTTGCGCTTTGGCCTACCTAACGCTGTCGCCGCGTCCGGCCAGCACATTGCGATCCGTGTTGAAAACTGCATCCGTCGCACTGCTGGCCGTGACTGCCTTGTTGGGTGCAGGTCCGCTTCTTCTGGTGGTCGCCCTCTTATTGTGCGCCATTGGCGACGCGCTGTTGTCGCGCGAAACTGACAGCACTTTCATGGCCGGGATTGGGGCCTTTGCCGCAGGTCACCTTGCATACATCGCCCTGTTTCTCACTCATCCTTCAAGCAATCTTGCCCTGATTTTCGACCAGCCTGGATATTTCTGGTCCCTTTTCATTCTGGGCATTGTCGCCGCCACCCTGTTGGCCCCACGGGCCGGGGACCTCAAAGGTCCTGTTCTGGGCTATATTCCGATCATTCTGGGGATGGGCGTCGCCGTACTGACACTGCCCGAAACCGACGCCCTGAGATGGGCCTTGCCTGCAGCTCTGGCCTTCATTGCCTCGGATCTTATCTTGGCAACCGAGAAGTTCCTGCTGCCCAAGGGCCACCCCGCCCTGAAGATCACGCCTTATCTGGTCTGGCCACTTTATTGGGGTGCTCAGGCGGGTCTGCTGATTGCGTTCCTCTGACCCTTTGCAACTGCCGCAAATCCGCATTAGGTGAGGGGAACACCTGCGGAGACCAAAAATGGCGTTTTTCTCAAAGCTCAAGGACAAGTTGTTCAAATCCTCGTCCCGCCTCGAACAGGGGCTTGAGGCCATTGTTGAAGATGGGGGCGAGGAAACAATCGCACCCGACCCGATCATCCCGGACCCCGAGCCGCAGCCGGAACCCGTACCGGAAGTTCCCCAACCAGTCCCAGAGGTGCCCGAACCTACGCCAGCGCCGCAACCGGTTGAGGTACCCGAGCCCGCGCCTGTTGATCCGACACCTGCCCCCCCGCCCCCCGAGGCGACACCTTCCAAAGGCGTGTTGGGTCGACTGTTCGGTCGCAGCGAGGCCAAAACCGCCGTGCGCCGTACGCTGGACGACGACATGCTGGAACAGCTCGAAGAGCTGCTGATCGCCTCGGATATGGGGGTAGATACTGCCTTACGTGTCACCGCCAACATGGCCGAAGGGCGCTTTGGCCGCAAACTCTCGACCCAGGAAATCAAACAGCTTTTGGCGCAGGAAGTGGCCCGCGTAATGGAGCCAGTCGCCAAACCCCTGCCTATCTATGCCAAACGTCCGCAAGTGGTGCTGGTCGTCGGCGTGAACGGCTCAGGTAAAACCACAACGATCGGCAAACTGGCCAGCCAGTTCAAAGCTGCCGGCAAAAAGGTCGTGATCGCTGCAGGAGATACCTTCCGCGCTGCCGCTGTCGAACAGCTGCAAGTCTGGGGCGAACGCGCGGGCGTGCCCGTCCTGACCGCCCCTGAAGGGTCCGATCCGGCCAGCCTTGCCTTCGACGCGCTGACCAAGGCGCAAGAGGACGGAGCCGACCTGCTGATGATCGACACCGCCGGTCGGCTGCAAAACCGCGCCGACCTGATGGAAGAACTGGCTAAGATCGTCCGTGTTATCCGCAAGAAAGACGAAACCGCACCGCACAACACATTGCTGGTGCTGGACGCCACCACCGGTCAAAACGCGCTGAGCCAGGTGGAAACTTTCCGCAATCTAGCCGATGTCTCGGGCCTGGTGATGACCAAACTGGACGGCACGGCCAAGGGCGGCGTTCTGGTCGCACTGGCTGACAAGTTCGGCCTGCCCATTCACGCCATCGGCGTCGGAGAGCAGATTGATGACCTCGCTGCTTTCGACCCCGAAGAATTCGCCGCCGCGCTCACTGGTCTGGATCAGTCCTGAACCGCAGCTTTATCTGGCCTCAAATACCCTCCGGGCGACTGGGGATGGAAAATCCCCGCCCCCTCCCAGCGAAATGATCTGACACTTGAGCGACTGGCTGATCTCTCTCGAAGGCACGGAAGCAGGCCATCAACTCGCCCTGGGGCTTGCTTTGATGGCCGCCTTTCTGCACGCAGTGTTCGGCGCCCTGCAAAAAGGCCGCCACGATCCATGGCTATCACGCGGTGCGATCGACGCTAGCTATTGCCTGATGGCCGCCCCGTTCGCTTTTTTTGTAGTACCGTGGCCAGAACCCTACATGTGGCCAATCTTTGCCACCGTCTGGCTGATCCATGTCGCCTACAAAGTTCTGCAGGCGATGGCCTATACCAAGGGCTCTTACACTGTCGTCTATCCGGTTGTCCGCGGCACAGGCCCCCTGTTCACCGTCATCGGTGCCTACCTGCTGTTCGGAGAAACCTTCACCGGTACCCAGTGGTTCGGCGTGGCTGTCCTGCTGGCTGGTATCTTTGGATTGGCCGCCTATAACTTTCGGTTTCTCGAAACCAACCGCGACACGCTGGGCATAGCGCTGGTATTGGCCGTTTCGACCGGCTTGTTCGTGGCGCTTTACACCACCTATGACGCCTATGGCATCCGCGCCACTGCCGATCCGTTCACCTTTCTGGCCTGGTTCTTCATGATCGACGGTGCGACCATGCCGATCTATGCCTTTCTGAGATGGCGCGCGATGATCAATCGGCCTACCATTGGGCCTTTGATGCTGCGCGGCCTTGCAGGCGGCATTATCGCCCCAATGTCTTTCGGAGCCATCATGCTGGCCACAAGGCTCGACAAGGTCGGCGAAGCGGCAGTCCTACGTGAAACCTCAACCGTCTTTGCGGCCCTGATCGGATGGCTGGTGTTGAAGGAAACCGTGGGGCCACGGCGGATTGCACTGATGGCATTGATTGCACTCGGCGCCGTAATAGTTGAAATGGGCGGGTAAGCAGCAGGAAACCACTATGTCAGGCAAAAAAGAGATCAACCCGTTTCTGAAACAAGTGCTGGAGCTTGGGCCTCCACTGGCTTTTTTCTTCATCTACCTACGCCTGCGCGACGACAGCTTCCTGATCGGCGGCATCGAGTATTCCGGTTTTATCATTGCCACCATCCTTTTCGTGCCGCTGATGCTGGCCGCGATGGGGGTTCTTTGGTTCCTGACCGGTAAGCTCAGCCGGATACAGATTTTCACCGCATTCATGGTCATCTTCTTTGGCGGCCTGACCGCCTGGTTCAATGACGAGCGGTTTTTCAAAATGAAAACCACGCTGGTCTACGGCTTCTTTTCAATCATGCTTGGCATCGGTCTGCTGCAAGGCAAATCCTACCTCGCCTATGTCCTGGACGAGATGCTGCCGATGCGCCACGAGGGTTGGATGATCCTGACCCGGCGACTCTGCGGTTGTTTCGCGGTTCTGGCGGTGGCCAACGAATTTGTCTGGCGGACGATGTCCACCGACCTTTGGGTCAAGATCGAAACATTCGGCTTTCCCATAGCGCTGATGGTGTTTCTGATGCTGCAATTCAATCTGCTGCAAAGCTATATGGATGACCCCGACCACCAGTAGATGAACCGGTTGGGAAGGCGTTCGCCTCATACGTTTGCGATGGTTTGTCGGCCGATGCCGACAAAAACCTTGGCTTAACGCCGAACCTGTGGAAAGTTGTGTCACCACCAAAACACTCACAGCCGGAGAATCTGGAACTCATGACGGCTTTCCCAGACAGCGGCTTCCTGTCCGAGGCATCCGACGGGTTGAAAGCCATGCTTTCCGCCCAGGCGACTGAAATCGCACTGGAACGTGGTGACGTCCTGTTTGAACAGGGTGACGAGGGTGACGCATTGTACGCCATTCTCGAAGGTACGCTTGAGGTGTCCTTTCTGGCCATGAGCGGCCGCAAGCTGTCGCTGACCCTTATGCGCCCTGGTGAGGTGTTCGGAGAGATTGCACTGTTCGACAGCGGCCCTCGCACAGCCACCATCGCCGCGGCAGAATCCTCGCGCATTCTGCGTGTCCGGCAGGGGGATGTGATGGAGCAAATTCGCCAGCACCCCGATCTGGCGGTTGACTTGATCCGATTGGCCGGTCTGCGCATGCGGTGGATGGGGTCGCAGCTGAATGAGCAGGTGTTCCTGCCGATGCCAATCCGGTTGGCCCGCAAGCTGTTACACCTGTCCGGACTTCAGGATGACCCATCGACCCGGATCACCCTGTCGCAAAGCGAACTTGCCGAATTCGTTGGCGCCACGCGCGAGGCGGTGTCCAAGACGATCTCGACCTGGAAACGCGACAACGTGGTCGAAGCTTCGCGTGGCGGGTTGATGATTCAGGATTTCCAAGCCCTGCGCGAACTGGCAGAATCCGACCTGATCTGATCCCTGTGACCTGCTTCACAGACCTTTTACAACATCAAGACTAATCTCTTAGTTGTTACCGTAGGAGGTCAGAGAATCATCCCCGATATCTGTCCACTGACCTCTCCCTGTATCAGAGCCATGCGCCTCCCCGGCGTGTGGCTCACCTTTTTTCCACCCCCCAAAAACGCAAAAAAGCCGGAGCGATAACCCCGGCCTTTTGGGTTATTTTGGTGTCAGTTACTCGCCCAGGCTCAGCGCCACAAAGCGCGGTTCACCGCCACGGCGCACCAGCAACAACAACGACTTGCGGCCTGCCTCACGCGCTTCTTCCATGCGGGCCTCGAGATCTTCAATAGAGCTGACCTTCTGCTGACCGGCTTCGGTAATCAGATCACCGGCGCGCAGCCCCTTGGAAAAAGCTTCGGACGCTTCGTCCACCGCAGTCACAACCAGCCCTTCTGCCTCCGCATCCAAATCAAGATCGGTGCGCAACGTATCCGTCAGGGGTGAAATCGTCAGGCCCAGAATATCGGCGTTTTCCTCAGGCGCGGCATCTGGTGTTTCCTCTTCCTCGCTATCCGCGCGTTCCGCTTCCTCTCGACGGCCCAGCGTGACCAGAACGGTCTGAGTGCCCCCGTCGCGATGCACCACAACACGAACCGACTTGCCAACCGTAGTCTCGCCCACCTGACGCACCAGACCGCGCGTATCTTCGACCTCGACCCCGTCAAAGCTGAGGATAACATCACCTGCAAGCAGGCCCGCATCTTTGGCCGGACCGTCCGGTACATCGCTGATCAGCGCGCCGCCGGGTTTGTCCAGCCCCATCGCCTCGGCCATGTCCTCGGTCACGTCTTGAATGCGCACGCCCAGCCAGCCACGGCGGGTTTCACCGAATTCGCGCAGTTGGTCGACGACCTTAACGACCACGTTGGACGCCATCGAGAACCCGATCCCGATGGAGCCGCCATTGGGCGACAGGATCGCGGTGTTCACGCCGATCACCTCGCCGTTCATATTAAACAGCGGCCCGCCCGAGTTCCCCCGGTTAATGGCTGCGTCCGTCTGAATATAGTCGTCATAAGAACCGCTCAGCGCCCGGTTGCGGGCCGAAACGATACCAGCCGAAACAGAAAAGCCCTGCCCCAGCGGGTTACCCATGGCAATCACCCAATCCCCCACACGCGCAATGTCGCTGTCACCGAATTGCACATATTGTAGCGGGCCCGAAGCTTCGACCTTGAGCAGCGCGATGTCTGTTTTTTCATCTGTGCCAATCACCTTGGCGGGCAGCTCTTTCTTGGGCTGGCCGTCGCCTGGAAAGAATTCCACAAGGATTTCATCAGCTTCCGCAATGACGTGGTTGTTGGTGACGATATAACCGTCCTCGGAAATCACAAAACCCGATCCCAGCGCATTGCTGCGGCGTGGGCGGTCGCCCTCTTCACCATCTCGGTCCTGAAACTCGCGAAAGAAATCCTCGAACGGAGAGCCTTCGGGCACGATCCCTTGCGGGCCAGTTTGCCCTTCGATCAGGGTCGATGTGGTGATGTTCACCACTGCCGGGCTGATCTTTTCGGCCAGCGGCGCCAGGCTTTCGCTCCGCGCCTGCGCGGCGACGGATTGGGCCAGAACAAGCAACATCCCCGCAAAGGCCAACCACATCAGCCGCATGAAACCAACACTGTCGTCCCTTTGGACGGAAATACTGCGCGCTTGTGCCTGCACTTGGGAACTCCTTGTCGAACAACGTCATAAGGGTGCCGCATAGCAACCCCTCTTGGAAACCAATGTAGTCAGTTTACCCAAGCCCGCAACTCGGGATCGCGGGGAATTCACCGGCAATTGAAATCAACGTGTCAAAACCCGAGCTGAAATGCACCCCACAACAACACCAGACCGCTGACAACACATAGCAGACCGGCCAGACGACGGGCTTGTTCAGGCAGTGACCGAAGCGCCTCAAGCATACGTTCAATAAGCGAAGGGGCCAGCGCATAGGCCAGCCCCTCGACAATCAGTACCAGCCCGAAGGCCAGAAGGATCAGGCCCATTACCGACCAGCCTGCCCGGTGGGCGATTTCAGGTAATTGAAGAACTCGGAATCCGGGCTCAGAACCATCGAACTGTTGCTACCGCCCAACGCATTTTCATAGGCCGACAAAGAGCGGTAGAATTCAAAGAACTCAGGGTCCGCGCCGTAAGCTTCGGCAAAGATCGCGTTACGTTCGGCATCTGCTTCACCGCGGATGATCTCGGCCTCACGACGAGCATCCGACACCAGTTCAACCACAGTACGATCCGCCTGGGCGCGCACTCGCTGGGCCGCCTCGTTACCACGGGCGCGTTCATCGGTCGCCTCGCGTTCACGCTCGGCCTTCATCCGGTCAAAGGTGGCCTCTAGGTTGGCTTGCGGCAGGTCAGTTGCTTTCAAGCGCACGTCGATGACGTTAACGCCCAGCGCCTGCGCTTCGGCGATCGCGCTGTTGCGGATACGCAGCATCAAGGCGGCACGGTCGGAACTCAGGATATCGCGGGACGAAACCGAACCCAGCACTTCGCGGGTTTCGGCGCGCAAGATGCGATCCAGACGATCCTCGGCGACCGGGATACCGCCAACACCGACGGCCTGACGGAAGCGGTTCAGATCGGAAATCCGATAACGTGCAAACGCATCAACAACCAAACGACGGTCATCCAGTGGCGTTACTTCAAGCGGCTGCACGTCGATCGACAGGATACGGTCGTCATAGCGCACAACTTCCTGAATCAGCGGAATCTTGAACGCCAAACCGGGCTCTTCCTTCACGGCAACGACGCGGCCAAATTGCAGAACCAGCGCACGTTCACGTTCGTCCACGATGAAAATCGAGGACAGGCCGATTACACCCAGGATCACAACCAAAATGAGGATTATAGGTGACTTACGCATTAGTTGCTCTCCTCAGTCTGATTGCGGCGCAGCTCGTTCAGCGGAAGATAAGGCACGACGCCCTGCCCCGACCCTGTCGAGTTCTCGTCGAGGATGATTTTGTCTACGTCGCCCAGAACCTGCTCCATTCGCTCCAGATACAGACGCTTGCGCGTCACATCAGGTGCCTTGGAGTATTCTTCCAGAACCGCGCTAAAGCGGCTGGCCTCACCCTGCGCGCCATTGATCTGCTGGGCGCGATAGGCTTCGGCCTCTTCCAGAACCTGCGCGGCTTCACCACGGGCCTCAGCCAGAACACGGTTCGCATAAGCGTCGGCCACGTTTTGCAGGCGGTCACGTTCTTGCGCCGCAGCCTGAACATCACGGAACGCTGCGATCACGTCCTGTGGAGGGTCAGCCTTGTCAAAGTTTACGCGGACGATGTTCACACCAGAATCGTAGCTGTCCATTGTCAGCTGAATCAATTCCTGCAACCGGTCTGCGATAATGCCCCGGTCCCTGTTCAGAATCGGTGCCAACTCGCTCTGTGCGATGATCTCGCGCATCGCCGATTCAGAAACGGCCCGAATCGTCTGACGCGGATCGCGCAAGTTAAACAGATATTTAGCCGGATCGTTGATGTTCCAGACAACCTGATAGTCGATGTCGACCACATTTTCGTCGCCGGTCAGCATCAGACCATCGTCACTGCCGCGCGCACCGCCCATGTCTTCATTCTGTTCACGGGTTACCGGGATCACCTCGGCGGTCACAAACGGCCAAGGCGCAAAGTTCAGACCCGGATTCCCAACGGCCGAAAATTCACCCAAGAACAACTCAACCGACTGTTCTTCCGGTTTGACCGTGTAGAAGCTTGCAGCTCCCCACAGACCCGCGGCAACCAGCAAACCAATTACTACCGTGCCTTTGGTGAAAACCGGACCACCGCCGCCCGTTCCCTGACCGCCGCCGCGGCCACCGCCGCCGCGACCGCCCATCAGAACGCGCAGCTGCTCTTGGCCTTTTTTCATCAGCTCATCGATCTCGGGGATCTGCGGGCCGTCGCCTTCGGGAGGCTTGCGTCCGTCCCCATTATTACCCCGATTTCCTCCGCCTCCAGAAGAGCCTCCGCCCCCCCAGGGGCCACCGCTGTTGCCCGCCATATGTATCTGTTCCTTCGTGTTGGACCGTGTGATCACGGTGTCCCTTGTAACTTGTGTGCGCGCGCTTGCAAATCAAGCAGTGCGAACAGGTTGCCGCATTGTCACCAGTTCTTCGGCCATAACCGGGTGAACGGCAACCGTGCGGTCGAAATCTTCCTTGGTTGCACCCATTTTAACGGCGATTCCTGCCAGCTGGATCATCTCGCCCGCGCCCGGTGCCACGATATGGCAACCCAACACTTTGCGGGTCGCCTGACTGACGATCAGCTTCATCAGCACCCGCTGCGTTCCACCCGCAAACGCCTTTTGCATCGGCTTGAACGAGGTTGCATATACCTCGACCGGTTCTTGCGCGGCAGCGTCTTCCTCGCTCAATCCCACGGTACCGAACTCCGGTTGGGTGAAGATCGCGGTCGGGATCAGCTCGTGATCGACCGGCGTCGGGTTGCCTTTGAACACTGTTTCGACAAAAGCCATGCCCTCGCGGATCGCAACCGGTGTCAAATTCACCCGATCTGTCACATCCCCAATTGCAAAAATCGAAGGCACGCCCGTCTGGCTGTATTCGTCCACAACGATCTCGCCCTTACGACCCCGTTCAACGCCCACTGCCTCAAGCCCTAGGTTGTCGGCATTGGGCGCACGACCAGTGGCGTACATGACAACATCAAATTGATCCTCGGTGCCGTCGGTGGCTTTGACGCGAATTTTGTTACCTTCCTTGGTCATCTCCAACACATTGGTGCCCAGACGTACATCAATACCGTTCTGGCGCATTTCCTCGCAGATCAGGCCGCGTGCTTCCTCATCAAAGCCGCGCAGAATTTGCGCGCCGCGGTAGAACTGAGTGGTCTTCACACCCATCCCGTTCATGATCCCTGCGAACTCGCTGGCGATGTAGCCGCCACCTACGATCAAGATGGATTGAGGTAATTTCTCAAGATGGAAGATTTCGTTTGAGGTGATGGCTAGATCCGAGCCCGGAAACTCGGGCACGACCGGACGACCGCCGGTGGCGATCAGGATGTGCTTGGCCGTCTTACGCGTGCCATCGGCCAGCTCAACCGTATGCGCATCAACCACATGGGCACGCTGATCAAAGCTTTCGACACCGTTGTTTTTCAGGATATTGCGATAAACACCTTCAAGCCGATCCAGTTCCGCGACCAGCTTGTCGTGGAACGTGTTCCAATCAAGCCCGCCGGGTTTAACATCCCAACCATAGGCTTGCGCGTCCTGCATTGTCCCTGAGAACTCACTGGCAAAGACCATCAGCTTTTTCGGAACACAGCCTCGGATGACACAGGTCCCGCCATAACGATCCTCTTCGGCCAGCGCCACCTTGGCACCATTCTCACCAGCAGCCACACGCGCTGCGCGAACCCCGCCCGAGCCGCCTCCGATGACGAACAGATCATAATCAAAGCTCATTTACCGTGCCTCTTTCAGTTTTCAGCAAGCGCCATCAAAGCGACGCCACGGGTGTATCTTATTGCTCACCACAGTCCAGACCGTTCTGGTGAGACAGTTGATCTTGCCAGGACGCAAAAAAAAATCGGCCAGTAATGCTCAACCGTCCTTACGAACCGCTCAGATATGGGTTTCGCCATAGATTGCAACTGGAGGGGCAGGCTCTCGAATGTGCCGTCCGGTTTTTGGAAACTGACTTCGCCGAATTGTAATGCCGAAAGCTCTGACATTCGTCAGTCAGCCAGATCCGAGAACAGGTTCTCACCACTGTCCACCAATTCGTCCAGCTCGGTGGTACCCGCGTTGATGTCGCGCAGTTCGACCCGGCCGTCCCCGTGGCCAATCACGACCTTGTCACAGATGTCGATGAACAACCCGTTCTCGACCACACCTGGCACCTGATTAAGCACCAGCGCCAACTGGCGCGCGTTGCCGATGCGCTGCAGGTGCAAATCCAAAACGTGGTTGCCTTCATCTGTCACAAAAGGGGCTTCACCATCCATCCGAAGCATGGCCGAAGTGCCCAGAACATCCATCGTGTCCAGCACCTCTTGGATCAAAGTGCGGGTGGTTTGCCAACCAAAGGGGATCACCTCGACCGGCAAAGGGAAGGCGCCCAGGGTTTCGACCTCTTTGCCGGCATCGGCGATGACGACCATCTGGTCGCTGGCCGTGGCGACGATCTTCTCCTGCAGATGCGCGCCACCGCCACCTTTGATCAGGTTCAGTTCGCCATCGAATTCATCCGCGCCATCAATGGTCAGATCCAGCCACCCCGCCTGATCCAACGAGACCACTTCGATCCCGACTTCGCAGGCCAGTTGCGCGGTGCGGATCGACGTCGGAACACCCTTGATCCGCAGCCCTTCTTTTTTGACCCGCTCACCGATGCGACGCACCATCCAAGCGGCTGTTGACCCTGTCCCCAGACCAACACGCATTCCGTCTTGCACCATGTCAGCAGCGCGACGAGCGGCGACATATTTGGCGTTATCGATGGGTGACAGATCACGGGTCATGGCAGCGTTTCCCTTTATTACTGCCAGACTTATACGAAATGCGGCAACCAACCGCGAGTGCCAAATCGCCGCCATCACGCGTAAACATGCGTGGAAAATACGCGTTTCCGAAGGGAAACGTCGCAATCGAGGCTTCCGGCATTCGCCCCGCAAGTTACATAGGGGCCATGACCGCGCCCTATCGCCTTCATTATGCCCCCGACAACGCCTCGCTGGTGATCAGACTGGTGTTGGAAGAGATGGGCCTTCCTTTTGAGACCGTATTGGTGGACCGCCGCCGGAACGAACAGGACAGCGCGGCCTATCGGGCCTTGAACCCGAATGGATTGATCCCGGTGCTGGACACCCCGCAAGGACCGATCTTTGAAACGGCAGCCATTTTGTTGTGGCTGGCGGATACGCACAAGCAACTGGCCCCTGCCCCCAACAGCCCGGATCGGGTGGCGTTTCTGAAATGGTTGTTTTTTGCGTCCAACACGCTGCACGCCGATCTGCGCATTCTTTTCTATGCTGAAAAGTACATCGACCCCGCGCAGGCCGAGACCCTGCGTGAAGGCATCCGCCCGCGCCTGCGCCAACATTTGCGTGTACTGGATGCCGAAGCCCAGAAAGCGCCGGATTGGCTGCAGGCCGACACCCCATCGGTTTTAAGCTTTTATCTGGCGTGCCAAATGCGTTGGATGGCGCTGTACCCCGCCAGCGCGGATCGCAGCTGGTTTCAGCTTAGGGACACGCCCCATCTGCAGGACATCCTGACGCGGCTCGAATCCCGCCCTGCGACCCAGGCCGCCATCGCGGCCGAAGGGTTGGGGGTTACGCCGTTCACCTCACCACGTTACGCTACACCTGAAGAAGGCTCAGCTACCTGATATGTTTCTATCTGTCTTCGATATGTTCAAAGTGGGCATCGGCCCGTCTTCGTCTCATACCATGGGGCCGATGGTGGCCGCCGCGCGTTTTCTGGACATGATGCGCGCGTCCCCGTTCGAATTTGCGGGGCTGCGCGGATCGCTGCACGGCTCGCTGGCTTTTACTGGGGTCGGTCACGCCACCGACCGTGCCACCATTCTGGGACTGGCCGGGTTTGTGCCCGACACCTACGACAACGATAAGGCTGATGCCGCGCTGGCCGAAATTTCCCAGACGAACTCGGTGACGCCCGAAGGGTTGCCGACGCTTCAGTTCAACCCAAAGACCGACCTGATCTTTGACTATGACAACAACCTGCCCGGCCACGCCAATGGCATGATCCTGATGGCCACCGACGCACAAGGCGATGTGATCCTGCGGCAGGTTTACTACTCGGTCGGCGGTGGCTTTGTCCTGACCGAAGAGGAACTGGCCGAAGGCAAGGCAACCGACGAGGGCGACCCAGTCCCGTTCCCGTTCAAATCCGCCGCCGAAATGCTTGAGATGGCAAAGACCAGCGGCAAAAGCATCGCTCAGATGAAGCGCGATAATGAAATCGCGCGCGGCTGTGCCGACAGCTTCGCCAAGGGCACTGCGCGTCTGTGGGAAGTTATGAACAATTGCATCGAGCGCGGCCTGAATACTGACGGCATTTTGCCCGGTGGCCTGAACGTGCGACGCCGCGCCAAGGGCATACACGATGCCCTTCTGGCCGAACGAGGCATGAACCTGAATGCGCCGCACACCATCAATGACTGGATGAGCGTCTATGCGATGGCGGTGAACGAGGAAAACGCCGCCGGTGGGCAGGTCGTGACCGCCCCGACCAATGGCGCGGCAGGTACGATGCCTTCGGTCCTGCGCTATTACCTTGATCACGTGCCCGGCGCGTCGGAAAGCCATATCGAAGATTTCCTTCTGACCGCTGCCGCCATTGGCGGGCTGGTGAAATATAACGCCTCGATCTCTGGCGCCGAAGCAGGTTGTCAGGCCGAGGTTGGAAGTGCGTCAGCCATGGCTGCCGCAGGCCTGTGCGCCGTCATGGGCGGCACACCGGAGCAGGTTGAAAACGCAGCTGAAATCGCGCTGGAGCATCATCTGGGCATGACCTGTGACCCGGTTGCCGGGTTGGTGCAAGTTCCATGCATCGAACGCAATGGGCTGGCTGCAATCAAAGCCGTTTCAGCGGCCTCTCTGGCATTGCGCGGTGATGGAAAACACTTTGTTCCGCTCGATTCCGTGATCGAGACCATGCGCCAAACCGGCCATGATATGCACGAAAAATACAAGGAAACGTCACTGGGCGGCCTGGCGGTGAACGTACCCAACTGCTGATGCCGCAATAAGGGGGATATCATGCGGGGACATTGTCTGTGCGGCACCATCCGGTACGAGGTTACACCTCCGGTCCTGTCCTGCGTTACTTGCCATTGCGACAGTTGCAGACGGCAATGCGCCGCGCCGATGACCACCTATTTCGGCGTGCGCGACGGTCAGTGGCGCTGGACCGGGGACGAGCCGAAAACCTTTGCCTCGTCGCCCGGTGTCACCCGCAGTTTCTGCCCCAATTGCGGCACTCCGATATCATTCCGATCACAAGCCATGTCGGACGTGCTGCATCTGTACGTGGCAACACTGGAAGACCCGAACCAGTTGGAGCCAACGTTGCACGTGGCGCATGAGGAAAAGCTGAACTGGCTGAAACTGGGTGACGGTCTGCCCACTTGCATCGGTCCAGACTATACCAAGGTTCAACCCCTGCCCTAGACGCTTCCCACCGGGCCCCAAACCACGTAGCGTCGCCCTTATGACGCAGGATCGTCCGGTCTTTGGCATCGTCCTGATGCTTGGCTTTTGCATCATCGCGCCGATGGGCGACGCGATGGCAAAGCTGTTGGCCGAAACCACACCTGTCGGCATGCTTGTCTTTGTCCGCTTTGCCGTTCAGGCGCTGGTGCTGGTCCCACTGGCCGTATTGACCGGGCGATCCCTGCGCATGCGTGGCCGTATCCTGTGGCTGACATTTATTCGCACGGTTCTGCATATCCTCGCCCTTTCAGCCATGTTCAGCTCACTGCTTTTCCTGCCGCTGGCCGACGCGATCGCCATCGTCTTTGTCATGCCGTTCATAATGTTGATCCTGGGCAAATACATACTGAAGGAAACCGTTGGCCCACGCCGCCTGATAGCCTGCGCCGTTGGCTTTGTTGGGACCTTGCTGGTCATTCAGCCCAGCTTTGTACAAGTGGGGGCCGCAGCCCTGCTACCGCTTGTGGTAGCTTTGCTCTTTTCCCTGTTCATGCTGGTGACGCGCCAAATCGCCAAAGAAACAGACCCAATCACCCTACAAGCGGCATCGGGCATGATGGCTATAATCCTAATGCTGCCAGTTCTGTTGGCCGGAACAATCGGCGGCAGTTGGGCCGTATCGCTGATCTTACCTCCCCCGGACATTCACCTTTTGCTGATCGCAATCGGGCTGCTGGGAACCGTCGCGCATCTGTTAATGACATGGTCGCTGCGCTTTGCGCCGTCGGCAACGCTGGCCCCGATGCAATATCTGGAAATTCCAATGGCCACCCTATTCGGCTGGCTAATCTTTCATGACCTGCCCAACGGGATCGCGGCCATCGGCATAGCCATCACCATTGCCGCGGGCCTTTACGTCATTCTGCACGAGCGGGCCAACGCCCGGTCAGCTCCGACAGAAACGCCTGCATGATCTGATCCAAGGCGTTGCGCGGAACCATGACCAAAAGGCCGGGCCTGTCCACCTCCAGTTCTACATCAGCCAACGCGCGATTGGAGGTCCCGACGCGACCGCTCGGCTCTAACACCAGATCATCAATCGGCCATTCCAATCCACGGCTGCGCCCCGTTACCCTCTGAAACGGAAACAGCGAAACCACATCGCCGGGTGAAAGGTCAAAAGCGATCCGCGGTGGGGCGTGGAACACGACTTCATGCTCCCCTAGCAAAATGCACGGACGATCCTGAAGTCGGATCAAAGCGCTCAGCACCGCCAATTGGTGATCCAGCCGCCCGCCCAGAAACCCAACCCCTAGCACTAGCGGCGCCTCGACACTGCGCAGGGTCTTGTCGAAATCCGTGCTGTCCTGCTCGCGGATCGGAAACAATCGCTCTGCCGGAATTCGGTCGCGATAGGCGCTGCTCAGCGAATCAAAATCACCGATAACCGCATCCGGCATCCGCCCCGAATCCATCAGCGGGATCGCTCCGCCATCCGCGGCAACAACGGTATTGACGCGAATCAGCGCCAAATTTAGGTCATCTGGACCGATTTCTCCGCCTCCGACCACTGCGATTGGCTCCTCAGACCGTACAATCGACTGATTTTTTTTAAGATTGATCATTTTTCCCGGATTTGGACACATTGAGACCACAAAATGGTAGGTTCATGCAGAGAGTTTCGAGCCATAGGTGTGCCCTCTATTGGGTGGGTGGCTCTTGTAGTTTGTAGAGGACGTGCGTCTGATGGTACAGAATAACAAGGTTTTGACCGTTTCTTATGGAACCTTCTCGTGCACTTTGGAAGGCTTTGATGATTCCTTTGAAACGATGAAAGCGATTGCCGAATACTTCCGCGATCTCGCGGCTGATGATCGCTACTTTGGTTCTGAACCCCCACAGCCTGACACCGAAATGCTGACACGGATCGCGCAGCGTGACGCATCCCGCAGGGTCGAAGCCAGTCAGAACGACTCTGGCCTGCTGATCCGCGCAACCGAAGAAAACGCCCCATCCCACCAATCCGCCGCCAGCGCTCAGGGTTTGAATGTTATCGACACGCCGCCCTCTTCTCAGCCCGTTTTTTCTGACGCGGAAACCGTAGAAGATGCCCCGGCGCCTGCCGCTGACAGTATTGCCGCCAAGTTGCAGCGCATCCGGGCCGTTGTCTCTCACTCCGAAGAAAACTCGGTCATCTACACGGAAGACGAAGACACGACCTTGATGAAAAGCGCCGCTCCGTCTGATGCAGTGGCTGCGGCCTTCGCAGCTGGTTCGCTTGACCCCGCGGATCTGGACGACACTGAAGAGGCCAGCGCGCACGTCGAAACGCAAGACGAAGCACCGAAAACAGAAGAAGCCGAGGCTGAGATGCCTCAGATCGAAGAATACGAAGCACCTGCACTGGAAGTCGAAGCCGAGGATCTGGATTCAGAGGTGTTTGACGCGACATCGGAAGACCAGACCGAAGCGGAAGAGGAAGACACATCCGACGTGCTGTTCTCGGACCTTGAAGACATTGCGAAAAGCGATTCTGAAGAGGAAGCCAACATTCTCGATGACGGCGGCGCAGATGAAGACGTCGTCGAAGCCACCGACGAAGGTGTGTTGACGGAAGAGGATGAAGTCGACCTGCTGGAAGAGATTTCAAGCGTGGAAGCTGTACTGGCAAAACGCTCGGCCAATACAGACACTGAAACGTCAGATCTGGATCGGGACGTATCGCGCCTGATGGATAAGGCCGGCGAACAGTTGAACGACCCGGACACCAGCGATCAGCGCGAGGCCTACACGCATCTGCGGGCGGCCGTCGCCGCAACCGAAGCTGAACGTGGCGACGGTAAGGCCACAGCACAGGACAGTGAGGAACAGGGCTATCGTGGAGATCTTTCCTCGGTCGTCAGCCCTCGCCGCCCGGAAATTCAGGTCACCAGCATGCGCCCCAGCAGTGACGATGCAGCCCCTCTTAAGCTGGTCGCTGAACAGCGCATCGACAATCAAACCGTAGACGCCGGACCAGTTACCCCTCGCCGCGTAAAATCCGAAACTGAAGCCGAAGACGAAACACCCGAGGAAGGTGGCTTTGCTCTGTTCGCGCAGGAACAGGGCGCGCAGTCCCTCCCCGACTTGCTTGAGGCTGCCGCCGCGTACCTGTCGTTCATCGAAGGTCAGGAACAGTTTTCGCGCCCGCAGTTGATGAACAAAATCCGTTCGCTCAAGCAAAATGACTTCAACCGCGAAGAAAGCCTGCGGTCCTTCGGTCAGTTGCTGCGCGATGGAAAGATTGAAAAAGCGGGCGGCGGGCGTTTCGCGGCCTCGACCCAGATCGGGTTCCGCCCGGATGACGAGCGCGCCGCGGGATAATCCCCCCAACTGGTACAATAGAAAAAGGGCCAGAGGTTACTCTGGCCCTTTTCTCTTCATCACCTGAATTGCCGGTGATCAATCCGAGTTTTGCTCTGGGTCTTCTTTGCCAACACCTTTGAAAACAAATTTGAACGGCAGCGCCCACACGATGCCTAAACCAACATAGACCAGCAGTTCCAACCAAATGGGCGGACGGTCGAGCCAACTCACCACCGTTACAACCGCCACAATATAGATGGGAAGCCCAATCAACAGCAGCACCAGCGACCAACGCCGCCGGGCCTTGTAGCTCAGACCGGATTTGCCGTGATCGCTCATCAGTCGGCAAACGGGTCAGTCACCAGAATGGTGTCGTCCCGCTCCGGACTGGTAGACAGAAGGGCCACGGGACACTCGATCAACTCTTCAACGCGACGTACGTATTTGATCGCGTTGGCAGGCAGATCGGCCCAGCTGCGTGCGCCTTCGGTGGATTCACTCCACCCCGGCATTTCTTCGTAGATGGGTTTGCAGCGCGCTTGTTGATCAGCTGCGGTAGGCAGATAGTCCAGACGCTCGCCATCCAGCTCATACCCCACGCAGATTTTCAGTGTCTCAAACCCGTCCAGCACGTCCAGCTTGGTCAGCGAGATGCCGTTTACACCACTTGTCGCGCAGGTTTGCCGCACCAAGCAGGCATCGAACCAGCCACAGCGACGTTTGCGGCCTGTGGTTGTGCCGAATTCGTGTCCACGTTCACCAAGGCGTTGACCGTCCGCGTCATCCAATTCGGTCGGGAACGGTCCTTCACCCACGCGGGTCGTATAGGCTTTGACGATACCGAGAACGAAATCAATCGACCCTGGACCGATACCCACACCAGTCGCCGCCTGCCCCGCGATCACATTGGACGAGGTCACAAACGGATAGGTGCCGAAATCAATATCCAGCAGCGCGCCTTGCGCCCCTTCAAAAAGGATACGCTTACCAGCCTTGCGCTTTTCGTTCAGCACCTTCCAGACCGGAGCGGCAAACGGAAGAATTTGCGGCGCGATCTCTTTCAATTGGGCGATCAGCGCGTCCCGGTCAACGGGCTCGATCCCAAGCCCCTTGCGCAGCGGGTCGTGGTGTTGCAGTGCACGATCCACGCGCGCCTCAAGCGTGGCTTCATCAGCAAGATCGGCAACACGAACAGAGCGACGGCCCACTTTGTCCTCATACGCCGGACCAATTCCGCGACCGGTCGTCCCGATCTTGGTGCCCTTGCTGGCAGCTTCTTCGCGCGCACGGTCCAGCTCGCCATGGATAGGCAGGATCAGCGGCGTATTCTCGGCAATCATCAGAGTCTCGGGCGAGATATCGACACCTTGCGCCCGAATGGTTCCGATTTCCTTGATCAGGTGCCACGGGTCCAACACAACACCATTGCCAATGACACTCAGCTTGCCGCCCCGCACGACGCCTGAAGGCAACGCATGCAGCTTGTAAACTTCACCATCAATGACCAGCGTATGACCGGCATTATGCCCGCCTTGAAAACGCGCGATCACGTCTGCCCGTTCGCTGAGCCAGTCGACGATCTTGCCTTTTCCTTCGTCGCCCCACTGGGCGCCGACAACAACCACATTGGCCATATCCGGTCCTTTTGCGCTGAATTATCAAACTCGGCTCATATAGCGGGGTCAAAGCGGCAGGGAAACCGGTAATTCGCCGCAGTTCAGAACCGCGCAATGTGCGGTGCCTCCGGCGGGGATAGTTTCGGCCAGATGAAGTATGGCTCCCCTGTTCATCCGGCCTCAAATATCTTGGAGGAGTCGCCCAGAACAGGCGGCGGGGGCAGCGCCCCTCCTATTCGCCTGCCGCCAAATGCACCGGTTGACCGTGTGGCGTCGTCAAATAAGCCTCTTCCCAAGCATTTCTCATGCGTTGAATGTCACCTGGTAACGTCGAACCTTGTTCGACCAACAATTGCTCCAAGTTCTCCAGCCACGCGTGAAAATAATCATTCCCGCCATCCAGTTCCTTGTCCAACCCGTGCAATTTCAAAGTATGCGAAAATCGATCGGCCCAATCTGACCACTCGAATTGTCCAGCTTCGTTCAATGCAACTGTCAGGGCGAAGACCTGCGCATGCCAGGGTTCGGCAAAAACCGGCTCTGGTGCGGAATGGGTGGTACAGGTGCTCATACGGGCTCCAGATAGCTTTGCCACAAGTCCAGAACGACCTCGTCTTTGGGATGCTCCGGGTCAGCCCACAACTCGGACGCGGCAAATGCCACCGCATAAAGGGGTTCTGGCGCCTCGCCCAAACCATGTGCATTTGAATCTGGCAACACATGCGTACCGTGCAACCGCAAAATTCGGCCATTTGCACCCGATGCATAGATTGGCAGTCGCGTATGGCCGCCACTCACTAGACGATTGGCTGCCGGATCCACAGTTCGGACATTCTGCCCGACTTCAAACTGTATCGGCACGTCCGAAGCCCGGTCTGCTGGCCCGCCTTTGGCCAAGGCTCCCGAGACGGTCCCGGCTTTCAGAACACGGGCTGCCAACGGGTGTGGGTCGTCGGTGCCTGCGCCCGACAAATCATCCAAGGTCAGCACCCCCTTTTCGACCAGCAGGTCGGCCAGACCGGATATCCACTTTTCATAGTAAGAGAACCGTGCGTAGTCCTTGGGCGACAGCCTTTCGCGCGCGTGGCGCGAGACGTCAATATTCCATTGCCCCAGAAACCCGACCGCCAGCGTCACGGCCAAGGCGCGACCATGCCAGTCCTCGGCAAAGACCGGGGCGCTTTCGGCCTCGGGCGTGACCGGACCGTCCCCAAACCGACCACCCATATCGTGAACACGGGTCATGACGGCACCTTAGGCAGGCCCGTGCCAATCATGCTGTCACGGGTAACAAGCGCAGCAAGGTCCTCTTCTCCCAGCCCTTCTGTGCCTTCCGGGCGCATGGGAAGCACGAGGTAGCGAATCTCTGCGGTCGAATCCCATACCCGCACGGATGATTCTGGCGTCAATTCGACACCGAATTCGGCCAAGACCTTGCGCGGCTCACGTACCGCTCGAGCGCGGTAGGCGTCGGACTTGTACCAACCCGGTGGAATACCCAGCAAAGGCCACGGGTAGCAGCTGCATAGGGTACAAACGACCATGTTGTGCTGTTCCGGCGTATTCTCGACCACTACGATATGTTCGCCCTGCCGCCCGTAAAACCCAAGATCAGCGACAACAGACGTCGCGTCTGCAAGCAGGGCTTGCTTGAACGCAGAATCGCCCCACGCCTTGGCGACAACGCGCGCGCCGTTCTGTGGACCGATCTTGTTTTGATACGTGTCGATAATCTCATCCAGCGCCGCCGGGTCGATCAGACCCTTACGGGTCAGAATCGTCTCAAGCGCTTTAACTCGAAGCGCGGGATCGGGCGGCAACAGGGCGTGCGGGTGGTCGTGATCGTCATGAGGCATGGCCGCAGCCTGCGTTACGTATCATCTGCCTGTCCAGTCCCTTTGCTGTGATCTGGAATATCACCGTTCGTGATGCCAACTCATCCCTTGCCCCCGAAGGCAAACTTGCATAAGTACCACGCGATACACGCCACGCTGTACAGGAACACCATGGAAAACGTCGTTCTCATCATCCACCTCCTCTTGGCCCTGGGCCTGATTGCCGTTGTTCTGATGCAGCGGTCCGAAGGCGGTGGCCTTGGTATGGGCGGTGGTGGCGGTGGCGCCATGACAGGTCGCGCGGCAGCGACCGCTTTGGGCAAGGTGACCTGGATTCTGGCATCCTGCTTTATCGTGACCTCGATCACGCTGACCATTTTGGCGGCTCAGAAGTCTTCGGGCAGCTCGGTTATCGACCGTTTGGGCGTTCCGGCACCTGCGGCAACCGAAGAAAGCACCCCGGCGGTTCCGTCGGCGGATGATCTGCTGCCACCGGCGCAGGGCGACAACGCACCTCTGATTCCTCAGGCCAACTGATCCACAAAACCTAGAAATCTGAAAGAGAGCTGCAACAGCATCTTGCGGTTCTCTTGCGCTATTGGCGCGAATCCTTTATACGTGAAGTCCCGTGATGCAGCGGTTTTTCGGAACCGTCGGGCAGCTGATTTTGACGTCTCACGGGAGCAGCCGAAAAACATGGCGCGTTTTATTTTCATCACTGGTGGTGTGGTTTCGTCCTTGGGCAAAGGGCTGGCTTCGGCGGCTCTGGGTGCCCTGTTGCAGGCCCGGGGATACTCGGTGCGTTTGCGCAAGTTGGACCCCTATCTGAACGTCGACCCCGGCACGATGTCGCCCTTCGAACATGGCGAAGTATTCGTCACTGATGACGGGGCTGAGACTGATCTGGACCTGGGCCACTATGAGCGTTTCACTGGCGTGGCGGCCCGCAAAACCGACTCGGTCAGCTCGGGCCGGATTTATTCCAACGTGCTGGAAAAAGAACGTCGCGGCGACTACCTTGGCAAGACCATTCAGGTGATCCCGCACGTCACTAACGAGATCAAGGATTTCATCGCTATCGGCGAGGATGAAGTTGATTTCATGCTGTGTGAAATCGGTGGCACCGTCGGCGATATCGAGGGCCTGCCCTTTTTTGAAGCCATCCGTCAGTTTAGCCAGGACAAGCCCCGTGGTCAGTGCCTGTTCATGCACCTGACCTTGCTGCCCTACATCAAGGCGTCTGGCGAGTTGAAAACCAAACCGACGCAACACTCGGTCAAAGAGCTGCGCTCGATCGGTTTGGCACCCGATATTCTGGTCTGCCGGTCCGAGGGCCCGATCCCGACCAAGGAACGCGAAAAGCTGGCGTTGTTCTGCAACGTGCGCCCCGACAGCGTAATTGCGGCGCAGGACCTTTCCACCATTTACGACGCCCCGCTGGCTTATCACCGCGAAGGTTTGGATCAGGCCGTACTGGACGCGTTCCAGATCAGCCCGGCCCCTAAACCCGATCTGACCAAGTGGGAAGACGTCAGCGACCGCATCCACAACGCCGAGGGCGAAGTTAAGGTGGCCATTGTGGGCAAATACACTCAGCTCGAAGACGCCTATAAGTCGATTGCCGAGGCGCTGACCCACGGCGGCATGGCCAACCGGGTCAAGGTCAAGGTCGAATGGGTGGATGCCGAAGTTTTCGATACAGAAGACGCCGCCCCCCATCTGGAAGGCTTCCACGCGATCCTCGTGCCGGGTGGGTTTGGTGAACGCGGTACCGAAGGCAAAATCAAAGCGGCGCAATATGCGCGCGAACACAAAGTGCCGTATCTGGGCATCTGTCTGGGCATGCAGATGGCCGTGATCGAGGCTGCGCGAAATGCGGCGGGGATCACCGAAGCCGGGTCCGAGGAATTCGACCACGAGGCCGGGAAAAAACGTTTCGAGCCGGTAGTTTATCACCTGAAAGAATGGGTGCAGGGCAATCACAAAGTCGAACGTAAAGTCGGCGACGATAAAGGCGGCACCATGCGTTTGGGCGCCTATGACGCGGTACTAGCCGAGGGCTCGAAAGTGGCCGAGGTGTACGGTGGCACCAATATCGAAGAACGCCACCGCCATCGTTACGAAGTGGACATCAAATACCGCGAAAAGCTGGAAAAGGCGGGCCTGAACTTTTCGGGCATGTCACCGGACGGACGTTTGCCCGAGATCGTTGAATGGTCAGATCACCCTTGGTTCATCGGCGTGCAATATCACCCCGAACTGAAATCCAAACCGTTTGACCCCCACCCCTTGTTCCGCGACTTTGTGCGCGCAGCCAAGGACAGTTCGCGGCTGGTTTGACCTCGGACAAATCACTGTATTGTGTTGGTCGGCGCGAAACATCTTTACGCGCCGACTATTTGCACGGTTAACTGCCGCCATAGCAGCGACAGGAGACCGGCATGACCAACCAGATTACCCAAGCAGAAGAATTCGCCGCCCTACACAAAAAGGGCGAGCCGGTCATCCTGTACAATATCTGGGATCCGGGCAGCGCCGGGGCTGTCCGCGATGCAGGCGCCAAGGCAATTGCGACTGGCAGCGCGCCGGTTGCGATGGCGCAAGGGTTCGGGGACGGGCAGAAAATCTCACTGGATTCTGCCCTGGACAATGCACGCCGGATCGTTGCCGCGGTGGACCTTCCCGTGACGCTGGATTTCGAAGGCGCATATGCTGAGGATGTGCTAAGCGTCGCCGCCAATGTTCAACTTGCGCTGCAGACCGGTGTCATCGGCTTTAACTTTGAAGACCAAATCGTTGGCACCAGCGACCTCTACGACATCGAAACGCAGGAAGCACGCGTCCAGGCAATGCGCGAAGGCTGCGATGCTGCCGGCATCCCGGCCTTCATCAATGCCCGCACAGATATCTTCCTGAAAGCCAAGCCCGACACTCATGATAATTCGATGCTGGACGATGCGATCGCACGGGCCAAGGCCTATGCCGATGCCGGGGCCAGCGGGTTCTTTGCGCCGGGTCTCAAAGACGAAGGGCTGATCGCTCGGCTCTGCGAATCGACCGAGTTGCCCGTCAACATTATTGCCCTTCCCGGCACCCCCGATACGGCCACTCTGGCGTCACTGGGCGTGGCGCGGGTCAGCTATGGCCCTGTCCCCTATCGGCAGATGCTGGGCTGGCTGCAAGAGCAGGCAAAACAGGCGCTTCAGGCGGGTTGATCCATCCGCAGGTGGATCGCGCTCAGCGTGTTCCTGCCAAATCCGACAGTCTTGCGACCATTCTGCCTATGACGGGTGGTCTGTGCTTGGCGGCCCACAAAATATGGAATAACCTGAGCGCATGTTGAAGAAGTTCTTTCAGGCTTTTCGCCCACCGCAGCACGATAAACTGCCCGACCCGGATGCCGAGCTGGCTCTGGGTGCGCTTATGGTGCGTGTGGCGCAGGCGGATCGTGACTATAAGCTTGAGGAAATCAGCCTGATCGACCGCATCCTTGCGCGGCTCTATCAACACAATGCGATCGAAGCTGCCAAGGTTCGCGCGACCTGCGAAAAGCTGCACGCCGCCGCACCTGAGACGGACACATTCGGCAAGCTGATCCGCGAAACCACCGACCTTCACGAACGCCTTGCCGCGTTGGACGCCCTGTGGGAGGTCGTTCTGGCCGATGGCGATACAGACGAAGGTGAGATTAAGATCGTGGAAGAGGCACGCATCGCCATGGGCCTTAGCTTCAATGACAGCCAGACCGCCCGCGAGCGTGTTCAAAGAAGCTTGGAAGAGCATTAAGCCCCATCTATATCTAACCCATGTTTAGTGATTTCCTGTCCCGGCTGACACAGCCCGCCCCCGACCCGCTTGCCGATGATGATGCCCGTCTGGCCTTGACGGCCCTGCTGGTGCGCATCGCCAGATCCGACAACGACTATGCCGATACCGAGATGGCCCGAATCGACAAGATTTCAGCCGAACGTTATGGCCTGTCCCCGTTCGAGGCCGCCGCCCTGCGCGCCCGGGCCGAAGACCTAGAGTCTGAGGCCCCCGACACGGTCCGTTTCACCCGCGCGATCAAAGAGGCCGTGGCCTATGACGACCGTCTGGCCGTGGTGCAGGCGATGTGGTCCGTCGCTTTGGCCGACGGACAGCGCTCGGGCGAAGAGGATTCGCTGTTGCGGCTGGTGGTCAGCCTGCTGGGCGTCAGTGACGTAGATTCCGCCCTGGCACGTCAAAAGGCCGCCAAGTCGTGATCGCGATGCTGGGCATGTATGACATGCCCGCATTACAGCCTGCGAATGATCGGTTATGGGCGTTGATTCGCGATCACCTGGGCTTTGGCCCGGATCAGCTAACGCGAGACACCGATTTCTGGGATGTCTGGCAACACCCCGACCTGACCTTTGCGCAGACCTGCGGCATGCCTTACCGCACCCGCCTACATGGCAACGTACAGCTGGTCGGCACCCCGGACTATGGGCTTGAGGGGTGCCCGCCCGGTTATTATCACTCCGTTTTTGTGGCCCGAAAAAATGATCCGCGCGATCTGCACGGACTTTCGAACGGCACGTTTGCCTATAACGAGGGCCTGTCACAATCGGGGTGGGCTGCGCCAATGGTTCATCTAGAGGCGCTCAACCTGTGCCCCAAAACCATACTTGAAACTGGTGGGCATGCGCTTTCTGCCGACGCTGTGGCCGATGGCCAGGCTGACTACGCGGCGTTGGATGCATTGACCTGGGAATTGCTCAAGACGCATTCCGACCTTGACGCGTCCCTACGCGAGGTTGGAACGACGCCGCCGACGCCCGCCCTACCCTATATCACGGCCATCGGGCAGGATGCACCAGGTATCGCCCGCGCTGTTCGCGCAGCAATTGATGACCTGAACCCACAAGATCGCGACCTGCTGCATCTCCGCGGCCTGATCACCATCCCTGCCGAGAACTATTTGTCAGTCCCCAATCCGGTCCGAGATTGTGCCATCTGACCCAATCGGTGATCATTTTGGTTAGTACGTTTGGTCAATTTGACGGTTTCAGCACCCGATGATGTCAATTGCGCATTGCATTGCCCCGATTTTTGCGCCCTATTACCGCACCAACACCGACAACACATGGGCCACCCGTGACAGATTCCACTCCCGTTATCGAAATCAAAAACCTCCACAAAAGTTTCGGCCATCTCGAGGTGCTGAAAGGGGTCGATATTACGGCAAGACGCGGGGATGTGGTTTCGCTTATCGGATCGTCCGGGTCCGGCAAATCCACACTGTTACGCTGCTGTAACCTTTTGGAAGACAGCCAGCAGGGCGAGATTCTGTTCAAGGGTGAACCCGTACGCTGGGCCGGTGACCTTCACCATCGCCGCCCCGCCGACCCAAAACAGGTGATGCGCATCCGCACCAACCTGTCGATGGTGTTTCAACAGTTTAACCTGTGGGCTCATATGACCATCCTGCAAAACGTGATGGAGGCCCCGGTAACCGTTCTGGGCCGCGACCCGAAAGAGGTCGAGGATAGCGCCCGAAAATACCTGGCGAAGGTTGGCATTGGCGATAAGTGCGATGTCTACCCGGCGCAGCTTTCGGGCGGTCAGCAACAGCGCGCAGCCATCGCCCGCGGCCTGTGTATGGAGCCCGAGGCGCTGTTGTTCGACGAACCCACTTCGGCACTGGACCCGGAACTGGAACAGGAAGTGATCAAGGTGATCAAGGATTTGGCCGCCGAAGGGCGCACCATGATCATCGTGACCCACGACATGAAAATGGCGGCCGACATCTCAAGCCACGTCGTGTTCCTGCATCAGGGCCTGATCGAAGAAGAGGGCCTGCCAGAAGATGTCTTTACGTCCCCCGAATCCGAACGGCTTCGGGGCTTTCTATCCGCCACTCAGGCGGCTTAACTTCAGGACAGAAAACAAAACTGGGGAGTATCCAATGAAAAAACTGATTCTGACTACTGCAGCACTGGCGCTTGGCGCTGGTATGGCCATGGCAGACACCATCCGCCTGGGCACCGAGGGTGCCTATGCACCGTGGAATTTCGTCAATGACGCGGGCGAGATCGACGGGTTCGAGCGTGAGCTGGGCGATGAGCTGTGCAAGCGTGCCGACCTGGAATGCGAATGGGTCAAGAACGATTGGGATTCGATCATTCCGAACCTGGTGTCGGGCAACTACGACGCGATCATCGCAGGTATGTCGATCACCGACGAACGTGACGAAGTCATCGACTTCACCCACAACTACACCCCGCCGGATCCGTCGGCCTATATCGCCATGTCCGATGGCGTTGATCTGGCAGGCGGCGTGATCGCGGCGCAGACCGGTACTATTCAGGCCGGTTACGTTGCTGATTCCGGCGCAACTCTGGTTGAGTTCGCAAGCCCGGAAGAAACCATTGCCGCCGTACGCGGTGGTGAAGCGGATGCAGTTCTGGCAGACAAATCCTTCCTGGTGCCTTTCACCGAAGATGGCTCGGGTCTAGTCTTTGTTGGCGACGAAGTTCCGCTGGGCGGTGGCGTCGGCATGGGTATCCGTGAATCCGACGGTGAGTTGAAAGAAAAGTTCAACACCGCCATCCAGTCCATGAAGGACGACGGCAGCCTGAACGAGCTGATCACCAAGTGGGAAGTGTCCTCGACCTTCTGATCTTACATTCAGCGGCGCGCCTGATCTTTGGGCGCGCCGCCCATGCGCCCTTGCCAGTCAAAGAGGCCCGCCATTTTCTCGTTCTGCACTGATCCCGAAACACTCGGCACGTTCCGCTGGTTCTCGTGTTATCTGACCAACGGTGTGCATTGGGTGTTCTACCTGTCCTTCTTCAAGGTCTTGCTGTTGCTGGCCATTACGGCGCCGGTCGCGCTGGGTTTTGGGTTTTTGGGCGCTATGGCGGCTCGGTCGCATTTCTTGCCGCTCAGCCTGCTGGGCAAAGGTTATATCGCCGTCGTGCGCGGTGTGCCGGATATTGCCTTCTTCATGTTCTTCGTGATCGCACTGGATCAGGCGTTCGAATGGACTCGTCATCAAATATTGTGCCCGGAATGGACTGATCCGATCCGACAAGGCAATGACTTTATCGTCTGTCAGGCCGCCAAGCTGCCGCTTGGCACTGCCCCCGAATGGGTACACGAAACTTACGGCTTCTTTCTGGCCGTCATCACATTCTCAATCGTTTTCGGCGCCTTTGCCGCCAACGTACTATTTGGCGGTATGCGCGCTGTCCCACGTGCTCAGTTGGAAACGGCCGAGGCCTATGGCATGACCCGCCGCCAGACTTTTTGGCGTATTCTCGTGCCGCAGATGTGGGTATACGCCCTGCCCGGCCTGTCAAACCTATGGATGGTGCTGATCAAGGCTACACCGCTGCTGTTCCTGCTGGGCATCGAAGATATCGTCTATTGGGCGCGCGAGCTGGGTGGGTACAAGAACCCGAAATTCACCCAATACCCGCATGGCGACTGGCGCATGTGGTACTTCCTAGCCCTGCTGGTGTTCTATCTTGGCATGACCCGAGTCTCGGAAATCGGTCTTGAACGGCTGATGCGCCGCCTGTCCCACGGTCAGGCGACCTCGGGCGGAGAGCTGCTGCGCAAGGAGACCACCGCATGAGCTGCTTGCAAACGATCCAGGATTACGGCCTGCGCTCGATCGGGATAGGCGAACGTTTGTTGCCACGAAACGATTTCACCCTGTGCGAACAGTTTACCCTGATCGGCTCGGGCATGATCTGGAACATCTATTTCGGGATCATGGCGCTGGTGACCGGGTTCTTTCTTGCCACCGCGCTTGCCATGGGCAAGGCTTCCACGAATAAGTGGCTGCGCAAACCGGCAGAGTGGTTCATCTTCTTGTTCCGAGGCTCACCGCTGTTTATCCAGTTCTTCTTCGCCTATTTCTTTTTCCTGTCGCTGAAGCAGAGCTATCCGTTCCTCGACGCGCTCACCTCGGCCTGGCTTGGCGCGCTGATCGTGCTGTTCTTCAACACCGCCGCTTATTCCGGCGAGATCTTCTATGGCGCGCTGCGGTCGATCCCCAAGGGTGATATCGAGGCTGCTGATGCCTATGGCATGACAGGCTGGGCACGGTTCCGCCGCATCGTGTGGCCAACCATGCTGCGGCTGGCCTGGCCTGCCTATACGAACGAGGCGATCTTCCTCTTTCATGCCACTACGCTGGTGTTCTTCTCGGCCTTCCCGGTCTGGCAGCAACGTGGCGATGCGCTGTACTACGCGGGCTATTTTGCGGACAAAACATTTAACCCGTTCATCCCCTACCCGATTCTGGCCTTCTACTTTATCCTGCTGACCCTCGTGGTCATCTGGAGCTTTGGTCGCGTGAATAAGCACTTGAACCGACATTTGCCCGCAGAAAAGCGGAGCAAAATGAAGCTGAAACTGAACCTGGCGCGCTAATCACAGGCGCGCCAGTCGTCAAATCTGCCAACAACTACAGCAAAAACAGTCACTGCTCCAAGCAGCACATTTTGCACGTTTTTTCAGACTATATTGAGGGAGATGGTACCGCCTCCCTGGCTTGAACAGGGGACCTCTGGATCCACAATCCAGCGCTCTAACCAACTGAGCTAAGGCGGCACTCGTGAGGGGCGATGTATCGAACGCATCCAAGGAATGCAAGAGGATTAAAGCCGAATTTTCCAGCTTTGTTCGACAAGATCGACACCAAAGGAATGCACTGGCTTACTGTCCAGCAACTGCCATCCATTCGCACGATACAGCGTACAGGCCGCCCTGTGGCTTTCGTGGGTCCAAAGCCGCATTTCCGCGTACCCTGCACCACGCGCATAGCCCATACAGGTGTCCAGCATGCGCTTTCCCAACCCCCTCCCCCGTGCTTCGGGCAGCAACAGAAAGAGCCGTAGTTTTGCAGTATGTTCGTCCAATGCGACGCAGAATATGCTGCCAAGTCTTTGGCCGTCGCTTTCCGCTATCCAGCCGCGTTCACACGTCGGATCATGGCTGGCCACAAAATCCTCCAGAATGCTCTGCACCAAAGCGCCGAACGAGGAATCAAACCCCTCGTCGCGCGCATAATACCGGCCGTGCTGCTCTACTAGCCAGGCTGCATCAGTGGCGCGAAAGGGTCTGATCTGAATATTCTCCATACCTCATCAGACCGCAAAGGCAGCTTGATTCTCAACCCTTTGCGCGTTAGCACGAACACCTAGTCCCGGAGGCGAACATGGGCATCAATACCGAACGCGACATTCAGGCAAACCTGCAGATCGGGCCCACTGATCACGGCATGGTGCGGTTATTCATCGAGGCAGACAACCTCGAAATCCCAATGGATTTCGATCCCGAAGAGGCCGAGGAAATCGCGGATGAAATTCGCGCTGCTGCTCAGGCCGCCCGCGCTGTCCAAAGCTAATCGCTTAAATCCTGGGATCACGTAGCGCTTGCAACCTGCGCGCCGCGTCGGTTGCGAATTTCTGGATCATCTTCTTGCGCCGCGCCGGTGCAACCTTGTCTTCCGGCGCCATGCGCACAATCTCGGCGTCATAAGCGTCGGCGATGATCAGACCGGTTTCCGCAGGAAGCAGATCGGTTGGAAAGTCGATATCGACGGCCCAGAAGAATCGATCACACCACTCCAGATAGCCCTGCCATTTGGAATCGGACTGATAATCAGCTCGGCTGGATTTGCATTCGATCACCCAAAGTTCACCCTTTGGGCCCAGCCCCATTACATCGACACGCAACCCGCGCATCGGCACGAATTCTTCAACTGAAACAAAACCATGCGCCGATAAATGGCGCGCCACGCCGCGGGCTAGCTTTTGTCCGGGTTGCAGATCGAGTGTCATTTTAGAAATGTGAACAATTCGTGAACAAAAATCAAGAACCACTTCAGGCTTGACACGATACCATTTGGTACTGCATTAAATATGATACCAAAAGGTATTACGAATGGTGAAGCACATGCAGCCTCAAACCCAAAACGCATTTCGTGCGCTGGCCGACCCTACCCGCAGGGACATCGTTCAGATGCTCGCCGCGCAGGACATGACCATCGCTCAATTGACCGAACGGTTCGACATGACCCGCGCCGCCGTCAAAAAGCATCTGACTGTCTTGTCGGATGGCGGTCTGATCTCGGTCGAGACACGCGGGCGGGAACGTATCAACCGACTGGAACCAATGGGGATGGCCCCTGTTCTCGACTGGTTCAGCTATTTCGACCAGTTCTGGGACGACCGCCTGAACAAACTGAAAGAAGCCATTGAAAGGAAAGACACATGACACATACCGTTCTGCAAAAAACGATCTTTCTACGGGCCGAGCCCACAACCGTCTGGGCCTATTTGACGGACCCGGACCGTCTGGCCGAATGGTTTCACAAACCCGAACGCCCGCTGGCCGCCGGACAAAAGCTTGAGATGTTCGGAACAACCAGTGGTGATCTGTTGATCTGGGGAGAAGTGCGCGTTGCGCGCCCACCGGAATACCTGGAATACACATTCACCGTCAAACCCATGGGGGACGCCGTCAGCGTGGTGAAATGGACGCTCGAACCCGTTTCGGGCGGTACACGGCTTGCGTTGCAACACGAAGGGCTGCCTCAGAGTGCCGAAGCCTTTGGTCTGATCCTGTCGCTCGATAGCGGCTGGGATGAGCATTTCGTCAAAATGCGCACCGCCCTGCACGAAACAGTCGATGCCTGACCCCTTGTGCAAACCCGCCGCAACCCCTACTTAGGCGCGTGGCGGGTTCTGCCCTTCTTGTGATAGGTAGCATTCTGGTGGCCTTAAGCAATTCCGAGGGGGCTGGCTCTGTTCAGGTCCTGGCCTGATTACCTGGCGCCCACCTGTACATACAGGTCCTCGGGAATCACACCGCACGGTTGACTGGCGGTCCCGCCACATTTTTCTGAACAAAATTACTTCGGCGCAGGCGCGTTCTGTTGAACTGCAACAGGTTCAAAGCTGTGTACGACGGGTGAGCCACGACGCGGACCACCCGGTTTCTCTGCCAAGCTCATGATGGAATAGGCAAATTGAACACCTGCGAAGACAATGCCGTTCATGAACCAGATCATGAACAGCGCTATCAGACCGATATCCGATCCGCTGATCAAACCGCGCAAATTGGCCACGTTAAGCGCCAACAGCACCCCGACAAAGATGGCCGAGATGACAAATCCCCAGATAACCTGAGTGATGTACAATCGGATCAGTTTGGGCATGGCGGACCTCATTGCGCTTGTACAGGTAGTTTAGCGCGTGTCGGACCATGGTAAAGGCGTCAGAACGCCTCGGGCTGGGCCTCGCGCGCCATGTGATCCAGTACGGCGTTGACGAATTTTGGCTCTTTGCCTTCCGGGAAAAAGGCACGGGCTACATCGACGAACTCGGTAATGACGACTTTGGGCGGAGTGTCGCCCTGAGTCAGCTCCGCCCCGGCGGCACGGAACGTGGCGCGCAAGGTCGGGTCGATGCGCGCAATGGGCCATTTGGCGACCAACGCGCGGTCGGTCATCTGGTCAATGGGTGCCTGATAGTTCACGGCGTCCTCGACCAGTTTGCGGAACACGCGGATATCGCCGTCCAACATCTCTTCGCCCTCATAGACAGCGCCGAACCGGTGATCCAGAAACTCATTCACAACCTGTTCGGTCGTCTGACCCGACTGCTCCATCTGGAACAGAGCCTGCACGGCATAAAGCCGGGCGGCGGATTTCATCAGGCGTTTCTGGTTGGCCGGTTTCGGCGCATCTGTCTGGGTCATGCTGTCGTGGGTCCGTTGCTGTCGCCCGCCACAAGGATGGACTCGGACGGGGGCTTGAAGCCAACGCCCTTTTGTGAGGCGCCCCACTTACGGCTGAGCGCGATCAGATGCAAGGCCGCAGCGGCAGCCCCGCCACCTTTATTCATCTTTTCTGGATTTGCGCGGACTTCGGCCTGATCGTCATTTTCCACCGTCAGAATACCATTGCCGATGAGCAGACCTTGCAAACCCATCAGTTGGATGGCGCGACTGGAGTCATTGCACACCGTTTCATAATGCGTGGTCTCGCCACGAATGACGCAGCCCAGCGCGACGTAACCGTCGAAATTGCACTGACGGTCCGCCATAGCAATGGCGGTCGGGATTTCCAACGCGCCGGGTACTTCGACCACGTCACAAGTACCACCAGCCGCTTCGATCTCGGCTTTTGCACCGGCTACCAGATTGTCGGCGATGGCGCGATAAAACGGGGCGACCACAATCAGCAGTTTCGCCGGTTTGTCGAAGGTCGGTGTCGGCAGAACGCCGTGTTTGTCTTGTTCAGCCACGATCAGTCATCCTTAAGGATTGAGCGGGTGCCGACGATGGACAGGCCAAAAGCGTCGAGCCCCAGATATACGGTTTCCGGCGAATCTGTCAGCAGTACCAGCTCTTGGATACCCATCTTGGACAGGATCTGCGCGCCCAGGCCGGTTTGCTTGATGGTGCGCGGGCCTTCGTCCTCGACCGCGTAAAGCGAGTTGCGCGGCTGACGGAACAGGCACACCACGCCGCGGCCCTCTTCGGCGATCTTTTCCATTGCCCGCGGCAGTTCGCGAGAGGATTTCGGGCCCAGACCCAGAATATCGGGTGCTTCGTGCAGGGCGTGTGTGCGGGTCAGCACCGGGTCGGGTGTGGTGATGTCACCTTTGATCATGACGACATGTTCGATGCCGTGGGTCTGATCGGTGAAAATACGCAGCTCCCACTCTCCGCCATATTCCGAGGTAACAGTCTCACGCGATGTTTCGACCACCAGATTGTCATTGCGAGACCGATACGCAATCAGGTCGCTGATCGTGCCGATCTTCATGTCATGTTCTTTGGCGAATTCGACCAGATCAGGCAGACGCGCCATGGTGCCGTCAGCCTTCATGATCTCACAGATCACGCCCGAAGGGTTCAGCCCAGCCAGACGCGAGATATCCACGGCGGCCTCGGTGTGGCCCGCACGGACCAGCACCCCGCCGCGCTTGGCGCGCAGGGGAAAGATGTGGCCGGGGGTGGCGATATGCGCCATCGTGTTCTGTTCGTTAATCGCAGTGGCGACCGTCAATGCCCTGTCAGCGGCGGAAATGCCGGTCGACACGCCCTCACGCGCTTCAATCGAAACGGTGAATGCAGTTTCGTGTCGGGATGAGTTGTTCACCGCCATCATCGGCAGTTCAAGGGCGTCCACCCGTTCGGCCGTCATCGGCAGGCAGATCAGCCCGCGCCCATGTGTGGCCATAAAGTTGATCGCGTCGGCATCGGCAAACTCGGCGGGGATCACCAGATCGCCTTCGTTTTCACGATCCTCGTGGTCGACCAGAATATACATCCGGCCCTTGCGCGCCTCGTCGATGATGTCTTCGATCGGGCTGATCGCGTCGCGCAGCTGGGCTTCGACGGGTCCTGGGGTTTCAAAGCTCATGAGGCAGCCTTTCACAGAGCATGTTTGACCCGGTGGATAGACTACCAGACGGTCAAAGGCCAGAGCACTTGCGGCACCAGGCAATCCCGGCGCGACGTAGTTTCAGGACATTTCGGCCAGGCGCGCGACGTAGCGGGCCAGTGTGTCGATCTCAAGGTTCACCTTGTCACCAACCCCTACATCACCCCAGGTTGTGACTTCCTTGGTGTGGGGGATGAAATTGATACCGAAATCACAATCATCCACATCGTTGACGGTCAGCGAGGTTCCATTCAATGCAACCGAACCTTTTGGCGCGATAAACCGGGCCAGTTCTTTGGGTGCGCGCAGGGTCACGCGCGTGCTGTCGCCTTCGTCCTGCACGGCGACCACCTCGGCCACACCGTCCACGTGACCTGAAACGATATGACCGCCCAGCTCATCCCCGACTTTCAGGGCGCGTTCCAGATTGACGCGCTTACCGACCTGCCAACTGTCCAGATTGGTTTTCGAAACTGTCTCAGCGCTGATCTGCACCTCATACCAATCATCGCCCAGCGCGATCACGGTCAGGCACACGCCATCACTGGCGATCGAGGCGCCGATATCAATTCCTGCCGTGTCGTAATCCGTTTTGATCCGGGCCCGCAGATCGCCTTGCTGATCCAGCTCGGTGACGGTGCCGATATCGGTGACGATCCCTGTAAACATTCTGCTAACCCTCAGCTCTTAACCTGATCCAGTGTTCCAAGCCGAGGTAAGCGCAAGCGGCGTGACGGGCAAGCCCCACCTTGCCGGGAAAGGTTGAAACAGGCATAATTTCCTGAACAAAAAGCAAGAGCAGTAGTGATGTCACCCGAAGCCAAAGGCCTGAACCGCCGTGTTTTCCTGTTTTTGCAGGGACCGCATGGCCCGTTTTTCAACGGGCTCGGGCGTATGCTGCGCTCTACGGGGGCCGAGGTTTGGCGCGTGGGGTTCAACGCCGGGGATCAGGCGTTCTGGTTTGACAAGGCCTCGTACATCCCATTCCTCGACACGCCCGAGCTTTGGCCGGACAGGTTGTCTGAGTTGATCGCAGATCGCGAAATCACGGATATTGTCCTGTACGGCGACACGCGCCCAATTCACGCCAGCGCCATTAAGATTGCCCAAGCCAACGGTGTCACTGTTCACGTGTTTGAGGAAGGTTACCTACGCCCCTGGTGGGTAACGTATGAGCGGTTCGGCTCAAACGGAAACTCACACCTGATGTCTTTGGGCGTCGATCAAATGCGACATGCACTGAATCAGTCGACAGCGCAGACACCACCGCCACCTTCGCATTGGGGGGATATGCGGCAGCACATCTTTTATGGGGCGCTCTATCATTGGTTTGTATTGTTTCGGAACCGACGTTATCGAAACTTCCAGCGGCATCGCGACCTACCTGTATCAAAGGAATTTGGCTTGTATTTCAAACGGCTGGCACTGATGCCGTTTCACCGGCTTCAGCGCCGCTGGGCCACAGCGCGCGTTCTGGGGGGCAGTCACCCTTACCATCTGGCGCTGCTGCAACTGGGGCATGACAGCTCGGTTCAATCCCATTCGGACTATTCCTGCATGTCCGACTTTCTTGCGGATGTAATCCGTGGTTTTGCCAACGGCGCGCCCGCGCATCATCGGTTGGTGGTGAAAGAACATCCGCTGGAAAACCACCGCGAACCACTACGCCACCGTGTGTATGCGCTGGCTCAAGCGCATGGAATTGCGGATCGCGTGCATTATGTGCCCGGCGGCAAGCTCGCCAAGCTTCTGGATGGTGCGAGTTCTGCCGTGACGATCAATTCTACTGCCGGGCAGCAGGTTTTGTGGCGTGGCATCCCGCTGCGCATCTTTGGCAAATCGGTCTATGACAAACCCGAATTTGTATCGCGCCAACCATTGGCGGCGTTCTTTGCGGACCCGATGCCCCCGGATCAGGATGCCTATCAGACCTATCGCCGGTTTTTGTTGAAAACGAGTCAGGTGCCCGGAGGATTCTATTCCCGCCGGGGCCGCAGGCAGCTTTTGCGTGGCGTGGCGGATATGATGCTGAACGCCGCAGACCCCTATCAATCCGTCCTGTCCCACAAAGAGGCGCAGACGCCACAGTTAAAGCTTGTTGAGTAAAACTGGCCGGTTGGCGCTAGAAGTTATCGCGCGAACCGGGTAGCCTGCGCCCAACAAAAGACCATAACAAAAACGACCGAGGATTACCGGCAGTGCAGCGCTTTCCAATCCGATGGATACGGGGGATATCCCTTGTGACCGCAATTGGCCTGTTGGCCGGGTGTCAACTTCCGAAATCAGGGCCCAACAAGTCTGAAATTTTGGCGGGCTCCACGGAAAAAGGTGGCAATGCTTTTGTGGTCGAAGTTGATGACCGCGTCGCAAAGGCCACTTCGGCCATCCCTCAATACGGGTTTTCGTCCTCTTTCCGCAGTGCGCAACGCCTGGCGGCAGACACTGTTCGCCCCGGTGACGTCCTTGGCTTGACGGTTTGGGAAAACGTCGATGACGGCTTGCTGTCCGGTGAAATAAGCTCCTCCACTATCCTAGAACAGATACAGGTCGACAGCGACGGTTTCATCTTTGTGCCGTATGCCGGACGCATCCGGGCCTCGGGCAACACGCCCGAGCAACTGCGCCAACTGATCACCAACGAATTGCAGGAACAAACACCTGATCCGCAAGTCGAAGTCCGCCGTGTGGCGGGGGATGGTGCTACAGTATCACTCAGCGGTGAGATTGGGGCAGCGGGCATTTATCCAATCGAACGGCCAAGCCGTACCCTGTCCGGAATGCTGTCGCAGGCCGGCGGCGTTGTCGTGGGTTCGGACATCGCGCTGGTGACGCTGATCCGCGGAAATGACCGCGGGACGGTGTGGTATGACGATCTGGTGCGCAATCCCCAGTTGGACGTCGCGCTGCGCGGCGGAGACCGCATTCTGGTCGAAGCTGACAGCCGGTCCTACATCGCGCTTGGGGCCACCGGACAGTCGCGCGTGGCGTTCGACACACAAGACCTTTCGGCGCTTGAAGCTCTAGCACAGGTGGGCGGTTTGCAATCCCTGTCCTCGGACCCGACCGGTATTTTCGTACTACGTAAGGAACGGCAGGACATCGCGCGCAACGTCATGGGGCGCCAGGATCTGCAGGGCGATCAGCGCATGATCTATCTGTTGAACCTGACCGCGCCCAATGGATTGTTCGTCGCTCGGGACTTCGTCATCCGTGACGACGACACGATCTATGTGACCGAAGCCCCGTATGCGCAGTGGAGCAAATCGATCTCTCTGATCGCTGGTGGCCTGACACCGGTTGCAAACGTCGCCACGCTGACGGGCGGCTGATGCAACTTGACCCAACAGCCGGGGCACAACGGACCCGGTTGCTTGTCTATAACGGTGGTTTCCTGACCCAACGCCGCATACGGCGCATCCTACACTTCAATGGTTACGACATCCGGCTGGGTCTTCCCCGCGACGGAGACGTAGTGGGTGTTTGGGGCAACAGCCCAACTGCGCATCGCGGCTTTAGCATCGCGGCCCGACACAACGCACCGATTCTGCGTGTCGAAGACGCCTTTTTGCGCTCGTTACATCCAGGGCGGACGGGTGAGCCGCCGCTGGGTCTGTTGCTTGATCGGTCGGGGGTTCATTTCGATCCTGCGCAGCCTTCGGATCTTGAAACCCTACTGGCCACGCATCCGCTGGACGATACCGCCCTGCTGAATCGGGCCCGGTATGGGACCGAAAGGATGCGCGAATTGCACCTCAGCAAGTATTCTGCCGTCGATCCCACCCTGCCCCCACCTGAACCAGGTTATGTTCTAGTGGTCGATCAGGCGCGAGATGATGCCTCGGTCACGGCCAGCGAGGGTGATGACGCACGCTTCCGCGAGATGCTGGTCATGGCACAAGAGGAAAACCCCGGTGCCCGTGTCCTGATCAAGACACATCCCGAAACCGCTGCCGGATATCGCAGCGGGTATTACTCGGATCAAGATATGACCGACCGGGTTTCGTTTGTAACCGAGCCCATCAGCCCATGGACTCTGCTAGAGGGTGCGGTCGGCGTCTACACCCTGTCATCGCAGTTGGGCTTTGAGGCTATAATGGCTGGCCACAAGCCGCGTGTCTTTGGCCAGCCCTTCTATGCCGGATGGGGGCTGACACAGGATGAGGTCTATTTCCCTCGCCGCCAGCGCAACCTGACCCGGGCACAGTTATTTGCCGCAGCAATGATCCTCTATCCTACATGGTACGACCCATACCGGGATCAGCTGTGCGAGTTGGAAACTGTGCTGGACACGCTCGAGGCGCAAACGAGGGCGTGGCGTCAGGATCATAAGGGGTGGACAGCCTCCGGCATGCGGCTGTGGAAGCGCAAACACCTGCAAGAGATGTTCGGTCGCGAAAAGAAGATTCGCTTCACTCCGACCCCGCCCGAAACACCCGACTGCCCGCATATGGTTTGGGCCAACCACGCCCGCGATGCGGAAGGCGCGATCAGGATCGAGGACGGTTTTCTGAGGTCCCGCGGGCTTGGCGCCAATCTGGTGCCGCCCCTGTCTTTGGCAACGGACGATCTGGGCATCTACTACGACCCGACACATCCAAGCCGGTTGGAGGAATTGATCACCGCACGTGAAACCCTGCGCCCGGATCAGGAATTGCGGGCCGAACGGTTGGTGGCGCAGATCGTTTCGGGCCAACTCAGCAAATACAATACCGGCGGAGCGCCCCCGGAACTGCCCGAAGGGCATCGCATTCTGGTTCCGGGTCAGGTCGAGGATGATGCCTCAATCCTGCTTGGCACTACGACTGTCCGCACAAACACCGACTTGCTGAGGGCCGCGCGTGAGGCGAACCCAAATGCGATCCTGATCTATAAGCCGCATCCTGATGTCGAGGCCGGACTGCGCGAAGGGTCGATTGACGCCGAAAGTCTCGCCGACGTGATCGCCACAGACACTGATCCAGCCGCGCTGCTTGCACAAACACAAGAAGTCTGGACGATGACCTCTTTGCTTGGGTTCGAGGCCCTATTGCGCGGGGTCCGTGTGACCACGCTTGGGGCCCCGTTTTATGCTGGGTGGGGGTTGACGAACGATCTGGGAACGGTACCGGCGCGACGTGGCGCAAGACCGTCCATCTTGGGTTTGGTTCATGCCGCGTTGATCGATTATCCACGATACCACGATCCGCTTACCGGATTGCCCTGCCCCGTCGAGGTCGCGTTGCAACGCCTGACAGAGGGCAATGAACGCAAGGGCGGTTTTTCTCTGCGCTTGTTATCGAAACTGCAAGGCGCGCTTGCCACGCACGCTCGCCTATGGCGTCGCCGCTAACGCAGCGCCCTCGCCCAGCGATGCAAAACATCCGGCCCGATGGCGCGGGTTTCGATCAGGTCAAACCGGGGGGCGGCGTCCAACTTGTCCAGCCCCATTGATCCAATGGCGGGCAAGCCTTCGGCACCAATTGTCAGCCCCGCGCTAAAGCCCACCAGCTCATCCACCAGATCATCGGCCAGCAAGGACGCCGCAAGCGCCGACCCACCTTCGCAGAAAACGCGCGTCAACCCGGCCTGGCCAAGTTGTTGTAACAGGTCAGCGGCATCTATGTGATGTTCCTGCAGCGCACAGGGGATCAGACGTGCGCCCAGCCCCTCCCACGCGCGGGCCCGATCGGCATCCGGGGACGGACCATGGCATAACCAAACCGGTATCTCAGCAGCCGTACGTGCCAATTGCCCCATCAGCGGAATATCCATGTGGCGTGACACTACCACTCGCACTGGCTGCGCCTCGACCCCCAGATCGCGAACAGTCAGAGACGGATCATCAGCCCTCGCTGTCCCTGCTCCGACTATCACCGCATCATGACGCGCGCGCATCGCGTGGACCGCCCGCCGCGCTTTCGGTCCCGTAATCCACTTGCTGTGACCGGTCGACGTCGCAATGCGCCCGTCAAAACTGCTGGCCAGTTTGAGCGTCACAAACGGGCGCCCCTGTTCGGTCTTCAGGAAAAACCCCGCGTGATCACGTGCGGCTTGTTCCGCCAAAACACCGGTGGTGACCTCAATCCCAGCCTCGCGCAACATGGCAAACCCCTGCCCTGCGACGCGCGGATCGCTATCCTCAATCGCGGAAACCACCCGCGACACACCTGCCTTGATCAGCGCCTCGGCGCATGGCGGTGTTTGACCGTGATGAGAACAAGGTTCCAGTGAGACATACGCAGTTGCGCCTCGCGCGGCCTCGCCCGCTTGGGCCAACGCTTGGGTTTCACCATGCGGTCGACCACCGGGTTGGGTCCAGCCACGCCCGACGATCCGACCGTCGCGCACGATAACACACCCTACCGCAGGGTTGGGCCAACACGTGCCCTGACCGCGCTGCCCCAATGACAAGGCCAGCGCCATATATCGCTTATCTGTTTCGCTCACTCGTCCGTCGAAGGCTGCGGCGGGCGCAGTTCGTGGACAAACTCCTCGAAGTCATCGGCCGCCTGGAAATTCTTGTATACACTCGCAAAGCGAACATAAGCCACGGTGTCGATCCGCGCCAGAGCTTCCATAACGATCTCACCGATCTTGCTGGACGGGATATCGGTTTCACCCATGCTTTCCAGACGGCGGACAATGCCCGAAATCATCTGGTCGATCCGGTCAGGATCAATGGGGCGTTTCTGCATCGAAATGCGGATCGAACGTTCCAGCTTATCCCGGTCGAAATCCTCTCGTTTTCCGTTGGTTTTGATCACCACCAGATCGCGCAATTGTACACGTTCATATGTGGTAAAACGCCCCCCACAAGCGGGACAAAACCGACGTCTGCGGATCGCGACGTGATCCTCTGCCGGGCGTGAATCTTTGACCTGAGTGTCGATATTACCGCAAAACGGGCAGCGCATTCGCCCTCTCCTCGTCCCTTGTTCCGCTTCTTATTGTAAGCGCAGTGGCTTAGTTATCCACAACTATAGGGCAGCCGCTAGGATTTGGGTAGTCGGAAATTTTAACCGCTAGATCATGAATCTACGCGAAATGCGCCGCAACCTTTCGGTGATGCGGCGCAGTTCGATGTTCAAACAGATATATACCCTGCCAAGTGCCCAGAACGGGTTGTCCGGACACCACAGGAATCGACAGGGAAACCGGCAAAAGCGCGGCTTTGATATGGGCTGGCATATCATCGGGACCTTCATAGGTGTGCCGCAGATACGCCATCGACGGGTGATCCGACGGCGGCACCAGCCGATCGAAGAACGCACGCAAATCCGCCTGCACTTCGGGGTCCGCGTTTTCCTGAATGACCAGCGAACAAGAGGTGTGCCGCACGAACAGTGTCAGCAACCCATCCCCCCCGACTGAGTTCAGCCAGTCACGCACATCCGGAGTGAACTCATAAAGTCCGGGACCCCGCGCTGAAATTAAAAACTCGGTCTTCATTAGGTGGACAGGCCTGTATTAGTCAAAGATTGGCCGAGCAGTACACCGGCCATTGGCGGCCGAAACTGACATACTGAAACCCGGCTGAAACCCCGCCGAGAAAACACCACTGCTTTGCTGCTGAACGGTCTCCGGTGCCGTAAGCGAAAACTGCACGGCTGTTCTGCGCCCCGTGGCTTCACTTGGACCATAACCGCGTTTGACATAAATCCGCTGTTGCCAGCTGGCGCCCAGTGTTCTGCGTGCAAAATCTGAAGCGGCACACCAATACCCGTCTATATCGGTCCGTCCGCGCGGGATCACCTCAAAGACTGTGTTGCTAAGCGCTACGGTCTGATAGCCAAACCGAGCGAACGTCGCCGATGCCGGCGTGGTCAACACCAACGCCGCGAATACCGCGTAAGTCATAACCTTTTTCATAATCACACTCTTTCCTGTTTCGAGGTAGGTATTGACCTAGTGTACTCTAAATTCAAACAAAGCCGGTTCACGATGAATTCAATCCGGGTCCATCTGTACGTGAACAAGTTTCAACCAGCCGCTATACCGGATCAATACCCCAAGGCCCGGCACTTTGGCCGAGACATCAAAGCAAAAATCCCCTGTTTCGCTCTGCCATTCTACGGTTGATGAGCGTGGCAGCAAAAATGCCGGGCAACGAAGACCCAAAATGCTCAGGCCCCGGATGTGGATCAACAGGTGTTCAGCTTCGACCTCGGGTTCCAGCCACAGCGTCAGCCAGCCCAGCTTTTCACGAACGCAATCTGCGCCGTGATCAAATGTCAGGAGGGATCGAGTCGTGTGGCCATCAAAATCACGTACCCACTGCCATGTGTCATCGTCACGGTCTATCCGAACTTGCACCGGTATGTCGTTGGCGCTTCGAGGAAACCGTCCGAGGTGCAAAGCAAGCCTGATCAGCCACCCTCGTCCCTCGACAATATCGCACCGTCCCGCGTAGTGACCTGTGTTGGAATGCAACTGCTGAAGGGCCAAGGGCACTTCTACCCCGGCAGGAAGGGATTGCAAAAACGGATCGGGTTCCACTCAAAATCCCTCGGGCAAAAAACGGGATCGCAGTGCGGCATCCGGGATCATACAGGTCGGATTGCGTCCGAATATCTTGTACCTGTTACGTGCAATGGCATGATACAGCGGGTCTTTGATCCAACTGGGCAGGAACCTACAAAAAGACAAGATCGGCCAAATCCCCGGCAGCGCGCCCATCGCCGCGGCGAAGGCATCCAGACGTTGATGTACATTGCCGTTCACGATCACCAGGTTGGTTTCAAAATCCTGCATGGGCAATCCAAGCTCTTGGTACAGCCTTTGCCCTAGCGGCGATTGCGCCGTTGCGAATTTAAAACGCTGCGCTTTATCCCTCATCGTCATGAATTGAAAAAAACCTGAACACAGAACACATTCCCCATCAAAAACAATGGCATCCTGAGCATCCACCAATTCTGAGACGGCAAAGTTTGGCATATCTGTTGCGCCCGTTAGCTTTCCTACCCGCACCCTTTCACCATGGTCCGGACCGGGCAATGCGACATGAGGCCGTCTGCTTCAAACGCGTGAATGTGCCGGGGAGCCACCGGTTTTGGTGGTTTTTTATCCAGGGCTCTGACCTCATCCCCACAAGGTGCTAACCCGACAACGGACGGGAAATACAAAATGTCTGACCTTGGGTCTTGTGTTTGCCGGCCAAAACCATTCGAATTCCAGACATTGAAGCAATACATGGGATCGACAAACGCCCAATACGCAACAACGGCATTAAACCCGATTGAAAACACGGTGGAACAGCCATGGAAGTTGATATCGCCCGCATTCAGTTATTGACCAAAGCGCTTGATCAACGAACAAACGGCGCCGAAGCATCTGACCGTATACTGGAAAAGTGTAAACTCTCACGGGATAGAATTGCAGCGCCGACCACAACGTGCAGCGCCCATCAAGAAGCCCTGTTTGCACGCTATGCCTGCGATACCGTCGGAGATATTACCTTTGCCGCGCAGACCGGGTTGCAGTTTTCTTCGTCCTCTAGCCTGACGGCGTATATCAGTAAGTATTCGCGCGACCTGCGGCAGGTGATCGAGAACACCTCGCGCTTTCATATGTTCATCGACCCGGCCATAGCCTTTGCACTGCGCCTTGCCGGAAACTTTGCCACTATTGAGGCCGAATGGAAGGATGCCAGTTTTGCCCGGTATCACCGCCGGACCGAATTCCTCATGTTCGCCGGATTGGCCCGCATGCGCACCCTGACGCAATCGAATTTCCGTCCCATTGAGATACGGTTTCAGCACGAGGTTGGGAGAAACAGCGATAAATTTCAAATACTTGCAGGGTTTCCCGTTGTTTTCGGTGCAGAGAGACTGGAAATCGTCTTTGCCGTATCCTCGTTGGATTTGCCGGTTCCGACCTACGATTCAAACCTGCGCTTGCATCTTCTGGAATATGGTGAACGTGTCCTGGCAGAGCGACGCTCGCCCAAGCAAAAACTGCGCGCACAGGTCGAAGGGCTGATTACCCGCTCGCTGCCCGGCACTGTCATTCACGCCGATGAGGCCGCCGCAAATCTTGGGATGAGTCCGCGTACCTTCACGCGGCGGCTCAAGGACGAAGGGGCAACCTATCGCGATATCGTTGACGATCTTAGATGCGATCTGGCGCAAACCTTTATCACCAACGGCATGGCGCTGTCCGAGATTGCCTATTCGTTGGGCTACGCCGATCAACCGGCCTTTTCGACCGCTTTCAAACGCTGGACCGGTCAGGCCCCCAGCACTTTCCGCAGTCGTCTGGATTAATCGGATGCGCTATATGGCAAGTGGCCGGGGGTCATCAGCCGCAAAGCCTCACCCCGGCCTGTCCCATGAGTGGACAATGCGGATATAAATAGGTGCAGGGGTCTTGCCTTGTGACTTCCCGCCAATTTGATCTTTCCAATGGACAATGTGAAAGCGCGTGGGGTGAAAGAAAAAAGGCGCCACTCTCGGGGCGCCTTGGTTTTATTGATCCAGGAAAGACCGCAGTTTTCGCGACCGGCTGGGATGTTTCAGCTTGCGCAATGCTTTCGCTTCGATCTGACGGATACGTTCGCGGGTCACACTGAACTGTTGACCGACCTCTTCCAGCGTATGGTCGGTGTTCATGCCGATGCCAAAACGCATCCGCAGCACCCGCTCTTCGCGCGGGGTGAGCGAGGCAAGAACCCGTGTCGTCGTTTCCTTGAGGTTTTCCTGAATGGCGCTGTCCAGCGGCAGCACGGCATTCTTGTCCTCGATGAAATCGCCCAGTTGGCTGTCTTCTTCGTCGCCAATCGGCGTCTCAAGGCTGATCGGCTCTTTGGCGATCTTCATCACCTTGCGAACCTTTTCCAGCGGCATTTGCAGCTTTTCAGCCAGTTCTTCTGGCGTCGGCTCGCGCCCGATCTCGTGCAGCATCTGACGGCCGGTCCGAACCAGCTTGTTGATCGTCTCGATCATGTGGACCGGAATACGGATTGTACGGGCCTGATCCGCAATTGAGCGCGTGATCGCCTGACGAATCCACCAGGTCGCATAGGTCGAGAACTTATAGCCGCGGCGGTATTCGAACTTGTCTACCGCCTTCATCAGGCCGATGTTACCTTCCTGAATAAGATCAAGGAATTGCAGGCCGCGGTTCGTGTACTTTTTGGCAATCGAAATCACCAGACGCAGGTTTGCCTCGACCATTTCCTTCTTGGCCTGCCGCGCCTCTTTTTCACCCTTCTGAACTTGCTGCACGATGCGGCGGAATTCGGGGATATCCAGACCGACATATTGCCCGACCTGAGCCATATCGTTGCGCAGTTCCTCGACTTTGGCAGTCGAGCGTTCGATGAACATCTGCCAACCCCGACCGGGTTTTTCAGCCATCTCGGCCAGCCAGTTCGGGTCCAGTTCACGGCCACGATAAGCGTCGATAAACTCGCGACGATTGATACGGGCTTGGTCCGCCAGCTTCACCATCGCGCTGTCCAGCGACATGATACGACGGTTGATACCGTAAAGCTGGTCGATCAGCGCTTCGATACGGTTGTTGTGCAGGTGAAGACCGTTCACCAGTTCAACAATCTCGGCCCGTAGCTTTTGATAGGTCTCTTCGTCCTTGGCGCTGAACGTGCCATCTTCGTTCAGCGTGGCCGAAATCCGGCTGTCCTGCATTTCCGAAAGCATCGCGAAATCGGTCGAGATTCGCTCCAGCGTGGTCAGCACCTGATCTTTCAGGGCCGCTTCCATCGCGGCCAGAGACATGTTGGCCTGATCATCTTCGTCATCATCGTCATCATTGGCGATCGGATTGCCATCCGCGTCCAGTTCCGGTCCGCTGTCCTTGGCTGGCTTTGCCGCCTGTACGGCTGACGTGTCGACGACCGGTTCTTCGACATCGCCGTCTTCGTCCAACTGGTTGCCAAATGTGGCCTCCAGGTCAATGACGTCACGCAGCAGAATGTCTTCGGACAACAATTCGTCGTGCCAGATGGTAATCGCCTGGAAGGTCAGCGGGCTTTCGCACAGACCGGCGATCATGGTGTTGCGACCGGCCTCGATCCGCTTGGCGATCGCAATCTCGCCCTCACGGCTTAGCAGTTCGACGCTGCCCATCTCGCGCAGATACATGCGCACGGGGTCGTCAGTGCGGTCCAGCTTTTCCGTTGCAGCACCGGACAACGCAACCTCACGGTTGCTTTCCGTGGTGGTCAGTTCGGTCGAGCCTTTGTTCTCTTCCTCTTCGGCCTCTTCATCTTCGATGATGTTGATGCCCATTTCGGACAGCATCGACATAACGTCTTCGATCTGTTCCGAGCTGACCTGGTCAGGCGGCAGCACCTGATTGAGCTGGTCGTAGGTGATGTAACCTTTCTCGCGGGCCTCGGCGATCATCTTCTTGACGTTGGCCTGGCTCATGTCCAACGAGATTTCCTGTTCCTGCTCGTCGGATTTGCGGTCTTCGTTCGTATCCTTGGCGGCCATTCAATGCTCCTGCAGGGATGGGTGATTCGTTTCAACCGAATCATTAGCGCGTAGAAGTGATTCGGCCACCCGTTTACCTGTTTTTCTTTTCCAGTGCCTTACGAAAACACCACTTCACCGGCGTTTCCGTTCAAAATTGATGCCCGACATGATTGCCTTGAACGCATCTTTCTCGTCGCGGTTGATCCGCGCGCCATTGTCGGCGATGTCGAAAACGGCCCTGTCCTCGTTCTGGCTGCGGCTTGTGCGGTTGCGTTCTTCGGCGGCTTGCGCCAATCGGTACGTCAACGCCTCATCGGCCAGATCGGACAGTTCCTCTGCAGCTTCGGCAATCTCAGCATCCAACCCCCGGAGCGCTTTGATCTTTGCGAGTTCCTCGGCCAGCGTCATCTCGGCCTTTTCAACGTCGCCTGGTTTGTACACACAAGGGATTACTGCGACATGGCGAAGGGCCAGCAGGTTTTCAAGGGCTTGGGGCCCCAAAGTTTCGGCAATGTGGTCTTTCAGGTTGTCAGGATCATCAATCGCGTGCCGCAGGATCGCATGGCGCAGGGCTGCATGGTCGGAATCGCGGCACTCCATATCCTCCAATTGATGCTCAAACTGCACAACGACTTCGGGGTTAAGCGCAGCAATTGCAAGAATAGCCGCTTCGCGCAGTTGAATCTCGGCACCTTCGGACGAAGCCAAAAACGATGCCCGCGCGTCAGGCGTTGCTGGCTGTTTCTGCGGTTGCCACTTGCCCCGAGGTTGCCATTGGCGGTTCCCAGATTGCCGCTGCGGGCGGAACAATTGCCACCGCAGATCCTTAATCTCTTGCCCGTAATGAGAGCGGATCGAAGGGTCACGGATCAGTTTGATCTTGTCCCTCAGCACCTTATCCAAAGCTGCCTTACGTTCCGGGCTGTCAAAGACCTTGCCTTCGGTTTCGCGCTGCCACAGCAATTTGACCATCGGAATGGCCCCATCCAGCACGGCCTGCACCGCCCCTGCCCCTTCGGCACGCAACAGATCGTCGGGGTCCTTGCCTTCGGGCATCAGGGCAAAGCGCAGGGATTTCCCGGTCTCCAGCAACGGCAGAGCCAGATCAACCGCCCGCATGGCGGCCCGCAGACCCGCCGTATCGCCATCCAGTGCAATGATCGGCTCGTCCGAGATACGCCATAGCAATTGCAACTGATGCTCGGTAATCGCGGTACCTAGCGGCGCGACCGAGGCGCCAAACCCGGCCTCAGCCAACGCAATCACGTCCATGTACCCTTCGGCCACGACCAAGGGCAGCCCTTTGCCCGCAGACTGCCGTGCGGGCCCGTGGTTATAGAGGCTGCGTCCCTTGTCGAACAACTCAGTCTCAGGCGAGTTCAGATATTTGGCGTTGTCGGCCGGGTCCATCGCCCGCCCGCCAAAGGCGATGCAACGCCCGCGCGGATCGCGGATCGGGAACATGATACGGTTGCGGAACGTATCATAAGGCTTTTTGCCCTTGTTCGACGGTTTGGCCAAACCTGCACCAAGGATCAGATCCTCAGCCACGTTCTTTCCGCACAGATGATCCCAGAGCGATTGCCAGCCGTCAGGGGCAAAACCAATTTCCCACCGCTCCAACGCCTGCACATCCAGCCCGCGATTGGCCAGGTAGTCACGCGCTGCTCCCCCTGCCCCGGTCTTGAGCTGCAATCGGAAGAACTGCACTGCCTGCTCCATGACACCGGCCAGTTGCGACCGGCGATCCTGTTTTTCCTGTGCTTTGGGATCGCGCGCAGGCATCGGCATTCCGACCTCACGCGCCAGAATCTCAACCGCTTCGATGAACGATACATTCTCGGTTTCTTTCACAAAGCTGATCGCATCGCCTTTGGCATGGCAACCAAAGCAGTAGTAGAACCCCTTTTGATCATCGACGTGGAAAGAGGCGGTCTTTTCATGATGAAACGGGCACGGTGCCCACATGTCACCCTTGCCCTGATTGGACTTGCGCGCATCCCACATGACCTTACGCCCAACGACCTGAGACAAGCTCAGCCGGGTGCGCAGTTCATCCAGAAATCCGGGGGACAGTGACATGGGTTAAACTTGACAGAAACAGGAACGCGCGCCAAGGGTATGACGCGCGTTTGTCCACAGGGAAATGATGGTGCTGTGGATTATTGCTGCAAACACAGCTCAAGCCACGCGGCGCCCAGATCCTTTTTGCGCACGTCGCGCATCTTTTGCTCGTAAACCCAGGGGGCGATCAACGGAATGGCCGCGTTGTAGTTCTCGGGCCAGGTCGGGCTTGTATCAGCCACCGCCTGCGGTACGTCGCGCTCCTTGACCCTGTCCAGACGCGCCTTTTGGATTGCCGCAACGACATCAGCCTGATACTGGCAGCTTTGTTCTTTGGTTTCCTCAGCAGCCAGAGGTGTGGCCAACAAAAGGGCCGCGATGGCGGTACGCAACATGGGGATCTCCCGGAATCGTTTCTTTCGCGGCAGCTTACCTGTCAGGCGCACTGCCTGCCATCTTCCTTTTCACCGCTTGCGGTCAATTTAGGTCGAACAGCAACAGGGGCAATCGGATCGTGGCCCGACCGCCCCTGTAATGCAAAGGATCAAAGCCCTTTGGCGCGGTAGCTTTTCGAGACGCGATCAATGGCTACGATATAAGCCGCCGTCCGCAAATCTTCGACATCATCACGGCTGTGCCAGACCTCGCGCATGGATTGGTAGGCAATGCGCATCGTGTCATCGAGGCCGGAACGAACCAATTCCAGCTCATCCGCACCTTTGAGGTATTTGGCCTTAAAGTCCGGGGACATCGACCACGCATCGCCCAGATACCGATCCAGCCGCTCCAACTCGCTGACGATCAACTCGTGGCGCGCTTCTTCCTGACGACGCTGCATCCGGCCAAAGCGGATATGGCTGAGGTTTTTCACCCATTCAAAGTAAGACACCGTCACACCGCCGGCATTCGCGTACATGTCCGGAATGATCACGGTGCCTTTTTTGCGCAGGATTTCATCCGCACCCGCCGTCACAGGACCATTCGCCGCCTCGATGATCAAGGGTGCCTTGATCCGTTCGGCGTTGGCTAGGTTGATGACACCTTCAAGGGCCGCCGGAATGAGGATGTCGCAGTCTGCTTCCAGAACCTCGGCACCTTCGGCAGAATGCGTTGCATCCGGATAGTCGCTAACACCGCCATGCTTGACGATCCACTGCCGGACCGATTCAACGTCAATCCCGTCGGGATTATAGAGCGCACCATCCCATTCAACGATACCGACAATACGAGAGCCGTCCTCTTCACTCAGGAACTTTGCGGCGTGATATCCCACGTTGCCCAACCCCTGCACGACAACGCGTTTGCCGTCCAGCTTGCCGGACAGGCCTGCCTTCTGCACGTCCTCAGGGTGGCGGAAGAACTCACGCAATGCGTATTGAATGCCCCGCCCTGTGGCTTCGACACGTCCGGCGATACCACCGGCATTCAGCGGCTTGCCGGTGACACAGGCACGCGCATTGATATCGGTTGTGTTCATTCGTGCGAACTGGTCCGCAATCCACGCCATCTCGCGCTCGCCCGTGCCCATATCGGGCGCAGGCACGTTCTGAGACGGGTTGATCAGATCGCGCTTGGCCAATTCATAAGCAAAACGCCGCGTGATCTGTTCCAACTCATGTTCTTCATACTGCCGGGGATCAATGCACAAGCCACCTTTCGAGCCGCCAAACGGTGTCTCAACCAATGCACACTTGTAAGTCATGAGTGCCGCCAGAGCTTCGACTTCGTCCTGGTTCACGGCCAGAGCATAGCGAATACCGCCCTTGACCGGCTCCATATGCTCAGAGTGAACCGACCGATATCCGGTGAAAGTATGAATCTCACCCCGCAGGCGAACGCCGAAACGCACGGTGTAGGTCGCATTGCAGACCCGGATTTTCTCCTCCAACCCCGGAGGCAGGTCCATCAGGGACGCTGCCCTGTTGAACATAAGGTCCACACTCTCGCGAAAGCTGGGTTCTTTAATGGCCGTCATTTAATCCTCCGTGCCAGCGAACGGTTTACGTTCTGACGTTTTGTCGCACCCATTGGGTAAACGATCAATAATTAAGCAGAAATAAAACTCGAAAAACGCATCAAAAATACTGTGACGGTCGCTGAGTCGCCCAATTCGGCACCCGACTTCGAAATTGTCGCCCAACCGAAGACAGAAGCGCCCATCGCCCGCGAATTATCCCGCTTTTGCTTGTAAATCAGTCAAGTCAGCAGCTTTTTCGCCTAAATCCCGCCACGATTCGGCGTTAATTTTTGAGAGTTAATATTTCCTTAGCAGTTTGGATGTCTGCTCAGCGAGGTCATCAAGATGAATAAGCGCGTATTTCAAAGCGGCTCAAAGAGATCTGAAAAAAAGGCTTCGGTCGCCCGCCGTTTCGCCAAAGACGAAGGTGGTGCGGTATTCACGCTTTTTGTGCTTATCGGCCTTCTGATGATGTTTGCGACAACCGGTCTGGGCGTCGACATCATGAAGTTCGAGCGCGAAAGAGCGACGATGCAAGCAACGTTGGATCGCGCTGTCCTTGCTGCTGCCAACTTGGATCAAGTTGATGTAGACCCCAAGCTGGTGGCTGAAGAGTACATCAAGAAATCTGGGTTGGGTGACGTCAACTACGACATCGAGGTCATTGAAGGCATCGGATCTCGGAAAGTGATCGCGTCGGCAGATAAAACCGTCACAACAAACTTCATGAGGTTTGTGTACATCGACACTTTGACCGCCTCAGCGACAAGTACCGCGGAAGAATCTGTTGGTTCTGTTGAAATTTCCCTAGTTCTGGACATGTCCGGTTCGATGACTCGGGCATCCGCCACGGAAGGCCGATCCAAAATTGCGGTTCTGCGCGATGCGGCTAAAAGTTTCGTGGACACAATGTATGAGAAAGAAAATCCGGATAAGATTTCAATCTCGATCATCCCTTACGCCACGCAAGTGAACGCGGGCGAGGATATTCTGGGCAAGTTCACAAACGTAACAAATGAACACAATTACTCGCATTGCCTGAACTTTAGCTCATCAGATTTCCGGCAGGCTGCTTTGGACCCAACCGCCTCGTTTGACCGCACCGCCCATTTTGATCGCTATCGGACAAGCAGAACGCAATGGGAAGAACCCAGGTATCTTACTTGCCCAACGCGGGACGGTAGTGAAATCACCGCTCATACAAACGATATCGATAAATTGCATGACCGGATCGACGATCTTACGGCGCAGGGCAACACTTCGATCGACATCGGCGTAAAGTGGGGCATGGCGTTGCTGGACCCCGATTTTCAGGACATCATAAATGACTTGTCGGCACAGAGAGTCAGCTCGTCTTCGACCGAGACCATTGTTCCTGCTACTTTCGGTGACCGTCCGAAAAACTATGAAGACGATGTAGAAAAAATTCTCATTGTGTTTACCGATGGCGAAAATACCTCACAATACAGGCTGGAAGAAGATCTGCGTGACGGGAATTCGGATGTCTGGTTCAACGCTGGTTACACGCATTGGGACGGCAAAGTAGGTGAATACAGCGTCAGAATTACGGAACCTGGCGTAGAACCGCCCGTTTATTATTGGTCCCGTCAGCAGGAATACCGTAACCACCGTCATGGCGATCAAGAGGATGGTGATGCCATTCGCCTGACTTATCCTGAATTGTTCAACCGTGCGTCTCTGCGCTGGAACGCCGAAAACAACTACCGCTTTGACAGCAATCGTATCAACAACTGGTATTACGGTGCATATAACTCTATCGGTTCGTCCACTAAAAATATTCGCACCTCGGATATTTGTGCGGCCGCTAAAAATAAGGGTGTGATCGTCTACGGCATTGCCTTCGAAGCACCTGCAGTCGGCGTGACCACCATCGAGGATTGCGCCAGCAGCCCCAGCACAGTTTATGCAGTCAACAGCGATGGGACGTTGGGCAGCGCCAATCTGACCCTTCAACAGGTGTTCGAATCCATCGCTGCTTCGATCAAACAATTGAAGTTGACGCAATGACCCGTGGGTTTCTGAAAAATATACTACGGTTCAGACGGTCCGAGAAAGGCGGGTTGGCGGTTGAGTTCGTCATCCTGTTCCCCTTGTACCTCGTCGTCATACTGTGCGCCGTGGAATATGCACTGGTTTCCGTAAAACAAGTTATGCTGGAACGTGCTGTCGATATGGTTGTCCGTGATATTCGCCTTGGGACCGGATCAGGGCCCACGCACGATCAAATCAAGGATGCAATTTGCGAAAGATCCCTCGTAATTGACGATTGCACGAGTAACTTGCAGCTGGAAATGATCCGTCAGAGCGCCTTCACTGGCGTCACGCTGCCTGTGTCACCGGACTGTACGGACCGTGCGGAACCGACAAAACCCGTTCGGGAATTCACGAATGGTCCGGCAAATGAGCTGATGATCTTGCGCGCTTGCGCACAGATTGATCCGGTTTTCCCCGGATCAGACATGGCAGTCGCCTTAGTCAGTGACGATGGTGTGATCTCTCTAACTTCAACGACCGCTTTTGTTCAGGAGCCTTGATACAATGCGTTTTCTTACTAGAATCCGACAGTATCTGAGAAGCTCCGCACGGCGTGAGAGCGGGAGCCTCACCCTGGAGTCCCTGCTGTTATTCCCGATCTTCGTTATGACGATCTCGCTGACCTACACGTTCTTTGACGGCTTTCGCCAAAGCACTTTGAACGTGAAAGCCGCGTATACGGTAAGCGATCTGCTCTCGCGGGAAAAAGACACTGTTACTGACACTTACATCGAGTCCATGCACACCCTGATGCAACGGATGGTAAACAGCACCGCCGAGATGAGATTGCGTGTGTCATTCATCCGGTATTTCGAAAACGGTGGCGACGACTACTACGATGTGGAATGGTCAACAACCTGCGGATTTCCCGGGATATGGGACAACGGCAATATCGACAGGTTGCGCGACCGACTTCCACCCATGGCCGACCTAGAGCCGATGATTATCGTGGAATCGTCAAACGATTATGAATGGACAGTCAAGCCCGCCTGGCTGGATACCGACTATCAATTCGAGAACTACATCTTCACGCGTCCGCGCTTCGAAAATCAGATTATTGGGGTTGTTTCTCAACAGGGCTGCCAGTCGTAACCAGAGCCTGCAGTATTTCGCACATAAACTTGGTTTCGGCGGCCGTTGTTACCCCGCCGACACCCACCCGGCGTCCCAATCGCCACCACAGGCCAGGCGCCCAGCTATTTTCGGCACTTTGCCGTGTCTTTAGAAGAAACCCGTTTGAGGGTTTGAACGCAAAGACACCCCGGTCAATGCTCTCGATATCTTCGACTTTGGCGATCAGCCGCCCTGCCCCGGTTCTGAGTTCGGTTTGCGTCAACTCGATCGCATCATCGGTCGCGAACCACATTCGGTAGGCCAACCAGAAAGACGCACCACCCACCACAAGCAGGAAAACCAGCCATATCGGTTCGGATGGATGCGACAACGCGACATACAGAACAAGCACACCGACACAGCCCAACATTCCGGTGCCCAGCCAACGTCTGGCGATTGAGGGCCTGATGGTGGCCAAAACCTCTTGTTGCATGTGACTCCCCGATATTTTCGCCACGGTTTAACGGTTTTGTTCCGGGAAGGACAGAGGGGTAGATTTCCGCACAGCACCCGTTCTTTTCTGCTGATTGACCGGACCTGCGCTTATCATACATGCAAACCAAAGCTATTGGAGGTCACAATGTCCCTACGACCAGTTTTGGAAACCCGCAAATCCACACCAACGCTTGAGGGCGCGGGCGTAAAATTGCACCGCGCGTTTGGGTTTCAGGACCCATCTGAACTGGACCCATTCCTGCTGTTTGACGACTTTCGCAATGAGAACCCGCAGGATTATCAAGCGGGTTTCCCATGGCACCCTCATCGTGGAATCGAAACGATCACCTATGTTCTGGCTGGCACAGTTGACCACTCGGACTCATTGGGCAACAGCGGGACATTGGGCGCCGGAGATGTGCAGTGGATGACAGCCGGGTCTGGGATTTTGCATCAGGAAATGCCGACGGGTAACGCCGCTGGCCAAATGCATGGTTTCCAGTTGTGGGGCAACCTGCCGTCGGCACAGAAAATGACTGCGCCGCGCTATCAGGACGTGCAAAGCAAGGACATCCCGGAAATCACCGATGATGACGGAACAACTGTGCGTGTGATTGTAGGAGAGTTCTGGGGCAAGACCGGCCCGGTCGATGGGATCGCAGCCGACCCGCAATATCTGGACATTCAGATCCCCGCAGGGGTCAAGAAAACATTCCGGATAGATACCTATCGCAGGGCCTTCGCATATGTGTTTGAAGGTCAGGCTGCCTTTGCCGACGCGTCGCATCCTAGTGGCGTCCTGCTGGAAAAAGAGGTTGCAGGGCAAGAAGTTAACATTCGGGACATGTCCGGTGATCGAACCCTTGTGCGCTTTGGCAGCGGCGATGAGATCACGGTGCAGGCCGGCCCTGAGGGTGTGCGATTCCTTTTGATCTCAGGGGCACCGATTGCCGAACCTGTGGCTTGGCACGGCCCCATTGTCATGAACACACGGTCCGAATTGGAACAGGCCTTTCGCGAATTGCGTAATGGCACGTTCATTCGACCGGCACACTAGATCGAGACCGATCTACGCACCATGTCCCAATAGACCTGCTCAACTTCGTCCAGCGACAAACGCCCTCCGGCGCGATACCAAGTCATCACCCCGTTCAGCATGGCAATGACGGCGAGGGTGGCGATCTTGGTATCCGCGATATCGAACACCCCGCCCTGCTGCCCGCTGCGCAAGATGGTCTCTAGCGCGTTTTCATAGCTGCGGCGCAAGGCCTCGATTTCCGAGAAGTTTTCCGGTGTCAGGTTGCGCAATTCCATATAGGCAATGAACACCTCATCTGGGCGCTCCAGGTGAAAGCGGATATGAAACCCTACGAACTGGCGCAACGCCTCGGACGCATCGGCAGGATGGTCAAGGTCGTCATAAGCCAAAAGCAGCTCTTGCATGTGTTCGTGCATCAGACGGTATAGCAGGCTTTGTTTATCCGGCGTGTAGTTATACAGAGCCCCTGCCTGCACCCCGACCTCGGACGCGATCTGGCGCATCGAAACGGCCGCATAGCCGTGACGGGCGAACAAACCCAGCGCCGCCTTGCGGATGCGTGGGCCGGTAATATCGGAATGTGATCCTTGCGTACGTGCCATTCCCACACAGTATCTGAACGTTTGTTCAGATAGAACCCCGCTTGAACCAAGTCACTAAAAGGTGCATCACAGTTTCAGTTGATGTTGAAAGAGTTCTGCATGAAACCCCTGCCTTTGCTGATACTGATGCTCGCATGTGCCGGATGCACCGATATTCCAGAATTGGAAGGGCGCGAGTTGCCGGAGCTGGAGTCGGCACGCTATCCTAAGCTTATCCCGCTGCAGGAAAAACTGGGCCCCGCCGTTGATCCGGTGAACGAGGCCGCCGTGGTCGAAGAAGACTTGATCGCGCGGCGTGAGGAACTTGAGAAAAAGTCAGAAGAACTCCAGAACGCGGAAATCAACTAAGCCCCTACGATTCAGCCCCGTCCGGGACCAGGACGCATTGCACCCTAGCGCTGAACCCGCTAAGGCAGCGCTGAACGGGCAAAAGGCCCGAAACCACGGAAATTTCGAGCGGAAAGGAACCCACGGGATGACACAGGCGCTGCGGCTGGGAATTGCGGGCTTGGGAACGGTTGGCGTGGGTGTCGTAAAGATCATCCGCCGCCACGCAGACCTGCTGCAGGCGCGCACGGGCCGATCTGTCGAGATCGTTGCCGTTTCGGCGCGCGATGCGAATAAGGATCGCGGTGTGAACCTGTCGGACTACGCCTGGGAAACCGATCCCGTGGCGTTGGCGAAGCGCAATGACATCGATGTGTTTGTCGAACTGATCGGCGGCGAAAACGGCCCGGCCAAAGCCTCGGTCGAGGCGGCGCTGGCCACTGGCAAGGACGTGGTGACCGCCAATAAGGCGCTGCTGGCGATCCACGGTCAGGACCTAGCCGAAAAGGCCGAAGCAGCTGGTCGTGTCATCCGGTTCGAGGCCGCCGTTGCAGGCGGTATCCCGGTGATCAAGTCGCTGACCGAAGGGCTGGCCGGAAATGAGATCACCCGCGTCATGGGCGTGATGAACGGAACCTGCAATTATATCCTGACCCGCATGCAATCGCAGGAGCTGGGCTATAACGCGCTGTTCGAAGAATGCGCGCAGCTTGGGTACCTTGAGGCCGATCCGAACCTGGACGTTGGCGGCATCGACGCGGCGCATAAGCTGGCGTTGTTGTCTTCGATCGCTTTTGGCACCAAGCCGAACTTCGATGGAATCCAGATCGAAGGCATTCAGCAGATCACCCTGGAAGACATTCATCAAGCCGCCGATATGGGCTATCGCATCAAACTGCTGGGCGTCGCGCAACGCTCGGCCCGTGGTTTGGAACAGCGTATGCAGCCGTGCCTTGTGCCCAGCAGCTCGCCCTTGGGGCAGTTGGAAGGCGGCACAAACATGGTGGTGATCGAGGGCGACGCGGTCGAGCAAGTCGTGCTGCGCGGCCCCGGAGCTGGCGAAGGCCCTACGGCAAGCGCAGTGATGGGCGATGTCTGCGATCTGGCACGCGGGCTGCAAATCCCGACCTTTGGTCGCCCCGCAACCTCGTTGCAAGATGCCAAGCCTGCGGTGACCGGACTGCCCGCCCCCTATTATCTGCGGCTTGCCCTCTTCGATAAACCTGGAGCGCTGGCCAAAGTGGCGGCTATTCTGGGCGATGCAGGTGTTTCAATCGACCGGATGCGCCAATACGGGCATACGGAAAGCACCGCTCCGGTTCTGATCGTCACCCACAAAACCACGCGCGCCACGCTGGACGTTGCCCTGAAAGGGCTACGGGACACCGATGTGGTGGCGGATGAGCCAGTTGCATTGCGCATCGAAGAGGTTTGACCCTTGCGGCCTGCCCAAGACGCAGGCTATGCCGAAGAAAACGCCGATACTGACCTGAGGATAGTGAAAAATGAGTGCTGCCAAGATTGATTTCAACGACCGACTGTTGTCTCTGGGCCTTGCGCGGGTCGCAGAACAGGCCGCACTGGCGTCCGCCTCTCTGGTTGGGCGTGGCGACGAAAAAGCCGCCGATCAGGCAGCAGTAAACGCCATGCGCGAACAGCTGAACCTGCTGGATATCGCGGGTGTGGTTGTTATCGGCGAAGGTGAACGCGACGAAGCGCCGATGCTGTATATCGGCGAAGAAGTCGGCACCGGAAACGGACCTGGTGTGGATATCGCGCTGGACCCGCTGGAAGGCACCACCTTGACCGCCAAGGACATGCCAAATGCGCTGACCGTGATCGCCATGGGCCCGCGCGGCTCGATGTTGCATGCACCGGACGTTTACATGGACAAGCTGGCCATTGGTCCGGGGTTCCCCGAAGGTGTGGTCAATCTGGACATGTCGCCCCGCGAACGGGTCGAAGCACTGGCCAAGGCCAAGGGTTGTGAGCCTGCCGATATCACCGTCTGCATTCTGGAGCGTCCCCGTCACGAAGCGATGATCGCTGAAGTCCGTGAAACCGGCGCCTCGATCCGCCTGATCACCGATGGTGACGTGGCCGGTGTCATGCACTGTGCCGAAAGCGAAGAGACCGGCATCGACATGTATATGGGTTCGGGTGGCGCGCCCGAAGGCGTTCTGGCTGCTGCTGCGCTTAAATGCATGGGCGGGCAGATCTTTGGCCGCCTGTTGTTCCGCAACGATGACGAACGCGGCCGCGCCGCCAAGGCAGGCATCACCGATCTGGATCGCGTTTATTCCCGCGACGAAATGGTCACCGCCGACGTGATTTTTGCTGCCACCGGTGTCACCGGCGGTTCGCTGTTGCCGCGCATCAAGCGCGAACCCGGCTGGGTCGAAACCACCACGCTGCTGATGCGGTCGAAAACCGGCTCGGTCCGCCGCATGTCGTATCGCACGCCGATGTGGCCCCACGACAAAGCGTGATGGCTTGCGCTATTGCCTTCGGCAAGAGTATTTGGAAAAAGATGAAGAGGCCGGATCCGAGAGGGTCCGGCCTTGGCGCATAAGAGGCACACCATGAGTTATCTTGGGGTTGAGCAGTCACTATCCGGGCGACGTTGGGTCGGCCCAGCGCCCGACCTTGAGCGGGCCGCGGAAATGCTGATCCAACAGGCCGGTCTGCCCCGCGCGGTGTGTCAGGTTCTGGCGCGACGCGGCGTCTCTGCTATGGAGGCGTCCGGGTTTCTGGAACCCAAACTGAAAGAACTGCTGCCTGACCCGCGCGACATGAAGGATATGGAAAAAGCCGCAATGCGATTCCTGTCAGCGGTCACGAACAATGAGCGGATCGCAGTGTTCGCGGACTATGACGTAGATGGCGCCAGTTCTGCGGCTTTGCTGCTGGTTTGGCTGCGGCAGATGGGCCGGCAGGCTACTTTGTACGTGCCCGACCGAATTGACGAGGGCTATGGCCCCAACGTGCCCGCGATGCAGGAACTGGCCGCCACGCATGACCTGATCATCTGCGTCGATTGTGGCACGCTGAGTCACGAACCGATTGCAGCCGCCAAGGGCGCGGATGTGATCGTGTTGGATCACCACTTGGGCGGCGAAACTCTGCCCGATTGTGCCGCCGTGGTGAACCCTAACCGGCAGGATGAAAGCGGCGATCTGGGCTTTCTCTGCGCCGCCGGTGTCGTGTTTCTGATGCTAATCGAAGCCGGACGTCAACTGCGTGAGACAGGTGTAAAGGGGCCTGACTTGATTGGTCTGCTGGATCTCGTGGCGCTGGCGACCGTGGCTGATGTGGCCCCGCTAATCGGGGCAAACCGGGCGCTTGTGCGACAAGGCCTGAAGGTTATGGCCCAACGGCAAAGGCCCGGTCTTGTGGCGCTGTCGGATATGGCGCGCATGGATTCAGCGCCTAACAGCTATCACCTGGGGTTTCTGCTGGGTCCGCGCGTTAATGCGGGTGGGCGCATTGGTCAGGCAGATTTGGGCGCGCGGTTGCTTAGCACAGAATCGATGCATGAGGCGCAGGCGCTCTCGCAACGCTTGGATGAATTGAACACCGAGCGTCGTGACATCGAAAACGCTGTACGTGCCGCAGCGTTAGAGCAAGCCGAGGAACGTGGTCTGGATGCGCCGCTTGTTTGGGCTGCGGGTGAAGGCTGGCACCCTGGTGTGGTCGGCATCGTGGCCTCACGCCTGAAGGAAAACGCCAACCGCCCCGCGATTGTCATCGGTTTCGACGGGGATGAGGGCAAAGGCTCGGGCCGTTCGATCTCGGGCGTTGATCTGGGTGCGTCGATCCAGCGGCTAGCGGCCGAAGGGTTATTGGTGAAGGGTGGCGGCCACAAGATGGCGGCGGGGCTGACCGTGATGCGCGACCAGTTGGAACCTGCCATGGCGCGGCTCAGCGAATTGCTGGCCAAGCAAGGCGCGGGTGAAGGCGGTCCGGCCGATTTGAAACTAGACGGCACCCTGATGCCTGGTGCAGCCACTATTGATCTGATCGAACAGATCGAAAAGGCAGGTCCGTTCGGGGCCAGCGCCCCTGCCCCGCGATATGCGCTGCCGGACCTGCAGGTGCGTTTTGCCAAACGCGTTGGTGAATCCCATCTGAAACTGTCCCTGTCCGACGGTGTTGGCGGCGGTCTGGATGCCATTGCCTTTGGGGCCTTTGACGGTCCGATGGGCGAAAAGCTGTCAAATCACGGCGGCGCACGCTTTCATTTCGCCGGACGGCTGGAAGTGAACACGTGGGGTGGACGTCAAAGTGTGCAACTTCGGCTGGAAGACGCAGCAGAGGCCATTTAAGCCCGATTTCAGGCCTTGGAAAAAACTTTCACGTCCTTGCATTTTTCGGCTTGCGGGGGTCCGGGCGAAACCGTAAAAGGCCCTCCACAAGCCAGCGTGGCCCGTTCGTCTATCGGTTAGGACGCCAGGTTTTCAACCTGGAAAGAGGGGTTCGATTCCCCTACGGGCTACCACTTGTGCTTGCGCCATACCAAATGGCCCGTTCGTCTATCGGTTAGGACGCCAGGTTTTCAACCTGGAAAGAGGGGTTCGATTCCCCTACGGGCTACCACTTCCCTATTTAGACACCAAACTTCTCGCGGCACAGATTTTGTATCTGCCCCCAGGTCGACTTGAATTCCGGTGTGTTTTCCGCCGCATAGTGAAAGTTCTTCATCAATCCTGTGAGCTGCGTAAACACCTGCCGAACCTCGGCCTTTTCAGCGAACTCCGCAGTTGATTGGGTCACGTCGTAGACCAGCTTGAAGGTCATTTTCTGACGTTCCAGCGGCACCGTCGCGTCCACTTTGTCAAAAGCGTCCTGCTGCAGATAAACCATATCCACAAACAGCGCTTTTTGCTGGGTTACGAAATCTTGGATCGTGACGCCCTCTTCCCCCGTCACCTGCATCATCTGATCGACCTGTTCGCCTTTTTCGATCAGTGCCAGCAAATCCCGGACCTTGCCGGTCCAACCCGGTTCGGCGTTTTTGTCGTACCAGTCGGACAATTGATCCGTATAGCGCGACCAACTGAGCATCGGATCGACCGCAGGATAAAACCGCTTGTAGGCGCGTTCCGAAGACAGGCCGAGGAAACATTTCACTGTGGACAGGGTCGATTGCGTGACCGGCTCGTCAAAGTTGCCGCCGGCGGGCGAGACGGTTCCGATCAAGGTAAGGCTGCCCAAATCGCCGTCATTGGTTTTCATTGCTCCGGCACGCTCATACAGCCCCTTGATCGAGCTTTCCAGATAGGCAGGAAAACCCTCTTCGCCCGGGATTTCCTCAAGTTTCCCGGATGTTTCGCGCATCGCCTGCGCCCAGCGGCTGGTACTGTCGGCAATCAGCAACACGTCATAGCCCATCTGTCGATAGTATTCGCCCAGCGTAATACCGGTGAAGATCGAGGCCTCGCGCGCGGCAACCGGCATGGACGACGTGTTGCAGATGATGATCGTACGATCCATCAGACTGCCACCCGTGGTTGGGTCGGTCATCTTGGGAAACTCGTGGATCGTCTCAACCACTTCACCCGCACGTTCGCCACAGGCTACGACAATGACGATATCCACCTTGGCATTGCGCGCGATCAGGTTTTGCAGAACCGTTTTGCCCGCCCCAAACGGCCCAGGAATACAGGCCGTCCCCCCGCGTGCGATGGGAAAGAACGTGTCGATCAGGCGCTGAGAGGTCAGGACCGGTTCGGTCGGATACAACCGCTCGGACAGCGTGCGTTTCAGAATGCTTTCCGATAAAGGTCGCCGCACTGGCCATTTCTGGCATAAGGTCAGCGTGTGTTCGCCGCCTTGCTCATCTTCCAGACGGGCCATTATGTCGTGGATCGTGGCCGCGCCTTTTTGTACCCAGATGACCTTGTAATCGCCCATCCAGTTAAACGGCAGCATGATCTTGTGGGTGAAATGTCCCTCGGGGACCGTTCCGATGCTGTCACCGGCGGTCACCGTATCCCCGACCTTGATCGAAGGGCTGAACGACCATTTTGCCTGATCGTCCAGCGGAGCGACATCAGCCCCGCGGGGCAGGAAGGTGCCAAAATCAGCCGCTACTTTGGGCAAAGGCGATTGCAACCCGTCGAACACCTGCCCCAACAAACCCGGCCCCAGCTCGACCGACAGCAATTGGCCAGATTGTTCGACCGGGTCACCCACGGCAACCCCGTCGGTGCTTTCATAGACCTGCACATCCGCCGTATCACCACGCACCCGCAGCACCTCGGCCTTCAGGCGTTCCAGCCGCCCACCTGGCCCGGGGCGTGTTGGCAGAATAAAGACCACTTCGTTCTTGACCAACTGCCCGGGCTGGCCCGAGGCGTCATGGTTGGCCCGTATCTGCACCAACCCCTCTTGCACCGAGACGACACGGGCGGTGGCGGTCTGTTTGGCAGAGGTTGGGGCGGTCATGCGTTTGCTCCGTCAAAATCGATATCGGCGACATTAGCCATGGCTTGCTGGGCCAGATGCTCAAATCTTTTGGCCGCCTCCTGCGCATTGCTTTGCGCCCAGCGGTCGAAAATGTTCCAGATCAGCACGTAGATCACCACCGCTTCGAAATCGAAATAATGGCGGGCAGCGTGGCGTTTCAGTTGCTTGTGGCTGACCGACAAGAGCAGCCGCTCCAAGCCCAAAGGATCTGCGGCGTCCAATAGTTGCTGGGCCTCCTTGATCCAAGGCATCGGACCTTCCAATCGAAAGCTCGGGTCGTTCCAATTGGCAGGGATATGGCGAGCCCAACGCCCCATACCGAACGATCCGGCAGGTGGGCTGACCCCCTGTTTGCGCAGGCGCAGCGCGGCCACTACAGTACGCAAGTCCATCCGCTCAATAAGCATCTTGCGCAAGGTGGGCTGCGAGATATCGTGCAACGCCTCGTTGCAGCGCCCAATGGCCTGCGCGTCGGTTACCCCGATGTCGTAGTCGCCCCAGTTCAAAGCATGCTCCAACACCTTCAAAACGCGCGCATCCTCGGGTGTCAGCGCCGTTAAACGTCGATCCAGCCGCAACCGCGACAAGGGCGGCTGTTTGGCGACAAACAACCGCTCCGACCCCGGTAAGCTGCTGATCAGCGCGATATAGGCGTCAGGGTTTGGCATTCTAACGGATCACCCCCTCTAGAACGGCCCGGAAACGCGGCTGTAGATGCTCCATCAGCAACGAGGCCACCGCTTTATCCGTCAGATCCAAAGCCACGCCTTGATCGTCCGCCCGCACCCGTATGCCACCCTCGGCATCATCCGAGGCATGCAGTTCGACCTGCTCGCGCAGCATTTCAGCGGTCAGGCCCAGTACGTATTTGGTGAGCTTGCCAGACTGGATATCGTCGGCATTCTGTTTGATATCCTCTTGCGTGGCGATCTTGGCAGGCAAAATGACTTCTACCTTTCCGTCCAGATTGGCGCCTTCTGCCGCACGGCCCACAACTTCGAGTATCATCTGCTTCAGCAGGTCTGGATCGGCCATTTCCTTGGTGACCAGACGTTCGACATCTTCGCGGAAGCGGTCCGTCAGCCCGGCTTTCATGGTCAGCACCGCATCCCGCATGGCGGTGTTCAGCGCCTCTTCGCCCGCTGCACGGTAGTTGTCAGAATCCGTGCGTGCCTTCTTTTGATACGTGTCAGCCTCGCGTTTGGCGTCGGCCAGAATCTTTGCCGCTTCGGCCTTGGCATCGGCGCGCAGTTTATCTGCATCCGCCTGGCCAGCGGCCACCCCATCGTTGCGCAACTTGTCGATCAGCGCGTCAACACCGTGAGAGATCATGCCATCCTGTGCCATCAGCTTATCCCCGCGCTGATGACCAAGGCAAAGACGAAGGCGAAAACGCCAAAGCCTTCGATGATCGCGGCCGGTGCCAACGACAGCCCGAAGATTTCCGGCTTTTCCTTAGTTGCATTGATCGCTGCTGCACAGGCCCGGCCCTGCCAGATACCGCAATACATCAAGGCGATGCCCGACAAGATGCCGATCCCGAACAACCCACCCGCATTTTCAGGCGTCACCTCACGGTTCAGGGTGAACATGATGACGATGCCATAGATCACCATGGTCGACGGAAAGGCAGAAACGCCGACGAACCGACCATAGCCCCCCTCGGTCTCGGTCATGGCGCCGATGCTGGCCATACCAGCAATGGAGCAGCCAATGGCGCTTGCAGCCGCACCCAGTGCCATCGGTGCGTAAATCCCCAGCCAACCCAATGTAAGAACAAGCTCATTCATTCCTGAACCTCCTTGCGGGCAAACGGGCGAAAGACGATGCCTTCGTCCGGCAAACCCCATTTAAAGAATTCGATGTAATTAAGACGCAGCCCGTGGACGACGCCGCTCATCATCGCTAGGGCGAAGTTCAGGGCGTGACCGACGATCAGGATCAGCAGAGCGAACAGGATCCCGGGTCCCTTCAGCGCGTGCATCACTGACACCGCCAGATCGTTGAATGTGATCGCCAGCGAGGCCGAGGCCAAGCCCAGCGCGAACAGGCGCATATAACTGAGTACGTCACCAAACGCCCCCATCGCTCCGGCCAGGGCTTGGATGCCGCCAATCAGACGCCATAACCAATCGATTGGCTTGTTGATCTGGCGATCGCTGGAAAACCAAAGGATCGCCAGAACGCCCGCGCTAAGGATCACCGCACCGGGTGTTGCAGAGTTTCCCTTCACATAGCTGAGCCACAAAACAAATCCGCCAATCAGTGCAGCGATCCAGCCCAGATTGGCAATCGCATTGCGCTGTCCCCAGGCAGCGTGGGCGGCCAGTGCATTGGCCAGCACCAGATGCAGAACTCCCACAACAATCGAGACCATCATCATGGCACCAAAATTGTTCAGATCGAGCAGTTTCACCTTGGCGAGGATCGACCCTTCCGGCGGTGACACACCGAAATAACTGCCCACCAGAACGCCATATACAATCGTCGCGCCCGAAATGATCAATCCGTACCGACGCCATGATTTCTGCCCGGCAGTTCCGTCCATTCGTTTCCAAAACAGCAGCAAGCCCAGCAGTATGGTCGCGCCGTACCCTGCATCAGCTACAATCATGGCAAAGAAGAACGCGAAGGACACGGCGACGATGACGCTTGGGTCCCAATCTTTGTAACCTGGAACTTGATAAAACAGCGCCAAATCTACGGCAGCGTTACGTTTTTCCGGCTGCTCCAACAGAGTGGGTGGCGAGTCTTCGGGGCCTGGGTCCTCGATCAGAATCGCGGCGTCCTTACCCTTCGCCATGTCCAACACGGCATCAACGCGATCTTCTGGCACCCAGCCCTGAAGGGCAAACATCGCCTCTTCGTCGCGCACTTTCTGCGTCGCATGGGCAAGCTCTGCCGCGCTCTCAGCCACCGAGAGGTTACGCCGCATCAGCGTCAAGTAGCGGGTCTGGGCGACCCGTTCGGCCTCAAGCGCTTCGATGGCAATTTCCGCCTCTTCCAACTGGGCCTCAAGCTCATGAATGGGCAGTGACCCCGTATGGGTGCGCGGTACTGGCAGAATGTCGTCGGCGGGCTCATCCGACGAGATCAGGACCGCATAGATAAACCGATGATCATGCTCCAGAATCGCCCAGGGCAGCGTCAGGTCATTCAAAGCATCTCGACGCTTTAACGGCAGTTGGTAGAACCATAGCCGGTTGCCCGCCAGAACGTCATCGGGCGGAAAATCCAGATCGCCCCACGGCCGCACCTTCGCAATGCGATCGGCCAGAAAATCCCGCCTGTCTGTCATGTCGCGGCTGCGTTGCATCAGGTCGCGCACATCCTTGACGAACTGATCCATATTAAAGTCCGTGTCGCGCTGAATTTGGCGGCGTGGCTCAGGTACATCTGTCAGGAATCGCAACGCCTTATAGGCATCTCTTGCACCGCGCGCGCTGATCTTTTCCGGCTCAGATGGTGGCGGGGCCAGTGGCAATACATGCATGCACCCCAGTTCCTGCAAAGCCTCAAGCGTTTCGGTTTTCTGCGCTGCTCGTCCTACCAGCGAGAGCTTTTTGAGGCGGGCGATACTCATGACGCCGCCTCTTGCGCATGTTTACGCTTGGAGATTTTCGAGCGGACGACGGCCTGCATCTGCTCATCACTCAGGTAGATGCGGATCTTCTTGATATTGGCCTTGGCGCGCGGGATCAGAACCTTTTCGAACAGGTTCACCCGCTGCGTGATCGTGGCAACGGCCTTGTCGAAAATCCTGACCCGCTCTTCGGCCACTTTGACCCGCAGGCGCGCCTCGATCATATCATGCAGCAACTGCGCCGCGGCATCCACCCAATGGGGTTTTGCCAACAGCGAATAAGGGCGCACAGCAACCTCGATCCGGTCCAGATCAGGCATCTTGACGCCCACCACGTTGACCTCTTTGACCCTGTAGTCTTTCAGTTCCACCAGCCCGTCCAGATCGATGCTTTGCTGTGCCAGCATTGGCAGCTTTGCCCCCACCTGCTGGGCCAGGTCTTGCACCTCGTCCTCTAGCCGTCTCACCTCCTCACGGGCTTTCACACGTTCCGCCATCAATTGCTGGCGCTTGAGGTCCAGTGACGGCAGGAACCGCTCATAGCTTTTCAGCTGCGTCTGCTCGCGGGCGAGCGACGATTTATTCAGCTGCAACCGCGCCATCGGCATCCTTTGGGAAATATTTGTCGACCAGAGATTGCTTCATCAGCAATTGTTCTGGGGCAAAACACTCAGCCAGGGTTTTCCAGCCCAGATCAAGCGCATCCTCCAGCGGGATCGAGACGTTGATATCCATGAATCGCTTGCGGAACAGCGCGCCAAACTTCAGCAGTTGGTGATCGTAATCCGACAGGTCAAAGGCCATCGCCTGCTTCTGCGCGGCGTCCCGGCTTTCCGAATAAAACCGGATCATCGTGTTCATAATCTGCCCGTGGTCTTCGCGGGTCGTCTTACCAACTACGTTCTGCTTGAGGCGCGACAGGCTGCCGAACGGGTCGATCACACCCGAATGCAGGTAAATCTGGCCTTCGGTGATATAGCCCGTGTTGTCCGGCACCGGATGGGTCACGTCATTGCCTGGCATTGTCGTCACGGTCAACACGGTGACCGACCCGCCCTTGGCGAAATCACACGCCTTTTCGTACCGGCGCGCCAACTGCGAATAGAGGTCACCCATATATCCGCGCTGCGATGGAACGCGTTCCTGACTGATCCCCACTTCTTTCATCGCATCGGCGAAAGCGGTCATGTCAGTCATCAGAACCAGCACGCGCTTGCCCTCTTCCACCGCGAATTTCTCGGCCACGGCCAACGCCATATCCGGCACCAATAAGCGTTCGACCAGAGGGTCCATCGCCTGATTGACGAACATCACGGTGCGCGAGAACACGCCCGCATCCTCAAAGGAGGTGCGGAACGTGTAATAGTCATCAAAGATCAATCCCAGCCCGCCGAACACCACGATATCGGCATCCGCCTGAATACCGATTCGGCTGAGAAAGGCGTTGAACGGCTCACCTGAAACCGAGAAAATCGGGATTTTCTGGCTTTCGACAAGCGTGTTGAACACGTCGATCATCGGCACATCCGTGCGGATCATCTTGTTGGGAACCGCACGCTCGGCCGGGTTTACGGTCGGACCACCGATGTCGATGCGCGGCTCGGCAGTCAGGTCGGGTCCGCCGTCGATCGCCACCCCCGCCCCGTCGAACACGCGCCCCAAAATGTTGGCCGAATAGGGCGTCTGCATTGGGTGGCCAAGAAAGGTCGCCGTCGCCTCGGTGGATATGCCCTTGGTGCCCGAGAACACCTGCAACGTCACCACGTCCCGATCAATTAAGATCGCCTGAGCCATAGTTTTGCGGCCATCCACCGTCTCGATCACCGCCAGATCGTTGAAGCGAACGGCTGGGTCGCGCGCGCCATCAATCGGCACCCGAACCTTGATCGTGTCACCGACAATTTCCAGAACACGCGTGTACTTCAACAGGCTTCGGGACATCACTTACCCCCATGCGTCAAAGAGATTTTCAGTAAATTCGCCACGGTGGTCAGTGGCATTTTTTGTAATTGTAAGGACAGCTTACAACGAATTCAGAAATTGGCAACCGAGGATAAATCAACCCTTCGAAACCGGCGGAATTTTCATTTACTAAAAATTTAGTTTGACAGGTGCGCAGAAAATCGCTGATGCTGTCGGTCATCCGGTTAGCACCGGACAACCATAATTTTTGGGAGGAGACAGATGCGGAGACATCTACTTTCCGCAGTGGCGGCGGCTGCCGTCATTGCGGGGCACGGTCCCGTTTGGGCCGACGAAGCCGCAGCACAACGTTGGATCGACGACGAATTCCAGCCATCGACCTTGTCGAAAGACGAACAGATGTCGGAAATGCAGTGGTTCATCGAAGCTGCACAGCCTTACGCTGGCATGGAAATCAACGTCCTGTCCGAAGGCATCCCGACACATTCTTACGAATCCGAGGTCCTGACCAAGGCGTTCGAGGAAATCACTGGCATCAAAGTCAACCACCAGATCCTCGGTGAAGGCGAAGTGGTTCAGGCGGTTCAAACCCAGCTGCAGACCGGCCGGAATCTGTATGACGGCTATGTCAACGACAGTGACCTGATCGGCACCCACTCGCGCCTGCAACTGGCCTATCCGCTGACCGACATGATGGCTGGCGATTGGGCGGCGACAACTTCGCCGACGCTGGATCTGGATGACTTCATGGGCATTCAGTTCACCACCGGTCCGGACGGCAAGCTGTACCAGCTGCCTGACCAGCAGTTCGCGAACCTTTACTGGTTCCGCAAGGACTGGTTCGACGACGAAGCCAACAAAGCCGCGTTCAAAGAAAAGTACGGCTATGACCTGGGTGTTCCGGTCAACTGGTCGGCTTACGAAGACATTGCCGAATTTTTCACCAATGACGTGAAGGAAGTCGACGGAGTGGCGATCTATGGCCACATGGACTACGGCAAGCGCGCACCTGACCTTGGTTGGCGTATGACCGATGCGTGGCTGTCAATGGCCGGTGCCGGCGACGTTGGCGAGCCGAACGGCATTCCGGTTGATGAGTGGGGTATCCGCATGGAAGCGGGCACCTGTAACCCTGTTGGTGCATCCGTGTCCCGCGGCGGCGCTGCAAACGGTCCCGCTGCGGTCTATGCGATCCGCAAATGGGATGAGTGGCTGCGGGCCTATGCGCCTCCGGGTGCGGCGTCCTATGACTTCTACCAGTCGCTACCAGCGCTTAGCCAAGGCAACGTCGCCCAGCAGATCTTCTGGTACACCGCCTTTACTGCCGACATGGTGAAGCCGAAATCCGAAGGTAACAACACCGTGGATGACGAGGGCACGCCGCTGTGGCGGATGGCACCCAGCCCGCACGGCCCCTACTGGGAAGAAGGCCAGAAGGTTGGTTATCAGGACGTGGGGTCTTGGACCTTCCTGAAATCGACCCCTGCGGATCGTGCTCAGGCGGCTTGGCTCTATGCCCAGTTCGTGACCTCCAAGACTGTCGATGTGAAGAAGTCCCACGTGGGTCTGACCTTCATCCGCGACAGCTCGGTCAATCACGAGTCCTTCACCGAGCGCGCACCCAAGCTGGGTGGTCTGGTCGAGTTCTATCGCTCGCCTGACCGTGTGGCATGGTCGCCCACCGGCATCAACGTGCCGGACTATCCGAAGCTGGCCCAGATCTGGTGGCAGCAGATCGGTGACGTGAACTCGGGTGCGTTTACCCCGCAAGAGGCGATGGACCGTCTGGCTGAAGAGATGGACATCACCATGGCCCGTATGCAGGCCGCGGACGAAAGCGCCGGTGTGTACGGTGGTTGTGGTCCACGCCTGAACGACCCGCAGGATCCTGCCTTCTGGCTGGAAAAAGAGGGTTCGCCAAAGGCCAAGCTTGAGAACGAAAAACCGCAAGGCCAGACCGTCAACTATGACGAACTGGTTCAGCGCTGGCAGGCTCAATAGACCATTGAAACCCGGGGGTGCCGGTTCAGGCATCCCCACCCCAAAGACCAGTGCGATGCACTGAAGGACCGGAACTCACGGACATGATCGAATTAAAAGATGCCACCAAACGGGTTGGCAACGTCATCCATATCAAACCCACCAACCTGACGCTGCAAACGGGCCATTTCAACGTGCTGTTAGGCGCGACGGGCTCGGGCAAGACCTCTCTGATCAAGATGATGGCCGGGTTGGACCCGATCGCTTCGGGCAAGGTTCTGATGGATGGGCAGGATGTGACACGGCTGAACACGCAAAAGCGTCAGATCAGCTTGGTACACCAGTTCTTCGTGAACTACCCGCATATGAGTGTTTTCGACAATATCGCCTCGCCCCTGCGCGTGGCTGGTATGGCGCAATCCGAGATCGAGGGCCGCGTGGAAGAGGCCGCCGATCTGCTGCAATTGCGCCCGATGCTTAACCGTCGCCCGCATGAGCTGTCGGGCGGGCAACAACAACGTACCGCGCTGGCCCGTGCCATCGCGAAAGAAAGCCGCGCCGTGTTCCTGGATGAACCGTTGGCGAACCTTGACTACAAATTGCGCGAAGAGCTGCGCGAACAATTACCAGACCTGTTTGCAGGTCGCGGTGCCGTCGTGGTTTATGCCACCTCGGAACCAGAAGAGGCCCTGCTGTTAGGTGGGTACACCGCTCTGATGGAAGACGGCCACGTTACTCAGTTCGGCCCAACCGCTGATATCTATCGCAATCCCGAAAACATCGCCGCTGCGCGGGTGTTCTCGGACCCGCCAATCAATGTGGCTCGAGTCTCGGTCACTGGCGCTCAGGCGCAACTGGCGGGCGGGGGCGGCTGGACCGTTACGGATATGGCTGATGGAGAATACATGGTTGCTGTGCGTCCGCACCGCGTGACACCGGTCCGCACCTCGGACGCAGATGTGGAACTGACCGGTCGTGTGATCGTCACTGAACTGTCCGGTTCCGATTCCAGCGCGCATTTCCAACATGGGGATGAAGCGTGGGTCTCGCTGGCTGCCGGTGTGCATCCCTATCAGGTCGGTGAGGATCACAGCTTTTACATGAACCCGGCGCATTGCCGGTATTTCGGCCAAGACGGCAAAAGGGTGGCCTGACATGGCACAGATCAAACTTTCAAACCTGCGACACAGCTATATGCCAACGCCAAAAGGCCCGGAAGATTACGCGCTAAAGGAAATCGATGTGACCTGGCGCGATGGTGGGGCCTACGCGCTGCTCGGCCCGTCGGGCTGCGGCAAGTCCACTCTGCTGAACATCATCTCGGGTCTGTTGACGCCGTCCGAGGGGCAGATTCTGTTCGATGACCGCGACGTCACCGCCCTGCCCCCCGATCAACGCAACATTGCGCAGGTGTTCCAGTTCCCGGTGATCTACGACACGATGACGGTGGGTGAAAATCTTGCCTTCCCGCTGAAAAACCGCGGCGTGGACCCAGCGACAATCAAACGTCGCGTGGATGAGATTGCCGAAATGCTGGACGTCACGGATATGCTCAACACCCGCGCATCGGGCCTGAGCCCTGACAACAAACAGAAAATCTCGATGGGGCGCGGTCTTGTGCGCGATGATGTAAACGCGGTGATGTTTGACGAACCGCTGACGGTGATCGACCCGCATCTGAAATGGAAACTTCGGTCAAAGCTGAAAGAACTGCACCAGCGCGTGCAGGCCACGATGATCTATGTGACCCACGACCAGACCGAGGCGCTGACTTTCGCGGACGAAGTCGTCGTAATGCAGGAAGGCGAAGTGGTTCAGATCGGCACTCCAGTCGAACTGTTTGAACGCCCCCAGCACACATTTGTCGGACACTTTATAGGTTCACCCGGTATGAATGTCCTGCCCTGCGAGGCCAAAGGCGACCGCGCCGTGTTCGAAGGCCACGAGGTGATGCTGGAAGGTCCCACCCTTGGTGACGGAGGCCGTACACACCTGGGAATCCGCCCTGAGTATGTGGGCTTTGGGGACACCGGCATCCCGGCGCATGTGACCAAAGTGGCCGATATCGGCCGCCACTTTGTTGTCAGTGCGATGGTCGGGAACACGGCCCTTAAGGCTGTGACCGAACACAGTGTACCCGAGCCCGGATCACAAGTCTTTCTGCAATTCAAACCTGAACAATCCCGCGTCTATCGTGACGGCTGGATCGCAACCGAGGAGCGGGTGCAATGAGAACCGAAAACCAAAAGGCATGGTTCTTTGTCTTACCCGTTCTGGCGCTGGTCGCGTTCAACGCGCTGGTGCCGATGATGACCGTGGTCAACTACTCGGTGCAGGAAACATTCGGCAACAACCAGTTCTTCTGGGAAGGTCTTGGTTGGTTTGAACAAATCTTGCGATCTGACCGATTCCAGGCCGCACTGGGGCGGCAGTTTCTGTTCACCTTCCTGATCCTGATCATCGAGGTCCCGCTGGGTATCATCGTGGCTCTGTCGATGCCACGCAAAGGGTTCTGGGTGCCGGTTTGTCTGGTGCTTATGGCGCTACCGATGCTGATCCCGTGGAATGTGGTCGGCTCGATGTGGAATATCTTCACCCTGCCCCAGATCGGCCTGTTGGGTTACTTTCTGAATGACGTTTTGGGCATCAATTATGACATGACCCAACAGCCAATCTCGGCTTGGATCACTGTCGTCGTCATGGATGTCTGGCACTGGACCTCGCTGGTGGTCTTGCTGTGCTATGCGGGGCTCGTGTCGATCCCTGATGCGTACTACCAAGCGGCCAAGATCGACGGTGCCACCCCGTGGTCGGTGTTCCGCTATATCCAGTTGCCCAAGATGAAAACGGTTCTGACCATCGCAGTCTTGTTGCGGTTCATGGATAGTTTCAACATCTACACCGAGCCATTCGTTCTGACCGGCGGCGGCCCCGGCAACTCGACCACCTTGCTTTCGATCGACCTTGTGAAGATCGCGCTGGGGCAATTTGACCTTGGTCCTGCGGCCGCGATGAGCCTGATCTATTTCGCCATCACGCTGCTTGTGTCGTGGCTATTCTACACTCTGATGACAAAGGATGACGCAGAATGAAAAAGCGTTCCATCATCCCGATCCTCTATATCGCATTCCTGATGCTACCGATCTATTGGCTGGTGGCGATGTCCTTCAAGACCACGAATGAAATCCTGTCGGGCTTTTCCCTGTTTCCCCAGACCTTTACGTTGGAAAATTACATCACCATCTTCACTGACCCAACATGGTATTGGGGCTACATCAACTCGATCACCTATGTGACTCTGAACACGGTGCTTTCTGTCTGCGTGGCTTTGCCTGCCGCCTATGCGTTCTCGCGCTATCGGTTTCTGGGTGACAAACAGCTGTTCTTCTGGCTGCTGACCAACCGTATGGCCCCAGCGGCGGTCTTCGCCCTGCCGTTTTTCCAGCTTTATTCGTCGATCCACCTGTTCGACACGTATCTGGCCGTGGCGTTGGCGCATACGCTGTTCAACGTACCGCTTGCGGTGTGGATTTTGGAAGGCTTCATGCGTGGCATCCCGAAGGAACTGGATGAGACGGCTTATGTCGATGGTTATTCCTTCCCGCGTTTCTTCGTGACCATCTTCCTGCCCAACATCAAAGCGGGCGTGGGCGTCGCGGCGTTCTTTTGCTTCATGTTCTCATGGGTTGAGATGCTGCTGGCCAAAACCCTGACCGCGGTCGAGGCCAAACCTATCGCAGCCGTGATGACCCGCACCGCGTCCAGCGCGGGGTATGAGTTGGGCCTGCTGGCCGCCGCCGGAACGCTCACCATCATCCCTGGCGCCATCGTCATCTGGTTTGTCCGCAACTACATCGCGCGTGGTTTCGCGATGGGTCGTGTATGAGGTTCGAAATGCGAAAATTGCTACTCATCCTTCCCTTCCTGCCCTCGACGGCTTTTGCACAGGCTCAGGCCGGATGGGGCAATGTCGGCCAGCAAGAGGAAAAGGGCTTTTCCTGGACCGCACCCCTGTGGCCCGATTTCTGGATGGCCTGGACCCCGGCCACATTGGCCGTATTCGTAGGCATCTTTTCGGCCATTGCCCTGATCGGCGTTCTCGAAGGTTTCAAGTACCGCGACGGCATCGAACGACGGGGTGTTTTAGGCCTGACAACCACGCTGGGCGACCGGCTGTTCATCACCCTGCTGGGATCAGCCTATATCTTTCTGGCCTGGCTTGGTCTGGTGGGTCAGCCGGTCTGGACACCACTTTTTCTGTCCGTCGGCTGGGGCATCTTCGTCTTCTGGAAAGTTTAAGCTTTGCGAAACAGCGAAAGGATGCTTGTCTGTCAGGCATACTAAAAAATGCGACACGAAAGACCGATGCGAAAGAAAAAAACAACAAACCTGCTGACCGAAGTAGAACTTGAGTTCATGAACGAGCTCTGGGCGCTGGGTCAGGGCTCGGTCCGTGACGTGCTTGATCGCCTGCCAGCCGAACGCAATCTGGCTTATACATCTGGCGCCACCATCCTGCGTATTCTCGATGAAAAAGGATTTGTCGAAAGCCGCAAGGATGGAAAGACGCTGATCTATACGCCGCTGCTGGAGAAGGACAGATATCAGGCGCGGTCGCTGCAAAACTTGTCGCGGACCCTGTTCGACGACACGCCCGCCACACTGGTCGCGCGATTGGTTGACGACGCAGGGCTCAGCGAAGCCGATCTGGAGGAAATTCGAGCACTGGTAGAGAGGAGACTGCAAAATGACAGCGGTTAAACCGGTTCTCGACGCGTATCTTGAATTGAATCTGGTCCTTGGGTTAGCCGCGCTTGTGTGGCTGGCAGCCCGAGGCATTCTGTCCAAAACATCCTTCAGCCACGGATTTGTGGCGCAACTGCGCGCGCTCAAGGCGCTTTGCCTGTGCGTCGTCCTCAGCCCCGTTCTGGCATTGGGTGTGTCCGTGCTGGCCACTCACACCCCGGCAAAAGGCACTGTAGCCATCGGTGACATCGCCGTGGCGGCCTATCTGCGTGGTGATATTGCCATGCCAGCCACCCAGTTCGAAGCCTTGCTGAACACACGCCAGCGTTGGGTCGATGTTTTGTTCAGCGGGGATCACCCCGTTGTTTTGGTGATCCTTGCGCTGTTGGCGCTGGCAGCGTTGATTTATACCCTGCGCGTCATCCGCGACGGGCTGTCGATCCGCGAGACAGTGAACACCAGCTTTCTTTGGCGACGCTCTGCCAAGGTGGACATCCGCCTGTCCGACCGCATCGCCGTTCCCTTTGCTGTACGCGGCCTGCGTCGACGCCATGTAGTGCTGCCCAGCCATCTGCTGGATTCCCCGCACGAAATGCGCTTTGCCCTTGCGCATGAGCTGCAACACATCCGCGCCGGTGATGTAGAGTGGGAGCTGGGGTTCGAACTGCTGCGTCCCCTTCTTTTCTGGAACCCCGCCTATCTGGTCTTAAAATACCAGTTCGACCGCCTGCGTGAGTTGGCCTGTGATCAATCGGTCGTTGCCCGCAAAGGCATCGACACGCAGGACTACACCAGCTGTCTTTTGGACTATTGCGCCCGAACAGTTGTGCGCGGCAGCCCGCGTGTGCTGAATGTTGCTCTGGTTACGGGAGGCAAAGCTAAGCGGGTTCTGCGGCAACGCGTAATCGCACTGGCCGATGCGCCTTCGGTTAACTCATCTATGCCGTTCATGTTCCTAGGCCTGACAATCTTGTTTGCACTGGTTCTAGGCCTCGGTGCCGCTTCGATCCAACAGACCGAGGATTGGAGCCACGATCGGCTGATGCTGTCGACTGTCGTCAACCTGGAACGGCTAGAGGCGCGCAATCAGGGCAACTGATTGATCTACCAACCTCGCCGCCCAAACAGCGCCTGCAATCGGGTCTGCCCGGCAAACGGGTCCATCGGTTGCGGCGTAGCCAGTTTTGATACGACCCGGCGGACCAGAACCCAGCAGACCCCCGCAAAGATCACGCCGCCCAGGGCCTGCCCCAGCAGAACGCCGGGTGCCCCCGCGATATAGGCGCCCGCTACAGCAAAGGGCCATGTGCCCAAGGTATGCCGCCCCCAGTTCACCCAGGTCGAATACACGGGGTGACCCAGATTGTTGAAACTGGCATTCGCAACAAAAACCACACCGTTAAAGAACGATGCCAAGGCCAGCGGCCCACAAAACAGGTAAATCAGTGCGCGCGTTTCCCCCTGCGCCTGAAACAGATCGGCAATCGGCGCGCGCAACAAGTATAAGGTGGCGGCCATCAGGCAGACATAAACAGCGGTGAATTTGACCCCGGCCAGAAAACTCTGCTTTACACGGTCGAACTGCCCCGCCCCGAAATTCTGCCCGACAATAGGTCCAATGGCCCCGGACAGGGCAAAAATGACCGAAAATGCCACGGGCAATAGCCGCCCGATCACGGCCATGCCAGCCACCGCATCCGTTCCGAACTGTGCAATCTCGCGAATGACGATGGCATTGCCGATGGGGGTGGCGATATTGGTCAGAACGGCAGGTACGGCAATTGCGCTGACCGGACGAATATCCGCCCCAAGCTGCTGCAAAGAGGGCCGACCAAACCCGCGGTGTACCCGCACCGCCGGTCTGACCGTCGCGATCAACATGCAAATACGCGCAATCACCGATGCGATGGCCGCCCCATCCAGCCCCAGCCCGACAGCAAAAATTAGGATCGGGTCCAGCACGGCGTTTGCCACACCGCCATAAATCGTGGCCAACATCGAACGCCGAGCATCTCCGTAAGCGCGCAGAACCGCCATACCGGTCATCGCCACAGCCATCACCCACATGGTTGGCAAAATGATCGAGGTATAGCGGGCAGCCAACCGCAGCACCTCGCCTTCTGCGCCCAGAAGCGACAGAAAGAACGTCAGATTGAACAGGACGATTACAGACACGATCAACCCGACGACGGCCCCCAGAACAGCCACACTGGTGCCGAATTGGCGGGCTTGTTCGTGCCGCCCGGCGCCAAGTTCCCTAGCGACCAGGGCCCCTGCCGCAATCGAAAGGCCAACATTGACCGAGTTGGTGAAGAACAAAAGCGTCCCGGCATAGCCAACAGCTGCGGCCAGCGCATCGTTTCCCAACATCGAGATGAAAATCATGTCGACGAAATCAACGGCGAAAATTGCCATAAGACCAATACTGGTGGTCAAGGACATCCGGGTCACGTGCCCCATCAGGCTGCCCGTCAGAAAGACCGCCTTGCTGTCAGATTGTGTCGCCATGCCTTATTAGCCTTTTTGAATGCGGGCACTTCTCTGGTTCTGTTGGGGGAACTGCCCGGTAAGCCCCCAGTTCCTCTTGCACTACCTGAGAGCCGTACAGGAACTACAGGACAAATTCGGACCACTCTGACCGTACGGCAATTGCGTCCAAGGCGACAAACCGACCTTCAGGTGACAGTTTGACGATCCCATGAACCGCTCAAAATCCGTTTCGCGCAAGGGGTGAATACCTCCAGCCCTTTGAATTTCGCCGGTTTGCGGTACACCGGCAACCTGACTAATCTAGACCACAACAAATAGGGGCGTGAGTCATGAAAATTGTCTCAGGTGGACAGACTGGCGTAGATATGGCTGCTTTGGAGTTCGCACGCCAAAACGGTTTTGCATACGGTGGCTGGGTCCCCAAAGGGCGCATGAACGAGGATGGAAGGATTCCGGCCCAATTCGACGGTCTGACCGAAACGCACTCCGAAGACGTTGTGGAACGCACCCGCTGCAATGTCTTATCGAGCGATGCTACCTTGATCTTTGTGGATGGCTCAATCAGCCCCGGAACGCAGCAAACTATTGTTTTCGCTGAAGAAACTGGGAAGTTACATCTGACCGTCGATGTCAGAAAAGGAATAGCGACCAGTGCCGCGCATGTCAGTGAGTGGCTGCAGGCAAACCCGGTGTCGGTTCTGAACATCGCCGGCCCCCGTGCCTCGGAAGCACCACAAATCGGGGCGCAGGTACGGGCGGTGCTGGATCGGACTTTGCGACAACTCTCGCCGTGAAACCCAAGGTTCGATTTCGTCGCCCATTCTCATGGAAAATATCTGCCAATCTCGGGAAACCGCTGCGCGATGTCGGTTGCTGTTTTTACGCCGAACACGGGCGTTGGATCGCCGGCAAGAATCGCGTCGGTCCGGACGCGTGCAGAATCGATCTGACTGGGTGATCCTGCATCGGACCACGCCTGTGGTGTCGTCCGATCCGCAAGTGCGGGATAGTAATAGTCGCTTTGCATGCGGCCCAGGGTTTGACTCGCGCCCAGAAAATGCCCCGGACCGTTCAGGCACATGTCGCGGATCACATCGAAGGCGAGCGCATCCTCGGTGATCTCAAACCCGCGTGTCGCACGCATCACCGATCCAATCAGGTCGTTATCCAGGACAAAACTTTCCTTGCTCGCCGCCAGAAGCGAGCCGTACATGCCAGCGGCTTCGTAAATCAGATTGGCCCCCGCCAACGCGCTGAGCAATTCGGTGATGCCCTTTTCATACCCTGCCTGAAAGTCTGGCAGCTTGCTGTCCGTCATCCCCGCGCTCACCGCACAGGGAATGCCATAATATTGCGCCATCTGCGCACAGGCCGCCATCAGCACGCCCTGCTCGGCACTGCCACCGGACATCGCGCCGGTGCGTAGGTCGCTGACAAAGGGCAAGGCACCAAATAACGCCGGGTGCCCGGGATTCAGCAGGTTCAGATAGACCAACCCGGCCAGAACTTCGGCTGTTTGCTGAGCAACGGCGCCCGCCAAAGGCGCGGGGCTTGTCGCACCCGCCTGCCCTGCCGACACCAGTTTTAACGGTGTCCCGGTCTCGGCTGCGCATTCGATTATTCCCAGTGCTTCGGCAGCAAAAGTCAGGGGCGGCACGATAAAACACGTGGAAACACAGCAGAACGGCCTTGCCCGCCAAGCCGCTTCGCCGCCCGCAATCATATGGAACATCTCAATCGCCGCACGCATTGTTTCGGCAGAACTGAAGGACGTTCCGATTGGCTTGGCGGTACCCGCTGCGCAGGCGAAGGCCGTGCTCATCTCCATTGCATGCGTGTCAGGAATATCCCGGGCGACCACGGTGCGCTGAAACATGTGAATGTTGGGCAGCGCTTCGGCCAACCGCGCCATGTCGTGCAGGTCCTTCAGCGTGCTGTCGCGCACCTCACCTGTCGCGCTGTCGACGATATGGACCGCCGCGCCCGAGGTACCAAGGTGGATGCGCGTACCGCTTGGATCAAGGTCGTATTCCGGCCGTTGACCGTACAACGTGAAACCCCGGCCAACCGTTGTTAACACTTGCTCCACCAACTTGGACGGAAACAAAAGCCGACCAGCATCCGAAACCAATCCCCCGGCAGCAACGACGGTGTCGACACAGCGGGGCGTCGCGTTGGCCATGCCAATCTCGGCCAGAATGCGAAGTGTGGTTTTGTGGATGGCCGCAATCCCCTCAGTTGAGATTGGGCGATATCGCCCACCTTCGATGCCCGGCCAGATCGCGGTGGTTAAGCCAGTTCCCGCCCCACCCTTTCGCTGAGCCTTGCGGGCGGCCCGTCCTGATCTTACGCGGCTCATGCGTATTCTCCCTGACGGCAGAACAACGAGGACACGGCAGGTAGCTCGGGCCAGATCCGCAACTTTTCGACCCAGCTTTCGGGCACTGGCCCGGTATTGGCCGCAAACTTCTCCCAAAGCTGTGATTGTGACATCGGCGACTGCGGCGCACCTGTGGGAAAGCTGCAGCTTTCCTCGATGATCTGCCCATCTTGGAACGTCACCACAAGCCGGTCTGGGTCCTTGGCCGAATAGTTTTGACCGGACTGATTGGGCGCAAAAGCATGCACGCGAGACTTGCCAATCAGGCGTTCAATCATCGGTTTCTTCCACGCCTGCTGCGTGAGATCGGCAAGCGTCAAATTACCATTTACCAACCCCATAGCCGCTACAAATGGCAGGCTGAACAGAGCCTCTGGGATGGACCTGGGTTGCACGAATGGTAGCACGGCGGCGTGAAAATCGGGCACATAAAGGTCAATCGCGGTGATCTTCGTCGGATCAATCCGGTCACAAAGGCGACGTGCGCAGGTCATGATCCGATGGGTATACCCGCAGCTTGGCCAGGGTTTCAGAACCAGCCCGTATTCGACCAGAGCGTATCCCGTTCCCAGTTTGCCCAGCGCCGCCTGCAACCGATCAGGCACAAGCCCGCCCATCAAAACCGCCTGCCCCCGCTCATGATCCAGCACATGTGCTTGACCGGTGACACCGGCGCGAGCCAAACAGGCGGCCTCGACCCCTGCTCGCGCAGCGAACCCCGCCTGAACCGGCTTGGCATTAGAGCCGAACTGACAGGTATATCCACCAATCGCACTGATTGAGAGAGACATCGCATGGGTCGTTTCCGATGCGTCCAGCCCCATCAATCGCGCGCAAGCTGCAGCAGCGGCCGGAGCCCCAAAAGTCGCGGTAGAATGCCAGCCAGCGTCGTAATGTTCGAAATTCAACGCCTCACCCAGACGTGCGATGACTTCAAACCCCGCCAAATAAGCTTGCGCCAGATCACGACCCGTTGCCTTTGACCCCATAACAGCCAGCATCGCGGGAAGCAAAACAACGGTCGGATGCGTATTGCCGGGCAATTCCCAATCGTCAAAGTCCAGCGCGTGTCCCGCAACTGCATTCAGAAACGCGGCATGCGGGCGCGAGGTTTTCATTTTGGCACCCAGCACCTCAGCCCCGCCTTCCACTGACATAGCCTGCACTGCTGCGCGTGCTTTGAAGGCCACTTCGGTTCTTACACCTGCCAGAATGCAGCCCAGCGTATCGATCACCCCATCGCGCAGCACGGCCAGGGTATCCGGGTCGGGCGTAAGCGGATCGTCGACCACAAAGCGGGCCAACCGACAAAGGGCGGGTCGGGTCATGGCACACCTTTGTTTAACAGGATGATACCCGTGGTTTTCATTCAGAAAAACCTTCATCCGGCGCCTGGCACGGCGGATCCAATGCTTCGGCCCGCATCCGTGATTGCGGATCACAATGAACTGCTATTTGCACTTTCATAATGCACCTCATTCTTGGAATGCTGTTATTCTTCAAGAATGCTAATTCCGCTTGTTTTTTCCGGAAAGATCGAAAAACCTTATACTCGACATTCCATTGAGGAATGATATGGCCGCGCCAAATTGGAAACTACTTACCGCTTTTGAGGCAGCTGCACGACACCGCAGCTTTACGCGTGCCGCGCAAGAACTGAATGTTCAGCAACCGGCAATCAGCCGCCGCGTTGCCGCGCTTGAAACGGAACTTGGCGTCAGACTGTTAAATCGGACCCGCCCCAACGTCTCATTAACACGCGAAGGCGAAGTTCTGTTCCGCGCCGTTGCCAGCAGCATTCTACAAGTTAGCAGCGCGGCAGAACAGATTTGCCGCCGTCCGGACAAAGATGTTATCACCGTCAACACCACCATTGGCTTCGCCAGCTGTTACTTGATGCAGCGCCTGCCTGCCTTTCGTACCGCGCATCCCGAAATCTCAGTCGAGTTGATTTCCCGGGACCAAAACAACGCATATGGGTCTGGTGCCGACATCATCATTGCGTTTGACCACCCGGACAGGTTGCCGGGGATCAGGCACCGCCTGATCTTTCAGGAAACCATGGTTGCAGTGGCGCATCCTGAAGTCGCGAACACCATCCCTGACACCCTGGCGGCCCTGGCGCAAAGCCCGCTTCTCCACCTTACAATGGGCAATCACACCGACGACTGGAATACGTTCTTCGCAGATACTGGCCTTACACCGCCCCCGCCAGTGTCCGAGCGGAAATTTACCAGTTTCATGGTCTACCTGCAGGCTGCTTTGAACGGGGATGGTGTGATCCTGGGATGGCAAACACTGTTGCAGGACCATTTTGACCTTGGGCAATTGACGCCGGTGACCTCACGGCGCCTAAATACTGAACGGGGGTACTTCGTGTGCCTGACAGAGCGCGCGCAAAGCAATGCGGCTGCTTTGAATATTATGGATTGGCTTGCAGACGCCACCCCATAAGCAGCAGGCCGTCTTACTGCAGGCTGCCCAACAACTCGCTTTGGTAACCAAACAGCGCAGGCAATCCTCCGGTATGCAGCATGACAACCTTCTGTCCTTGTTGAATTTTCCCTGTTTCAACCAAATGCAACAACCCCGCAAAGGTCTTTGCGGTATAAACGGGATCAAGGAATATTCCTTCTGTCCGGGCCATCTTTTGCAATGCGGCTTGTGTCTTAGCGCTCAACTTGCCGTAACCCGGGGGCAAGGCCTCGTCCATAACCTCAATTCTGTCTTTCAGAGGGTCCGCTTCGATGCCCAGCAAATCTGCCAGCTTTTGCAGGACAGTTTCCATGCGCGCATGCTGTTGGGTTTTGCCGCGACGCACGCAGACACCGAAGACCGGCGCGGACACCTCTGACAGCGCGACGCCGGTTAGCAAGCCACCATGTGTCGCCCCACTGCCCGACGGCACGACAACCGCATCAAAATCACGCATCTGCTGGCACAGTTCCTGACCCGCTGCGACATACCCCAAAGCACCCAACGGAGGGTGATGTAGCCCCAGATGAATGACGTAAGGCTTGCGCCCCTGTGCCTTTAACTCATCCGCGCGCGCATGCAGGGCTGCATCTGCGCCGGCTTCGTCCTCACCCAGAGGATAGCTCATGTGTTCCGCGCCGAGTATTTTGGCCAACAGAACATTCCCCGAGGTGTAATAGTCGGGGGCCATGTCTGGCACACGCTCTTCCAGTTGCAGGACCGACTGCATGCCCAACCGTGCAGCTGCTGCGGCGGCGGAACGCACATAGTTGGATTGGACCGCACCTGTGATCAGAACAGTATCAGCGCCTTGCTGTATGGCGTCACCGAAATAGAATTCGAGCTGCCGTGTCTTGTTTCCCCCAAAACCAAGCCCCGTCAGGTCATCGCGTTTCAGCCACAGATCAATGCCCAGTTCGTTGGACATTTTGTTCAGGCGCTCCAGCGGCGTTGGGCCGGACATAAGCTTAGCGCGTGGGAATTGGGCCAGTATATCAGTGCGTGTCATCATTTGCCCCTCAGAGATAAGCCATCGCATAGGCACGTTGAAAGAGAACACAGCAGGCAATCAGCGAAACCAGCCGAATTGCAGCAGTGATAAGTGGTTGCGGCAAGTACGGGCCGATGGCGCGGCCGATCAGGCTACCGACCAAAGTAACCGAAGCGAACGCCCATAACTGCGGCCCGAACGGGTTTGTCTGCACCGAAGACAAACTATGCAGCAAAAACGCGGTGCCATAGGCGACCAGAGCAATGGGTTGGACCAGCTTCGCGACTTCCTTGGCCTGATGACCTTTCGCAATCAGACCGAACACCATCAGGGGCCCGGGCGTCGCTGCCCAAACGGTTGCAAGCCCGGATAACCCTGACACGGCTGAGAAACCCGCCGTACCAATGGCGCGGTGAAACGGGATAAGGGTTGTAATCAACCCGATCAGTAGCAAGCAGGCCGTCAGGGTCAGAACGAACACGTCGCTTAGAAACGGGTAGATTGCCAGGCCAGCGATCACACCGACAAGGCAACCGGCAATGCCGATGAGGGTTGTCTTTCGTTCGATCGCAAGGATGCGCCGGTCAGTGGCGACCACGGACACAATGGTGTTCAACAGCAATAAAACGGGCACAGCTGTCGATGTACCCAACATGATCATCATTGGCGGGCCTGCAATGATGCTGAACCCGATCCCTACCCCGACCTGAAGTACTGCGCCTAAGCAGATGGCGACCATCAGGATGGATAGTTCGACAGACACTTCCACACCCCCTTGGTCATTGTCACCCCTTGCAAGGATTGGCATATCCGCAATTGCGGACCGGGGTCCATGCCTTTCCGATATGGCACGAAGCGCCTGGCCTGCAGATTTTTACGTCCAGGGCATGATCCCGGAATACGCGCTGCGCGTGGCAACGGAATGCGCCATCTGAGCCAATGTCGTCAGATCAAATACTGGCAGCTGAAATTCTTGCTGAATCCGCGCGGCGTAGGGCGGCAGATCGGTGCATTCCAGAACGATGGACCGGATGTCAGGCGACTGCCGCTTCAGGTTGCGCACTGCATCCATCAATTCGGCCTCGATCAGATCGGTGTCCATACGGGTTCTTGTGTTGCGCAGGATCACTTCGGCGAATTCACTGGTGTGCTCCAACCCTTGTACGACCACGGGAATACCAGCCGCTCCGACGCCTTCGAAATGCCGGTCCGTCAGTGCCGATGCATCTGCGGTCACCACGCCCACCGGCGCCTTGGCTCCGGTCATGTGAAAGGCCAGAGGCACCTGGATCAGGCTGGACGCAAATACAGGAACAGACACTGCTGCTGCCAGTTCCTTCTGAAACAGGGCGAGAAAACCACAGCTGCCGGTAATGGCTCGTACGCCTTCAGCTTCTAGCCTCTGCGCACCTTTGATGAATGGGTCAAGCAGCTCGGGTGTGGGGTTGTTCAGCAGGGTCGGGACAGTAACGCCGTCGATCATTTCATAAAGGACCGGAAACGGCAGGCTGGACGGATTCTTGATATGCCCCGGAGGTTTGGGGAAATAGCTCTCAAGACAAAGAACGCCTATTGAGGCCCCACAGATATTCTGACCGCCTTCATAAATCGGCATGGTATTCAAATCCTTTCAACGTGAGTGTGCCGCAAGTTCAAAACCGGGTCGGTGAAAATGGCGCCAGATCGACGTTGGGCTTGCGTCCCGACACAAGATCGGCAACCAGTTCGCCGGTTTTAGGGGCCATCATCAGGCCATAATGGGAATGCCCGAACGCCGTAAAAAGCCCGGCCTGCCCGTCAAGTTGCCCAATCGCAGGAAGGCTGTCTGGGAATGAAGGCCGCCGACCCATCCAGAACTGTGCCTGGCTGGTATCAAGATCCGGCACCATCGCCTTGGCTTGCTCTGTCAAAATTTTTTCTTTGCGCGGATCGGCCGGTGCGTCGACCTTTGCAAACTCGGCCGTTCCGGCAACCCTAAGCCCATCGACCATCGAGCTGGCAACGACCTTTGCATCCACATCCATGACCGAATTGTTCAGGCTGGCAGCAGGGTTCTGAAACTGAACATGGTATCCCCGCTCAGCGACAAGCGGAACGGTTAGACCCAGCGGTTTCAAAAATTCAGCAGACCATACGCCAGCCGCCAGAATAATGTTGCGCGCGAGCAGCGTTTCTTGCGGTGTGGACAGATGCCATCCGCCACCTTGGACAAAGGTCAGTCCAGTGACCTCGGTCTTTACGATCTCTGCCCCCTGCGTGCGGGCTTTTTCCGCCAGAACCGCGCCAACGCGCCCCGGCGAGGTTAAACGGGCCTGACCTTTGATCAGCACCGCCGCTTTGAATTCGGACGTCAGCGCAGGTTCAAGACGCAGTAGTTCGTGCCCGTCAACACGCTCAAGATCACCACCTTTTTCCTGACGGATAAGATAGTCGAGACCTTCCAAATCAGCCTGTTCGGGACGACGGAACGCATGAACATAGTAGCTGTCGGTAATCAGATCTTCGCAGCCAGTGCCTTGCAGGTGCCGACGGTACAGGTCAATTGACGGGCGACACAAAAGATCCATCGCATCCGACACTTCGCGAACGGTCTTTTCGCCGGAATTGCCCAAAAAACGTAAACCCCAGGGGATCATCTTTGGCCAGAAATTGGGCCGCACCGAAAGCGCGCTTTTCGGATCCAAAAGCATTTGGGGAAGCTTCTTCCAGATCCCCGGCATCGCCTGCGGGATAATCGACCAGGGCGACACCACACCCGCATTCCCGAACGAGGTTTCCTGACCCGGCTCGCCCCTATCGACAAGCCGGACCGGAATGCCACGCTCTTGCAGCGACAAGGCGCAGCAGATGCCGACGATGCCGGCACCGATAATGGTGACTTGTTCTGTCATTTCATCAGGCCGCCGAATGACTGCGATTGCGGGCGATCAACTGCGTGATGATGACTGGCGAAGCCACGGCCAGCGCGACCAGATCGGCAGTCAGGGTCGGCGCCACGAAAATGACCCCGGCGACCGCCATCAGGATACGCGACACCATGTTCAACGGGCTCAGCCAGTATCCCACGACGGCTGCGGACAGGGCGATAACCCCGGCGATACAGCTTGATGCCGTATAGGTGAATTCCCACAGGTCAAACCCGGTCGAAGACACAAACAGAAGAACCGGCGCATAGACAAAAGCCATCGGTGCAATCACCTTGCCCAACCCGAGCGTAAAGGCAGATAGCCCGGTACGGAACGGGTTCGAGTTCGCAATGGCCGCTGCCGCATAGGCCGAGGTACAGACTGGCGGCGTGATTTCCGAGACCACCCCATAGTACAGCACAAACAGGTGGCTAGCGATCGGCGGGACACCAAGCTGCGCCAGCGCAGGCTGGGCGACGGACACCAGCATGATGTACAGCGCCGTGGTGGGGATACCCGCGCCCATCAGGATGCAGACGATGGCGATGAAGACCAGCGAGATGAACAGTTGCAGGTCTTCCATCGCAAACAGTTGGAAGCTGCCAAACGAGATCATGTTGTACAGATCCGACGCCAGATTGCCTGCGCCCTGCGTCACCATAAACCCGATGCGGAACCCGATGCCGGTAGTGTTGATCACTCCGACCACGATGCCCACTGCTGCAGCAGCCGCACCCACGGCCAGCGAATATTTCACGCCCAACTCGACCGCCTGCAGCATCTCCGGCACTTCGATCCGTTTTTGCGGGTTGAGCGTTGCGACAACCGAAAGTCCGCACAGAATGGCCGTCATGGTCAGATCAAATCCGCCATCCGAGAATTTCCAAAGGACAAAGGCCAGGAAGGCGGCTGCGTAGATCAAAGTCGGAGGTTGCTTGATCCGCGACATGCCCGCAATCACCGCCAGCGAGATACCACAGAAAGCTGACATGAACGGCGTGTAACCGGTGAACAGAACCACCAGCAAACCGATCAGAGGCACAATATTAGCCCAGCCTTCGGCCCAGACAGCCTTGAGCTGCGGCAACTGCTCTTTGGCCAGACCCTGCAGGTTCAGTTTACGCGCCATCAGATGCACAACGGCGAAGACGCCGACATAGTGCAGGATCGCTGGGAAGATCGCCGCAATCACGATGGTGGTGTACGGAACCTCAAGGAACTCGGCCATGATAAACGCCGCAGCGCCCATGATCGGCGGTGTAATTTGACCACCAGCCGAAGACGCGGCCTCGACCCCGCCTGCAAAATGGCCGGGGTATCCTAGGCGCTTCATGTTTGGGATAGTCAGCGCGCCGGTTGATACGGTGTTGGCCACCGAAGAACCCGAGATCGTGCCGAAGAAGGCCGAGGATACCACCGACACTTTTGCCGGACCGCCAGTATAGCGGCCCGCCAAAATCGTGGCGTTATCGATGAAAAGCTGTCCCAGACCTGTGCGCTGCGCAATCACGCCGAACAGGACAAAGTGAAACACGATTGTTGAGACAACCCACAGAGTGACGCCATAAATACCCTCTTGCGGGAAATACATCGACGACACGAAAGTTTTGAAGTTCACACCGGGATGTTGCAGCAGACCGGGGAAATACGGCCCCAGCAGCGCGTATGAAATGAATACACAGATGATCAGCGGCAAAACCCAACCCAGCGTGCGGCGCGCGATGTCTAGCACCAGCAGAATGATGACGACGCCCAGGAACACGTCATAGCCGTTTGGGTTGCCCATTCGGAACGTCTGCTCCTCGATCCCCAAAAAGGGAATGCCACGCCAGGCGAAGCCGACGTACAGCGCGGCAATGATGCCCAGCGCCATGAAGACCAGATCGTAAAGGGGGATGTTGCCGATGCGGAACCGGCTGACTTTGAGCGCATACAGGCTTTGCGATCCGATAATCGGAATGGTCGCGTAAACCAGAATGAACAGCAGGGCGAGATAGATGCCCATATGCCAGTGGTCGGCAGGCAGGCCGAACCCGGCAGTAAAGAATTCGTAAAACGCAAAGATCAGGGCAACAACGCGCAGGACCTTACCGGTGGTTGGTGTGACCTGCCGAACAGCGGCGCCTTCGTCGAACTGTTCTTCGATGGCCGCAAGTTCTTCGGCCGTCAGTTCGTGGTCATCAAGTTTCTGGGTCTCGGTCATGATGGCCCCCTGATTTCGCATAATTCAAGTGTTCGGTGCCCCGAAATGGGGCACCGGACGATAGGTTACGGTGAGATTTGATTATTGAAGAAGCCCAGCTTCTTTATAGAACTTCTCGGCACCCGGATGCAGCGGAACGCCCAGCGCTTCGACGCCGTCCAGCGCGGTATCCGGCGTGATCTGCTTGCCTTTGGCATGGCCATTGTCCAGCAGCTTGCGTGTGTTGTCGTTCCACATCGCCTTGGTCAGTTGATAGACCAGATCATCCGACAGGTCCGAGGACACAACCAGCATCGCGCTGACCGCCGGGGTCTTGGTTTCGCCATCGATACCTTCATAAACACCACCCGGAATGGCCGAGGGGATATAGGCCGGAATGATCTCGTTGATCTTGGCCAGATCTTCGTCGCTGAAGGAATGCAGGTTCATACCCTTGGTCGAGGACAGCTGTACCATCGCGGCAACCGGCCAGCCTGCGGCATAGAAGTAGGCGTCCAGCTGACCATCGGCCAAACGCTCGGCGCTTTGGCTGTTGTTCAGTTCGGCTTCGTCCATGTTGTCACGGTTAACACCCCAGGCGTCCAGCATCTGCAGCACGGCAACCTGCGTGCCGGAGCCAGCCTGCGCGATACCGACACGCTTGCCTTCCAGATCACCCAGATCGTTGATCGTCGATCCGGCGGGCAGCACCAGGTGCAGGTCTTCGGGGAACAGATTGGCGACAATGCGCAGCTTGGGGTGCGGTTTGCCTTCGAACTTGCCCTCACCCAGATACATCGAGCGGGTGACATCCGCCGCCGCAAGGCCAGCTTCCAACTCACCGTTCTGAACAGCCGCGTTGTTGAACACCGACGCGGTGGTCGATTGTGCAATCGCGATCAGACCAGGAACACCGCACTGGCCGCCTTCTTCACAGGGGCGGGAACCCGGAGGGGCCGAGATACCGTTTGCGATGGTGCCGCCGATGGGGAAGTAGGTTCCGCCAGCACCGCCGGTGCCGATGCGGAAAAAGGTCGGGTCCTGCGCCAACGCCGGTGCGGCCAGCGCGCCAGCCAAAGCCAGTCCAGTCAAGCATTTCACTAGTTTCATTGTCATCTCCCAAGTTGGAACGTCGGATTCGGTTCGCCCGACTTCGATCCTGCAAGCGTAAAGGCAATTCTCATAAATACAAATTTGTTATATTTCACAAAATTAAATTTTAACTTATACATTGAACATGAACCTCACCCAACTCACCGTTTTTCGCGAGGTGATGGAGTCCGGCTCCATCTCTCAGACTGCCAAGAAATTGCATCGGACGCAGCCTGCTATCAGCCTTGCCCTCAAGAACCTCGAAAAATCTTTGGGCCTGACATTGTTTGAACGCAAAGGACGTCGGCTGGTTCCGGTCCCCGAGGCGCATTACCTTCTGGCCGAGACCGCAGGCATTCTGGATCGCCTGTCAACGATCTCAAACACCATGGAGGGTTTGATCAAAGGGCATTCCGGCAGCCTGAATATCGCAACGATGCCGGGCCCTTCGGCCTTTTTGTTCCCGCGGTTCATCAGTCAGTCGGTGGGTGAAAACCCGGACATTCAAATCACGTTGTCCTCGCGGAGCTCTCCGCAAATTATGGAACTTGCGGGAACGCAGAATATCGATTTCGGCTTTGCTGATTTCGAGCATTCAGCCGGGCGAAAAGCACAATATTCGGTCGAACTGATTCAGGCAGACTGTTTCTGCGCAATAGATTGCGATCATCCGCTTGCGTCCCAGGACAGCATTACGATTTCCGATTTGGACGGAACGCCGATGGGCGGGCTATACGCAACCCATCCGTTTCAGCGCAAAGTCCGGCGAGAGTTTCAGGACATATCCGCCAACTATAACCCGACCGTGACCTGTCAGTATTTCCTACCGCTCATTCCGTTTGTAAGTTCGGGCCAGTGCTGCACGATAGTTGATCCGCTGACCGTCGCAACGGAACGTGAGATGAACCTGTCCAACGACAAGGTTGTGTTCGTGCCTTTGGACAATCCGCTCAGGTATGAATATGCGATCCTTGAACCCGCTCACCGCCCGCCGTCTCAGTTGGCCTTAAAGATCAAGGCTGGTTGGAAAGCCGAAGTTCTAAAAATGCTCGAGGAAGTGAAGGCCAACCCCCACACAGAATGGGTTGGTGACGTGCGTGGCCAGCAGGTTTAACTGTCTTTGAAAGACGGGCAATGGTTTATCCGAAACCGCCCAAATCAGCGAATTTCAAGCACCTGAAAAGCCTAATATCTTTAGACTTTTCATGCGGCTAAACAGGATACTTATATCGCCAGATACTCTTCCCGAAGATTGGTATCTTCCAGCACCTCGTTCGCAGTCCCGTCAAACACAATGCTCCCAGTATCCAGAATAATCGCCCGGTCCGCCAGTTCCAAAGCACGAACGGCGTTCTGTTCGACGATGATCGTGGTCATGCCCTGTTGCTTGACATGAATAAGCGTTTTTTCGATCTCGTCGACGATGACAGGGGCCAAACCTTCATAAGGCTCATCCAAAAGCAAGACCTTGATGTCTCTGGCCAGTGCTCTGGCGATTGACAGCATCTGTTGTTCGCCGCCGGACAACGTAGTTCCCTCTTGTTTGCGGCGCTCGCCCAAGCGCGGGAACAACTCGTATAACCTTTCCAACGACCATCCAATCGGCGGCGCGATTTGCGCAAGCTGCAGGTTTTCTTCGACAGTTAGGCCCGGAATAATTCGCCTATCTTCCGGGACAAGACCAAGACCCGCAGCAGCCGCTTCGTAACTTGTCATATTGTGCAGCGGTTGGTGATCCAGCCAGATTTCGCCATGCCTTACTTCCGGCTCTCCGACCCTTGCGATGGAACGGAGCGTCGAGGTCTTGCCAGCGCCGTTTCGCCCAAGAAGAGCTAGAATCTCACCTTCATGTACATTGAAGCTGACGCCCTGAACTATGTAGCTTTCTCCGTAGTATGAATGCATATCCCACACCGAAAGAAACGCAGGTGCGGTACTGGCCCTGTTCGCGTTTTTCGAAAAGTCAGGTTTCTCGTTCATAGCTTTTCCTTACGCTGCTTCGCCCAAATAGGCCTCTCGGACCTTTGGGTTGCCACGAATGTTTTCAGGCGTGTCTTCAACCAGGGGAGTGCCTTGCGCCAAGACCGTGATGCGTTCGGCCAGGCTGAAGACCACGTGCATGTCATGTTCAATGATCGCGATGGTGATGTCGCGCTCGTCCTTGATTTGCTTCAGCAGATCAATGGTATTGTTGGTATCAGCCCGCGCCATGCCCGCCGTGGGTTCGTCCAACAGCAGCAAGCGCGGGTTCTGACTGAGGCACATGCCGATCTCTAGCCGCCGCTTGTCACCACGAGACAGCGAAGCGGCGTGCATTTCGCGTTTGTCAGCCATGTTCATCTCTTCCAGCATCGCCTCGGCCTGTTCCACAACCGCCTTTTCATTGGCGATGGTCTCATAGGCGTGCATCCGAAAAGCCCCATCCCGCATTGCGAAGATCGGGATCAACATGTTTTCCATCACCGTCAGCTCGCCAAATATCTCGGGCGTCTGAAACACGCGGCTGATGCCCATCTGGTTAATCTGGAACGGCTCCAACCCAAGTACCGAATTGTTGTTGAACAAAACGGACCCGGTGTCCGGCATCAGCTTGCCCACCAAACAATTCAACAGCGTCGACTTACCTGCACCGTTGGGACCGATGATGGCGTGGACCGAGTTCTCTTCGACATTGAGGTTTACATCCGTCAGCGCCTTGAGACCACCGAAGCGCTTGCTGACATCTTTGACTCTTAGAATTGCCATGGTTCGCCCCCTACTCGGCCGGTTCTGTTTTGCCCGACGTTGCATCGTCGGTATTAGATTTCTTGCGCTTAAAGCGGTTGAGCAATCGTTGGCCACCTTCGACAAGACCGCCTGGCAGATAGATGACGACCAGCATGAACAGGATGCCCAGCGTCAAATGCCAACCTTTTCCGATGAACGGATGGATCACGAAGACAACCGCATCCTCCAGCCCATCAGGCAGGAATGCGAACCAGCTGTGCAGGACGTTATCGTTGATCTTCGAGAAGATGTTCTCAAAATACTTGATAAATCCAGCACCCAGAACCGGACCTATCAGTGTTCCGGTGCCGCCAAGGATAGTCATCAGGACCACCTCTCCCGAGGCTGTCCATTGCATCCGTTCAGCACCAGCCAGCGGGTCCATCGCGGCCATCAGACCACCGGCCAGACCGGCATACATGCCCGAGATTACAAAGGCCGCCAGCGTGTAAGGCTTCGAGTTCAAACCCGTGTAATTCATCCGCTGTTGGTTTGATTTCACCGCCCGCAACATCATGCCAAAGGGCGACCGGAAGATGCGGATAGACAGGTAGAACACCACCATCAGAACAACCGCGCACAGGTAATAGCCCGCGTTGAAATCAAAGCTCCACGCGCCTACGTCCATTGTGTAGGTCGCACGCATCGGCAAGCCGAACAGGTGCGGCAGGTCCGGCGCATTGGCGCCCTGCAGGATCTGCGGATCATCTGCATAGACTTGCAGGCCGGTTTCCCCGTTCGTCAGGTTAAACTTGGGGTTCGATAGCACCGAATAAGCCAGCGCAAAACTCATCTGCGCGAAGGCCAGTGTCAGGATTGAAAAGTAAATTCCTGACCGGCGCAGGCTGACAAAGCCGATCAGCAGCGAAAACAATCCGGCGACGACCACACTTAGCGCAATGGCCGGAATGATGTTGTAGCTGAGTAGCTTGAACATCCAAACGGCGGAATAAGACCCCACCCCCAGAAAGGCCGCGTGACCGAAAGACAGGTATCCCGTCAAACCGAACAGGATGTTGAAGCCGATGGCGAAGATGCCAAAGATCACGAACCTTTGCATCAGATCCGGGTAACCCGCATTGAACTGCGCCATGGCGCTGCCTTCGGGGAACGGGTTCAGGATGAAGGGGGCCAGCAATGTCAGGATTGCAACGATGATCAGCAGGCCGGTGTCTTTTTTGTTTAGTCCCAGCATGGGCTTATTCCTCCATCACGCCCTTGCGGCCCATTAGACCGCGTGGACGTGTCAGCAGCACGATGATGGCGACAAGGTAGATGATGATCTGATTGATGCCCGGGATCGTAGTGGTTGCCCAGGTTGTCGAGGCAAAGCTCTCCAAAATACCCAGCAAGAACCCGGCCAGCACCGCGCCTGGCAATGAACCCATGCCGCCCACAACGACCACAACAAAGCTGAGAACCAGAAAGTCCATGCCCATATGGTAATTTGGCGGATTAAGCGGGCCGTACATCACCCCGGCAAGGCCGGCCACGGCAGCGGCGATGCCGAACATGATGGTGAACCGGCGGTCGATGTTGATACCCAGCAGACCGACAGTTTCGCGATCCGCCATCCCGGCACGCACGACCATACCAAACGTAGTGAATTGCAGGAATGAGAACACCGCACCGATGATGCCCACCGCAAATCCGAAATAGACCAAACGCCAGATCGGATAGATGATCGCGTTGGGGTCGAACCCAACCATGATGCCCAAATCGACCGACCCGCTCAGCGCATCTGGCGGCGGGGTCTGGATCGGATTAGCGCCGAAGAAATACTTGACGATTTCCTGCAGCACGATAGCCAGTCCAAAGGTCACAAGGATCTGATCCGCATGAGGGCGCTTGTAGAAATGCTTGATCAGCCCACGCTCCATCACATAGCCAACCAGCAACATGATGGGGATCGCAAAAAGGATCGCCAGCGGAACGGACCAGTCAATGATGGTGGCTCCGACCTCGGGGCCGAACCAGGCCTCGACATAAGGCGTTTCAACTTTCAGCGGGTTGCCCAGAAAGTCCTTCTGGGTTTCGTCAAGCGTTTCGAAACTCAGGTTAAGAAGCTTCTGTAAGGTCACCGCACAGAACGCTCCGATCATGAACAGCGCCCCGTGGGCAAAGTTCACAACACCCAGCGTTCCGAAAATCAGCGTCAGGCCCAGCGCGATCAGCGCATAGGCCGAGCCCTTGTCCAGCCCGTTGAGAATTTGCAGTAGGATGGCGTCCATCGGCCCCACCTCAAGATTGGTCAGTGTAATTGAGTGGTCGTGACCGGGTTTTAGCGCCCGGCCACAAGGGGTCTGGCCGCCGAGACCGGCGGTCAGACATCAGCCAAAGGCCTTAAGCGCCCGGGTTGCACTTACCCAGTTCACCACCGGCGAACATCGGGTGTTCCGGATCGTACTCGACCTGCGCACGCGGCGTGATCTCTACGATTTCCAGCGTGTCGTACTCGTTGGTCGGGTTCTCGTTGCCCCGCACGACCAGCACGTCCTTGAAACACTGGTGATCCGCACCGCGATACCAAGTCGGACCATTGCCCAGCCCGTCGAACTCAAAGTCTTCCAGAGCTTCGACAATACCGCATGGATTGAAGGTTCCTGCCCGCTCACACGCATCCGCATAAAGCAGAACTTGCGCATAGCAGGTCTGGGCCGAGTTGGACGGAGGCTTGCCGTACTTCTCGCCAAAGGATTTCACGAAGGCTTTGGTGCCCTCATCCTGCAGCTGCCAGTTCCAGTTCATCGACCCCAAGACGCCTTTGATGTTTTCACCCGCACCAGCGGCCATCAACTCGGAATACAGCGGCACGACGATCTTGAAGTCCTTGCCATTGGCGACCTTGTCCAGCAGGCCGAATTGAATTGCGTTGGTCAGCGAATTCACCATGTTCCCGCCGTAATGGTTCAGAACTAGAACATCCGCGCCCGAGTTCAGAACCGGGGCGATATAGGACGAAAAGTCCGTTGACGCGAGTGGTGTCTTAACCGTGTTGACCGTTTCCCATCCCAAGGCTTCGGTCGAGGCAACGATCGACTCTTCCTGGGTCCAACCCCAGTTATAGTCGGCCGTTAGGTGATACGCGCGACGTTCCTTGCCCATCTCAGCTGCCAACACCGGTGCAAGCGCTGCACCCGACATATAGGCGTTGAAGAAATGACGGAACCCGTTGGCTTTTTTATCCTTGCCCGTGGTGTCGTTCGCGTGGGTCAGACCCGCCATAAAGATCACGCCGGCCTCTTGGCACAGGCCCTGAACCGCGACAGCCACGCCTGAAGACGAGCCACCGTTGATCATGATCGCGCCGTCTTTTTCAATCATCGATTTGGCAGAGGCACGCGCGGCGTCCGATTTGGTCTGCGTGTCACCCGTAACAAATTCGACTTTCTTGCCAAGGATGCCGTTCCCCTGAAGCGCCTTGGATGTGAAGGTATTAAGGCAACCCCCGTCCCCTTCGCCGTTCAGATGTTCGACGGCCAGTTGCTGAGCAAGCAGTTCGTCATTGCCTTCTTCGGCGTAAGGTCCGGTTTGCGGAACATTGAAACCCAAAGTGACAGATGCCCCTGTCGGTTCGTTGGTGAAAGCAGCAGCCGACGAAGCCGTAAAGATTGTAGGCAGGGCCAGACCGGTACCTGCAACGGCACCAGACTTCAGCACGCCGCGGCGTGTGACAGATTTGTTGGTCATTCATTCCTCCCATTTTCGTTCTTTCGCCCTCTGGCTCCTCTTCCAGCGGACAAAAGCGCACTTTTGTGCATCTCAATAATGGAAAGCGGAATGAAAATTCCTCAATAAATTCCTATTTTTGAAACATAATTTTGTAAAAAAATTCACGAATAATAATATTTTTTGTAAATAATATGGTGCGCCACCATTTAGCATTGCCGATTTTCATATGCTTAGGTGTGAATTTCAATGGCAACAATTTTCGGCCTTCACCACCCGATAGATCCGCAATCTTACATCTCGGCTGAACGTCCAAACCGGCCTCGCCCTAAGATTGCATCCAGTGGACACATGACGTTCAAAGATCGGGATTTCAACACCTGAATTTCTACGCCAGAAGCGCTTAGCCCCAATCTGGAAATGAAACCTGGCTTTAGAAGTCACAGCCGCTCGGGCCAGCAACCCCAGCGGCACCAAACTGGGAAAGGTTCGGTAAAACGACTGCGTGTCTGGCTGCGTCCGAGACTGTCGGATCAGCTTGTGCGTTGCTTATAATACGTGTCTTTGTGAACGATCAGCCCATCGCGGTAGGTCAAGATGTCGACGCTTAGAAACTCTTCCTTGGTGCCATCCTTGTGCGTGGCCGTGCGGCGATATTCACAACAGGCTTTGTTTCCAGAAATGGTGCAGTCAAGTGTTTCCCAATGCACGTTCGCAACCTTTTCAAACAGGGTTGAAAAGGCGTTGCGAATGGCCTCGGCACCTTCCAGACGTATGCCATGTTCTTCGGGGCCAACGGCATGGTCAAATGTCGCGTCGTCTGCAAAATGCTTCATCACAGCGTCAATGTCGTTCGCGTTAAAAGCGTCGCCGACCGAGTCGACAAGGTCACGGGTCAAAGCGGTCATGATTGCAGTCCTTTTCCTTGAAGCATGTCGCAAGTGTGTTTGAAGAAGGGGCTTGCCGGGTCGACAAGCACATTCAGTTCGTCAAAGTGATCCACGCCCGGCACGAAATAGAGACCCACCTTGCGATCTGCTGTTTCGTATTTTTCGACATACATGCGTGCCTGTCGGTGGAATTCCTCGGTTTCCGCACCGCCGACCACAACCAGTTGAGGCGCATTGGTGACCGGGGGGTGGTTGGTCATCGGGCTTTCAGCCTCGGCTTCTGTTGGATCCATGCGGATGCCCGCATTCAGCGCTTCGGTCAGACGGACCGGTTCGAGATAGCTGAGCGGTGACACCGGGATACCGGATTTTATCAAGTCCGCGGGAAGATCATCACCAAACGCAGGCCAATCAGTCGCCATCATCATCTGGGTGATATGTCCGCCAGCGGAATGACCCATCACGGTGATGCGGTCTGGATTGATGCCCAGATCGCGCGCGTTGCGCCAGATATAGGCCATGGCCTCACGCGCTTCTTCTGAAATACGCGTAATGGTCACGGATGGGCAAAGATCGTAGCCAACGACGACAACATTGAACCCCGCGGCAACAAAGGGTGGCGCTATGAAACTGTAAATCGATTTGTCACCACGCTGCCAATAGCCGCCGTGGAAATAGACCAATGTCGGCGCAGCCGCGTCCAAGCAGCGGAAGACATCCAACCTTTGCTTCTCGCCTTCCCCATAGCGGAGGTCCAGGCTGCAATCGCAGGTGGCGCGCGCTGTCTCGCTATCGCTGCTCCAACCGGGAATGACGGTCACTTCATAGTCCGGTCGCCCTGCCCTTAGATTATATTGAGCGTCGAATTCATCAGGGCCGAAGCGTGTGTGAAAGGTCAGATGATCGCTCATGATGAAGCCTCGGGTTGGGGCGCGGAGAAGAACGCGCCGCGGCAAAAGACAAGGGGCGGAGCGGGCGCGTGGGCGTAGTTGATGACGCGGCCCAAGAGGATCTCGTGATCGTCTGCGTCGACCCTGCTGTGAACCGTACACTCCAATTGCGTCGAGGCACCGGGGATCAAGGGGGTCGCGGTTCCGGGGATCCAATCGGTGTCGGTAAATCGGTTTTCGACATCGCTTGCAAAGTGCATAGCAAGGTCTTTCTGCTCGGCCGACAGGATATTGACCGCAAAATGATCCGATTGCGACAGCGTTGGGAAGACCCGGCCTGACTTTGCAACACAGACCGAGATCACCGGCGGCTGCAATGAGACCGAAGTGAATGAGTTGGCGGTCAGGCCCCACGGTTCTCTGTCCGCGTTATAGGTGGCTACAATGGTAACACCCGTCGGAAAGGCGCCAAGTGCGCGGCGATATTCTCGGACGTCCATCATAGCACCCCTTCGCTGGCACAGGCTTTTTCCAAGGCAGCCCATTCATCGGGGTTGGTCCCGAACGGGCGCATGACGTGATCCTGATAGGCGGGGCGTTCCGCCAGTCGCTGATACCAGGCCTCGACATTCTGCAAGGACGGGCGGTCGACCTCGACGTTAAAATAACGATAGGCCACACATCCCAAGGGAATATCCGCCATGGTGAAGCTGTCGCCGCAGACATAGGTGCGCTCCGCAAGGTGCCGGTCCAGAAGGGTCAGGGCCTCGTGCGCCTCATCGCGCAGCTTGGCGATCTTTTCAGGGTCACGCTTGCCCGGTTGCGTGCGCACCGTTGCGAAGAACAGATAGATCACCGGCCCAAAGGCGCGGCTTGCCGACCACTCCATCCATTGATCCGCAATCGCGCGGGTCTGAATATCGGACGGGCTCAGCGTTCCTGCCCCGTATCGATCACAGAGGTAGCGTACGATGGCAAGGCTTTCCCACAGCGCAAAATCCCCGTCGCGGATCGCCGGGATCATCTTGTTGGGATTGATCTGCGCATACATCTCGGTGTCGAGCTTGCCAAAGCTGCCCCCGGCAAGTTGCAGCGCGTAGTCCAACCCCAGTTCATTCGCTGTCCAGATCACCGGAATGACGTTCGACGAATAGGGTCGCCCCCAAATCTCAAGCATTTTCCAGCATCCTTTTTTGCGCGATGGACTGCGTGCCGAACCTGGGAACGACATGCTCAAACAGACGATGCCAGCTGGCCAGAATTTTCTCGTAAGGAACGCCGGTATATTGCTGCATCAGCATGAGGTGATCGAGGCCGATGGTTTCCTGCCGTTCTGCAAAACGATCCGCAACATATTCGGCATCTCCCACCACAATGATCCCGCGTTTATTGAGGAAATCAAACCAGTCCATGTCCTCATCTTCGGGGGTCATCTCTTCGCCGACATCCAGATAGCCGTGCTTGGTCCATTCCCCCTTGGGGCGCGACCCGCCGAGAAATTCGTAATAGGCATTGATCGGACCACGGATTGTGTTCACCGCTTCTTCCATGCTTTCACCGACATAAAACGCTGTGCAGACACCAACGCCCTCGCCAAGACTTACCTCGCGCCCTTCGCGTTGCGACAGGGCCTGGCGGTAGGGCTCCCAACAGGCCAGCGTCACCTTGGGGCCAGCCGCCATCGAGATCACGCCCCAACCGCGTTCCCCGGCCAGTTTGAATGTGGGCGGTGCATTTGACATCAGCCAGACCGGAGGGTGAGGGTTGGAATAGGGGCGCGGATGCACATACATCGCTTTGTATTCGCCATCTTTATCGTGATAACGCGGATCCAGAGGGTCAAAGAACCGGTTGCTCTCTTTCCAGCCGGGAACAGGGAATTGATAGAACTCACCATGATGGGTGAACGCTTCGTTGGTCCAGGCTTTCAGGATAATCTCAAGGCTCTCCTGATACAGCCGCATAACCTTGGCATTGTCGCGCCGGTCCGCATCTTTATTGAACTGGAGGGTCGAGCGTTCATTGATGCCCTTGGCGACGCCGAAATCAAAACGGCCCAGCGTCATATTATCCAGCATCGCGGCATCTTCAGCCACGCGCAAAGGATGCCAGTCAGGCAAAATGATGGGCGCTGTTCCAACCCGCAGCGTCTTGCAATGCGCGGCAACGTGGGTCCCCATCTGGATCGGGTTGGGCGGCGCATTCATGTAACCGTTATGGGCAAAATGATGCTCGGTGAACCATGCGGTCGTGAACCCTGCCTGCTCGGCCAGCGAACACTGTTCGAGGATCATCTCCAGCGTGCGCGTCCATGGAATCGTCTCACCGGGGCTAAAATTGGCAATCAAATCAAAGCGCATAGCTTTCTCCCAGCCGATGGAAAATCAGTTGATTTTTCCCCTTCTTTTCAACTAAGTTGATTTGAGCTCGAAAAGTCAACTAAAATCATTTATTCTGAAGTCATGAATAGTGACGTGTCTCAGACCGACGCCCAAAGGCTCGGCAGTGAAATTCGCGAAGTGCGCAAAGCGCGTGGATTGACCCTACAACACCTGTCCGAGGTGGTGTCGTGCTCCAAAGCCTATCTCAGCCGAATTGAACTTGGGGCGGCCAAGGTGTCGAACGACCTGCTTGGCGAAATCAGCGATGCGCTTGCAGTAGAACCCAATTGGTTCTTTCCCAAACAGGAAGGCAACGGGCCTCTTGAGCGAAAGCACGTCGTGCGACGCGAAAACCGTAGGGCGCTGTCCGCGATGTACACGCGCTCAACTGATGAATTAGGTTTTGAGGACGAGTTGCTTTCAAGCACATTGTCCGGCCATTGTTACTTGATCCTATCACGGTTCCGCCCCGGCGCAGGAGAACCACCCGAGCCACTCAAAGGCTATTCTTTTGAAGGTGAGCAACACGCCATAGTTCTTAGCGGTGAAGTTGAGCTACGTCTCGGGGACGAAATCATTTCATTGCGCGAAGGAGACAGCTTTTCCTACCCATCCATGATCGCGCATCGCTTTCGCAACAAGACGGAGAAAGAGGCAACAATGGTTTGGGCGATGTCACCGATACGCATCACGTGGTGACTGTTGGCCGGAGGTTGCCAAAGCCAGAAATTTTCAATTGTATTGTGAAAAGTCGGCACACTGGCCGGTTCAAAAGGCAGTCAGAAGGTGGTCGATTTCGCCTTTTTTATGGCGGTGCTGTCAGATGAATTCTAACCAGTCTCAGTTTGCCGTGGAAACCGCGAACCTATCCGGAACAAAGTTGACGCCACTCTCTAAGAGCGGCGGTGCGTGTCAGCTTGAAGGTATCTCTGCTGGCTAGCGATCTTTCCTGGTTGAAGTGGTTGTAGACGGAGGAATGGACGGAGGCGAATTTTTGCAAACTTCGCATGCGCCTGAAACGTTGCATCGCGCGTTCGTGTCGTCGGAACGGCAGGTGCGAATTCTCAACCCGGATATTGAGCCACCTGCCCGTCTGCTGTTTTTCGGTAGCACCAAGCTCTCTGAGAGCAGCCCGATACGATGCGAAGCGATCCGTGACGACGTTTTCCGCTTTACCGTGTCGCTTCATCAATTTCTTGAGGAATTTCAGTGCTGCAGCTTTGTTTCGGCGTTTTGTGACAACGGCTTCCAGCACCTCACCTTCGTGATCAACAGCCCGCCAAAGATAATGCCGTTTGCCATTCACCTTCACGAAAACCTCGTCCACGCGCCACTTCCATTTGGAGAATGCGCGCAGTTGCTGAACACGCTTTTTTCGGATCTCAGCTGCAAACATCGGGCCAAACCTGTTCCACCAATACCGGACAGTTTCGTGACTCACGTCGATGCCTCGCTCGTGCAACAAGTCTTCGACATTCCGAAGCGAGAGCGGGAAACGGATGTACAGCATCACCGCAAGGCGGATGATCTCAGGACTGGTTTTGAAATACTTGAAAGAGGCAGGATTGGTCATGGGCAAAAGCTACGAAAGCCCCCTGCCCGCCTCAGGCCAAGTTCTTCTGACAAGACCTTACTTTGGGCTCCTTCGCAGTCATTGGCGGACCTGCAGCATTACGCCAGCCGACGTCGGCCCAGAGCCGACTTTGACTACAGGTTCTGATTGCGGCTGTGCGGCCCTTCGAAGCTGCCATTCGCTGCCGCTGCATGATCAACGACAGAACGAATTCACACAACGCACAACATAGCCGCCAATCTCGCGGAATACCCTGCCGCAGTTTAAGACCTGCCTTTCGGCCAATGATCCTGCAGCAAAACTATGGCAGTGCGTCCGGCCTCCAGAGCTCGGTCCGCCTCGTCTTCAGTTCCTGCCAAACGAGCCAGAGTGATCGTACCCATCAGGAGTGCCATCGCAGCCAGGCCCTGGTCCGAGCCGGTTTCCGGCGTGTCCCGCAAAAGGGCCGCCATGCGATCCGAAGCTTGAGCGCCCGCGTGCCTAGATGCGCCCTTGGTGCGGGCAAGCTCGGTTCCCATCGCCGCCAACGGGCATCCATGCCGACTGTCTTGAACATGAGCTTGGGACAGGTACTTGGCTATGTAGTCCTGACGTTCCTTCCCTCGCCCTTCGCTGGATTCCTCGCGTTCCATGCCTGAAACAACATCGTCGATCGCGTGCCGGAAGGCTGTCGCGATCAAATCCTCTTTCGACTCGAAGTGCCGGTAGAAACCACCATGTGTCATTCCGGCTGCCTTCATGACGTCAGCGACGCTTGTCGCTTCGACCCCGCGTTCGCGGAACAACTGTGCTGCAGCATCCAGTATCCTGTTGTGACTGCGCTTTTTTTCCGCTTCCGACATTCTCGGCATTTTCGCGCTCCTAGGCGGGGTTGACAATTAAGATTACATGTATCATCTAAATTATAGATTGCAAGCATCATCTAAAGGAGTGCGCCCGTGCCTGCCAAGCCTAAGATCCTCGTCACCAGCGCAAGCGGTAAGACCGGGCTGCAAGTCGCGCTTCAGCTCAGAGCCAAAGCCTATCCTGTCCGCGCTTTCATACGGCAGAGGGATCATCGCTCTGATATTCTCGAACGCGCGGGCGCTGAACTATTCGTGGGTGACCAGTATTCCCTGAGCGACATGCGCTCGGCGATGAAAGGCGTGCAGCGGGCGTATCAATGCGCTCCCACAGCACCCAATGGGCTGCACTTCAGTGCGGTCTTCACCGCTGCGACTTACGAAGCAAAGGTCGAACACGTCGTTACACTTAGCCAATGGCTTTCGAGCGTAGATCACCCATCACTGTTTACACGTGAAGTATACCTGGGCGATATCCTGATCGGCATGCGTCCCGAGATGTCTGTGACCACGGTGAATGTCGGCTGGTTTGCCGAAAACTACCTGATGGTACTGGGCATGGCGGCCCATCTTGGGAAGTTCACGATGCCGCTCGGCGACGGCGACGTGAAGAAGAATGCCGCCCCCTCAAACGAAGACATTGCCCGCGTGGTTGTCGGTGCCTTGACGGATCCGGCACACCATGCAGGCAAGACTTATCGTCCCACGGGTCCAACGCTGCTGTCGCCCAACGAGATCGCCGAAGCAATGGGCCGCGCGCTGGGGCGGCGGGTACGCTATGCCGATATTTCCGAACGAATGATGGTCAAGGCGCTGAAAGCCCTTCGCCCTGCAAACTATTCGGAAGCGGCAGTCACCCAGCTTGCAATCTATTCAGAAGAGTACCGGCGAGGCGCCTTCGCGGTGAATGCCCCAACCGAAGATGTGTTCCAAGTCAGCGGACACGAACCTGAAGCCTTCGAAAGCATTGTACGGCGCAAGGTCGCTGAACAACCCGACCTGGTGCGCAGCCTGTCCCGCAGCATAGGCGCGATCGGCATTTTCCTGAAGATTCTCACGACGCGCCCGTTCGATCTTGATCACGCTCAGAAGCAGCGAGACTACGTGCAGCTCTCATCCGCTTCGTACTGTCAGGACAATGCGGCCTGGACAGAAAAGCACCAACCCAAGGACGTACAAACCGAACCGAAGCGTGTTGCCTGAGACCGCAAACGACGAAGGATTGCCCCCCAAGACGAAAGGACCTCTTCATGAACGTTCAGGACGAACTCATCACCCGAAACCAGGAATTCGCGGCGGGCTTTGACAGTGCTGACCTGCCGATCCTGCCAAAGTTGCGAACGGTTGTTCTGACCTGCGGTGATGCCCGGGTCGATCCCGCGCACATCCTCGGACTGGAGCTTGGCGACGCGGTTGTGATCCGAAACAATGGCGGACGGGTTACGCGCGCCGCAATCGAAGAAATCGCCACCCTCGCCTTTCTTGTGAGCGCTATGACGGAGGGCCGCGAACAGGGGTTCAACGTCATCCTGATGCAGCACACACAATGTGGAGCCGAGCGGCTGTCCAATCCGGACCTTCAGGACGCGCTGTTGAAAAAGCTTGGGATTGACGTATCCGAATACGCGATCACGGATCAGGAAAGCGACCTTTCGGCAGACATCAAGCGTCTAGCGGCAGCACCGGAGGTACCGGACGCGATCACCGTCTCGGCCTTGCTTTACGATGTCGCCACTGGAAAAGCCCAAGAGATTACTCCTGCCGCTTCACTGGAGACGATCCGGGCCGAGGCGAGCGTATCGCAAACTGCGGCTCGAGCATGACGGTCTGCCCACCCCCAATTCACGTAAAAAGACGCATATCGAAAGGATCGATCAGATGACCCCCACAGTGATATTCCTTCTTCAATTCGCGATGAGTCTCTTTGTCTTTGCTCTGATCGCGGCATGGTACGTTGCACCTTGGCTTGCACGGCTGTCGGTGGCTGCGGCGCTCTCAATGCTGCTGCTGCCGCATGCTTTCCGACACATCGGAATGAGCTTCATGGTACCAAATCTCAACAACGGAGGTTTGCCCGAGGTGTTCGCAACCAGCGCCAGCTATGGCGATCTACTCTCGGCGTTTCTAGCAATCGCCGCGCTTATCGCTTTGCGATGGAGATCAGTGGTTGCCCTTCCGTTGGTGTGGGGTTTCAACATCCTTGGTACTGTCGATCTGGTGAACGCCTTGCGCCAGGCCGAGGCAATTAACTACTTTGGCCCCACTTGGTTCATTCCAACATTCTTTGTGCCGGTACTTTTGGTCACGCATGTGATGATCTTTGCACGGCTGTTGAAGGCAGTTGGCCCCAAGACAGCCTCGGCATGAGAGGACAGTATTGTTCCAGGGCAGGCAGCGCGGCTGCCCGCCCCAACTGAGTGTCACGGCCCTTTCCGGACCTTCGTCCCACCCTCACGATGTTGCAGCCGCAATCCGCTTACCGGTCTTTCGCTGCGATTGCGCGCTATGGTGCTGTCCGAACTCACAGTTTGGGGGACGAAGCGTAAATTCGCTACAGTTGACGCAAAAGTCAGCTTAGATGCCCATTGTGCTGTCAGCGACCAGAAAGCCTGTGTCAACATTCAACAGAATTGTATCGCGCGCGCTCCTTACCTGTGCGGACCGCCTCTTCGTGCATCGGTTTCAACTGTGGTGCATTCCGCATGAAATCCACAGCTCTGGCCGCGATCATCATCGTAGGTGCATTGAGATTGGCGCTCGTAATCTCTGGCAAAACCGAAGCATCCACTACGCGCAAGGCTTCAATTCCGTGCACACGAAATTTGTTATCAACCACCGCCAGTCCATCATGGCCCATCCGACAGGTGCACGACGGATGAAAAGCGGTTTCCACTCTCTCGCGCAGCATGGCCTCGATATCCTCACTTGTTCGACAATCGGCACCCGGAGTCATTTCCGCGCCGCGAAACTCGTCAAAGGCCGGTTGCGCCACAAGCTCGCGCGCGCGGAGCACACCTTCTCCCATTTCGCGCAGGTCGTCGGGGTCGGCAAGATAATTGAAATGCAACCTTGGTGGTCCCCGAGGCGTGGTGCGGTTAAGTTCGATGTAGCCTTTCGTTCGTGGTCTTGCATGATCTACGTTGACTGAGAACGCCTGATTGATCGTGATACGATCCCCTTGAACCGTAAATCCCAAGGGGCCGAAATGGTACTGAAGATTGGGATGGGAAACATCATCGTTGCTGCGTATGAGGCCACCCGCTTCCCATATGTTGGACGTAGCGATGCCCTGGCCGGTCAGGGCCCATTGCACCCCTGCGGTCGCCCTGACCAAAGGATTGCCGATGCGGTGAAATGCAAGCCGTTTGCGGCAGGCAAACTGCAGCTTTATCTTGGCATGATCCCGAAGATTTTGGCCAACGCCAGGCAAATCAGCAAGAACTTGGATGCCGCAATCACGCAAATGATCCGCCGGACCTATACCGGACAACATGAGCAATTGAGGCGAGTTGATCGCTCCGCCACACAAGACAACTTCTCGTTTCGCCCTTACAGTCTTATGCTCCCCAGCCAGCTGGAACGTCACACCCTCAACGCGGTGACGGCGAATTTCCAGTTTTTCGACATGGGCTCCAGTTTGCATTTTAAGGTTCGGGCGCCGTAATGCCGGGGTCAGGTAAGCTGTTGCAGCGCTGCACCTGCGATTGCGGCTTTTCGTAGCGTCATAGCGCGCCACGCCCTCAGGATGCTGACCGTTCAGATCATCACTTGCTCCCTGTCCGGCTTGTGCGCCAGCCTCAAGAAAAACGTCGAATAGTGGGTCAGTGTTATCTGTGCGTGTTACTTTTAGAAGGCCCGAGTTTCCTCGCCAATCATTGGCTCCTTGATCATAGCTTTCGGCTGCCTTGAAATAAGGAAGGCAGTCGGCATACCCCCAACCCGCAAGTCCATGATCGCGCTCCCAGCGGTTAAAATCGTCTGGATGACCACGCATATAGACCATTGAATTGATCGAAGAAGACCCTCCCACAACTCGCCCTCGCGGGGTTGGTATCCGGCGGCCATTCAACCCGGCTTCGGGTTCCGATACGTAATTCCAATTGATCCGTTTGTTTCGGAAGGCCCGATAAACTCCGGCGGGAATTTGTATCATGACGTTACGGTCAATTGGCCCGGCTTCGAGAAGTAAGACAGAAACTGACGAATCGCGACTCAATCCTTCGGCAACGACACAGCCGGCCGAACCGGCGCCAACAATGACAAAATCGTATTCGTCTATCTTCATGCAATCCTCGAAACATGCTCATGCACAATGCATTAACTCTGTCAGAGAAGAAAGAAGTCCATACACAGCCTGAAGTTTAGACCAGTGTCTGCTTTAGGTCAGATTGCAGCAGTTGGTGCTGTCAGACTAATTCGAACCAGTCTCAGTTTGCCGCGGAAACCGCAAACCTATCCGGAACAAAGTTGACGCCACTCGCTAAGAGCGGCGGCGCGGGTCAGCTTGAAGGTATCTCGGCTTGCGAGCGATCCTTCCTGGTTTAAGTGGTTGTAGACAGAGGAGTGGACCGAGACGAATTTCTGCAAATTTCGCATGCGCCTGAACCGTTGCATCGCGCGTTCGCGTCGTCGGAAAGGAAGGTGTGAATTCTCGACGCGGTTGTTGAGCCACCTGCCCGTCTTTTGTGTTTCGAGCGCGCCCAGCTCTCTGAGCGCGGTTCTGTATGAGGCGAAGCGATCCGTGACGACGTTTTCCGCTTTACCGTATCGCTTCATCAATTTCCTGAGGAATTTCAGTGCAGCCTGCTTGTTTCGGCGTTTGGTGACGATTGCTTCCAGCACCTCGCCTTCGTGATCAACGGCCCGCCAAAGATAATGCCGCTTACCATTTACCTTCACGAAAACCTCGTCCAGGTGCCACTTCCATTTAGAGACTGCGCGCAGCTGCTGAACACGCTTTCTTCGGATCTCAGCAGCAAACGTCGGGCCAAACCTGTTCCACCAATACCGGATAGTTTCGTGGCTCACGTCGATCCCGCGTTCGTGCAGCAGATCTTCGACATTCCTAAGCGAGAGCGGGAAACGGATGTACAGCATCAGCGCCAAGCGGATAATCTCGGGATTGGTTTTGAAGTACTTGAAAGAGGCAGGTCTGGTCATGAGAAAAAGCTGCGCAACACCCCTGCCCCGCTCAACCCAAGTTCTTCTGACAAGACCTTTTGAATGATCCACACGAGCGTGAAAGCGTACTCTTCCCGCACACATGGGCAGCCGAAAAGGCGCTGCCGCAGTTGCAGGAGCACATTGCAACCTTCGAGGAACACCCTCCAACCCCACCGGGAACGCCTGATCCGTACGAACCACCCAAAAACTGAACGGCGGCTTTGTCCGCAAAGCCGTCATCCGACATTTTTTGTCAGATGACCGCGTTGAGCCCAAAACGAAAGTTTACTCGCCTAAGGCGAAGCGAGTGGTTTTGGACGATTTTGCATTAGCCTGATCCCAAGTAGCAGAGACAAACATCCAAACGCCAATCCCATAGCGAGGGCATTGGCAACGAAGATACCGCCAAACAGGGATATCGCTGTTCTTCCCGCCTGCTCGATAGACGTGTCTACTACGATCGATACCCAGTCTTTCAGGTATAATGCGAACAGGATCGAAAGCCCTACGGGCGAAATGATAAGCGCTGCACCGAGAGAGGCCAATCCTCGCCCAAGGACGGCTCGCAGTGTTGATCCTTTCAGTACTATTGCGGCTGTGGAAGCAAAGACGACAAGCGCAAAGAGCAGGACGAGCAATATGTGGACAATTGGGAAGAGGTCTTTCGTAACAGTTCCTGTAAGGGCCGAAGTGAATGGCAATAGAACGAAGGTCGCAAACCCTGCTGCAAGGAGCCCTGTGAATAGCTTTGGCAACATGCCAGACGAGCGGCTATCGCCCAGCTTTTGTTGCTTAGGTAGAGTGGGCAGAACCGGGTCAATCTGATCCCACTGCACAGACATTTGTTTTTGACGAGAAAGCATTACAGCCCCCTTGCATTGTTAAGTTTGAGACGACCCAGCCAGCCGCGTGTTATTGAAAATCTGGTGAGCTGGAACGGGGTTTCTTTCGGCGCTTGGACTAATGTTTGCGCGAGCTGGGCATGCCGACGCGCGAGCATTGGTATCTTTGCAATTTCAGGTGATGAACAACCTGATTACGTAAGCGACATTGGCTAGGCACAAGACGCTGCCGAACCATATCGCGCTGAACCAGAAAACTTGCTTTATCAGTTTCAATGGAAGCTCTCCTCTGGATCGATCTTTCCGCGGAATACCCAGTACGTGTAGGCGGTGTAAGCAAGGATCACAGGCAGCAGAATGACGGCTCCGACCAGAGCGAAAGCCAAACTGCTGTCAGGTGCTGCGGCTTCGGCAATCGTGAGGCTTGGGGGTAGCATATAGGGATAGAAACTGATCCCAATGCCAATGAAGCACACGACAAACAAGGCAATGGCGCAGAAGAAGGGCTGATAGTCGCGCTGTGTCTTCAGGCCGCGATGAAGCATCCAAGCAATGAGAGCAACAACAGCCGGCACACACACAGAGAAAACTACACCGGACCATGAAAACCATCTGATCAGATAGATCGGATCTTGGAACGGGGTCAAAAGACTGACGAGGCCAATCAACCCGAGCGTCATGAGCATCAGTGGACGTGCATAGGAACGCATCTGGTGCTGTATTCCGCCCGTTGTTTTCATATTGAGCCAGGTCGCGCCCAGCAAGGCATACCCGATCACCAAGGCCACACCCGATAGGACAGAGAACGGCGTCAGCCAATCCCACTGTGCACCTGCGTACAGCCGATCTTCGACCGGGATGCCCTGGACCAGCGCGCCAAGCGTGATGCCTTGGCAGAAGGCAGCCACGGTTGAACCGCCGTGAAACGCGACATCCCACAGCCAGCGCCCACGCACCGTTCGCCACCGGTATTCGAAGGCGACACCGCGGAAAACAAGCGCAAGAAGCATGGTGATAACGGGCAAATAGATCGCGGGCATCACCACGGAATAAGCCAACGGGAAAACAGCGAACAAACCTCCGCCGCCCATGACCAGCCAGGTTTCGTTCCCGTCCCATACCGGAGTGACTGAGTTCATCATAACGTCCCGATCTTTGTCGGTTTTCGCGAATGGAAAGAGGATTCCAATTCCAAGATCGAAACCGTCCAGGATCACGTAGGTTAAAACGGCAAACGCTATTATGCCTGCCCAGATTGTCGAGAGTTCAAGCATTACGCCGCCTCCGCCATAGTCGGGATTTCAATAGTTCTGTAGTTTTCCCGAGGACCTTCGGCGGGTGCTTTGCCCATGAGGCGCAGCATGTAGAACGTGCCCGCTCCGAACACGGCGAAATACACTACGATGAAGGCTATCAAAGACGCGGCAACAGAAGGTGCATCCACTTGTGAGAGTGAGTCCGATGTCCGCATCAGCCCGTACACCGTGTACGGCTGGCGCCCCACTTCGGTGGTGATCCAACCGGCCAGTACCGCTACAAACCCGCTGGGTGCCAATAGAACGGATGTCCTCTGCAACCAGCGATCGTCGTTGAGACGGCCGCGAACCCGCTGAACAAGCGACCACAAGCCGATGCCCAGCATGGCAAAGCCGATGGCGAGCATGATGCGGAAGCTGTAGAATACGATCGCGACCGGGGGTTCTTCGTCGTCGGGGATAGTGTCCAGCCCGTCAAGCGGCGCGTTGGGGTCATGTTTCAGGATCAGCGATGATAGTTTCGGGATTTCGATGGCGTAGTCCACACGCTTTTCATCTTCGTTTAGAATGCCGAACAGGATTAGCGGTGCACCTTCGGGGTGGCTGTCAAAGTGACCTTCCATCGCCATCACTTTCTGCGGCTGATGCTCCAGCGTATTCAAACCATGAAGGTCGCCGGCAACGATCTGCAGAGGGGTGACTAAGACGGCCATCCACATTGCCATCGAGAACATTCGAGTGACTTCAGCCGTGCGATTGCGGCGTAGCAAGTGCCAGGCCGCAACCCCGGCCACCACAAAAGCAGTGGTGAGATAGGCGGCAAGAACCATGTGTGTCAGGCGGTATGGGAAGGACGGATTGAAGACAATCGACCACCAGTCAACGGGAATGAACTGCCCCAGTTCGTTGATGTCAAACCCAGCCGGGGTTTGCATCCAGGAATTGACCGACAAGATCCACGTAGCCGATATCAGAGTGCCAAGAGCGACCATCGCTGTGGCCATCATGTGCAAGCTCGGACCGACGCGTTCGCGACCGAAAAGCATAATGCCGAGAAAGCCTGCCTCCAGGAAAAAGGCTGTCATGACCTCGTAAGCCATCAAGGGCCCGATTACAGGGCCTGCGGTATCCGAGAATGTGCTCCAGTTCGTACCGAATTGGTACGACATCACGATGCCGGATACGACACCCATCGCAAAACCAACTGCGAAGATCTTTTTCCAGTAGTTGAACAGGTTGAGGTAAACCTTGTCCTTGCGCCACAACCAGAGGCCATTGAGGACGGCCAAGAAGCTTGCCAAGCCGATGGAAAAGGCCGGGAAGATGATGTGAAACGACACAGTAAAGGCAAACTGGATGCGTGCCAGAGTCTCTGCGTCAAAGTTTGCGAATAAGTTCATTGCCGTTTCCTTTGGCATTGGGTTGCAAAGTGCGGCAGTGAACAGAAGTACCTCGGCTGCCAGCTCATCGATGTCATTCAGATGAGCCGGATTTGGGTTGTTGCCTGTTTCAGTTCATTTGGGTTCTGGACGGTTGTTTTTGGGTTTTGGACAAAACCCAGTTCCCATTGGCTGGGACTGAGGCTGAAAGTTGAAACCGCGCCTTCAGGAAACAATTGCGTTCGAGGGCTCGAAACAAAGTTGCCACCCGGCTCGTTTGTGAGCTGGATGGCAAGCTATCAGAAACTGTGCGAGTTCTGTGCGGGATGGTCAGTCAAACTGCGTCTGGATGCTAACAGCGCATGCTGACCGGTCGGGTTTGTTCGGCTGTGTTTCTCCTTGTTTGCTTCACTGGGGGTGGTGTCTTAGTCGTTCCAGTCTTTGTGTTCTTCTTTAAAGTCGTCGCGACGCTCCTGGGCTTCGTCCTGCGCGTCTTCGAAATTGTCCTTTTGGATCGCGCCGCCTACGGCTCCGACTGCGGCACCAGCGGCCGCGCCACCTACGATGCTTTCGCCTGCGATACCGGCGACAGTGGCGCCGACAACTGCACCCTTGATCGCCTTGTCGGTGACGTAGTCAGCATGAGCTGTTGCCGCCATGGTGATCAGAAGTGCGCCTGAGATCGGGGCGATAATGAATTTCTTCGAGGTCTTCATAGGGTTCATCCTTGTTCTGGGTTAGCAACCACCGTGGCTGCTGTGTGCCATTGAACTAGGTGACCCGATGGCCCGCTTTCTTTTGGAGACGGGACAAGGTTTTGTGGATCTTGGACATCTTTCGATCCCCGGTGCCAGTCCCTCTAGCGGCCAGCTTTACGGAATCTGGCAGGCGTTTCACCTGTCCAGCGCTTGAACGCCACCGAAAAGGCGGCCTGATCCGCAAATCCAAGCATGAAGGCAACACGGGCAACACCCTCACCGCTGCGCAGCATGCGTTTGGACAGGTCGCACAGCACACCTTCCAGAAGAGCCTTAAAACTTGTTCCCTCGGCCGACAGGTGCCGTGTCATGGTCCGACGCGTCAGGCCAAGTTCTCCGGCTATATCGTCGCCGTTTGGTATCGGTCCGGGAAGACGTTCGCCGAGCATATCCATTATGCGGTCGGACAGACTACGGACTGCATCAGGCTGCGCCTTCAGTTGCTCTTCTCCGTGCCTTCGTAAATGTCCCAATAAGGTGGGGTCTGCCGTTGGTATCTTAAAACTCATGCCGTTTGTGGGCAGGGCCAAGGCGTATCCAGACTTGAAGCCTACGACATCACATCCCGCCAAATCCGCCAGCTGCCGACAGTGCTCGGCATCGTCCGTTTCCAACTCGATAGAGATCGGGGCAAGCCCGCCAGAGGTGATTTGTTGAACACGCTTATAAAGACCGAATATCAGCATTTCACGGTGGCGAGGGTATTGATGTGCCGGGATAACACTGCTCTCCAGAGTGATCTTTGGCTTTTCGCCCCCCCCCACTACGTCAAGACGCAAGTCAGGATCCTGCATTGCATAAAAGCGCTGCGTCAATACCAGCGCGTCTTCCACCGTTTCGGCTGCCCGCACGATGTAGGCCAGAAGTGTTCCGGGACCTTGCGCCGAAAGCCCAACGCGCGCGGCAAAAGTTTTGTCTTCCAAAACCCGGCAGGCAGTTTCAACTGCGCCCGCCTCATGTAGCAGCTCGACAGTTGCGTCGGGGCTATCGCCGATATCAACGGGTGCCCCCGCCATTTCCAGGACTTCGGGAAACGGAATGCGCGCGCCGGGTTCTTGAGAATAACGCAGCCCGACGTTTCGCAGTCTGTAAGTGCTGATGCGTGGCACTTTCGCGTCCTCCCCTGAATGGCACGCAACTCCCTGCAGTCACAGCAATTGTCCAGAAGCCAACAACAAATGTCCAGAACCCTCAGGATTGCAGGCGCGACGACGGTTAGGTCCGGGTCATCAGAAAGGAAACGACCATGATCTACTTCGCAAGGTACTACCGCGTACTGAAGGCAATCCAAAACTCCGCCAAGCAAGAGTGGTCCGGGGGGAACATCCACGGTCTGCGCAGTTCGCCACTTGGCGAGAAAACACCGAACGGACGTCGTTGGGATCCACCCTACGCCCCGCAGGAACAGCCCTCAGAACCCGCACAACAACCCACCGAGAATTGACGTTCTCCAAACACTGAAAATCTACATGCGCAGCGTGGCTGCGTAACAAAAGGACTGAAAAATGAAACCACCCGCGTTCCTAATGGCGCCCTTAGTTGGCGTCATTTCAACTCCGGCCTTCGCCGCTGGCGGCGATCCCAGATGGTGGGTCGCGCCCAACCAAACCGACACCTATGCATGGGTAGGCTTGGTCGTTCTCGCCCTTGCGATCCTGCTGGTCGTACATCTGTACGCGCGCTTTGAACGTTACACCGAACACAAGTCAATCGGCACTCCGCTGCGCACAACTATTCCGACAATGCTCACTGTCGCCTTGGCGTATGAGCTGATGCCTGCCCTGAGCCACTTCAGCAGTCTACTGCCGGGTGCCTTAATCCTGACCGCAATCGCTCGCGACTTCATGTTGTGGTGGCGTCCATCGAAAGAGGAGTTGGCAAAATGATTGAGCTTCTAGTAACCTCTTTTCCGTTTGTCCTGCGCGTGATTTATCTGAAATGGCGCGGGCTACCGGTCACCCTCTACAATGTTCACCGAGCGCTCTTCATGTGGTTCGTTCTCGCCCTGATCGTGTTCTTTGCTGTATTCTACTACTATCCCAAGTCCTACACCGGCCTCGTGCCATTCAGAACTGTTCCGGTCGTCGCCGAGAACGGCGGAACCGTTACGGACATCTATGTAAAGGGCGGCGATCGTGTCGAACCGGGCGATCCACTGTTTGCAGTCGAGAATGCGTCGGAACAAGCCGCTGTAGATTTTGCGATGCGCAAAGTTGAAGAGATAGAAAGCGCGAAACTGGCAGCAGAGTTGCAGGTCCAGACCGCGCAGGCCGTTGTGGATGCCGCAGTTACCGCTAGAGAACAGGCTGAGTTGGTGCTGATGGACCACGAAGCGCTTCAAGCAAAAGGCTCAGCGGCATTTCAAGTAAGCCAGCTGGAACGCGCACAGGCGACCTTGAGCACTCGGGAAGCAGAGGTTGAGGCTGCTGAAACGCAACTTGGTGTGGCGCAAGTTCAGGCAACGGCTGTTCTGCCCGCCCAACTTGCATCGGCGCGTGCATCGTTACAGCAGGCTCAGGTGGAACTCTCAAAGACCCTGACGCGCAGCTCTGTCGATGGTGTAGTTGAACAAGTTACCCTGAATGTTGGTTCACGCGCAGCGCAAGCCGCAATGAGCCCCGCCATGCTGATTGTACCCGACCGAAAAGATGTAGAGAAAGGACGCGTCGTAGCCGGCTTCTCACAGGTTTCTCGCACCGAACTGTACGAAGGTATGGCCGCAGAGGTGGCATGCGAAAGCAACTTCAACATCTCAATGCGCAACACCGTTCTTCCTGCAAGGATCGTACGTATTCAGGAGCAGATTTCTTCGGGTCAGCTCGCGCCTAGCGGTCGCCTGATTGAGCCGAGTGAAAAGGCGAAACGGGGTCAGATCGTTGTGCATCTCGATCTGGTGCACCCAGAACACCGCGAACTTTTGGTGCCAGGTAGTGGTTGCATCGTCCAATCCTACACCACCAAATTTGAAGGTGACATGGAGGGAACACTTGTTGCCCACGGGATCCAGGCTATGGGTATCATCAAGGCAGTCGGTCTGCGGGTTAAAGCTTGGTTCGGTCTGACTTCGGGTATCGGCTTGATCGGTGGTGGACACGCCTGATTTTCCGAAGCCCCTCCTATTCAGTAAATGCGGCTCCCGATAAACGTTGGGAGTCGTTTCTTCTGTTTTGTGAACAGATCACATGCCAAAAAAATGTGAGTTCTGTTTCGGCTTTCTGATACCCGGCGAACGGTAGGTAGGTCCGCTCAGGTAATCTTTTGCAAGAAAATGACGACCACATTCAGTAGACCGGAATGTTAGTTTTGACCGCATAGCCGCCGTCGGTTGATCGCGCAGCAGCAGTCACTATGGGCTCGGAAGCGGCCATTCGCTGCTAGTTGCTCGTACGACTGCTTTGCGGACAAAATGGTCGTTAGACTCCGGCGATCCAAGACCTTTTCTTACACAGAGAAGACGCATTAATCCTCAATTTTTAAGTTAGCAAATTGTGTACTCAACCAGCGAGGCGAAGTGAGGTTGTCGCCATAGCGCTCCTCAATTCGGCTTTCAATCTCTTAGATATCTCGCGATCTTTGAAGTATTCAGTTTGAATGAATGTAGAAGGTCTAAAGTCCGGATCGTGAAGCAACAAATCGCGAACTGCTCGTTCAAGCTTGCAGTCATTATTCAAGTGAGTTGCGGCCGCAGTCCGATAAGCTGCCGCCCGCCGAGTGAGCCTCGCAAATTCATCCACGGTGTTAAAACAAGCCTCAAAATCATGCATGACATAGTAGGCAATTGCCTCTAGTTCGCGGCAATATTCGGGCAAAAAGGGATCAAGCATCTTTGCACGCTTTTGGTACTCAAGAGCAGTCTTTCCATCTCCGAGAAAGTTATGGAGTTCACCGGTTCGTCCGACAATGAACGCGTGATTGGGGTTTAACTCCAGAGCGCGATTGAAGTGGAACTTAGCCCGTTCAAAGTCACGAACATAGAGCGCCAAGGAACCGGCAATTCGATGGCTTTCAGCGTCCGTTTCATCCAGCTCGACAGCTAGGTTCCCCGCTTCGACCAACTCATTCCATACATCTTCACCGGTCCATTCTGCTACTGTAGCGACAGCGCACGCCCTCCACGCATGAACTCGACCATATCCTGGATCTCGTTTCAGCGCTTCGTCAAACCAATGAACTGCTTCCTGTGCATTCTCCTTTGTGACTCCACCAATCCGGTGATAGTACAAACCGCGGATTAAACATTCATAGGCTTCCAGGTCACCCGGACGTTTGCGCTGTGCCGTGGCTTCCATTTGCCGTTCGATCTGGCCAGCCACACTAGCGACGATTTTGGCAACAAGGTCATCTTGGAAATCGAAAAGATCCTCCAGATTGCAATCCGCCCGCTCTGCCCAAAGCTGTTCGCCTGACACTGCATCCGTCAGATACGCGTTGATCCGTATGCGATTTCCAAGCTTGCGAACCCCGCCCTCAAGACAGAAACCCACGCCGAGTTTCTGTCCAAGTTCACGAGCGTCCGCCGCAACCCCTTTTAACCCAAAACTAGTATTCCTGGAGATCGTGAGAATGTCTGGGAACCGGGACAACTCTGTAATGATGTCTTCCGTCAGGCCATCGGAAAAATACTCCTGCTCGGGATCATTGCTCATGTTCTTGAAGGGAAGCACAACAATTGAGTTGGTGGACTTTTGAAGTTCCGCCACGTAGGGAAGGCTACTGTCCTCGATAAGGGCGGTTCCGCAACTGTGCGTGCCAAGCTCGCCTGCAACAGCGTAGACCGTAATTGGTTCGGAAATATTTTTAAGCTTTCGGGTGCCCTTGTTCTCAAATTTTAGCTGGGCCGACCGCTTGGCGTGATCGAACACAGCATTGCTTACGAGGACCGTACCCGGCTCGGCTTCAGACTCAATACGACTCGCTACATTTACCCCATCGCCAAGCAAATCGTCGCCATCTACTACGACATCGGCAAGATGGACCCCAACCCTGATTTCTAGTCCAATCTCTCGCTTGGTTACTGGTGCAGCGAGTTGAAGTTGTAAGTTGTAAGCACAGCGAACAGCCGCCACCGGGCTAGAAAACTCCAAAAGAAAGCCATCACCCGCGCGGTTGAAGACCCGCCCATTGTGCGTGGACGCAACAGTTCCGATTAACTCGTTTAACAGGGTAACACGATTTATCGTGTCGACTTCATCTTCACGCATTCGAGTGGAATAACCGACAACATCAGCGGCCAAGATCGTAGACAATCTCCTATTCATATTGAAGGTTCCTATTGCGCATAAATTTTAAGCCCTAATGCACGATTGCCCCATAGTAAGCCATTTGACTTCAAGAGTCTGCAAGGGGTGCTGTCAGACGAATTCTAACCAGTCTCAGTTTGCCGCGGAAACCGCAAACCTATCCGGAACAAAGTTGACGCCACTCGCTAAGAGCGGCGGCGCGGGTCAGCTTGAAGGTATCTCGGCTTGCGAGCGATCCTTCTTGGTTGAAGTGGATGTAGACAGAGGAGTGGACCGAGACGAATTTCTGTAGACTTCGCATGCGCCTGAACCGTTGCATGGCGCGTTCGCGTCGTCGGAAAGGAAGGTGGGAATTCTCAACGCGGTTGTTGAGCCACCTGCCCGTCTGTTGTTTTTTGAGCGCGCCCAGCTCTCTGTGCGCGGTTCTGTATGAGGCGAAGCGATCCGTGACGACGTTTTCCGCTTTACCGTATCGCTTCATCAATTTCTTGAGGAATTTCAGTGCTGTCTGCTTGTTTCGGCGTTTGGTGACAACGGCTTCGAGTACCTCGCCTTCGTGATCGACGGCCGCCAGAGGTAGTGTCTCTTGCCATTCACCTTCACGAAAACCTCGTCCACGTGCCACTTCCATTTGGAGAACGCGCGCAGTTGCTGAACACGCTTCCGTCTGATCTCAGCAGCAAACATTGGGCCAAACCTGTTCCACCAATACCGGACAGTTTCGTGCCTCACGTCGATGCCTCGCTCGTGCAACAGATCTTCGACATTCCTAAGCGAGAGCGGGAAACGGATGTACAGCATCACCGCCAAGCGGATAATCTCGGGATTGGTTTTGAAGTATTTGAAAGAGGCGGGTCTGGTGATGGGCAAAAGCTACGCAACACCCCTACCCCGCTCACGCAAAGTTCTTCTGACAAGACCGGGCCGACAACGGATTCGTTTTCTGCAACCCTACGGGTGAGATTCTGGTATTAGAAAACGTGACCAAAATTGCAGGGTCGATCCGTGACGCTGCTGGGGTATCGCAGGACGTTTCGCCCTTCCACGGTACACGGCACTATGCGTTGACCCAGTTGCACAAGGCTGGTGTTGATGGCCTGACTATCCGTGCGCGGGCCGGTCATGCCGACATCAGATCAACGCAAGGATACATCACTGTTGACGATGATGATGACCGCAAAGCAGCCGCTGCGGTCCGTGATTCACTGCTGTAATGCAAATGAAACGCAAATGGTGACTAGCTGGAAGTGGTGTGGCCGACCTGTAAATCGTTGATAAGTGGCGGGGAGACAGGGATTCGAACCCTGGGAACGCTCTCACGTTCAACGGTTTTCAAGACCGCCGCATTCGACCACTCTGCCACCTCCCCGCGTGGGGCAGGGTCTAAGGCCAACTGAAATCGGTGGCAAGAGCAAATAGGGAATTCTCGCCTAAGCATGTGCAGTGGTCTTTCCATGACACCTCACCCACGTTATGCTTTGCAGGAAAGACCGTAACAGACCGGCAAGACAGAACCGGCAATTGGCGGCGGGGTTCAGGAAACGAGACCCCTTCAGGCAAGGGATGACAAAATGAAGCGAGCGACTGAGACACGCGTAAAACCGCGATCGTGGGCGGTGCTGGCCGTGACATTGGCAATTCTGGCGGGGTGTGACGAGACACTGTCGACCGAGGAAGCATTGTCGGACGCACCAAGTGACGGCACCCAGACCAGCAGTACTGTCGAACTGTTTCCCGGTCATTCAGACAAATCAGGCGCAACGGTCGAAGCGCCAGAGGCCTTCAATGTGACCGAGGCCGCGCTGTGGGATGGGCGTCCGTCCTTGGGCGGTATCTGGGTTGCCCACCCGGATGTGACCCAACCCGAACGTGTTGTCATCAAGAATCCGAAAAACAACAAATCTGTGAATGGCGCCTTGTTCCGGCGGGAAAGAAACCTGCCCGGCCCGGCTTTACAACTGTCCTCTGCGGCCGCTGGCAAGCTGGGTATCCTTGCGGGTGCGCCGACCAAGGTTCAGGTTACTGCCCTGCGGCGCAAACCCGTAGAAAAAGAAGAACCCAAGCCCGAAGAAACCGCGACTACCGAGAATAAATCGGTCACCGATGAAGCAAAATCAAAAGACGCAGCCATAGAAACGGCTACGGCAGATGCCGAAAAGCCCACAAAGCGGAAATGGTGGCAAAAGAAGGAAACGGTTGCCGCAGCAGGTGCAGCCGGAGCCGCTGCAGCGGCAACAGGCGACGCCGCAGCTGAAGCAACCGCCGATGCCGCGGAAGACGTGGTTGAAACCGCAGCTCAGGCAACAGCGTCACCTACTCAATCTGACCCTGAAGTCACCTCGCCCGAGGAAAAGCCAGCCAAACGGAAGTGGTGGCAAAAGAAGGAACCGGTTGCCGCAACAGGCGCAGCCGGAGCTACCGCGGCGGCAACAAGCGACACCGCAGCTGAGGCAACCGCTGATGCGGTGGGAGAAGTGGTAGAAACCGCAACTCAGCCCACCGCGGCCCCCTCTCTGTCTGACCCCGAAGTCACCCCACCCAAGGACAAACCGGCCAAACGGAAGTGGTGGCAAAAGAAAGATCCTAACGAGATCACTGAAACGCCGCTTGACCCCGTTGCAGGTGCTGCAGCCGCGATTGAAGCGGCCGACCCCACCCCGGTAAGCGCGCCTGCTCCGGCGGCTCAGGATCCAGCACCACGATCTCTGACCAAGCCGTTTGTTCAGGTTGGAACCTTCAATGTCGAAGCCAATGCCAAGAGCGCGGCGCAAAAAATTGAGCGGAACGGAATGACTGCCAATGTTCGCGAGCTGAAGACCAACGACAAAACGGTCTGGCGCGTATTGGTTGGCCCGGCGAAAACCCGCTCGGAACGCAACGCATTGCAAAGCGACGTCAAGGACCTTGGTTTTTCTGACGCGTTCTCTGTCAAGAATTGAAACAAAGGAGGCCCCTCGTGCTGTCCTCACTGCGATCATCCGTTTTGACCCTTGGGCTGGCTGTGTTTGCCCTGCCCGCCCAAGCCTTTGATACAACAGCCCGCGCGGCATATGTGGTAGATCAGACCACAGGTACGGTTCTACTGTCCAAAGAGGCCGATCTGCCCTTACCGCCTGCCTCTATGTCCAAGCTTATGACGCTTTACGTGGCGTTCGAGGCACTGCGCGATGGCCGCCTGACACTGGATGAAACACTGCCGGTTTCGGAACACGCCATGAGCTATGGCGGCTCAACCATGTTCCTGAACACGCAGGACCGCGTCCGGGTCGAGGACCTGTTGCGCGGCATTATCGTATTGTCGGGCAACGACGCTTGCGTGGTGATCGCCGAGGCGCTCAGCCCTGACGGAACCGAGGCTGGGTTTGCCCGATACATGACGCAACGTGCGCAGCAAATGGGCATGAACAATTCCAACTTTGCTAACTCGAACGGCTGGCCCGCTGCTGGTCATATGATGTCCACCCATGACCTGGCTGTGTTGGCAAATCATCTGATTTCGGATTTCCCGGAATACTACCCCCTGTTCGCCGAGGAAGAGTTTGAATTCGATGGCCGCGCGCCGTCGAACAAACGCAATCGCAACCCGCTGCTCAAGCTGGGGATCGGCGCCGACGGTCTGAAGACCGGCCACACGCAAGAGGCCGGGTATGGCCTTGTCGGGTCGGCCAAACAGGGTGACCGTCGGGTGATTTTTGTACTCTCAGGTCTCGACAGCACTGGCAAACGGGCAGAGGAGGCTGAGGCCGTGGTTAACTGGTCGTTTCGAAATTTTGTCGAGAGGACAGTTGCCAACGCGGACACGCCAATAGCCGAGGCCAAGATCTGGATGGGCGCGCAAAAGACCGTGGGTCTGGTCCCGGAAGAGGACCTGTCGCTGCTGTTCCCAGTTCTGGGTGACAAGAATATCGAGGCCGAGGTTGTCTATGACGGGCCGGTCAACGCGCCAATTGAAAAGGGCCAACAAATGGCTGAGCTGGTTATCAAACCGGAAGGATTGCCGGAAATCCGCCGCCCATTGGTGGCGTCTGAAAGCGTCCCGGCCGGAGGCTTCGTGGTGCGTATGATGACCGTGGGCGGTATCTTTCTGACCGATGTGATCGGCAATCCACTGGACGCATTGTGACAAAGCCCGGGTTGTTTCTGACCTTCGAAGGCATTGATGGATCAGGCAAATCATCGCAGGCACGCATGCTGGCCGAGCGTTTGCGCGATCTTGGTCATGAGGTCGTGCTGACGCGCGAACCCGGTGGCTCGGTCGGGGCCGAAGAGATCCGCCGCCTGGTTTTGGAAGGCGACCCCGACCGCTGGTCGGCCGAAACGGAATTGCTGTTGTTCACTGCCGCGCGGCGGGATCATTTGGAACGCACAATCGAGCCCGCTCTTGCCGCTGGCAAAGTGGTTATCTGTGACCGATTTGCCGATAGTACTCGCATGTACCAGGGCCTGTCGCGCGGCGATTTGCGCGGGGTGGTTGATCAATTGCACAGCTTGGTGATTGGGCGCGAACCCGATCTGACACTGCTGATCGACATGGACCCACAAACCGGTCTGGCCCGCGCCAAGGGGCGACAGGGCACAGAAGAACGGTTCGAAGATTTCGGCATCGATCTGCAGCAAAAGATGCGCGCCGGATTTCTGGCGCTGGCCGATGAGTTTCCGGACCGCTTTCGCGTGATTGACGGCAACCGCGACATGGACAGCGTTGCACAGGATGTGACAGATATCGTTCTGCAAGCTTTGTGACTGACGATAGATGAGCGACGATACCCCAACCCCGGATCAGGCCCCCGGTGCCCCGCACCCGCGCGAAACCCAGCAACTGTTTGGGCAAGCTGCGGCTGAACAGGCATTTCTGAGCGCCTACACCTCGGACCGGCTGCACCACGGCTGGCTTTTGACTGGCCCGCGCGGGGTGGGCAAGGCAACCCTGGCCTGGCGGATTGCACGGTTTTTACTGGCAACGCCGCCGGTAGAAGAGGATGGGCTGTTCGGTGCCCCTCCGCCACCTGAAACCCTTGCGATTGATCCCGAACATCCGGTCGCGCACCGCATTCTGGCCGGGGCCGAGCCGGGGCTGGCCGCCATCACCCGATCCGTGAATGATCAGGGGCGGTTGCGGAACGAAATCGTCGTTGATGATATTCGCAAGCTGGGGAAATTCTTCGGACTGTCCTCGGCCGATGGCGGGCGGCGTGTCGTAATCGTCGATTCAGCGGATGAGATGAATGTCAGCGCGGCTAACGCCCTGCTGAAAATGCTCGAAGAGCCACCTGCGCGCACGACATTACTGTTGGTTTCGCACCAGCCGTCACGCCTGTTGCCAACGATCCGATCCCGTTGTCGAACCCTGCGCCTTTCTCCACTTGGACCTGAGGATATGCAAGCCGCCCTCGTGCAAACGGGTGCGGACCTGCCCGCGCAGAACGACCATTTGGCGGCGCTGGCCGCCGGGTCGGTCGGCGATGCGGTGCGGTTGATCAATCTGGGTGGGTTAGAGATCTATGCTGAACTGATCGCCATTCTCGGCACTCTGCCGCGCATGGATCGCCAGCGCGCGCTGGCCCTGGCCGAAGCCGCTGCCCAACGCGGTGCGGCAGAGCGGTTCGAACTGCTGCTGACCCTGATCGACGTCGTCCTGTCGCGCCTGGCGCTGACCGGCGCAACCGGTGCGCCGCCACTACCCGCGGCTGCGCCGAATGAGGCGGAAACGCTGTCACGTTTGTCCCCATCTCCGCATCAGGCCCGTCAATGGGCCGAGGTTGCGGCGACAATCACGGCCCGCGCGCGCCATGGTCAGGCGGTGAACCTTGACCCTGCCGCTCTGGTCCTAGATACGGTGTTCAAGATACAGGAAACCGCCGGTCAGAGCAGATGAGCGACACCCCCCAGATCACCGACAGCCATTGCCATCTGGACTTCCCCGATTTTGAGGGGCAGCTGGACCAGATCATCGCCAATGCCGCCGAAGCAGGCGTGACCCGCATGGTCACGATCTGCACCCGCTTGCGCAACGAACCCACCATTCGTGCCATTGCCGAGGCACACGCGCCGATCTTCTATGCCGCAGGCACCCATCCCATGAGCGCCGCGGATGAGCCGATGGCCACGGTCGACGAACTGATCGCGCTGTCCCGGCACCCGAAATTTGTCGGCATCGGCGAAACCGGTCTGGATTACCACTACACCGCTGACTCAGCCTCGGTACAAAAGCAATCGCTGCGCGTTCATATCGAGGCCGCCCAGCACACCGGTCTGCCGCTGATTATCCACGCCCGCGCAGCTGATGATGACATGGCGCGCATTCTGGCTGAGGAACACCGCAATGCGCCCTATTCCTGCGTAATGCACTGTTTCTCATCCTCGGCGGAACTGGCCCGCGCCGCGCTGGATCTGGGTTTCTACCTGTCCATGTCCGGCATCGCCGCCTTCCCCAAAAGCCAGGAATTGCGCGATATCTTCGCTGCCGCGCCCGTCGACCGCGTTCTGGTGGAAACTGACGCCCCCTATCTGGCCCCACCGCCTTATCGCGGTAAACGTAACGAACCGGCCTATACCGCCCACACCGCCCATAAAGGGGCCGAAGTGTTCGGGTTGGACTATGCCGATTTCGCGGCCCAGACGCAGGCCAATTTCGACCGTCTGTTCACCAAGGCCGCAACCTACAAGGCGGCTGCATGACCCAGCTGCGCTGCACCATCCTTGGCTGCGGCTCGTCCGGCGGCGTACCGCGACTGGGCGGGCATTGGGGGGATTGCGATCCGCAGAACCCCAAGAATATTCGCCGCCGCTGTTCGATGCTGGTTGAACGTGACGGGCCAGATGGCACGACCACGGTGCTGATCGACACCACCCCCGACATGCGCAGCCAATTGCTGAGTACTGGAACAGGGCGTTTGGATGGCGTGGTTTATACTCATTCCCATGCCGATCACGTCCACGGCATCGATGACCTGCGCATGATCGTCTATAACATGCGCGAGAGAGTATCGGTCTGGGCCGACGGTGATACGCAGAACGCCCTGCTGGGGCGGTTTGGGTATGCCTTCATCCAACCCGAAGGCTCTCCCTATCCGCCGATCCTTGACTTGAAGTCCATCGACGGCCCGTTCGAAATCGACGGCCCCGGCGGTTCGATCCCGTTTCACCCCTTCAAGGTCAATCATGGCTCGATCGATTCTTTGGGTTTTCGGATGGGTAAGCTGGTGTATCTGCCGGACGTCGCCGAACTTTATGACGACGCATGGCCTATGATGGAAGGGCTGGACTGTCTGGTCATTGACGCCCTGCGCCGTAGCCCTCATCCCACACACGCCCATCTGGATAAAACGTTGGAATGGATTGAGCAGCTGAAACCCAAACGAGCGGTTCTGACCAACATGCATATCGACCTCGACTATGTCACGGTTGACGCCGAAACCGCCGATCACATCACCCCTGCCTATGACGGTATGGTGATCCATCAGGATTTATAGGGCACTGCCGTTGCAGCCCGCGAAACACTCTGGGGCGGCTGGATGCTGCAAACTCTGATCGAAGTTATCCTGCCGGTATTTCTTGTGATCGGTGCCGGATACGCCGCGACCCGCCTGGGGTATTTCAAAGAAGCCCATGTCGAAGGGTTGATGAAATTCACCCAGGGCTTCGCGATTCCCTGCCTGCTGTTTCTGGCCATCGCACATCTGGATCTAAGTGCAAGTTTCGATCCCCGGCTACTTGGCAGCTTTTATGCCGCGGCAACCCTGTGTTTCACCGCCGGTTTTTTCGGCGCCCGCCTGATCTTTCACCGCGAGTGGGAAGATTGCGTCGCCATCGGCTTTTGCTGTTTGTTCTCGAACTCGGTTTTGCTGGGCCTTCCGATCACGGAACGCGCCTTTGGGTCCGAGAATTTGGACGGGAACTACGCCATCATCGCCTTCCATGCGCCATTTTGCTATGCCATCGGCATCACGGTGATGGAAGTTGTCCGAAACCGGGGGAATGGCGGCAGGCGCATGATCCGGTCGGTGATGTCGGCAATGTTCCGCAATGCGCTGATCCTCGGTATCGCGCTGGGATTTATCGTTAACCTTTCAGGAATTGGCGTACCTTCAGTTTTGGACGAAGCGCTTGGCCTTATTACTCGTGCCGCCCTGCCCGGCGCCCTGTTTGCGCTGGGCGGGGTTCTAGTCAAATACAAGCCCGAGGGCGATCTGCGCGCGATTGCCTATGTCTGCTGCATTTCATTAATCCTGCACCCCGCCCTGGTTTGGCTGTTTGGGACCTCTGCTGGTCTGCCTCAGGATTTGTTCCGCTCGGGCGTTCTCACAGCGGCGATGGCGCCCGGCTTCAACGCTTATATATTTGCCAACATGTACGGACACGCAAAACGGGTGGCAGCCTCATCCGTTTTGATTGGAACGGCGACCTCGATTCTGACGGTCTGGTTCTGGCTGACACTTTTAGGTTGATGGCTCCTTAGTTTGGATTGACTCTGGCGCGGCGGGACGCACCTATCGGTAAAGCTAACAGGACAATTCGAATGCACCACGCCCTTATCGTCGCCCATGGCCAACCGTCGGACCCGACCCCGGCCGAACAGGTCTTAGCCGAGTATGCCGCCGAGGTCGACGTACTGTGCGCAAAGGTGACTGTGCGGTCGGCAACGCTGGCGGCACCGGGTATATTCGAAGAGCGCGTTTCAAAGCTGACAGATGACGCAGTGATTTACCCGCTGTTCATGGCAAAAGGGTGGTTTGTCACCAGCGCCCTACCCAAACGTCTTGCCGGGCGAAATCTACGCATTCTGGACCCGCTTGGTATCGACCCTGAACTTCCAAAACTTGTGGCCGGGGCGCTGCGCGACAGGTTGGTGGAAAACCAGTGGACGGCGCAGGAAACGGATCTCGTTGTGGCGGCTCATGGCTCAGGTCGCAGTCGCAACCCATCTGCCGTTGCCTTTGCTTTCGCTAGCACGTTAGAAAAATATCTGGCATTCAGGTCCATTCGTGTGGGTTTTGTCGAAGAATCCCCTTCCATCTCCGAGGCCGCGTCAGGTTTGTCGGCGCAAGCTATTTGCCTGCCCTATTTTGCCTGCACCGGCGGTCACGTTCTGGAGGACCTGCCGCAAGAGTTGGCTGAAGCCACGTTCAAAGGACAACTCATGCCAGTTGTCGGAGAGCTTCCACCGATCAAGCGCCATATTGCAAACACTCTGAGCCGTGTGTTCGATTAGCCTTGATCGCATCTAAGCCGGGTCCGCGCGATTTTAATCCAAACGAACCCCGGATGCCGGGTCGCCTTGCCGACGCCCCACCAGTGTCGAGTATAAGCAATGCCGAGATCTGCCTTTCCTCTTCGCCTCATACAGCGCCAAATCAGCCGCGTTCAGAATTTCCGCGGATTTGGGGGGCGAAAACTGCGTGGACAACGCGGTCCCGATACTGGCTGATATCTGACAAGGGTTTTTCTCGAACACCATTGGTTTTTGCAACCGGTCAATAAGACGTGACGCAATTGCTGAAAGGACAGATTCATCCATCAAACCCTTGAAGATAATAACGAACTCATCCCCGCCGATGCGGGCCACTGTGTCATCGTTGCGGGTTTCCTCTACCATGATCCGGGCGGCCTGCTGCAACACGTGATCCCCCGCAGCGTGCCCATATTGATCATTAACCGACTTGAAGAAATCCAAATCCAGATGCATCAGGGCAAAAGGCGAATTCCCGGATATCAGATGGCCCAGCACCACGTCCATGGCCCGACGGTTCTTTAACCCGGTCAACATATCGGTAAAGGCTTGTTCTTCGGCGGCCAACATCGCCCCTTGCAGCCGCAGGTTAAGCGACCGCGAAGCCTCCATCGCGGCCGATTTAGCCTCGACCAGGTACAGCAGTTCGATCGCAAGGTCGGTGCCAGAAAAGTCCGCACTGGTCAGCGCATAATCGCTTACAGCATCCAAAATCGAAATGCCGAAGGACAGGTTAATTACTGCGCCTTTTCCGTTGGGCAATGGAGCAATCAATCCCTTCAACGCCGTTCGTGGCGTATCATGGAGTTTCAGGTGCAGTTTTGCGCCAGCCAACGACATCAGCGCCGAAAGGGTTGTGACAGCGCGCGGGCGTAACAACTCGAATACGTCCAGAAATTCTTTCCCATCCATCGGTTGATCCGGGCGAAGTTTCTGCAATGTCGGCCCTACGCGTGTTATCCGCCCAGTTTCGCTCACCAGAACGAACATTGGACATAGTGTTTCCAGCAAAGAACCCAGATCGCCAGTATCCATCATGATTTGCGCGCCCCAAGATCGAAATGACGCCCTTCGGCAAAAGCGCTTTCCACAAGTACGACTGAGATGACTTCGGCCTCGCCCTCTTGCCCGTCATGGAACAACATAGCCAAGGCACCGTAATCGTCGGCCATAGCGCGCAAAACCCCGACCATAACGCTGGAATATCCGGCCAATCCGGGATGACAATACAATTGATATTCTGTTGGGCTCACCTCAATAAGCTCCAACATTGGCAGGCAAAGGTCGGAAACTGCCAAACGGACACGGTCGGACAAGTCATCCAGGGAATGCAGGAACTCTACATAAGTGACGCCGCCAAAGCGCAGCAGACGGCGCAGATCCTCCATATTCGGGTGAGACACCAGATATGTTCCCAAATCCTCGAGTATTTCGGCACGTGGGCGCTTTAGTTCGCCGCACAGTGTGTCCAAAACCCGGGCAGTCATGTCGTCATCGTAGACGAGCATGGCCTCGAACTCGGTAAATCCCAGCTCAGCCATCTCGGTCACGTGCAACCAGCACGTCTGCCCGTAGGTGGCGCGTACGAAAGATTGTACCGCCCGATTGATCAGACCATGCATAAAATGCCCCAGATTGGTTACTTCTCCAATCTGGCCCGAGATTCCTTAACAAACCCCCAAGATAGGACGTTGGATTCCAACAATCTGAACAAATATCACAGTAGAAGTCTTTGACAGAGAACTAGAAATCCGTCGGCGCCCCACCTTCGGCCTTGCGACGGGCGACAAAGTCGGCAAGCTCATCCCGGATCGCATCATCCAGCGCCGGTGGTTCAAAGCTGGTGATGATCTCTTTGAACATGTGATGGGCCCGCTCCGCCGTCCAAATGCCACCCGCAACATTCCACCCCTCGAAGTTCTTCCAATCACTCAGAAAGGGTTGATAGAATGCGGTGGTGTAGCGGTCCTGAGTGTGCTGAATACCAAAGAAATGGCCGTCATTGCCCACCGACCGGATCGCATCCAACGCGATTTCATCTGGACCGGTCGCGGTAATTTCAGGCTGCATATAGCGCTGAATTTGCTGTAATATTTCACAGTCCATGATGAATTTCTCGGGGCTGGCGATCAACCCTCCCTCAAGCCAACCTGCTGCGTGGTATACCATATTGGTACCCGACTGAACGGACGCCCACAGAGAGTTCGAGGTCTCCCAAACTGATTGGCCATCGGGCACGTTTGCGGCACACACCCCCGACGACCGCATCGGCAGGTTGTAGAACCGTGCCATTTGCCCAGTCATCTGGGTGGAACGCATGTACTCCGGTGTACCAAAGGCAGGTGCGCCTGACTTCATATCCACATTGGATGTGAACGTCCCGATTACGCAGGGAATCCCCGGGCGCACGTATTGGAACAGAGCGATTGCGCACAAGGCTTCGGCCAGCGATTGCGCTACAGCCCCCGCCATCGTTACCGGAGCCATTGCACCAGCCAACGTGAACGGCGTCACAACAATCGCCTGCCCCCGCCGCGCCAAACGCAAGCAACCGTCAATCATCGGGTGGTCGTGTTTCAGCGGTGACGTCGAGTTGATGTTCGAATACATCCGAGGCGTTGCCTCGAATTCCTCGTGGCTCAGCCCGCCAGCGATGCGGACCATCTCCATCACATCTTCGACCCGTTCCTTCCCGAGGCAATAGGCATGCATCGCCTTGTCGGTCAGGGTCAGCTTGTCATAAAGCACATCTAGGTGCCGGACACTGGCATGTATATCGACGGGTTCAACCGGATACCCGCCCGCAAAGTGAATGCAATTAAAATATTGCGTCAGTTTCAACAGGTTGCGGCACATATCTCGATTGCCGGGAACCTTGGTACCGATCTCCATATCCCAGTAATTCGGCGGAGATGATACGTTGCCGAACACCATGTTCTTTCCGCCGATCTCAATCGTGCGGTCCGTATTTCGCGGAGTAATCGTAAAGCTTGAAGGGGCTTTGCCCACCATCTCCATGACAAAGTCCCGGCCCATGCGAACATTGTCGCCCTCGACCGTACACCCTGCCTCGCGCAGAATGCCTTTGGCTTCTTCGTTGTAGAACTCGATCCCGATCTCTTCGAGGATGCGCATGGCCCCTTCATGGATCGCCTCGATCCCGTCCTGATCCAACGGTTCAGTCGGGCGGTCGATGTTGATTGGCGGGCTCCACGGCATCTGGTCGATTACCGCAGTACCTCTGCGTTCAGCGGCCCCGGCACGTCCACCACCACGACGCCTACGAGTTTTTGTGTCTGCCATCTGATCCTCCGGAGCTTGCTCTATCACAAGCAAGCCTCGAAGGTCGGGGGCTGGCCGCTCTGTCTGCGACAGACTTTGTCGGTTTTTTATCCCGATGCGACGAAATTGGCTGGAACGTGATCAGTTTTTCGCCAGCCAGTCGGGAATGTGCCCGATATCCGGCAACACGACATCCGCCATGGGCGCCAGTGCTTCGGCCGGGGCCATGCCCGTGAGAACGGCAATTGTCGTCATCCCGGCAGCGCGACCAGCTTGCAGGTCGTGCAGACTGTCGCCCACCATGGCCACCTGTTCAGGTGCCACGCCTACATGGGTCGCAAAGGCAAGCAACTGCCCGGGCCCTGGTTTGTACCCGTGGCCGCTGTCATAGCCCGCGACAAAGTCAAAATGATCGCGAATCCCGACCGATGAGAGATGCTGTTTCGCTGGCATCTCACCGTCATTTGTGGCCACGCCCAGCTTTAGCCCAGCCTGTTTCAAACCTTCCAGAAAGGGGGCCAATGGCACGGCCTGCGCCTGCGGAGCCGACGCCGATTCGGTGTTCAGGACATCGACCAGATCTTCCTGCGTCATGTCGGGAAGATGCGGAACCAAGGCTTCGGCGATTTCATCAACCGTACCGGCGATGACGATGCTGTCCTCGGAATAGGTGGTCTTTTCCACGTCAAAGCCGATAACACGCCCCAATTCTGAAGCGCGTGCAGGGTCTCCGTCGGCCAGGCGCGACACGACATTGCGCCCGAAAGCCCCCCAGGTGTTGGCAAAGTCAAACAAGGTGCCGTCCTTGTCGAACAGGATCGCGTCGATAGGCATTGCATGCTCCTGCAAAGTTGTGGGTCAGGTCCAGTGGACGTCAGCGCCACCGGACAAAACCGCGCGGGCCTGTCCAGGCAGGTCATAGGGCACGGAATTCGCGTCACAGAAGGCGATTACCCACGAGTCGTCAAGCATAAGAAACTCCAGCACCGACCCCAGAAACTCGGGCTCGCCTGCTCTTTCGCGCAGGTCCTGTGTCGATGCACCGGTTGAGCCAAGGAAAATTGGCAGCAATTCTTCATTGCCCACCAGCCAACCCAGAACATTGAGCGCCAGCGTTTCGGCAGATTGGGCGTTCATTGACATAAAATAGCCCCGGATCAGGTCTTGGAAAGGGTTTGTTAACCAGACTCATAAACACTTTAGCAACGCATGCAATCAATGGTGACCGATATGTCCGTGCAGGGAACCATCCTTGTCCTCGACGAGGCCTCAACCAATCGCATCATGCTGAAGGTTCAGCTAACTGCGGCTTGGTATCACGTTGTTCAGGGTGAACGGCTTCAGGGTCTGCCCGGGCTTTTACGGCGTGCCAGGCCCGACCTGGTACTGACCTCGCAAACCTTGCCGGACGGCACTGCCGCTGACGTAAAGAAGCTTGTCATGGCAGACCCGGATTTGACCGATGTGCCGGTGGTTGCGATCGCACAGCAAAACGACAAGGCCGCGCGGTTGAAGGCGCTGGCTGACGGCTTGGACGATGTTCTGGCCCACCCGTTCAAGGATACGTTCCTGCTTGCGCGGGTTCGCAGCCTGTTGCGCGCGCGCGCCGATACCCAAGAATTGCAGGTTGGAACCAGTTCGCACCCCATCGGATTTGCCGAACCCAGCTCTGCGCTGATCATGCCTGCGAAAACCGGTCGAGTCGCTATTCTGACACAATCGTCATGCACCAGCGCTTTGTGGAAAAAGGCTCTATTCAAGCAAACACCGCACAACCTATCCGCTCATACAACATCCAACCTTCGGGGTATTCTGTCGGGACCTGTCCCTGATGCCATCGTGTTCGAGGTCAGTGCAAACCCGTCGGACCTCAAACTGCTGGCCGATCTGAAATCGCGAAGCACTACGCGGCATACGGTTCTGATTGGTGTTCTTGAGGAAGAGAATACCGAATTGGCATCCGAAGCGCTTGATCGGGGTGCCGACGCGATTTGCATGGGTAGTTTCTGCCCCGAAGAAACGCTGTTGCGCCTGGAAAACCAGATTGCGCGAAAGGCCCGGCTGGACCAGATGCGCGCGTCGCTCAGGCGCGGGTTGGAGGATTCCTGGGTCGATCCGTTAACCGGCCTGCACAATCGCCGATATGCGATGCGCGCGATGAATCAGATCATGCACAAGGCTGCGCGGACCGAGCAAGGTTTTGCGGTGATGCTGGCTGACCTGGATCACTTCAAGTGTATCAACGACACCTTCGGCCACACCGGCGGGGATCTGGTGCTGGCCGAGGCAGCGGCCCGGATGAAACAAACGATTGGCTCGGCCGGGTTCATCGCACGAATCGGTGGCGAAGAGTTCATGGTTGGCCTCGCCGAAACAACGCAGGCCAAAGCACTGAAACTAGCAAGAAGCTTGTGTGATTGCATCCGTGACAAACCTTTTGAGCTGCCAGACGCTCCTGCTCCAATACCGGTCACGATCAGCATCGGACTAATCGCAGCCCAACCAAACGGGTGGTCGCAATCTCATCAACTACCCCGGTTGGAGGGGCTGATCAAATCGGCCGACACCGCGCTTTATGCTGCCAAGTCGGCTGGGCGCAACCAGGTTCGGGTCCGGCAGAGCGCAGCCTGAACCGATCAATCCTTGTGCTTGCGCCCATGCGCCTTGCGCTCGACCACTTCCTGCAGCCGGTCCGCGTAAGCCTGACGTTCCGCGTCAGTCATCGCGGTGATGCGGCCCAGCCATTTATCCTGTAATGCGCTTTGCAATTCGGCCATGGCTTGCGCCTGTTGCTGCAGCAGCGCCTGTACCGCCTCGGGATCGAACGGTTCCGCGCGCAAGGCTGCCTCAAGCGCGGCAAAGTCCTGCGACCGCATCTTCGCCCCCTTGGTATGCCGCTCAGACAACTCACCGCGCAACGCTTTCCGTTCTTCTTTGGGCAGCGCCCGGTACAACGTTGGGGCAAATCCGGGCGGACCCTTGCCGTGATGCCCGCCTTTGACCCTGTAAACAGTGCCCAAAGCGACCCCGACAACCAAAAGGTTCAGCGCCAGCGATACGGTCAAAAGAACCGTCACCCACCGTCTTTTGGGTTTGGCATTATCGCTCATTCGGCGTCCTCCAGAAAAGTTGTGTCCAGGCCAAGGTCAGCGACCACAAAGCTGGTGTCCTGCGGAAAAATAATCGTTGCCGGGTCAGGTAAAAAGTCGGGCGCGGCAAATCCGATCCAAACCCCTGCGGCACTGGCCGCGACCAAACCACCCATGCTCTGCCAGCCTCCGATCCCGTCCAGCAGCCGCGCCCAGACAGAACGCGGTGGATCTGCAGGTTTCATCCGGTCAAGACGCACCGTTTCGGCGTCCGTCAGAATGCGAACCGCCAGATCATCGGGCAGTTCCGGCCGGGCTTGCCGTGCCTGAGCAAACAACTGGTCCAATTTCATGTCATCTTCAGCCATCTTCGTACCCCAGTTCATCTTGCCGTCCTGCCAGTATTGCCGCCAAGGCACGCTTTCCACGCGCGGTCAGGCTTTCTACCGCTTCAGTCGAAATGCCCATGATCCCGGCGATTTCAGGGTTGGGCAGTTCTTCGATATGCCGCAAAATCACCGCTTGCCGTTGGCGGTCTGGCAATTGCGACAACGCTGATTGCAGCGCATCCTTACGCGCCGCTTCTTGTAGCCGCTCGGTAGCGCTCAGGTCTTCATCCTCGGGCTCGGGCACATCGTCCAGACGGTCCGGCCTTTTCTTGCGCTGCACATCCACACACAGGTTCAGCGTAACGCGATAGAGCCAGGTGGACACCTTGGCCTGCCCCGGCACCCATTTGGGGGCCATCTGCCACAGCCGCATCATGGCGTCCTGCGTTACGTCTTCGGCCTCGGCGCGGTTGCCCAGCATTCGCATCGCGACTGAAAAACAACGCGGCCCCAACCGGTCAGTCAACTGACGGGCAGCCGCCGCGTCGCCGCCCGCGAACTGCCGCAGCAACGCATCATCTGTCGTATCCGCGGCACATTCTGCGCCGCGGACATCTTGAAATGGAGAGGTCAGATCCTCCATCCTTCATCAGCTGTCGTCAGAGTCCGCCTTGCCGTGTTTCTTGTGCTTGCGACCCATCCGCTCTTTCGCATCGGCGTATTCCTGTTCCGAGATCGTTCCGCTGTTATCCGCGTCGATACGGTCAAACATCTTGCCAGCGCGGCGCGGTTTGGGCAACTCGTCTTCACTCAGAAAGCCGTCCTGATTGGCGTCGTGTTTTTCGAACATCTTGGTCACGCGGTCATTGGCGCGTTTTTGGCCAGCGGCCTGCATTTCTTCGACGCTCAGTTTGCCGTCGCCGTCAGCGTCAGCGTTCGAGAATCGCTGCGTGCGGTGGGCCTCCAATTCTTCCTGCGTCAGTTGACCGTCACCATTGGCATCCAGTTCTTGAAAGCTTGCAGGTTCACGATCCTTTGGTCCGGCCGCCAATACGGACGTGCCTGTGATTGTAATAGCCGAGATAAGGATGGCCGGAATGAATTTGGCGCTTTTCATGTCGTTTTCCCTTTGTTTGGCGGCCCCATCGCCGCTGCTCACATAAGTTCAAACGCAGGGCTGGATGCTTTCCGTCGCAAAAATCCAAAAAACTTTGCAGGCCTTTACCAAAACCCCACGCCACAAAGCGACGCACCCCTCTTTTTTTCAGGGCAAAACAAGCGCATTATCCGGCTCAAACGAACGCGCGAGTTTTACAATGACAGATCAAACGATCGACACCACGACTGAGAATGACCGCCCCACTTGGCCTGCTTTGGTCAAAGGCTTCCGCTGCCGCTGCCCCAAATGCGGCGAGGGCAAGGTTCTGAAAGGCTATCTGAAGGTCAAGGACAGCTGCGACTCTTGTGGGCAAGAGCTGTTTCACCATCGGGCAGATGACGGTCCGGCGTACCTGACCATTCTGCTGGTCGGACACCTGATGGCACCGGCCCTTCACGTGTCTTATGTAGAGTTTCGCCCGGAACCGATGACCATGTTCCTGATCTTTGCCATCGGTTGTACGGCCCTGTCCTTGTTCCTGCTGCCTCGGCTGAAGGGTGCGGTTGTCGCGTACCAATGGGCACGTCGCATGCACGGATTCGAAAAAGCGCAATGACCTCGCTCATCGGCTCGCACAGAACATGACAGTCGACAAATCAGCGATACGGGACGCGGCAACGGTCATCGTTCTTCGAGATCGTATGATCGAGCCGTCCATCCTGATGGGGCAACGCGGTGCAAAGGCCGTATTCATGCCCAATAAGTTCGTGTTTCCCGGCGGTGCCGTCGATGCCGAGGACAGCTCGGTACCTTTGGCCACGCCCCTGCCCGCGTTGTGCAGCGATAGGCTGGACGAAAAGTCCGAACCGGGATTGCAAAACGCACTGGCCGCAGCCGCAATTCGTGAATTGTGGGAAGAAACCGGGCTGATCCTGGGGGATCCCGGCGGGTGGAGCGGCACAGTTCCGGAGGATTGGCAGGGCTTTGCCGACTTGGGTTACCGCCCATCGGCCAGCGCGCTGCAATTTGTGTTCCGTGCTGTGACCCCTCCGGGGCGCCCACGCCGTTTCGACGCACGGTTCTTTCTGGTCGATGCCAACGCCGTTCAGGGGGATCTGGATGATTTCAGCCGCGCGTCGGATGAGCTGTCCCATTTGCAATGGGTCCCGCTGGACCGCGCGCGCGAACTGGACCTGCCCTTCATTACCGAGGTCGTTCTTGCGGAAATAGCGGCCCGGGCTACAAATCCCGAACCACCCGCCACCGTGCCGCTATATCTGCATACCGAAGAACAAAGCCTGTTCTTGCAGCTCAAGGGTTATCCCATGCCCGACGCGGACTAGGCGTCACCTCATCCGGCTGATAACCGTCGTCACCTCGGGCTTTTTACCGATTTCTGACTTGGCGGTCTGGCGCACGATGCGGCGCAAAGCTTCCTCCAGCTTGTCATCGTCGCGCAACGTCTTGGCATCGGCCCGCATCAGGAATTGGTTCAGGTCCTCTTCCAACACTTCAATCAGCGCCGCCCGCGACGTCCCGATTTCAGGCAAGCCCATCGTGTCGCACCACGGCTCACCCAGCGGCTCGTCCTCTTCGTCCAAAATGACCGTCACGGTCACGTGCCCGTTCAAAGCCATGCGAATACGGTCACGCACGATCCCGTCCAGAGCCCCGACCTTGACGGTGCCGTCCAGATAGGTGCGGCCGGTTTCAATATAATCCACCACCTGCGGCGCATTGCCTGTCAGGTCAACCATCGTTCCGTTGACGGCCAGAATGCCCGTACGCCCACCGGCCTCGGCCAGTTTAGTGTGTTCACGCAAATGCCGATGCTCGCCGTGCATCGGGATCACCATCTGCGGGTCGATCAGGGCGTGAACTCTTTCAAGATCCGGTCGGTTGGCATGGCCGGACACGTGGTACAGACCTGAACTGTCATCCACCACATCCACACCCTTTTCGCTGAGCTGGTTCATGATGAAAATCACGCCGCGCTCATTTCCGGGGATGGTTTTGGATGAGAACAGGAACAGATCACCCTCTTTCAGCTCCAGCCCGCGGTATTTGCCCCGCGCCAGTTGGGCACTGGCGGCGCGGCGTTCGCCCTGGCTGCCGGTCACGATCAGCATCAGGTTCTGGCGCGGCATGTCCACGGCCTCTTCGGCACTGACAACCTTGGGAAAATCCGTGAGGATTCCAGTTTCAGTCGCGGCTTCGATCATCCGTCGCATGGCACGACCCAGCAACACAACCGAACGCCCGGCGCGCTGGCCCGCTTCGGCCAGTGTTTTCACCCGTGCAACGTTCGATGCAAAGGTGGTCGCAACCACCATACCTTCGGCGCTTTCAACCAGTTTGGTGATCTCGGGGCCGACCTCGGATTCCGAACGACCTGCATGTCCAGAAAAAACATTGGTGCTGTCACAGACCAGCGCCTTAACACCGGATTTCGCGACCTCGGCCCACAGATCGGGATCAAAGGGCTCACCCACCACGGGGTTTTCATCCAGCTTGAAGTCACCAGTATGCACAATCCGCCCCTTGGGCGTGTCGATCACCAGCGCAGCACTTTCGGGGATCGAATGCGACACAGGCAGGAAGCCAATCGTGAAGGGACCGACCGAGACCTGCTCGGGCCAGGCCGATACCGTGCGGACCGCGTCCTCGGGGTGGCCATGTTCCTCCATCTTGCGACGGGCAATGTTGGCGGTGAATGCGCGTGCATAGACAGGTGCGCCCAGTGCCTCATAGCAATGGGCCACGGCGCCGACGTGGTCTTCGTGCGCGTGGGTGACGAATACGGCCTCAAGCCGGTCCGCCCTTTCGCGCAGCCACGAGATATCGGCATGGATCAGATCAACGCCCGGCGTCGTGTCCATATCCGGAAAGGTCACGCCAAGATCCACCAGGATCAGACGCTCTTTCCCGGGCTTTCCATAGCCATAGACATACGCATTCATGCCAATTTCGCCGGCACCACCCAGCGGCAAATAGATCAGTCGTTCACTGCTCATGTCGAGCCATTATCCTTGTTATAGCGATGGATCACGGTCAGCCCGTGCATCGTCAGATCTTCTTCGATCGCATCAAACCCGACATCCGCCTGATCGAACAAAGGCGCAAGCCCACCGGTGCCGACCACTTTCATCGGCATGCCGTATTCTGCCTTGATCCGGGCAATCAGCCCCTCGATCAAGCCGGAATAGCCCCAATACACGCCGGACTGGATACATCCAACCGTATTCGTACCAATCACCTTTTCCGGGCGGGTAATGTCGATATGCGGCAATGCAGCCGCGCCTTGGTGGAGTGCCTCAAGGCTGAGGTTCACACCCGGTGCAATGATGCCGCCAACATAGGCACCGTCGTGGGCCACTACATCGAAATTCGTGGCCGTCCCGAAATCGACCACAACAACATCGCCGCCATGGCGGTCAAACGCGCCCACGGCATTGGCCAACCGGTCCGGGCCGGGGATTGTTCCTTCGTCAATGCGCGGTGCCACGGGCAACAGGCATTCAGGCTTGCCCACAACCAGCGGCCGACACCCAAAGAAGCGATCAGCAAAAATACGCAGGTTAAAGACCACACGCGGCACGGTCGAGGCGATCACCACGTCAGTGATCTCCGCTTCGATCCCGTAATGTTTCACCAGCGTCGAATACCAAGTGAAATAGGCATCCGCCGTACGCGAATGATGGGTCGAGGTGCGCAGGGTACACAGGAACTTTTCGCCGTCCCAGATCGAGAAAACGGTATTGGTGTTGCCGCAGTCGATAGCCAGAAGCATCTGAGCCCCCTTTAGAAGTACACGTCCGCCGCAGGAATGCTGACACGGCCTTTTGCGGTCTTTAGGACAAGGTTGCCGCCCGAGTCCACGGTTTCAAAGGTTCCAACCGTTTCAGATGTCGAGGTTCGCGCTGTGATCACTTCACCCAAGCGAGCGGCACGAGACAGCCAGGCAGTGCGGATCGGCTCGAACCCGTAGGTCACGAACTGAGTTTCATATTGTGCATAAGCCGCGGCCAATTCGGTCAGAAAATCCTCGGGCAGCACTGCGGCACCGGTTTCCGACAACAGAGAGACTGGCCGCACCGCGCTTTGTTCCACCGCATAGGCTGGGGGCGCCTGGGAAAGATTTACACCGATGCCAATCGACAGATACGACACGCCCCCGCCCTTTCCGGTGCTTTCCAGCAAGATGCCCGCCAGCTTGCCCCCGTTCAGCAGCACGTCGTTGGGCCACTTCAATGACAGCCCGTCGGCGCGACCGGTGACCGCGACACAGGCGTCGAACAGCGCCAAGGCCGCCACAAAGCTGCGCAAGGCCGCTTGTTCCGGATTACCCTGCGGTCGCATTAACAAGGTCGCCGCCAGGTTGCCCTTGGGGTTGGCCCACGCCCTACCCCGTCGTCCCCGCGCCGCCGTCTGGTGATGCGCCATGATCCACACAGGGCCCGGCGCCGTAGGGGCAAGCCGGGCAGCCTCATTCAATGTACTGTCGACTTCCTGCACGATGTGCAGTCCGTATCCTTGCGGCCAATCAGTCACGTCAAAAAGGCCCGGCCTTTTGACCGAGCCCCCTGAAATTGGATGTTAAACACGTCAGTTGACAAGCGTCGCCGCCGCAGCTGCAGCCGCGCCTTCGATGCCGAACTGATAGAAAACGCCCACCAGCATCAGCGCCGCCGACCCCATCAGCGCGACCCACAGAACCGGGGTCGAGTGGGTTTCGATCGGATCCTCGTTCTCGGCCCCGAAATACATGTAGAACACGATCCGCAGGTAATAGAACGCACCGATCACAGAAGCGATGGCCGACACGATCACCAACCCGGTCAGACCCGCGCTGATACCAGCCTGCCAGACGCCGAACTTGGCGAAAAAGCCCAACATTGGCGGAACGCCAGCAAGGCTGAACATTAGGATCAGAACAGCCAGGGCCTTACCCGGATCGCGTTTGGAAAACTGGCGAAGCGCATCGATATCAGTGACGGGTTTGCCATCGCGCTCCATCATCAGGATGAAGGCAAAGGTGCCGATATTCATGGTCACGTAAATTGCCAGATACATCAGCATCGCTTTGATGCCCATTTCCGTACCCGCTGCCAGACCGATCAGCGCATAACCCATATGGGCAATCGATGAAAACGCCATCAGCCGCTTGATATTGCGCTGACCAATCGCGGCAACCGCACCCAGCAGCATCGACAGAACCGAAAGCAGTACGATCACCTGCTGCCAGTCTTTCACTACGTCACCAAAGGCGTCATGCATCAAGCGGGCAAACAGCGCCATCGCCGCCACTTTTGGTGCGGTAGCAAAGAAGGCGGTGATCGGCGTGGGCGATCCTTCGTACACGTCCGGCGTCCACATATGGAAGGGCACAGCCGAAACCTTGAAGGCAAGGCCCGAGATCAGGAAGATCAGGCCGAACAGCAGACCAACCGAGATGTCGTCATGGTGGACCGTTTGGATGATGCCCGAAAACAGCGTCGTGCCAGTAAAGCCATAAACAAGCGATGCACCATACAGCAGCAGCCCCGAACTGAGCGCACCCAGTACGAAGTACTTCAGACCGGCCTCAGTTGATTTGGCGCTGTCACGACGCAACGCAGCCACGACGTACAGCGACAGGGATTGCAGCTCCAGCCCCATATACAAGGACATCAGATCGCCTGCGCTGACCATCATCATCATACCGACAGCAGCCAGTGCCACCAGCAACGGGTATTCGAACCGCAACAGATCGCGGCGGGTCATATATTCCTGGCTCATCACCAGAACAGCCGCAGCCGACAGCAGGATCGCGACCTTGGCAAACCGCGAGAACCCGTCATCGACGAACATCCCGTTGAACGCCACGTTGGTGCCATCGCCATTGGTTGCAATCCAGAAGGACAGCAGCGCCATCAGCCCCGCCGTCGTCCACACCAGAATTGGCGCCAGCGCGTCTTTCGTCGTGTAAACTGCCCCAATCAGGGCGGCCATCGCATACACGGCCAGAACGATTTCCGGCAGGATTATTGTCAGATCAGCCTGGATCATGTCTCCAAAGCTCCCTTAATGCGAGGCGGCCGTCTGGGTCGCGGCCTCAGCCGCGGCCAGAGCCGAGTCATAGTTCGAAATCAGCGCGGCGGTCGAATTGCCGATCACATCGGTTACCAGCGACGGGTAAACGCCCAGCAGGATGGTCATCACGATCAGCGGCGCAAAGATCAACCGCTCGCGCGAGCTCATGTCCGTCATTGCCTTGAGGCTTTCCTTGATCAGATCGCCAAACACGACCCGGCGATACAGCCACAACGCATAGGCAGCCGAGAAGATCACGCCAGATGCAGCCACAGCCGTCACCCAGGTATTGACCTGGAACGCGCCCATCAGCGTCAGGAATTCACCGATGAACCCGGATGTACCCGGCAGGCCGACATTGGCCATTGTGAACAGCATGAAGACCAGCGCGTATGCGGGCATGCGGATCACCAGACCGCCATAAGCGTCGATGTCACGCGTGTGCATCCGGTCATAGATGACACCGACACACAGGAAGAGCGCGGCCGAGATAAACCCGTGGCTGAGCATCTGGAAGATCGCGCCGTCAATGCCCTGCTGGTTCGCAGCAAAGATACCCATAGTCACAAAGCCCATATGAGCAACCGAGGAATAAGCGATCAGCTTTTTCATATCCTCCTGCACCAGCGCCACCAGCGAGGTGTAGACTACTGCGATGGCCGACATCCACAGGACCAGATCGGTCATCACCGCTGACCCGACTGGGAACATCGGCAGACTGAACCGCAGGAAGCCATAGCCGCCCATCTTCAGCAGGATCGCCGCCAGCACAACCGAGCCTGCAGTCGGCGCCTGAACGTGTGCGTCAGGTAGCCAGGTATGAACCGGCCACATCGGCATTTTCACCGCAAACGATGCAAAGAAGGCCAGGAACATCAACGTCTGCATACCGCCGACGATATAAACGCCCAGCACGCTGAACCCTTCGGACGAGAAATGGTGGCTCATCAAGGCTTCGATATCAGTTGTGCCTGCATCGGAATACATCGCAACCATCGCCACCAGCATCAGCACCGAGCCCAGGAAAGTATAGAGGAAGAACTTGAAGCTCGCGTAAATCCGGTTAGCCCCACCCCAGATGCCGATGATCAGGAACATTGGGATCAGGCCGGCCTCGAAGAACAGATAGAACAGGACCAGATCCAGCGCCATGAACACGCCCAGCATCAGCGTTTCCAACAGCAGGAAGGCGATCATGTATTCTTTGACGCGGTCGGTGACCTGCCAGCTGGCCAGAATGGTCAGCGGCATGATGAAAGTGGTCAGCAGTACGAACAGAACGCTGATACCGTCTACACCCATCTTGTATTTCAGACCCAGCAGCCACTCGGCCTCTTCCACCATCTGAAAGCCGGTATTGGACGGATCAAACCCTGTGTAGATACCGATCGAGACAAGGAAGGTCACCGTGGTCGCCACCAGTGCAACCCATTTCGCGTTGCGCTGCGCAGCCGCGTCCTCACCATGCAGGAACAGGGCCAGGATGCCTGCCGCCACTGCCGGAATAAAGGTGACGATCGAGAGGATATTATCCATTAGTGTGCGCCTCCGCCGATCGACATCCAGGTGACCAGGGCAGCGATACCCAGAACCATCCAGAAGGCATAAGTAAAGATGTAGCCCGTCTGTGCCTTGCCTGCGAGGCGGGTAAAGAAGGGAATAACGCCCATCGAAACCCCGTTCAGGAAGCCGTCGATAGTATTGCCATCACCGCGTTTCCACAGGAACCGACCAAGCGCAACGGTGGGTTTGACAAAGATCGCATCGTAGATCTCGTCAAAGTACCACTTGTTCAGCAGGAACAGGTAAAGCGGACGCTGGTTCTGTGCCAGACGCCCCGGCAGGGACGGGTTCACGATATAGAACCAATAGGCCATGACAAAACCCAGCGCCATCGCGACAAAGGGTGAGACCTTGACCCATTTCGGGGCGGCATGCGCATCGTCCAGAATATGGTTGTCCGGCGCGATATAGATCGCGCCCTCGCCCGGCTCACCCGCGAAGACATAGTGGTGATCACCGCCATGCGCATCCTTCTCGCCGTGCCCATCATCGGCATGAGTATCTTCTGCGTGCCCCTCATCAGCGTGTGCATCATCCGCATGTGAATCCGCAGTGCCATGATCGACCGCCTCGGCATGCTCCGACGCCTCGGCCACCGGAATGCCATAGAACTTGCCGACCTTGTCCGCATGACCAAAGAAGTTGCCATACCAGATCATCCCGGCAAAGACCGCACCCAAGGACAGCACGCCTAAAGGAATCAACATGGTCATCGGGCTTTCATGCGCATGCTCATGCGTATGCTGATCACCCCGCGGCTCGCCATAGAAAGTCAGGAAGATCAGGCGCCAGCTGTAGAACGAAGTGAACGCAGCCGCGATCACAAGCAGCCAGAAGCCATAGGCCGACCCACCAGCATAGGCACTCTCGATGATGGCATCCTTGGACAGGAACCCGGCGAACCCGATGGTGGTCAGCGGAATACCAACGCCGGTAATAGCCAGTGTCCCGATCATCATCGCCCAGAAGGTATAAGGGATTTTCTTACGCAGACCGCCGTATTCGGTCATTTCCTGCTCGTGATGCATAGCGTTGATCACCGAACCGGCCCCAAGGAACAGCAGCGCCTTGAAGAACGCGTGCGTGAACAGGTGGAACATCGCAGCCGAATACATGCCCACACCGGCGGCCACGAACATGTAGCCCAGCTGCGAACATGTCGAATAGGCGATGACGCGCTTGATGTCGGTCTGCACCAGACCCACAGTTGCGGCGAAAAACGCGGTCGAAGCGCCCAGTACGGTGATGAACCCGGTCGCACCCGGTGCGAACTCCATAAGCGGCGACATGCGGCACACCAGGAAGACACCTGCTGTCACCATCGTCGCTGCGTGGATCAGTGCCGACACCGGTGTCGGGCCTTCCATCGCATCCGGCAACCAGGTGTGCAGGATCAGCTGCGCCGATTTACCCATCGCACCGATGAACAGCAGCACACAAATCACCTCGATGGCGTTCCACTCACCCCACAGGAAGTGCAGTTGCGTTTCCGCTAGTTCAGGGGCCGACGCGAAAATGTCGGAAAAATTGATGCTGTCCGTCAGGAAGAACAGAGCAAAAATCCCCAGCGCAAAGCCAAAGTCGCCCACCCGGTTGACAATGAACGCTTTCATCGCCGCCGCGTTGGCCGATGGCTTGCGGTAGTAGAAGCCGATCAGCAGGTAAGACGCGACACCCACACCTTCCCAGCCAAAGAACATCTGAACCAGATTATCCGCCGTCACTAGCATCAGCATGGCAAATGTGAAGAAGGACAAATAGGCAAAGAAGCGCGGCTTATAACTCTCGCCTTCGCGCCATTGCGGATCATGGGCCATATAGCCGAAGGAATACAGGTGTACGAGCGCCGATACGGTCGTCACCACGATCAGCATGATCGCGGTCAGCCGGTCCAAACGCACGGCCCAGCTTGTCGAGAGCGAGCCGCTCTCGATCCAGCGCATGATCTCGACCTGCTGGGTCACCCCGTCAAAGGTGAAGAACACGATCCACGACAGCAAACAGGCCAGAAACAGCAGGCCGGTGGCGGTCCACATGGCGGCCTTTTCGCCAATGAATCGCCAGCCGAACCCGCAAAGCAGCGCGCCCACCAGCGGGGCAAAGAGGATGGTAGTTTCCATGTTCTCTTACCCCTTCATCATATTGACGTCTTCAACCGCGATGGTGCCGCGGTTGCGGAAGAAGCAGACCAGAATGGCCAGACCAATCGCCGCCTCGGCCGCTGCAACGGTCAGCACGAACAGCGTAAACACCTGCCCGACCAGATCGCCGAGGAAACTGGAAAACGCCACGAGGTTGATATTTACCGCCAGCAGCATCAACTCGATGCTCATCAGCAGGATGATGACGTTCTTGCGGTTCAGGAAGAGACCGAAGATGCCGATGACGAACAGTGTCGCCGCGACCGTAAGATAGTGTTCAAGTCCGATCATCGTCTCAAAGTCCCTGCCCCGGTTTCACGTCCTTCAACTCCATCGCCTTGGCCGGGTCGCGCATCATCTGGCCGATGATGTCCTGACGCTTGATGTCCTGACGGTGGCGCAGCGTCAGAACAATGGCGCCGATCATGGCCACCAGCAGGATCAGGCCCGCCAGCTGGAACAGAAGGAAGTATTGATCATAAAGAATGACGCCCAGCGCCTCGGTGTTGTGGCGGTCCACCGGAACCGGCTGCGCCAGATTGGCCGCCGCACCCTGCGCGCTGTCCCATGCGCCAAAGGCCATGACGAACTGCATCAGAATGACCAGACCGATCAACAAGGCCAATGGCATGTAACGCGCCATCTCGGCCTTCAGCTCGGCAAAGTCCACGTCCAGCATCATCACCACGAACAGGAACAGCACCGCGACCGCGCCGACATAGACGATGATCAGCAGCATTGCCACGAACTCGGCCCCCAGCAGCACGAACAACCCGGCCGAGGAGAGGAAGGAAAGGATCAGCCACAGCACCGAATGCACCGGCTGGCGGCTGATCACCGTGAACAGCCCGCCGGTGATGGCGCTGATGGCAAACAGGTAGAAGGCAAAGACGGTCATTGATCCTCATCCTCGTTATCGCCCATGACCTCTTGCGCCAGATCCAGCGCGCGGGTCATGGCCGGGATGCCGGCAAAGACCGACATCTGGCCGATCGTTTCCACGATCTCTTGTTTCTTTGCGCCCGCTTCCAACGCGTGACGCACGGTCTGACGCACCGCTGAATCCGCCTGCGCGCCCTGACAGGTCAGCCCGGCCAGCGTCAGCAGCAGGCGGGTCTTGGCGTCCAATCCGTCCTTGTTGACGGTGTTGCCGAACATCATCTCCATGACCTCTTTGGGCATGGTCGGCCACAGCGCTTCGAACCCCTTGGGCGAGAAATTCTCGAGCCCCGGGTTCATCGCCTTGGCCATGTCCTGTGCCTGTTTGAGCATTTGCTCGAATGGGTTTGTGGGCTTGTCACTCATCTGTACGGCGCATCCATTTCCAGGTTGCGGGCAATCTCGGCTTCCCAGCGTTCGCCGTTATCCAGCAGTTTTTGCTTGTCGTAGAACAGCTCTTCGCGGGTTTCGGTGGCGAACTCGAAATTCGGGCCTTCGACGATTGCATCGACCGGGCAGGCCTCCTGACAGAAGCCGCAATAGATGCACTTGGTCATGTCGATGTCATAGCGCGTGGTTCGACGGCTGCCGTCCTCGCGCGGTTCGGCGTCGATGGTGATGGCCTGCGCCGGGCAAACCGCCTCGCAGAGTTTGCAGGCGATGCAACGTTCCTCGCCATTCGGATAACGACGCAAGGCGTGCTCGCCCCGGAACCGCGGGGACAGAGGGCCCTTTTCGTGCGGGTAGTTCACGGTGGCCTTGGGGGCGAAGAAATACTTCAACCCCAGTTTCATGCCGACCCAGAAATCCTGCAGCAAAAAGTACTTGGCAGCGCGGGTATAGTCGATCTGCGTCATGATTAACCTCCTACGCTCCAACGGGCGAATGCCCCCCAGAACCAGTCGAATTTCGCCGCAAAGGCCACAAACACCACCCAGGCCAGCGAGAATGGCAAAAACACTTTCCAACCCAATCGCATCAATTGGTCATAGCGGTAACGCGGCGTGATCGCCTTGACCATTGCGAAGAGGAAGAAGAAGAACGCCATTTTGGCGACCATCCACAGCACTCCGTCGGGCAGGCCCGGGATCGGCGACAGCCAGCCACCGAAGAACAGCAGCGATGTTAGCGCGCACATCAGGAAGATCGCAATGTATTCGCCTGCCATGAACAGCAGGAAGGGTGTGGCCGAGTATTCGACTTGATAACCGGCAACCAGTTCGGATTCCGCCTCGGGCAGGTCAAACGGTGGGCGGTTGGTTTCCGCCAGCGCCGAGATGAAGAACAGGAAGACCATCGGGAAATGCGGCAGCCAGTACCAGCTGAATAGGCCCAGCCCGCCATCCTGCGCGCGTACGATGTCGCCGAAATTCATCGACCCTGTAGAAATGATCACACCAATGATGATCAGGCCGATGGAAACCTCGTAAGAAATCATCTGCGCAGCCGAGCGCAACGATCCTAGGAACGGGTACTTTGAGTTCGACGCCCAACCGCCCATAATCACGCCATAAACCTCCAACGAGGATACGGCGAAGACATACAGGATGGCGACGTTGATATCTGACAGGACCCAGCCATCGTTGAACGGGATTACCGCCCAGGCGATCATCGCCAAAACAAAGCTTGTCAGCGGTGCCAGAATGAAAACCGTGCGGTCGGCCCCGGCGGGGATGACCACCTCTTTCACCACATATTTCAGCGCATCTGCCACCGATTGCAGCAGGCCATAGACGCCCACCACATTGGGACCGCGGCGCATCTGTACCGCCGCCCAGATCTTGCGGTCGCCATAAACGAGGAACAACAGCGAGATCATCACAAAGGCAACAACGGCAAGCACTTGCGCCAGAATGATGATGGCTATTCCGCCTGGGGTGTTAAAGAAATCAGCCATTGGTCCTCACACCGTGGGTATTCCGTTTTCCGCGTAAATTGCGAAGGCCATTTGCCTGCGCAAACTGCGGCTGGGTCGGCGCGTTGGTGTAAACAGCATCCGCCGCACTTACGCCACCCTTATTGTTGCGTCTCACGCGCATTTTCACAGCCACCTTATTGCAGGCGCCTAAAAGCGATATGAAACAGGTCTGTTTCATTCCGCCGCGATCTTCCCGGCCTTGCGTGCCTGTGCCTGCGCCGACAGCTCAGCCATCAGTTGCGAGGCGCGGGCGATGGGATTGGTCAGGTAAAAGTCCTTGATCGCATTGCGGAAAGTGGCTGTACCTAGGGGGCCAGCCTCCATCAATTGCACTTCGTTTTCGATCACCTCGTCGATGCGCGTAAGATGCGGCACTGCTTCGATCAGCGCACTGCGCAATTGCGCCAGCGAGTCGTAAGGCAGCGTCGCGCCCAATTCGGCCGACAAGGCCCGCAGGATCGCCCAGTTTTCCTTGGCCTCACCCGGTGCAAAGCCTGCGCGCATGGCCAGCTGAGGACGGCCTTCGGTGTTCACGAACAGGCCGTTTTCCTCAGTATAGGCGGCGCCTGGCAGGATCACATCGGCGCGGTGTGCGCCCCGGTCGCCATGGCTGCCCTGATAGATGACGAACGCGCCCTCACCGATCTCGACCTCGTCCGCGCCAAGGTTATAGATTACGTCCGCCGCGCTGATCGCGTCCATACCACCTTCGTTTGTCGCATCCACGTCCATCGCACCCACGCGCGAGGCTGCTGTATGCAGAACGATCAGACCGCTTTCTGTATTTGCAGCAATGGCTTGCGCAGTGGCCAAAACAGCGGCACCGTCAGCCTCTTGCAGCGCACCCTGCCCCACAACAACCAGAGAGGCCTTGCCTTTGATCACATCATCGCCGCCCATATCGACGACTTTTTGCAGTGCTGCGCGGTCATCACCCATGTGGTGATACTTATAGGTCAGATCGACAGCCGGACCGACCAGAGCAACCTCGGCCCCGTGCGCCCATGCTTTGCGGATACGTGCGTTTAAAACCGGAGCTTCCTCACGCGGGTTGGTGCCGATCAACAGAATACGCTCGGCTCTGTCGATATCCTCGATCGCAGCAGTCCCGGCATAAGCCCCACGGTTACCCGCAGGCAGTCGGACACCGTCGGTGCGACACTCGACAACACCGCCCAGGCTTTCGATCATCTGTTTGAGCGCAAAGGCCGCTTCGACTGGCGCTAGATCACCCACGATACCCGCCGGTTTCTCGGCACCTTTCAGCGCCTCGGACGCTTTGGTCAGCGCCTCGGGCCACGAGGCCGGGCGCAGCTTGCCGTTTTCGCGAATATATGGGCGGTCCAAACGCTGACGCCGCAGACCGTCCCACACAAAGCGGGTTTTGTCGCTGATCCACTCTTCGTTCACACCGTCATGGTTGCGCGGCAGGAAGCGCATGACCTCACGCCCCTTGGTATCCACCCGGACGTTCGAGCCCAAGGCATCCATCACGTCGATGCTCTCGGTCTTGGTCAATTCCCACGGACGAGCCGTAAAGGCGTAAGGTTTCGAGGTCAGCGCCCCCACCGGACACAGGTCGATGATGTTGCCCTGCAGGTTCGAATCCAGCGTCTGGTTCAGATACGAGGTGATCTCGGCATCTTCTCCGCGCCCCGTCTGACCCATCTGAGTGATCCCGGCAACCTCGGTCGTGAACCGCACACAACGGGTGCAGCTGATGCAGCGGGTCATCGCAGTGCCAACCAGCGGTCCCAGATCCAGATCGTCCACCGCGCGCTTGGCTTCCTTGAAGCGGCTGCCCGACAGACCATAGGCCATCGCCTGATCCTGCAAGTCGCACTCGCCGCCCTGATCACAGATCGGGCAATCCAGCGGGTGGTTGATGAGCAGAAACTCCATCACCCCTTCGCGGGCCTTTTTGACCATGGGTGAGTTCGTTTTGACCTCCGGCGCTTGCCCTTCGGGGCCGGGGCGCAAATCGCGCACCTGCATCGCGCAGGACGCCGCAGGTTTGGGCGGGCCGCCCACAACCTCAACCAGGCACATCCGGCAGTTCCCTGCGATCGACAAACGTTCGTGATAACAGAAGCGCGGCACCTCGACCCCGGCTTGCTCACAAGCCTGGATCAGGGTCATCGCACCATCGACTTCGATTTCCTGCCCGTCGATATTGATCTTACGGAGGTCAGACATCGTCTAGTTCGCCCTCAAATACACGCCAATGGCGCTGTTTCTTTCAATCTCTGCCCGCCCCAGCGTGCAGAAGGAATTGGGGTTTTCGTAGGTGACGCCGTGTCGGGCCAGATACGCCTCGCCCTTGGCGCGCATCCGGTCCTTTTCAGCATCCGAATCCACATACGCCCGGATTTCATTGTCCGAGTATCCCAGATTGTTCGCTTGCGACTTCAATCCCCACAGCACACCGATCGCTTTCAGGCGCCGCCCGCTGATCGAGGGGCAATACTCTGAAATCTCATTTGCAATGGCGATGTAATAGAGTTCGTTGTCGATCTCTTTGACTTCGCGCAAGGGCGGTTTCGCTTCAACGATGGTGGGCAAAGCCAGCACAGACAGCAGCGTCAGCATTTTCACACTGGACATGACAAATCCTTTCGTCTTGGGAAACCCAAGACGACCGGCAGTCGGGGTGCTATGCAATAACATCCCCCGTGTCATCGAGTGATATGCGAACACGCGCGTCATGGTCGCTGGCAAGCTCCTGCAAAGGTCAACTTGTCGTCGCTGACACGCAAGTTCTGGGGTTCAGTATCCGGGCCGACCTTCCACGCGATGCTGGAAGAACCGAAGTTCTTGATGCAGAATTTCGTCCCCTCGTACCGTCCCGCTTCGCGCGCGCCGTCCAACGAGGCAGAAACCCCATTCACAACCACGGTGAATTCGGTCGGCATCTTCTTTTTATCGACGGGCTTTGCTTTGGCCCGAAAATACTTACCGTCAAAAAGGACACGATCACTGGACGACGTGATGCCGCCGCACGCCGAAACAAGTGACAACGTAAGGACGCCGGCCAACATGGAGACGCGACCGGCAACACTTTTACGTCCTAGCATCTGATTCTTTCCCCAAGTCTTCATCAAAACGCCGCCACTATTGCCATAATCCCCATCACGACCATACAGGCCCAGGCGATGACATACAGAACCGAGCGCAAACCAGCAGACGGTTTGCCGATACCGCGAATATGCACCACCAGCATTATCAGGCGCGCCAGCAACGCGACCGAAGCCAGCAAATTGACCCAAAATGGGCTGACCCCCATGAGAATGGCCGCGACAATGACCGTCAGGTAGGCGGGCAGCGTCTCGGTCCCATTCAGGTAGGCGCGATTCAGGCGATAGGCCTTGTCAGCATAGTCTTGTTCGGGTGTGGCCCCCGGCGCCAACCCTTTGCTTTGTTTCGCCAAAGCCGTGAATGGCGACATGAACAGAAGCACGAGCGTGAAGATCACTATCGAAGTAACTGCGTGGGAGTAGTCGGTTAGAAATTCCATCTAGGTCACTCCTTTACCAGAAATCGCCCGATAGCATCTTCGGTTCCTGCCACGCCTCGTCCAAACGCACAAAGAGATTTTTTGTTTGAAATTTCTACATTTCTGTCGTCGAGAACCTTCCTTACTTGCCCCTTAAGCCAATCGGATCTCCCATAGAATAAGAACTTGCGCATTTTTTGCCGACGCAATCCCTGAACCGCAGTCAGTTCTGTCGCAGTCAGCACGTAACTCTGGTAATCAGAACCGCCAACAGTGGCCAGACCGCTGCATCTGTCTTTTATGAAATGAGCCGCAAGAACTTCACCGACAGCCTGATCGTATGCCGCACGTTTCGCAGCTGCGGCTGGGGCTGCTACAGCCCCGATAAGCAAGAGTGCGACACAAGTTGTTCGAAAGCTCCGCATCTCGATCACTCCGCCGCCATCGCACCCATCCGACCCGTTTTCTGGGCCTTGATGCGATCTTCAATCTCTTCGCGGAAGTTACGGATCAGGCCCTGGATCGGCCAGGCAGCCGCATCGCCGAGGGCGCAGATCGTGTGACCTTCAACCTGTTTGGTCACATCGAACAACATGTCAATCTCTTCCAGCTCGGCCTCGCCGCGCACCAGACGGTCCATCACGCGCATCATCCAGCCGGTGCCTTCACGGCAGGGCGTACACTGACCGCAACTTTCATGTTTGTAGAATTTCGACAGCCGCCAGATCGCCTTGATAATGTCCGTGGACTTGTCCATCACGATCACCGCCGCCGTTCCCAGGCCCGAGCCCAGATCGTTGCGCAGATGATCAAAATCCATGATCGCATCGCGCATGTTCTCACCGCGCACACAGGGTACCGAAGAACCACCCGGAATAACCGCCAGAAGATTGTCCCAACCGCCGCGAATGCCGCCGCAATGGGTTTCGATCAGCTCCTCAAAGGGAATAGACATTGCCTCTTCGACCACGCAGGGGTTGTTCACGTGACCCGAAATGGCAAACAGCTTGGTTCCCGCGTTGTTCTGTCGACCGAATCCCGCAAACCAGTCCGCACCACGGCGCAGGATGGTCGGCACAACCGCGATGGATTCTACGTTGTTCACCGTGGTCGGGCAGCCATACAACCCCGCGCCCGCCGGGAACGGAGGCTTCATCCGCGGCATACCTTTCTTGCCCTCAAGGCTTTCGATCAGGGCGGTCTCTTCTCCGCAGATATAGGCACCGGCGCCGTGATGCAGGAACAGATCGAAATCCCAACCCGAACCGGCGGCGTTCTTGCCTAGCAGACCCGCGTCATACGCTTCGTCAATCGCGGCCTGCAGCGCCTCGCGCTCGCGGATGTATTCGCCGCGCAGGTAGATATAGCAGGTGTGTGCGTTCATCGCGAAAGACGCGATCAGGCAGCCTTCGATCAACGTGTGCGGATCATGGCGCATGATCTCGCGGTCTTTGCAGGTGCCGGGCTCGGATTCATCCGCATTCACCACCAGATAGGCCGGACGACCATCACTTTCCTTGGGCATGAACGACCATTTCAGACCGGTTGGGAAACCCGCGCCACCGCGCCCACGAAGGCCCGAGTCCTTCATCGTCTGAATGATCCAGTCGCGCCCATTGCCAATCAGGCCAGCTGTGCCGTCCCAATGCCCGCGGGCCTGCGCACCTTTCAGCGTGCGCTCGTGCATCCCGTAGATGTTGGTAAAGATCCGGTCCTGATCCTTCAGCATCGCGTGTTACCTTCAGCTATCCTGACGCATGCGCCAGAGTTGAAATATGTTGACGCCCGCATAGACGAACGCCGCCAGAGCGGCGAGATCAAACAACAACGCATGGCGCGTCGTCAGTTCCAGTGCGGGGCCAATGAACAGGTTCATGGCAAGCCAAATGGTCATCGTCACTGCAATGACGATACCTATGTGACGACCCTTGCGGGCTATGGCCTGTTCTTTGTCCTTGTCCATCTCATCCTTCATGCCCCGGATGGGCATGCGTCCTAGTCTTCGTAAGTGCCGTCTTCCTTGGCACGTTTGGCGAACTCGGTTTCCTCGCCCGCCGCCAGCTTACCGGCCTGTTCGATCCAGCCGTCCCGCTCGATCCGACCTTTGAACTTCAGCCGCGCATCAACCCAAGCCACCTGTTCCGATGTCCAGGCCGCAATCTGGTCGTAGTGGTAAAAGCCCAACTCGTTCAGCGTTTCTTCCAACTTGGGTCCGACACCTTTGAGCATCTTCAGGTCATCAGCTTTTCCATCGCGCGGCGCGGTCAGGGTTTCCGGCTGGTCTTCTTTCGCCTTCGCCTCTTCGGCCTGTTTCACCGCAGGCTTGCCCGGTGCCGGCGCTTTCGGAGGTTTCGGTGCTGCCTTGGTCGCTGCAACCTTACCGTCCTTACCCAGCCAAGGGGTCAGGATGGGCACTTCGGTCCCATCAATCCGCTTGACTGTATCGCCCAGATCATTCGCCAGTTCGACACTGGCGTTAAACTGGGTTCGACCACTGTCATATTCCGTCAGACTGGTCAGACCCTTGAGAGGTTCTGCCGCATAACGCCCATTCTGCGGGCCCGGTGTCGGAACTTTGCCCGCAACCAGATCGTCGAGGATTTTGCCAAAGCTCTCGGTGGTCAGGTCCTCATAATAGTCCTTACCAATCTGCGCCATCGGCGCGTTGGTACAGGACCCGAGGCATTCCACCTCTTCCCAGCTCAGCTTGCCATCGGCAGATAGTTCATGCGGCCTGGCAGCGATCTTGTCCTTGCAGACCGCAATCAGATCCTCGGCTCCGCAGATCATGCAGGACGTCGTGCCGCAAACCTGAATATGCGCAACAGAACCAACCGGCTGCAACTGGAACATGAAGTAGAAAGACGCGACCTCAAGCACGCGGATGTAGGCCATGCCCAGCATGTCGGCGACGGATTCAATCGCCGGACGACTCAGCCAGCCTTCCTGCTCCTGCGCGCGCCACAGCAGCGGGATAACCGCGCTGGCCTGGCGCCCTTCGGGGTACTTGGTGATCTGCGCTTCGGCCCATTGCTGGTTGGCAGCGGAGAAGGCAAAGCTTTCGGGTTGTTCGGGGTGGAGGCGGCGGAGCATTAGCGGTCAATCTCTCCAAATACGACGTCCATGGTGCCGATGATGGCGGCAACATCGGCCAATTGGTGGCCTCCGGCGACGTGGTCCATGGCTTGCAGGTGCAGGAACCCCGGTGCGCGCAGTTTGGCGCGGTAGGGTTTGTTGGTGCCGTCGGCGACAAGATAGACGCCGAACTCGCCCTTTGGGGCCTCAACGGCGGCGTAGACCTCACCGGCGGGAACGTGGAAACCTTCGGTGTAAAGTTTGAAATGGTGGATCAAGCTTTCCATCGAGGTCTTCATGTCTGAGCGTTTCGGCGGGGTAATCTTGCCGCGCGCCAGAACATCGCCGGGGCACTCACGGATTTTGACGATGGCCTGCTGGATGATCGACAGCGACTGGCGCATCTCTTCCATGCGCACCAGATAACGGTCGTAGCAGTCGCCGTTCTTGCCGACGGGGATCTGGAATTCGAACTCGTCATAGCATTCATAAGGCTGCGCGCGACGCAAATCCCATGCCAGACCAGACCCGCGCACCATCACGCCCGAGAAGCCGTATTTCTGGATGTCATCCTCGGTTACGACGCCAATATCGGCATTACGCTGTTTGAAGATACGGTTTTCGGTCAGCAGACCGCCGATGTCATCGAGAACGGCGGGGAATTCGTGGCTCCACGCCTCGATATCGTCCAGCAGTTCCGGCGGCAGGTCCTGATGGACACCACCAGGGCGGAAATAGGCGGCGTGCAGGCGGGCACCGCAGGCGCGCTCATAGAACACCATCAGCTTTTCGCGTTCCTCGAAGCCCCACAGCGGCGGCGTCAGCGCGCCGACGTCCATCGCCTGCGTGGTCACATTCAGCAGATGGTTCAGGATGCGCCCGATCTCCGAATAGAGAACACGGATAAGCGAGCCGCGACGCGGCACTTCAACCCCGGTCAGCTTTTCGATGGCCAAACACCAGGCGTGCTCCTGGTTCATCGGCGCCACGTAATCCAGGCGGTCGAAATACGGCAGGTTCTGCAGATACGTCCGGCTTTCCATCAGCTTTTCGGTGCCACGGTGCAGCAGACCGATATGCGGGTCACAGCGTTCGACGATCTCACCGTCCAGCTCAAGCACCAGGCGCAAAACCCCGTGTGCCGCAGGGTGTTGCGGGCCGAAGTTAATGTTGAAGTTGCGGATCTTCTGTTCTCCGCTCAGCGCGTCCGTGCTGCCGTCATCGTATCTTGAGCCGTCCATCAACGCCCCCGTTTTTTCTTTTTCGCTTCGGCCCGAACCCGAACCTTTTCAGCTTCGGCCGCTTTGGCAGCGGCACCTGCCAGCAGCACCCCCAGCGCACCCAGAATGATAAGTTCACCCATCATCTCAGCGGCGCTCCAACTCTTGCAGTTTCAGCCCAACCCACCACAGCAACGCAATTGTGCCAAATGGAACCAGACAAAGAAGGCACCAGAACTTGTTGATCCCGAAAAACGGCAAAATCTTCACCATCGGAATGATGGTCAGTGCAGAAAGGATCAACCACCAGATGCCACCCATTATTCAGTCTCCTGTTTTTCATCCCCCGGAAGAATGTAGTTCGCGCCTTCCCACGGGGACATGAAATCAAACTGACGGTATTCCTGCACCAACGACACCGGCTCATAGACAACGCGCTTTTGCGCTTCGTCATAGCGCACCTCGGTATAGCCGGTGGTCGGGAAATCCTTGCGCAGTGGGTGGCCGCGGAACCCATAGTCGGTCAGGATGCGGCGCAGGTCCGGGTGGCCCGAGAACAGGATGCCGAACATGTCGAACACCTCACGCTCGAACCAGTTCGCCGAGGGGTGAACGTCAACGATCGAGGGCACCATGTCTTCTTCTCGAATTGAAACCCGCAGGCGGATGCGCTGGTTCTGGTACATCGACAGGAAGTGATACACCACATCGAACCGCTTGGCCCGTTCGGGGTAATCCACGCCAGTGATGTCGACCAGCGACGAAAACTGGCAATTCCGGTCGGATTTCAGGAACTCAATGAATTCCACAAGGTTCGACGGCGCCACATCCACGTTCAGTTCGCCATGGGTCACATCCCAGGACAGAACGCAATCGGCCCGTTTCAGTTCAAGCTGCGCGCCGAGTTCTTTGAGTGCTTCGCTCATCAGCTCTCTCCTCAGCGTACGATGGTGCCGGTGCGGCGGATTTTGCGTTGCAACTGCATCAGGCCATACAGCAACGCCTCGGCGGTTGGCGGGCACCCGGGGACGTAGATATCCACTGGAACCACGCGGTCACAGCCGCGCACGACCGAATAGGAATAGTGGTAATACCCACCGCCATTTGCGCAGGACCCCATCGAGATCACATAGCGCGGCTCGGGCATCTGGTCGTAAACCTTGCGCAGCGCCGGGGCCATCTTGTTAGTCAGCGTTCCCGCCACGATCATTACATCGGACTGACGTGGGGACGCCCGCGGGGCGATACCAAACCGTTCGGCATCATAACGCGGCATCGAGGTGTGCATCATCTCAACCGCGCAGCAGGCCAGACCGAAGGTCATCCAGTGCAGCGATCCGGTACGGGCCCAGTTGATGATGTCTTCGGTCGAAGTCAGCAGGAACCCTTTGTCCTGCAACTCGGCATTCAGGGCCTGGGTTGCGACTTCTTTGTCGACACCGGCAGTGTTTGCACCCGTCATCACTCCCATTCCAAGGCCCCCTTCTTCCATTCATAGGCAAAGCCGATGGTCAGAACACCCAGGAACACCATCATCGACCAGAACCCTACATCGCTGATGTCCTTGAAGCCGACGGCCCACGGAAACAGAAAGGCGATTTCCAGATCGAAGATGATGAACAGAATCGAGACCAGATAGAACCGGACGTCGAATTTCATCCGCGCATCGTCGAAGGCGTTGAAGCCACATTCATATGCGCTGACCTTTTCAGGGTCGGGGTTGCGGACTGCCAGAACCACAGCCGCCAGAATCAGGACGATTCCAAGGCCGACAGCAACGGCCAGAAACACCAGAATCGGGAGATACTCCCGTAGCAGGTCTTCCACGAATAGCTCCTTTCCTGCGCAACCCGGTCGGGGGGCGCCGTCAATTGGCGTGTTGACTGGACATTCTCTATCCGCGCGGGGTCAGAGGGTCAACCGAACACAGTCGCAGACGGGAGTAATAATCCACTTGTCATGCCCTGTGATCCGGGAAAGGTGATTCCTACTGCAACTGCAATGAAATTAAGGCCTAAACCTAACTATTCCATGCAGGTTTTCGCTTTTCAAAGAACGCACCGATTCCCTCCATCGCCTCGTCGGTTTCCCACCGATCCACCAAGGCTCCGATCGTCTGGTCAATCACAGCATCGTCAATATTGGGTCCCAGCTTGCTGACCAAATCCTTGGCCGATGCAACCGCGCCTGGCGCACAGGAAAGATAGGGCAGAACTTCGGCTTCGACCGCATCAGCTAAATCGGTTGCCGGAACGGTTTTGGCCAGCAGCCCAAGCTCGACCGCCTCGACAGCATCGAACAAACGGGCCGACATGAACACGCGCCGCGCCCGCGCCTCACCCATCCGGGCAATCACATATGGGCCAATCGTGGCCGGGATCAGACCCAGCCGCGTCTCGGTCAGGGCCATTTTTACGCTGTCCACACCAATGGCCACGTCGCAAACAGCAGTCAGCCCAACACCACCGCCAAACGTATTGCCCTGAATCGCACCGATCAGCGGGCGGGGCATGGTGTTCAGCGCCTGCAGCATCTCGGCCAGCTTGCGCGCCTCGGCAAACCGCGTTTCGGGGTCGGCGGCCATCTGGTCCTGCATCCAGCCCAGGTCACCGCCCGCACAGAAACTCTTGCCCGCCCCGGTCAGAACCACCACGCGAACTGTGTCATCTGCACCCAGTTGCGCGGCCGCTTGTGTCAGTTCGGCAATCATCTGCGCCGACATCGCGTTGTGTTTTTCCGCCCGGTCGAGCGTCAAAGTCGCAACTCCACGCGCGTCTGTGGTCACCGAGATCGTTTCAAACATGCCCGCCCCTCACTCTGGCCGCATGGCCCGCGCCATTTGCGCGGCCTGTTCTACGATTTCCAGATCAAGTCCGGTTTCATAGCCCAACCGCTCCAGATGGGCGGCCACGGCCTCGGTCGCGACATTCCCCGCAGCTCCGGGCGCATAAGGGCAGCCGCCCAATCCACCAACTGCCGTATCAAAGGTCCGCACGCCCAGCGCCAGGGCAGCATCAATATTGTCGAGCGCCCGGCCATTGGTGTCGTGGAAATGCCCAGCCAGACGGGTTACCGGCACGCGTTCTCGTACGGCTAAGAGCATATGCGCGATGGTATCTGGCGTCCCCTGCCCGATTGTATCGCCCAATGAGATCTCATAGCAGCCCAAGCCAAACAGCTGATCTGCGACCTCGGCCACCTTCTCGGGCGGTGTTGGGCCATCATAGGGGCAGTCGGTCACGCAAGAGACATAGCCACGCACCGGCAGATCAATGTGGCGCGCGGCCTCGAGGATCGGTTTAAATCTCTCGATGGATTCGGCAATCGTGGCGTTGATATTGGCTTTCGAAAATCCCTCGGAGGCCGAGGCGAATACTGCAATCTCATCCGTTTTGGCCGTCAGGGCGTCCTCATATCCACGCATGTTGGGCGTCAGCGCGGCATAGCGCACCCCATCTGTCCTTTTTATTCCGGCCAAAACTTCCGCACTGCCGGCCATCTGCGGCACCCATTTGGGCGATACAAAACTGGCTACTTCGATCCGGTTGAACCCGGCGCGGCTGAGGCAGTCGACCAGCGCCACTTTCTCGGCAACCGGGATCTCACGCTGTTCATTTTGCAGGCCGTCACGTGGACCTACTTCGAAAATCTCGACCCGCTCACCCATGGCCGCGCTCCTCCCGGTTTTGTTTCGTGTCCTGTTCGGATGGCCTGACTGTGCCACGCGATGCGGCGCGCGAACAGGTCACTCTTCTTTTAATCTGATCAGGGCCGCTCCGGCTTCGACCTGCGCGCCGTCCTCAGTCAGCACCTCGGCAATGACACCGTCGCGGGCGGCCAGAAGGGAATGTTCCATTTTCATCGCCTCCAAAATGGCAAGCCTGTCTCCCTCACTTACCTTTTGACCCACGGCGGCAAACACCGCCTTGACCAATCCGGGCATGGGGGCTTCGATCACGTTAGTATCGCCTGCAGCGCTGGCATCGCGGTCCAGCGGATCAACAATGTCAAACGCCTGCCCGTAGGTGTCAAAGACCGTGATCCGCGCGCCCGAAACCGACACCTGCGGCATTGGGCTGCCGTCAATGGACCAGATACCGTTGCTGCGCTCGGCAATGACAGTATCTTCCCCGACCTGCCAAACCTGGCGATTTGAACCTTCAACCTGAACATCAAGATCAAGGGTCTCATCTGCCTTTAGCTGAACTGCACGGTGCAACGGAGCCCACAGGGAAAACCCAGTCTCTTTCTTCGTATCGACCAAGTCCAACGCCATCATCGCAGCCGCCACGCATGTCGCTGCCGAAATCGGAGATACTTCTGTCAGCGCATCAATATCCCGCCCGATCAGCCCGGTATCTACATCACCTGTGGCGAAACCGTCATGCCGGGTCAGCGCGCCCAGAAAGGCGAGGTTGGTCACGGTGCCGGCGACCTCGGTCTGCTGCAGGGCACGATGAAGCTGTTCCAGTGCAACCTCGCGCGTGGGGCCATGGACGATGACTTTAGCGATCATCGGGTCATACCATGGGCTGATCGTATCACCCGCACGCACTCCGCTATCGGCACGGCAGGTCGTAGGGAATTGCAGATGCGTCAGGGTGCCCGTTGCAGGCAGGAAGCCCTTGGGAACGTCCTCGGCATAGAGGCGGGCTTCGAATGCATGGCCGGTGATGGATAGATCGTCCTGACGTTTCGGCAACGCCTCGCCAGCGGCGACCCGCAATTGCCATTCGACCAGATCGACCCCGGTGATCGCTTCGGTCACGGGATGCTCGACCTGCAGGCGCGTGTTCATCTCCATGAACCAGAACCTGTCCGGACGCAGTCCGTCCGAAGCATCAACGATGAATTCAACCGTCCCTGCGCCCTTGTACCCGATCGCCTCGGCGGCCCGCACGCCCGCCTGCCCCATCGCCTCGCGCATCTCCTCGGTCATACCCGGGGCCGGAGCCTCCTCGATCACCTTCTGGTGTCGGCGTTGAAGCGAGCAGTCTCGTTCAAACAGATGCACCGCATGGGTGCCGTCGCCAAACACCTGCACTTCGATATGGCGGGGTTTGGCGACAAATTTCTCGACCAGAACGGCGTCATTGCCAAAGGCTGTTTTGGCCTCGCCCCGTGCGCTGTCCAATGCTGAGGCGAAATCCTCGGGACGTTCGACCAGCCGCATGCCCTTGCCGCCGCCACCTGCCACGGCCTTGATCAACACGGGATAGCCGATGGTTTCAGCAGCGCCCGCCAGATATTCGGGGTCCTGATTGTCACCATGATATCCCGGCACAACCGGCACGCCTGCCTGCTCCATAAGAACCTTGGCCGCATCCTTGAGACCCATCTTGCGGATCGCATCCGCCGAAGGGCCGATAAACGTCAAACCAGCCGCATCGACCGCATCCACGAATTCGGGGTTTTCCGAGAGAAAGCCGTACCCCGGATGGATCGCCTGAGCTCCGGTATCCAGCGCAGCCTGAATGATCACGTCGCCCTTCAGGTAGCTTTCAGCGGGAGCCGCGCCGCCGATACGGACAGCCTCATCGGCCATCTGCACATGTTTTGCCGAGGCATCCGCGTTTGAATAGACCGCAACACAGAAGACGCCCATTTTCTGAGCCGTTTCCATGACGCGACATGCGATCTCGCCCCGGTTGGCAATCAGGATTTTATTGAACATGTCTTACCCCTCAACAGCCAGATCTTCGACAAGACGGAAACGTTCGCACAATAACTCCATCTCGGGATCGAAACCGCCATTGCGCTCGAAGTAACGACGATGATCCTCGCGCCATCCTTCAAGCGTTTCATTCTCACCCTCGGCCAAAGCAAAGTCCTCAGCCACATCGCAAAAACGACAGATCGTGACATCGACCGTTTCGATCACCAAAGCCGGGGTGTCATCCCATTCCAGAGCGATATCGCGTCGCCCGACAACTGGTGTCTCAGGGCTTCCGCCCGGATAGTCGCGCAGCGCCCCACAAGTTGCTTTTTTTTGGCCTGAGCGCACCAATGCCAGCAATTCAGCACTCAAGGCAGCGCTATCGCCGAACTTAAAAGTCTGTGCGTCCGGGTAGCGGGTCATTACTTCTTTCAGGTCCATGCGCATCACATCCTGAACACGCCGAAACGTGTCTCTTCAATCGGGGCATTCAGCGCGGCTCTCAGCGACAGCGCCAGCACATCGCGGCTTTTGCGTGGGTCAATGATGCCATCATCCCACAACCGAGCAGAGGCATAGAGCGGATGCGACTGTTCCTCGAACATCTCCAGTGTGGGGCGTTTGAACTCGGCCTCCTCCTCGGCAGACCAGGTGCCGCCCTGCCGTTCGATCCCGTCGCGTTTGACGGTGGCCAGAACACCCGCCGCCTGTTCGCCTCCCATCACGGAAATCCGCGAGTTCGGCCATGTCCATAGGAAGCGCGGCTGATAGGCCCGTCCCGCCATGCCGTAATTCCCGGCCCCAAAAGAACCGCCGACCAGCATCGTGACCTTCGGCACGTTCGTCGTGGCAACTGCTGTCACCATCTTGGCCCCATGCCGTGCGATGCCTTCGTTTTCGTATTTCCGACCAACCATGAACCCGGTGATATTCTGCAGAAACACCAGAGGGATTTTCCGCTGCGAACACAGCTCGACAAAATGCGCGCCCTTCTGCGCAGCTTCGGAAAACAGCACGCCGTTGTTGGCAATGATCCCGACAGGGCAGCCTTTGACATGGGCAAAGCCAGTCACCAGCGTCTCGCCAAAGCGCGGTTTGAACTCATCGAAACGCGAGCCGTCGACCAACCGCGCGATCACCTCGCGGATGTCATACGGCGTGCGCAGATCGGCGGGCACTACACCCAGAATTTCCTCGGGGTCATAGGCCGGGTCCTCGGGGGTGGCCCAGTCCACTGTCTGCGGCTTGCGCAGGTTCAGCGATCCGACCGCGCGGCGCGCCAAGGCCAGCGCGTGGGCGTCATCCTCGGCCAGATAGTCGGCTACACCAGACAAGCGAGTATGAACGTCGCCGCCACCCAAATCTTCGGCGCTGACGATCTCTCCGGTCGCGGCCTTGACCAGAGGCGGCCCGGCCAGAAAGATCGTGCCTTGGTCACGCACAATGATCGTCACATCCGACATCGCAGGCACATAGGCCCCACCCGCCGTACACGAGCCCATTACCACGGCGATCTGTGCAATCCCTTTGGCGCTCATCCTTGCCTGATTGTAGAAGATGCGGCCAAAGTGGTCGCGGTCGGGGAAGACCTCATCCTGATTGGGCAGGTTCGCGCCGCCGCTATCGACCAGATATATGCAGGGGAGGTTGTTTTCCTCAGCAATCTCCTGCGCCCGCAGATGTTTCTTGACCGACATCGGGTAATAAGTGCCGCCTTTCACAGTGGCATCGTTGCACACCACCATAACCTCACGCCCCTGCACGCGGCCAATACCCGCGACGACCCCGGCAGCAGGCGCGGCATCGCCATACATCCCATGCGCTGCCGTCGCGCCGATCTCAAGAAACGGAGACCCCGGGTCCAGCAAGTTCGCCACCCGACGACGTGGCAGCATCTTTCCCCGGGATTCATGCCGCGCGCGGGATTTCTCACCACCGCCCATGCGGGCTGCTTCGGCGGCGGCAGTGATTTGTGCCAGCGCATCGAGATGAGCGGTGCGATTTGTCTTGAAGCCCTCAGAGGCGGGCATGGCTTTGGATGTGAGTTTCATTCTTTGCTTTCCTGGTCCATCAGAAAACCCGCCGAAATAAGAAGCATCATCTTTCCTCCAACAACGTCTTTAACCAAACCACTCTTTGGCTCGTTCGCTCCAAGCGACACCCGGCCCCAAGGAGTTTCGCACCTGTTCCCCCTCTCCACTGAAGATACTCCACCAAGCAGTCAGCCTCCCGCATTTCTTCCCAACGTTCTTGTGCTTCGGTTAAACTCGGCACTCTAAAAGGTAGAGAGGAAGCTTTCTCAGCGTCTCCTTTATCAAGCATGCTGTAATGAACCAGCAGGTCTGCGGCACTCTCGTCCACCAGCGTGTCCCAGACCGCTGTTTCAGCTTCGACGCAAAAGTAAATTCCCAGAGTGCTTTGCCCCCAAGAAATATCTTCATTCATGCAATCGCCCGAAAAAGCACCAATACAGTCGGAAAGGTCTGTTGGTGCTCCAGCACTTTCGACACACCCACGGACTTGAGCATCCATGTAGGCTTGGTCCACGGTAGTTTGTCCGTGCTCATCTTGAACTTGATAGTTCTGTGCCCAAAGGTCTTGGGGCAGCACAAAGGTGAGAACTGAAACAGTGCCTAGAGTAAGCAAATCAAAGCTGTGCAACTTATTCAGCATTGTTTGTCCTCCGCCGCCGCTCGCACTTTCAATTCCTTCCGGACCACCTTCCCCGTCACCGTCATCGGCAACTCCTCCAGAAATGCGACCTCACGCGGATAGGAATACTGAGCCAGACGCGCCTTGACCCAGTCCTGCAACTCCGACCCCGAAGCCTCGGCCCCCGGTTTCAGCACCACATAGGCCTTCACGATCTCGGTCCGTAGTGGGTCGGGCTTGCCGACCACGCCCACGGTCGCCACCGCCGGGTGGGTTAGCAGGCAATCCTCGATCTCGGCCGGGCCGATGCGGTATCCGGCTGAGGTAATCACGTCATCATCGCGACCGACAAAGCGTAGATACTCGCCCTCCCACACGCCGCGATCTCCGGTGATCAGCCAGTCGCCGCGAAACTTCTCAGCCGTCGCCTCTGGCCGATTCCAATATTCCAGCAACATCGAGGCCGAACCGCGCCGAATGGCCACGTCACCCTCCTCGCTGATCGGATTGCCGTCCTCATCGATCACAGCAACCTCGTGCCCTGGCACTGGCTTACCAATGCAGCCGGGTTGTACCGGGAAATCCTCGGCGCAGGAGGAGACGACCATGTTGCATTCCGTCTGGCCGTAGAATTCGTTGATCGTCAGGCCAAACGCCTGTTGCCCCCAGGCCAGCATCTCGGCCCCCAGCGGCTCACCGCCCGAAGCGACCGAGCGCAGACCGGGGATTGCCTGATCCGCCGCCTTCAGCATGCGAAGTGCGGTCGGAGGGAAGAACACGTTCCGCACACCGCCGCGGGCGATCACGTCGGCACAGGCTTCCGGCGTAAACTTTTCCAACCGCGCCGCGACCACAGGAATACCCAGCGCAAGCCCGGGCATCAATACGTCGAACAGACCTCCGATCCAGGCCCAATCCGCAGGTGTCCATAGGCAATCACCTTCGCGCAGGTGATTGTGGCTGATCGAGACACCCGGCAGGTGGCCGGTCAGAACCAGGTGCCCATGCAGTGCGCCCTTGGGGCTGCCCGTGGTGCCCGAGGTATAGATCAGCACCGCCGGGTCCTCGGGGCCTGTATCTGAGCAGGGGAACGGATCATCCGATGGTGCAATATGTTCGACCAGAACCGGGTGGGCCAGATCGCCCAGCACCGCGGCTCCTTCGGCATCGGTCAGCACCAGACGCGCACCCGCATCCCCCACGCGCGAGGCCAACGCATCCCGTTTGAACAGCTTGAACAGCGGCACCGAAATCGCCCCAAGCTTCCAGATTGCCAGATGCGCCGCCGCACACCAGGGCGACTGGCTCAGCAACACACCCACGCGGTCGCCGGGCTGCACCTGCTGATGCAGTTCACGTGCAATCCCGTTCGTCATGCGCGTGAGTTGACCAAAGGTAACGGCTTCGCGGTACCCGTCTGTCAGATCAACGATGGCCACATTGTCACGAGGATGCGCCAGGCATTGTCGCGCCATATTGAGTTGATCCGGAATATCCCAGACGCCCGACTTCCGCATACCGGGTATGCACCTATCGGGATGCATGCGCGAAACCCCTTGTTTTTCTTACCCTTGGCGGGTGCGGGCGCCCCCCTGCTTTCACAGGAACTTGATGCAGATCAGAGTTCGCAACGGTCCGGTCCTGCACAAGCGACTCATCAACAAATTCAAAGGCCATAAAATGACCAAAACACTCGCCGCTTTGACGCTCTCGACTGCGCTTGTCGCACTTGCCGCCCCTGCAATGGCCCAGAACCAAGGTGACTGGACCGTGGGTGTCGGTGTTGGTTATCTGGACCCGAAATCCGACAACGGAACCCTGGCTGGTCTCGATACCGACATTGACGCAGACACCAGCGCGATCTTCACAGTAGAGTATTTTGTCCAGGACAATCTTGGCATCGAACTGCTGGCCGCGACCCCGTTCAGCCACAGCATCGCGCTGGGGGGCACCGATCTGGCCAGCACCAAACACCTGCCGCCCACCCTGTCGCTGAACTATCACTTCGCGACCAACAGCGCCTGGAAGCCCTATGTTGGCGCCGGTCTGAACTACACCATCTTCTTTGACGAAAAATCCGCGCTTGGGGATCTGGACATCGACAACTCCTTCGGTGTGTCGCTGCAAGCCGGTTTGGACTACATGGTCACCGAAAAAGGAGCCGTGCGTCTGAACGTGCGCTGGTTCGACATCGACTCGGACGTAAAACTGAACGGCACCGATATCGGCACTGCAGAAATCGATCCCTGGCTGGTCGGCGTATCCTACGTCCATCGCTTCTGATCCTTGTCTTTAACGCCCCGCCACCCTTTGGCGGGGCGTTTTTCTCAGCACATTTCGCTCATCAACTCGCGCCCGATCAGCATTCGGCGAATTTCGCTGGTGCCCGCGCCGATCTCCATCAGCTTGGCGTCTCGGAATATCCGGCTGACCGCTGAATCCGACAGGAACCCGGCCCCGCCCATCGCCTGCACAGCCTGATGCGCCTGCGTCATCGCCTGTTCCGAGGCGTAAAGGCAGCACGCCGCTGCATCCTGACGGGTCACGTCACCCCGGTCACAAGCCTTGGCAACTTCATAGACATAAGCCCGCGCGGAATTCATCGCGGTATACATGTCGGCAATCTTGCCCTGCATTAGTTGGAAGCTACCGATCGGTTTGCCGAACTGCTTACGCTCGGCCAGATAGGGCATGATCTCGTCCAGACAGGCAGCCATGATGCCGGTGCCGATCCCAGCCAGCACGACGCGTTCATAATCCAGACCTGACATCAGAACCGCAACGCCCTTGCCCTCTTCGCCCAGAACGTTCTCGAACGGCACTTCGACATCTTCAAAGATCAGTTCGGCTGTGTTCGACCCCCGCATCCCCAGCTTGTCGAAATGCGTAGAGGTCGAGAATCCCCTCATCTCTTTCTCGATCAAAAAGGCCGTGATCCCTTTTGAACCCGCCTCGGGGTCAGTCTTGGCATACACGACTAGCGTGTCCGCGTCCGGCCCATTGGTGATCCAATATTTGTTGCCGTTAAGACGGTAGTGATCGTTACGCTTTTCCGCGCGCAGCTTCATCGACACAACGTCTGATCCGGCCGAGGCTTCGGACATTGCAAGCGCGCCAACATGGTCACCCGAGATCAGGCGCGGCAGGTATTTCGCCTTCTGCTCGTCATTGCCGTTCAGCTTGATCTGATTGACGCACAGGTTCGAATGCGCCCCGTAAGACAGCGAGACCGAAGCCGAGGCCCGCGCCACCTCCTCCACCGCTACGGTGTGGGCCAGATAGGACATCCCCGCCCCGCCATACTCTTCGGGCACGGTGATGCCCAACAGCCCGAGGTCGCCCATCTCTTTCCACAGTTCATTGGGAAAGGCGTTCGATTGATCGACCTCGGCCGCCATCGGTTTGACCCGATCCTGCGCCCAGCGATGCACCATCTCGCGCAGAGCGTTCACATCCTCACCCAGATCAAATTGCATTGTGGCCGTGAACATGTTGCGACCTCCTCATCGAATTAATGAACACTTGTTCAATAATTAGGTAACAGCGAATCCTCCACGGGTCAATGAGAAGGCTAGCACTAAAGAAAATGCCACCCCGAACAGGGTGGCATTTTTCAAGATTAAAGCGTGCGCCAAAGGCGCACTCAATTGGATCACGATTGAAACACAGCCCCAACTTCGGCCCGGATGATGCGCGCGATCAGGCGGCAGTCGTCCAGCGAAAAAGTCAACGGCACGCGCATATCCATCACCCCGGCAAGGATACGATCACTTGCGGGCAAAGGCGTGCTTTCGGCATAGCGCCAACTGTCATAGCGCGAGGTGAATCCCGTCGGCTCCGCCCCACCAAACCACTTAATCTCAACCCCCCGTGCACCGCAACGACGGATTACCTCGGCAATGCGTTCGGGCGTCCAGTCGAGCAGCAAGAACTGGATCGACGAACCGACATAGGTCTCTTGCTCGGGACGCTCGACGATGGTCAGGCCGGGGGTGTCCCGCAGGCCGGTCGCGATCTCGTCATAGCGTTCGTTCCAGCGCTGCACCTGCCGGTCAAGATCACGCAGTTGCGGGCGCAGGATCGCAGCGCGCAGATTGTCCATGCGGCCGGACACATTGGGCGTGGTGTATTTGATCTTTTCAAACACCTCGGGCCCCGGTGCGGCAAGGTGGCGTTCATACAGCATGTACGAACCCGACAGCATCGTGGCCTTGGCCGCAAGCACTTCGTCATCGGTGATCAGCAGACCGCCTTCACCGGAATTGACGTGTTTGTACGTCTGGCAGGAATAGCACCCAATCGCCCCCTGACGCCCCGACAATTGCCCGCGCCATGCGGCACCCATTGTGTGGGCGCAGTCCTCGATCACCGCAACGCCCGCCGTATCACACATCTGCATTAGCCGGTCCATATCGCACAGATGTCCGCGCATGTGGCTGAGCATCAGCACCCGCGCCTGATCCAGCTTGGCCTCAAGATCATCCAGATCAATCGTCAGATTCTCAGTCACGCCCACAAAAACCGGCCTTGCCCCGACCGAGGCAATCGACCCCGGCACCGGCGCAAGCGTGAAGGCGTTGGTCAAAACCGGATCACCCGGCTGCACCCCCACGGCCCGCAATGCGGTGGCCAGTGCATAACCCCCAGAAGACACAGCCAGACAGTATTTCGCCCCCATTTGCGCCGCGAACTCCTGCTCCAGCAGCGCGGTTTCGCCCAACTCTCCGGGGACGACGTTATAGCGATGCAGACGCCCATGGCGCAGAACGGCGATGGCGGCGTCAATCGCCTCTTCTGGAATAGGTTCCTGCTGGGTGAAGCTGCCAGTGAATATTTCGGTCATGGGCTAGTTCTGATCCTGCAAAGGGTTGGGGTCAAGAATTTGTGCCGCCGCACCAATCAGTCCGGTGACCAGCTCTGGCAGATCATCAAAGTGATGCAGCAGTGCTTCGGGTTCCAATGCGGCCATATCTTCCCCGGACGGGCCAAACGTCACCAGCACCGAGGGCACGCCCGCTGCCCGCGCCGTATTTCGGTCGGTGTCGGAATCGCCGATCAGCACACACAAATCGGGGTGTCCCCCGGCCCGGCGCGCGGCTTCGCGCAGTGGTTCGGGGTCCGGTTTGCGCACGGGCAACGTATCTGCGCCCACCAAAGACGCAAACTGATCCCGAACGCCCATCTGGGTCAGCAGCTGATGGGCCAGAGCCTCGGGTTTATTGGTGCAGATACCTACGCCATAACCTTGGGATTTCAGCATTTCGACAGCCTCAAGCGCACCGGGATAGAACCGAGTGTGGGTGTCGATGTCCTTCGCGTAAGCCTCAAGCAGGGTGGGATAATAGGACAGAACAGTATCCTCATCATAAGCACCGACCCGCTTCAGCCCATGGGTCAGCATCATCCGTCCACCCCGCAAGGCAACGGCTGCGTCATCATCGTGAACCAAGACATCCCCATGCCCCATCTGGCGAAAACAGTGGTTGGCCGCCGCGAGCAAATCGCCCGACGTATCGGCCAAAGTTCCGTCCAGATCGAAGATTACTGTGCGCATTGTGCCTCCTGCCTCGGCGGTTTATTGCCGTCTCGTGTTGCAAACGGCAATCTTGTTTGATCCGTGAACCGCTTGCGCCTTTGCCCTCAGCGGATAAAACGGAGCGCAACAAAACACAAAGAGAAATCGATTTCATGAGCACTGCCCTTGTCATCCTTGCCGCTGGAAAAGGCACCAGGATGCATTCGGATATTCCCAAAGTTCTTCATCCCATCGCGCAGGTCCCGATGCTGGTGCACGCCATGCGCGCCGGGGCCATATTGTCGCCCGAGCGGACCGTTATCGTCACCGGGCACGGGGCTGAAGCCGTAGCCAAAGTTGCAACTGCCGAGGATGAAGCGGCGCAAATCGCTGTTCAGGACGAGCAGTTGGGCACTGCCCATGCCGTCGCGCAGGCACGCAAGGCTTTGGACGGATTCACCGGCGACGTCGTGGTTTTGTATGGCGACACGCCGTTTCTGCAGCCCGATACGCTGGAACGCATGATCGCGGCGCGGGCAGAAAACGATCTTGTCATTCTGGGGTTTGAGGCCGGCGATCCTGCGCGTTATGGTCGCCTGGTGATGAACGGTGACAGTCTTGAGCGGATCGTCGAATTCAAAGACGCATCGGATGAAGAGCGCGCGATAACCTTCTGCAACTCTGGTCTTTTGGCCTGTGATGCGCAGGCGTTGTTTTCCCTGATCGACACGGTAAGAAATGACAACGCGGCAGGTGAGTATTATTTGACGGACGTCGTGGAAATCGCGCGCGCGCGCGGTCTGAAAGTCACCGCAGTCGCCTGTGACGAAGCACAGACATTAGGTGTGAACTCCCGCACCGATTTGGCTGCGGCAGATGCTGTGTTTCAGGCCAGTGCCCGTGCCGAGCTGTTGGATCTTGGCGTCACCCTGATGGCACCCGATACTGTTTATCTGGCCGCTGACACCGTCATCGGGCGCGACACTGTGATTGAACCCAACGTGGTTTTTGGCCCCGGCGTCACAGTCGAAAGTGGTGCTACAATCCGGTCGTTTTCGCATTTGGAGGGCTGCCACGTCAGCCGCGGTTCTATTGTTGGGCCCTATGCCCGCCTGCGCCCAGGTGCCGAGTTGGCCGAAAACGCCCGCATCGGCAATTTTGTCGAGATAAAGAACGCCGAGATCGCCGAAGGGGCCAAGGTTAACCACCTCAGCTATATCGGTGACGCGTCGGTAGGTGCGGCGTCGAATATCGGCGCTGGAACAATCACCTGCAACTATGACGGTGTGATGAAGCATCGCACGACAATTGGTGAGAATGTTTTTGTCGGCTCAAACACAATGCTGGTGGCCCCGGTGACGGTGGGCGACGGGGCGATGACCGCGACAGGAACGGTTGTAACGCGAGACGTCGAGCCCGACGCGCTGGCCGTGGCCCGCGCCAAGCAGGACAACAAGCCGGGTTATGCACGTAAGTTGTTTGATATGTTGAAGGCGAAGAAGGCTCGCCGCGACAAAGGAGCCTGATCTATGTGTGGAATTGTAGGTGTACTGGGGCAACACGAAGCCGCCCCTATTTTGGTTGAGGCGCTGAAACGGCTGGAATATCGCGGCTATGACAGCGCCGGCATTGCGACGGTCAATGACGGTGAACTTGGGCGGCGTCGGGCTGTGGGCAAGTTGGTCAACCTCAGCGATTTGCTGGTGCACAATCCTCTGCGCGGAAAATCGGGCATCGGGCATACCCGTTGGGCCACACATGGCGCACCATCAGTCACCAACGCGCACCCGCACAAGGCAGGCCCCGTGGCCGTGGTGCATAACGGCATCGTGGAAAACTATCGCGATTTGCGGGCTGAGTTAGCCGAACATGGCGTCGATTTCGTCACCGAGACCGATACCGAAACCGTGGCCCTGATGGCCGAGCATTATCTGAACAATGGACTATCGCCCGTTGATGCGGCGTTCAAAACCATCGACCGGCTTCAAGGGGCGTTTGCGCTTGCATTTCTGTTTGACGGGCAAGACGACCTGATCGTCGCGGCGCGTAAGGGGTCACCTTTGGCCATTGGGCATGGGGAAGGCGAAATGTATGTGGGTTCGGATGCCATTGCGCTGGCGCCGCTGACGGATCGTATCACCTATCTTGAAGAAGGCGACCGGGCGGTCCTGACCCGCACTTCGCTTGAAATCCGCAATGAAGCCGGAGAACTGGCCAACCGCGAGACCCGCCAGATCAAACTGGATCAAACACGGGCCGACAAGGCGGGTCACAAGCATTTCATGGCAAAGGAAATCGCCGAGCAACCCGTGGTGGTGGCCGAGGCAATCCAATCCTACCTGCCCACTGGTGGCAACGAGATCACCCTGCCCTGTGAGCTGGATTTCAGCAAGCTGGACCGCCTGACCATGGTCGCCTGCGGAACTGCCTTTTATGCCTGTCTGACAGCAAAGTACTGGTTCGAACAGTTGGCCAGAATGCCCGTCGAGGTCGATATCGCCAGCGAGTTTCGCTATCGCGAACCTCCGATCCCCGATCGCACGGCGGCCTTGTTTGTCAGCCAGTCGGGTGAGACCGCCGACACGCTGGCCGCGCTGCGCTATTGCGAGGGCAAGGCCGATAAGATCGTTTCGGTGATCAATGTCCCCGAAAGCTCGATCGCGCGCGAAAGCGACATCGCCCTGCCGATCCATGCTGGGGTTGAGATCGGTGTGGCCTCGACCAAAGCTTTCACTTGTCAGCTAAGCGTATTGCTGATGCTGGCGCTCAAGGCGGCTGCGGATCGGGGCACCCTAAGCGATGAGGAACTGGCTGATCATGCCGCCGCATTGCGTGGGTTGCCGACCGCACTAAATGCCGCGCTGGATCAGAACCAGTCCATCAAGGCCTCGGCCCAGCGCTTGTCCGAGGCGCGCGATGTGCTGTTCCTGGGCCGCGGCCTGATGTATCCACTGGCTATGGAAGGTGCGCTGAAACTAAAAGAAATCAGCTATATACACGCCGAAGGTTATGCATCTGGCGAGCTTAAGCACGGCCCCATCGCCTTGATCGACAAGCACATGCCGGTGGTGGTCATGGCCCCACGCGATGCGGTGTTCGACAAGACCGTGTCGAACATGCAAGAGGTCATGGCGCGCAAAGGCAAGGTCATACTGGTCTCGGATGATGACGGCGTGACCGAGGCCGAGGATGGGGTGTGGAGCACTATTCGCATGCCCCATATCCATCCCAGCCTTGCCCCGATCCTGTATTCGGTTCCAGCGCAGCTGCTGGCCTATCATACGGCTGTCGCCAAAGGTACCGATGTGGACCAGCCCCGCAATCTGGCGAAATCCGTCACCGTCGAATAAGCCAAGATCGGGCCGCGCACACGGCCCCGTTTCACCAACAGGGCGGCAAACATTGAATACCTATCTGGACCAGATCAAAGCTCATGCCGACCCCGTACGCGCGAGCCAAATGGCGGCCTATCACAAGGTCGACCGCCCCTATCTGGGTGTCGCGAACCCCGTTCTGAACGACCTGACGAAAGAATGGCGTCAAGACCTGGATGTATCTGAGCGCGTGGAGTTGGCGGATGCCTTGTGGCAGACCAATATACACGAGGGCCGTCTGGCCGCAGCCAAACTGCTGACCCAGGCCCGCATTCGGCCTGATGGGGCGGTCTGGGATTTACTGCACAGCTGGTTGCCCGATTTCGACGCCTGGGCTGCGGCCGATCACGCCTGCATGGCGATGCAAAAACGTCTGTCAGCCGACCCAACCCGGTTGGATCAGGTGGAAATCTGGACGACTTCCGATCATATGTGGACACGGCGCGCAGCGCTGGTGGCCACCCTTCCCTGGACCAAGCAGAATCACCCCAAACCCGACGATCTGGCACGGCGCGACCGCATCCTTGGTTGGGCGGCAAGCTATGTGCCGGACCGGGACTGGTTCATTCAGAAAGCCATTGCTTGGTGGCTGCGTGACCTGTCCAAACACGACGCGGAACGCGTCATCGCTTTTCTGAAAACCCATGGTGACGCGATGAAGCCTTTCGCCCGCCGCGAAGCCGGAAAATACCTGAAAGATCAGTTGGAATAGACCTCAAGTTCAACCAATTCGTCGAATGGCAACAACAAGGCCCGCATCGCATCCAGAGACAACCGACTGCCGCCGCTTTCGGGCCCTGGCGCTGGAACCAGCGTAATATAAGCCTGCGAGCCGGTTCTGGGAACGACCACGCGACCGGTGAATTCGACGTCGACCAGCGGAGTTTCCAACCAACGACCCGGCGTGGTCGGATCGCCCAATCCGGCTATGGTCGTCTTTGCGCCCACCCAGCCGGCAGCAGTGGCCGCAACGGGTTCTGGTTCAACTGCTTCCTCTGCCACAACCTCTTCGACCACGGCGTCTTCAGGTTCAGAAGGCGTCTTTTTGCCCCCAAAGACCCGATCTGTCGTGGACCGTACGGTGTCGCATCCGGCCACCAGAATACACAAAGCGAATAGCATATATCTCATGCCATCAACCTATCGCCCTGTGCGCATCTGTACCAGCGCAAAGGAAACTTCGCCCTTGTCGCAGGCAGGTCGCGGCTTTACCTATGTCGAATGACTGCTCCGCTTATCGACCCATTCGCACGTGCGATCACCTATCTCCGCGTCTCTGTTACAGACCGCTGCGATTTCCGCTGTGTTTACTGCATGTCCGAAGACATGAAGTTTCTGCCAAAGAAAGACCTGCTGACGCTGGAAGAGCTGGACCGCATGTGCTCGACCTTCGTGAAGTTGGGGGTTGAAAAGCTGCGCATTACCGGTGGTGAGCCGCTTGTGCGCAGAAATATCATGACGTTTTTCAACAGCATGACCCGCCATCTGGACAGCGGCGCGTTGAAAGAGCTGACGCTGACCACCAATGGCTCGCAGCTGCACCGTTTTGCCGATGACCTTTACGCAGCCGGTGTGCGCCGGGTAAATATCTCGCTGGATACGCTGGACGAAGATAAATTCGCGGCGATCACCCGCTGGGGCCGTCTTAAACAAGTGTTGAACGGCATCGACGCGGCGCAGAAAGCCGGGCTGAGGATAAAGATAAACGCGGTGGCCCTGAAGGGCTTCAACGAAGAAGAATTGCCCACGATCACGGAATGGTGTGCGGAACGCGATATGGACCTGACCTGGATCGAAGTCATGCCCATGGGCGATATCGGCAATGAGGATCGTCTGGATCAATATTGGTCGCTCAAGGATGTTCGTAAGGAATACGAGAACCACTATTCCGTGACCGATCTGGCAGAACGCAGCGGCGGGCCGGCGCGTTATGTTCGCCTAGAGGAAACCGGCCAAAAGATCGGCTTCATCACCCCTCTGTCGCATAATTTCTGCGAAAGCTGCAACCGCGTGCGCCTGACCTGCACTGGTGAGCTGTTTATGTGTCTGGGCCAAGAGGACATGGCTGACCTGCGTGGTCCACTACGCGATCACCCCGATACAGAGCAACCGCTCGAAGACGCAATCCGCGCGGCGATCAACCTCAAGCCCAAGGGACATGATTTCGACTATTCCCGCCAGGCGGTCGACGGCAAGATGAGCCGTCACATGAGCCACACAGGCGGCTGACGTGCCGGACCAGATGGGCCGACCGACGCTGCTGTATCATCTGTATTGCGGCCTGACCTCTGTTGCGGAGCCGTTTGTCTGGCGCACCGTACGGAACAAGCTGCAAGCCGCGGATGTTTCCGTAACCCGACAACAGGAACGCCAAGGCCGTGCCAGCCTGCCCCGCCCCGACGGCCAGATGATCTGGTTCCACGCCGCCAGCGTTGGTGAAACCCTTTCGGTCATCAGCCTGATCAAACGGTTGGGGGAACGTCTACCGGATGCCGAGTTTCTGATCACCTCTGGCACGCCAACCTCGGCTGCGCTGATCGAAAAACGCATGCCACCACGAACGCGGCACCAGTACCCTCCACTAGACACCGCAAGCCCCGTGCGGCGCTTTCTGGACCACTGGCACCCAAATGCCGGTATTTTCGTCGAAAGCGAAATCTGGCCCCGTCTGATTGTCGAAGGTGCCAAGCGTGGCATGCCCTTGGCTCTGCTCAACGCACGCCTGTCGGACAAATCCGTCGAAGGCTGGAAGAAACGCCCGGACACAGCCCGGTTCATTCTGGATCGTTTTCGCCTGTTCCTGACCCAGAACAACAAGACCGCGCAAAACCTGATCGTGATGGGCGCGCCCGCTGATCGTGTACAGCCGGGCACGAACCTGAAGGCCATGTCTGACCCCTTGCCGATTGATCAGGCCACGTTGTCCGAAATCCGCGCACAGATCGGCGCCCGCCCCGTCTGGATCGCCAGTTCGACACATGCCGGTGAAGAGGAAACCGTTCTTGCCGCCCACGCAGAGCTGCTCAAACGCTGGCCCGACCTGCTGCTGTTGCTGATCCCGCGCCACCCTGAACGCCGCGCCGAGGTCGCCAGTCTGGCAACCCAAGCGAGGCAAACTGTGGCCATTCGATCGAATGACGACAAGATCACCGACAAAACGCAGGTCTACATGGCAGATACGCTGGGTGAAACCGGCACATGGTACGCGCTGTGCCCTATTGTGTTCCTTGGCGGATCACTGAAAGAGATCGGCGGCCACAATCCGTTCGAACCGGCACAGGCGGGTGCCGCTGTAATCACCGGCCCCGGCTATTTCAACTTTGCCGAAACATTCGCCCCGCTGATCGAATCCGGCGGGGCGCTACAAGTTCAATCTGCTTCCGAACTGACCGAGGCCGTGGAAACCTGGCTATCGGACCAAACCACGCTGGACACAGCCCGTGCGGCTGCGAAATCCTGCGTAAACACCCAACAATCGGCACTGGATGCAATCGTCGAGACGCTATGCACCGAACTCAGCTTATCTGGGTCGGGTTCAACGTCATCTGACTAAGTACGGACCGGGTAGCGCGAGGGGCTGGCCCCTCGCCATCCAACGCCAAGATCAGGCCGCCGGCATCCGCTGTTCGACAATCTCAGCCCACCAGCTGCACCCTGCCGGAATGGCCTCGTCGTTAAAGTTGTACTCAGGGTGATGCACCGCCGCCGTGTCGCCATTGCCAACCAGAATATACGCCCCCGGCCGTTCTTCGAGCATAAAGGCGAAATCCTCGCCGCCCATTATCAATGGTGCCTCGTCGCAATTGCCCGCCACTGAACGCGCGACATCCGCTGCAAAGTCGGTCTGCTCGTCGCTGTTCACCATCACCGGATAGCCCAAGTAATAGGTGACATTGGCCGTTCCGCCAAACGTCGCCGCGATTCCGTTGCAAATCTCTTTGATACGCTTTTCCGCCATTTCCCGCATTTTTGAACTCATCGTACGGACGGTACCTTTGATCTGTACCGTTTGGGGGATGACGTTAAAGGCGGTGGTCGAGGTTTCAAACGACGTAACTGAAACCACGACCTGATCCACCGGATCTGCATTGCGCGACGCCACCGTCTGCAATGCCAGAACCGCCTGCGCCGCCATCACGGTTGTATCGACTGTCTCATGCGGTTTGGCCGCGTGACCGCCCTTGCCCTCAAAGGTGATATCAAATTGATCTGTGGCCGCAAAGAACGCACCGGGACGAATGGCAAAACTGCCTACCGGGCGACCCGGCCAGTTGTGCATGCCATAGACCTCTTGGATGCCCCAACGGTCCATCATGCCGTCCTCGCACATCTCGCGGCCTCCGCCGCCACCCTCTTCGGCGGGTTGAAAGATCACCACGACGGTGCCGTCGAAATTCCGCGTTTCCGAGAGGTATTTCGCCGCTCCCAGCAACATCGCCGTATGCCCGTCATGACCACAGGCATGCATCGCCCCATCGGTCTTGGAGGCATACTCCAGACCCGTCGCCTCATGTATCGGCAGTGCATCCATATCGGCCCGCAGACCGATCACCTTGCCCCCCGTGTCGACCTTACCTTTGATCACCCCAACGACCCCGGTGCGACCAATTCCGGTGACAACCTCATCACAGCCGAATTCCTTCAGCTTCTCAGCAACCAGTGCGCTGGTGCGGTGCGTTTCGAATAGAATCTCGGGGTTTTCATGAATATCGCGCCGCCACCCAGTGATTTCACTCTGCAATTCGGCAAAACGGTTTTTGATCGGCATAGTCTTCTCCCATCTTTTTTCTTTGCCCCGGCTTTATCCCGGCGCGGAATTCTCAAGTCAGTCCAAAGACGCAGGCCGCAGCGCGCCGGACAACAGGACAATCAGGATGGCCAAGGGCAACAAAACCATGAATGCCAATCGTAATGTAAGCATCTCGGCCAAAATCCCAATAAGCGGTGGGCCGATAAGTAACCCTCCATACCCCAGCGTCGCCACACTGGCGATGGCCTGCCCCGGCGGCACATGCGGATCATTGGCTGCCCGGCTGAAGGCCAGCGGCATGATCACAGCATAACCAACCCCCATCAGGGCAAAACCCGCCAAGGCCAATCCCGCCTCTGATGCCGAGACCACTCCGAACACGCCAAGTGCCGCGCAAATGCCTCCAAAACGGGCCGTTGCGACAGGACCAAACCGCGCGATTGCAAATCCGCCAGCCAGCCGAAACGCCACCATCGTCACCGAAAACACGGCATATCCCAACGCAGCGACGCTTTCGGCGGCACCGGTCACATCGCGCAGGAATATTGCACTCCAATCCGCTACGGCACCTTCCCCCAAAGCGCCGCACAGCGCAGTGAACCCAACCAGGATCAACGCACCGGACGGCAGGGCAAAGACACTGCCGTCATGTGAGACAGCTCTGCGCGACGTCCACTTAACCCAGGACAGGGCCAGCGCCAGCGCCACGACAACTCCGCCAGCCAGTAAAAAGTGCTGCATCACTGTCAGTCCCAGCTGCACCGCCCCGTATCCGCTAAGCGCCCCCAACCCGGCGCCCAAACTCCACATCGCGTGGAACGAGGACATGACGGGCTTGTCATAGGATTGCTCGACCTCGGCGGCCCAGGCGTTCATGGCCACATCCATTGAACCGTGAAAGGCACCGAATACGAACAGGAACCCCGCCAGCGCCCAGAACCCATCGGCCACGGCCAACAGGATCAGAGACAACGTGTACAGCACCGCAATAACCCGCGTGATGGCTACGGCCCCGAACCGATCAGACAACCGCCCCGTCACCGGAAAGGAACACACGGCCCCCGCTGCCATGAACAGCAGACCATAGCCCAATGCCTCATGCGTCAATTCCAGCCTGTCCCGCACGGCTGGAATGCGAGATGCCCAAATGCCAAACAGCGCACCGTTCAGGATGAACATGGCAGCCACCGCCCGCCATGCAGACATAATTCCGATCACAGAAAACTCCCACGCGCAGTTTGCTGTTCCTAAAGCGCCCTAGGTAATTCGCAATTGCGGGCTATTGCAAACGCTTTCGAATCTGACGGATGGCAACCCAGACGCACAGAATGACAGGGATCGTCACAACCGAAGTCAACCGTCCCTGACTGATCCCATCCTCGGTCAGCGGGTAAAGAAAGTCACTAACCAGCGTCACCGCGTAGAAACTGATAGCTACCACAGACAGCCCTTCGACGGTGTGCTGTAGCCGCAGCGCAATCTGGGCACGCCGATCCATGCTTTCCAGCAGTGCCTGGTTTTGCGCACTGCGTTCCACATCGACCCGGGTACGTAACAATTCTCCGGCACGGATCGCCCGATCGGACAAAGCCTGCAGGCGGCGCTCGGTGGATTTGACGGTTCGAATGGCTGGATCATACCGGCGCATCATGAAATCGGCGAAACTCTGACGACTCTCAAACCGCTCTTCTCGCAGCACTTCGATCCGCTGGTTCACGATAGCCTCATAGGCCCCCGTCGCCCCAAACCGAAAAGAACACTGGGCGGACAGCGTTTCCAGCTCGGTCGAGGTGGACAATAGATCGGGCAGCAGTTCATCTGGGTGGGCCGTGTTGTCGGTCATTTGCCCCATCAACTCGGTCAGCCTACCGTCCAATTCACCGATACGTGCGGTCAGCTGTTTGACGCGGGCAAACCCAAGCATTGACATTGCTTTATAGGTCTCGATCTCACACAAACGCTGAATGATCCGCCCCGTCCTGCGTCGCCCTGTGCCCTTGCTGACAAACAGCGCAAAGCGCATGTGCCCGGCCGGATCGATACGGAAATCACTGGCACAAATGGCGGTATCGTCCAGCACCCGGGCCACGGCAAGGCTTTCAGGCTCGAACCAGTTCCCCAGAGAAGACCGGACCGCTTCGTCGTCCTGGCGTTCAACCACGCGGAGCATGGCCGACGTCACCCTCTGCCCTGGGCTGGCCATCAACCAATCAGGGGGAAAGACTTCGAAATCTGCCGGGTTGAAGGGGCGATCGCTGACATTTTGTGTAATCGCAGTATAAGTGACGAATTCGGTATGCTGTTCCCATTTCAACCAATGACGGCCAATCTGACCAGCGTAATGCGTCGCCTCCGGCTGCGGATGTTGTGCGCCGTGGCGATCCAGCAGATTGATCAGATGGGCCAGATCCTCATTCCGGTCCCGCGCCACGGCTGCATCTGGCTTCTTGATCGCCAAGAACACCACCGTGCACGGCGTCGCGGCCACCGGAAAGGGGCGCGCGTGCAGTTCATTGGCCAGCGCATAGCGCAGCGGGTGATCATCAATGGGCGTCATGCAGAGCTCCGTTTTGTCCGGGGCACTATACGCCACCTCAAAAATACATCAATTCTCTTTTTATTTCATATACTTAAGTGGATACGGCTGTATACATTCCCTCTATCTCATTGATTTGGCTGCCACAGCTCGATCGGATTGCCCTCGGGATCGTGAATGCGGGCAAACTGTCCCACCTCACTGTCCCACTCAGCACGTGTTTCTACGGTGATCCCGGCGGCCTCAAGCTGCGCTATCAGCGCCGCCAAATGGTCTACTCGGAAATTGATCATCCATTGCTGATCTGCGCGGCCGAAGTATTCCGCAATTTCGGCAAATGGGGCAAAGACAGTAAACCCTTCGCGCTGCTACCAGGGCAAAGGATCGTAATGATTGACGCCCAAGTGTTTCTCATACCGCGCGCTCAACGCGTCTGGGTCGCGGGCACGAAAGAACACACCACCTATGCCGTTTACTTTCTGCATGGCTACTCTCCTGACACCCACCACGTCAGACCAGTCTATCAAAATCCGCCTGCTTCATCTGGCTACAAATATCCCCAAGGTCCGGAGGCAGAGCCTCCTTCACTACAAATAAGAAAAGGGCGCCCGAAGGCGCCCTTTGCAATTTGGTTACACCCCAAGCTCAGTCGATCATGGGCAGAAGCTTGTCCAAGCTGGCCTTTGCGTCGCCATAGAACATGCGGGTGTTTTCCTTAAAGAACAGGGGGTTTTCGATGCCCGAATAGCCGGTGCCCTGACCGCGTTTGGACACGAACACCTGTTTCGCCTTCCAGCATTCCAGCACCGGCATGCCGGCGATGGGGCTGTTGGGGTCTTCCTGTGCCGCAGGGTTCACGATGTCGTTCGAGCCGATGACGATGGCCACATCCGTTTCGGGGAAGTCGTCGTTGATCTCATCCATCTCCAGCACGATGTCATACGGCACCTTCGCCTCGGCCAGCAGCACGTTCATGTGGCCCGGCAGACGGCCCGCGACCGGGTGAATCGCAAAGCGCACGTTCTTGCCCTGGGAGCGCAGCTTGCGGACCAGTTCGGATACGGACTGCTGCGCCTGCGCCACGGCCATGCCATAGCCGGGGATGATGATGACACTGTCAGCATCGTTCAGCGCTGCGGCCACACCATCGGCCTCGATGGCAATCTGCTCACCCTCCACGGCCATCTGTTCGCCCTGCGGGCCACCAAAGCCGCCCAGGATCACGCTGACAAAGTGACGGTTCATCGCCTTACACATGATGTAGGACAGGATCGCACCGGACGAGCCCACCAGCGCACCAACCACGATCAGCAGGTCGTTGCCCAACGAGAAGCCGATCGCCGCCGCGGCCCAACCCGAATACGAGTTCAGCATCGACACAACCACGGGCATGTCGGCACCGCCGATTCCCATAATCAGGTGATAGCCAATGAACAGCGCGGCCAGCGTCATCAGGAACAGCGGGAAGAAGCCGCCGGTCGAGGTGTACCAGACCAAGCAGATCAGCGAGAGACCTGCAGCCGCCGCATTTAGCGCATGACCGCCCGGAAGCTTGGTCGCCGCCGATGTGACCTTGCCGGCCAGCTTGCCATAGGCCACGACCGACCCGGTAAAGGTGATCGCACCGATGAAGATGCCCAGGAACAATTCCACATGCAGGATTGCCAACTCAGCCGAGGTTTTCTTGGCAATCAGCTTGGCGAATGCCCCCAGATCAGAAAGGTCCGCTTCTTTTGCGCTGTCGGCAATGGCCATGACCTGCGCCACGTTGCCAATCTCAAAATGCGCGTTGAAGCCGACGAAAACAGCCGCCAGACCAACCAGCGAGTGCATCGCAGCCACCAGCTGCGGCATCTCGGTCATCTGCACGCGTTGTGCGACGTACTGACCAATCAGGCCACCGCCCGCAATCAGCAGCAGCGACAGCAGCCACAGCCCCGAACCGGGACCAACCAGCGTGGCAAAAACCGCCAGCGCCATACCGACGATGCCATACCAGACCGCGCGCTTGGCACTTTCCTGGTTCGACAATCCGCCGAGCGAAAGGATGAACAGAACAGCCGCAACAACGTAGGCGGCAGTAGTGAAGCCAAATTCCATGTGCCCGGCCTCCTTAAGATTTCTGGAACATGGCGAGCATGCGCCGGGTTACGAGGAAGCCGCCGAAGATGTTAATCCCGGCCATGAAGACAGACAGCGCCGCCAGCAGAATAACCAGGAACGACCCCGATCCGATCTGCATCAAGGCCCCAACAATGATGATCGACGAGATCGCGTTGGTGATCGCCATCAGCGGTGTGTGCAGGCTGTGAGCAACACCCCAGATCACCTGGAAGCCCACAAAAATGGCCAGCACAAAGACGATGAAGTGCTGCATGAAGCTGGCCGGGGCGATCAGCCCCACCAGCAGCATCAGCGCGCCACCAACACCCAACAGGGTGAACTGCTGTTTGGTCTGCGCCTTGAAGGCCGCAATTTCCTGCGCCTTTTTCTCTTCCGGGGTCAGTTCCTTGACCTCGGGTTTTTTCTGTGCCGCAATCGCCTGCACCTTGGGCGGTGGTGGCGGGAAGGTGATCTCACCCTCATGGGTCACGGTCGCGCCGCGGATCACGTCATCTTCCATGTCGTGGTTGATCTGACCATCTTTCTCAGGGGTCAGGTCCGTCATCATGTGGCGGATGTTGGTTGCATAAAGCGACGAGGACTGCGCCGCCATCCGGCTGGGGAAATCGGTATAGCCGATAATGGTCACGCCATTATCGGTGACAATCTTCTCATCCGCGACGGTCAGCTTACAGTTGCCGCCCTTTTCTGCTGCAAGGTCGACAATGACCGAGCCGGGCTTCATCGCCTCGACCATATCCTTGGTCCAAAGCTCGGGCGCTTCGCGGTTGGGGATCAGCGCCGTGGTGATGACGATGTCCATCTCCGGGGCCAGTTCACGGAACTTGGCCAGCTGTGCCTCGCGGAACTCGTCCGACTGGACGCTGGCATAGCCGCCGGTGGCCGCGCCGTCCTGCTGGTCTTCTTCAAAATCCAGATAGACGAACTCGGCGCCCATGGATTCGACCTGCTCGGCCACTTCGGGGCGCACGTCGAACGCGTAAGTGATCGCACCCAGCGAGGTCGAGGTCCCGATCGCCGCCAGACCGGCAACACCGGCCCCTACGATCAGCACCTTCGCAGGCGGCACCTTACCGGCCGCCGTCACCTGACCGGTGAAGAACCGGCCAAAGTTGTTGCCCGCCTCGATCACCGCGCGGTAACCGGCAATATTGGCCATCGACGACAGCGCATCCATTTTTTGTGCGCGGGAAATACGCGGCACCATCTCCATGGCGATGACGTTGGCGCCCTTGGCCTTAGCCGCTTCCATCCCTTCTTCGTTCCCTGCCGGGTTGAAGAACGAAATCAGCGTCTTACCCTTGGTCAGACGCTTCAGCTCGGTTGCGTCGGGTTGACGAACCTTGGCAACAATGTCGGCCTCTTTCCACAGCGCAGCCGCCGTCTTGACGACCTCAACGCCTGCAGCCTCATACGCCGCATCCGAAAAGCCCGCAGCAGCCCCAGCGCCTTTCTCAATCAGGCACTCATAGCCCAGTTTCTGCAACTGCACCGCAGAGTCCGGCGTCATCGCAACCCGGTTCTCGCCCTCATATTTTTCCTTCGGTGTGCCTATCTTCACTGGCAGTCCCCCTAGTTCTCACTCAAGCTGAGCGGGTGGTCGGTATTCTTCGTTAAGCAAACATGTATCTTGCGCAACATTATTTCGCAAGTGCAGCATTCACGATATGATATTATCGGTCTGTCCATCCTAAACCCACCGTCGGGTTTTACGTTCATAACGGGCAAAATCCGCGTGAAAAGTACGGCGCAGGCGATCTTCTTCGGGCAGAATGAACCGGCGCTCAAGCACCCAGACGAAGATTGGGATAAGGATCAGAGACAGCACAGCATCAAACCGTAAAACCAAACCAGCCAGAATCAGAACATCGCCAACATAGATCGGGTTGCGGCTGCGTTTATAAATGCCTGACTGAACCAGCGCCGAAGGTGTTTCGTGCGGGATAACGGTTGTTTTGTGACGGCGAAACTCCATAATCGCCAATACGGCGAGCAGAATGCCGCCCCCGATCAGCAACCCGCTTAACAAGTCAGTCAGTCCACCGTCCAGCGACAAGCCCAGGGGGAAATGACGCGCCTGCAGCCAGGCCAGAAAAGCGAACCCAACAAGCCAGACGGGCGGTATGTCGATCCGGTGCATGCGCATCCCCGCAACTGACAACATGCACAGGCATGTCGTTTCTGGCCGATGTCCTACCGCTTTCGAACCGAATTGGCAAAAGCTCAGGTTGTCGCATCAATGGACAGGCCGATACGGATCGGCTAGGCCGAAAGAAAGCAACACAACACAAAGTAGTGAGCCGCCCATGACCGACTTTGCCGCGACCAAAGCCATGTTCGATCTGCCCGAGGATGTCATTTATCTGGACGGCAATTCGCTGGGTCCGTTGCCGCTGGCTGCCAGTGATCGTGTCAGTGACATGATGGTCAAGGAATGGGGCCAGATGCTGATCACCGGCTGGAACAAGGCCGGATGGATGGGTTTGCCGACCGGCCTGGGCGACCGCATTGGCCGTCTGATCGGCGCGGAACCCGGGACGGTTGTGACCGGCGACACCCTGTCGATCAAAGTGTATCAGGCCGTGGCATCTGCGCTGGAACTGTGCCCGGACCGCAAGGTGGTCCTGTCGGATAACGGCAACTTCCCGTCTGATTTGTATATGGTGGACGGGCTACTACGCTCGCTGGGGCCGGGTTATGAACTACGCGTTGTCGCACCCGAGGACGTGGCCGCTAACATAACCGACGACGTCGCCGTGTTGATGCTGACCGAGGTGGACTATCGCAGCGGGCGCATACACGACATGAAGGCGCTGACCGAACTGGCACATGCAAACGGGACGGTCACTGTCTGGGATCTGGCCCATTCCGCCGGAGCTATCCCAGTGGACCTGTCCGGCTGTAACGCCGATTTCGCGGTGGGCTGCACATATAAATACCTTAACGGGGGCCCCGGTGCGCCAGCCTTTATCTATGTCGCGCCACGCTTGACAGATCGCGCCCGTCCGGCCTTGTCAGGTTGGCTGGGGCACGAGGCACCCTTCGCCTTCGACCTGGACTACCGCCCCGGCAGCGGGATCGAGAGGATGCGGGTCGGCACCCCTCCGATCCTTCAAATGACCGCCCTGTCCGCCGCGATGGACATCTGGGACATGGCGGACATGGCTGATGTGCGCGCCAAATCCATCGACTTGACCGAGTTGTTCATAGCCCGTGTCGAAGGCACCTGCCCTGAGTTGGAACTGGCCAGCCCACGTGATCCGCAGCAGCGCGGCAGTCAGGTCTCGTTTCGGTTTACTGAAGGTTACGCCGCCATGCAGGCTCTGATCGCGCGCGGCGTGATCGGAGATTTCCGTGCGCCGGATATCATGCGCTTCGGGTTCACGCCTTTGTATATCGACGCGAGGGACGTCGAGCGCGCTGTCGAAATCTTGGCTGACATTATGCAAAACCGTTTATGGGATGCACCGGAATTCAAAGTGCGGCAGCGGGTTACCTGACCTCAAGCCCCGCACCGATCAACGCCGCGATCTGCGCAACCTGCTGTTCATAGACCTCTGCACCTGCACCGATCAGCTTGAGCCCCTTAAGCGTGGCCGTAATCGTCCGACCAGTCTCGGCCGCACCGGCCAGCAGGCGCACCCGCCCGGCTCGTTCTTGCTGTGTCAGCCAATCCGCGTATAGCCCTGACAGTTTAGCCTCACCCTCCGCGATGATCTCGGCGGACAAGGATTTGGTGTTGTCCAGCATCTCAAGCCCATGAGGCGAGGCCAGTATCGCGGCCATCCCTGCCGTCTGCGCCTGAATCGCACTGGCTAGAACCTCGGACACTGAACCTGACGTTGCCAGCGCCTCGGCAACAGCCGCGCATTTTTCGACATAGTAGATCTCGGTCAGTTTACTGACGATCGCCTCTTTGTTCTTGAAATGCAGATACAGCGCCGGCCGGGACATCCCCGCCCCCTGCGCAATGTCATCCATCGAGGTTTTTCGGTACCCATAGGCGGCAAAAGCCTGAAAAGCCGAATTCAGGATGGTTTTTTGCCGTAAATCGTCAACTGCTTCCGTCATACCAGAACCTCTGACATTTTTTGTATATTTTGTCAATTGACACACTGACACTTTGCGCTAAATATGTCAGCAACCAGCCACAGCCAGATGAGGTGCGCCATGGCGACCACCCTGAAGATTAACGGCAAGCAACATCAGGTTGACCTGCCCGATGACGTCCCCTTGCTTTGGGTCTTGCGCGATGAGGTCGGCCTGACCGGCACCAAATTCGGCTGCGGCGTGGCGGCCTGTGGTGCCTGCACGGTTCATATTGATGGCGAGGCTGTGCGCTCGTGCCAGGTGAGCCTGTCGGATGTTTGGGGCGATGTCACCACGATTGAAGGTATCGGGACGCCGGGTACGATGGCGACAATCCAGCAAGCCTGGGTCGATCATCAGGTGGCGCAGTGCGGATATTGCCAGTCGGGCCAGATCATGCAGGCCGCTGCGTTGCTGGCTGAAAACCCTGCACCTTCGGACGCCGATATTGATGAGGCGATGCAGGGCAACCTGTGTCGTTGTGGCACCTACCCCCGTATCCGCGCTGCGATCCATGACGCGGCTGGCAAACTGAAGGAGGCGTAACTCATGGCTTCTGTTGGTAAAATCCTTCGCCGCACTTTCCTGATCGGCTCGGCCGCAATTGTCGGCGGCGTAGCATTCGGCGCCTATTATGTCAGCCGCCCCGCCGCGAACCCGCTGAAACCTGGCGAGGGTCAGGCGGCGTTGAACCCGTTTGTCCTGATCGACCAAAACGGCGTAACCCTCTTTGCACCGCGCGCTGAAATGGGTCAGGGCGTCAAGACCACATGGGCCGCGCTGATTGCCGAGGAATTGGACGTGGATCTGAACCAGATCACTGTGCTGCACGGTCCGGCGGCAGCGGCCTACTATAACTCTGCCATGCTGGGGGAAGGTCTGCCCAACAAGGGTTATGACATCTCGGACTTCCAGCACAATCTGGGCGAAGCGCTGGGTGTGCTTGGCAAAGCTCTGCACCTTCAGGTCACGGGTGGTTCGACATCGATGAAGGATGGGTTCGAGCGGATGCGTCAGGCCGGTGCCTCGGCCCGAGACACACTGAAGCGCGCTGCGGCCCTTCGTTTGGGTGTTGACCCGTCGGAACTGGGAACAGCCTCGGGGCATGTCATCGCGCCAAATGGCGACAAGATTGCCTATACGGACTTGGCCGTTGACGCCGCCGGACTTGAGCCGGTCGAAGTGCCCCTTCGCGATCCGTCCGAATGGCGTTATCTGGGCCAAACCCAGCCGCGTCTGGACATGGTCGAAAAGGCAACCGGTACCGCCGAGTTTGGCGTCGACGTTCGCCTGCAGGGGATGAAATTCGCGGCCGTGCGCATGAACCCCAAGCTGGGCGGCGCGATGCACGGTTATGACGACAGCACCGCGCAATCCATGCCGGGGGTCGAGAAAATCGTTGATCTGGGCACAGGTGTCGCCGTGATTGCCAACAACACGTGGCTCGCCAATCAAGCAGTCGAGGCCATCGACGTGGATTGGGGTGACGCCCCCTACCCGCCCGAGACGGATGGCATTTTCACCAAGATCGCCGAGGCGTTTGATGACTCGGCGAATTCGACAATGCGCGACGATGGCGATGTCAGCGTCACACCCGAAGGCGCAACCGAGATTACCGCAGAGTACCAAGTGCCCTATCTGGCCCATGCCACGATGGAGCCGATGAACGCCACCGCGCTGTATACCGGCGATGCGTTGGAGCTGTGGTGCGGCAATCAGGCCCCAACCCTGATCCGGTTTCGCGCGGCCAACACCGCTAATCTGGACACCGAAGCGGTACAAATCCACACCACATATCTGGGTGGTGGGTTTGGTCGCCGGGGTGAACTGGATTTCGGCGAGATTGCCACCAAGGTTGCCATGGCCATGCCCGGCACCCCGGTTCAGACGACCTGGAGCCGCGAAGAAGATATGCGCCACGACTATTACCGCCCCGGCGCCATTGCCCGGATGCGCGGGGCAGTGCAGGACGGCAAGGCAGTTCTGATTGACGGCAAAGTTTCGGCGCAATCCTGCACGCAGCAGGCCGTGACGCGATATACTGGTATGCCTGGTGCCGGCCCGGACAAGGTTCTGGTCGAAGGTTTTTTCAACCAGCCCTACGCGGTGCCGAACTACCGCATGAGCGGCCACATCCCCAAACTTGACGTCCCCGTCGGGTTCTGGCGGTCGGTCGGCAACAGCCATAACGGCTTCTTCCACGAAACCTTCATGGATGAGATGGCCTATGCCGCGGGCCGCGACCCGCTGGAATTCCGGTTGGAACTGATGAAGGGTGAACATGCACCCTCGGCCGGATGCCTTGAAGCGGTGCGCGAAATGTCCGGTTGGACCGGGCAGACACCGGACGGCGTGGGGCGCGGCGTGGCGTTCACCTACAGTTTCGGTACTCCGGTCGCACAAGTGATCGAGGTGGTAGACGAAGACGGCACCATCCGCATCAACAAGGCGTGGATTGCCTGTGATACGGGGCTGGCTCTGGACCCCGAGAACGTCAAAGCGCAGATGTTCGGCGGCATGATGTATGGTCTGTCAGCAGCCTGCTTCGGCGAGATCACCTTTGCCGAAGGTGAGGTCGAGCAATACAACTTCCCCGACTACGATGCGATCCGAATGCATACTGCTCCGCAGGTTGAGGTGCGCGTGCTGGAAACCAACCGCCACATGGGTGGCGCGGGCGAACCCGGAACGCCGCCATCAATGCCGGCGCTTGGCAATGCGTTGTTTGATCTGACCGGAGAACGCGCCCGAAAGCTGCCTCTGAATCAGCAGTTTGATCTGTTGATTTGATTGCAATGCGCCGGTCCCCTTTGTGGATCAGCGCGACATTCACGCCCGTTGCTGTACCAGACTGGCATCCGAACCGGTGGCCCATGCCCGTACGGCGGCACCGAATGCCTCGAACAAAGGTCGGGAAACGGGATCGTTCATTGCATCCCATTCAGGGTGCCATTGCACCGATAGAGTAAAGCCTGGCGCATCTTTGACATAGATCGCCTCGGGCGTACCATCAGGCGCGTGGCCGTCGATGACAACACGGTCACCGACTGTCTTGATACCCTGCCCGTGCAAAGTGTTGGTCATCACTTCGGGCGCGCCGAATAGTTGGTTGAATACGCCACCTTCGTCCAGTGTCACCACATGTCGCAAGGCAAACTTCTCTTCCAAAGTTCCGTCCGGGGGCATGCGGTGGTTCATTCGACCCGGCAAATCGCGTATTTCAGGGTAGAGCGTCCCGCCCATGGCGACGTTGACCTCTTGAAACCCGCGACAAATGCCCATGAAGGGCTGACCACGCTCGACACAGGCGCGAACCAAAGGCAAAGTGACCGCATCCCGCGCCCGGTCGAACTCACCATGCGCGTCAGTGGCGTCCTCGCCGTATTCTTCGGGATGTACATTTGGGCGCCCACCGGTCAGCAGGAACCCGTCGCAGACCTCAAGCAATTCCTCAACCGTGACAAAGCGCGGGTCGGATGGAATCAGCAGCGGCAGGCAATGCGAAACATTTGCCACGGCCTCAGAGTTCATCGTTCCACCCGCATGGGTAGGGTATTCATCGTTCATAAGGTAAGAGTTGCCGATGATACCGACGACAGGTCGAGACATTCCGCATTCCTTGCAGTTTCTGTAACTAACAGGGAAGCTATCCTCAGCAGAAAGAACGTGCAACAGAACACGTCCTGCATGACGGCGCAAGGACGTGTTCAACTGCGCACAAAACGTTCGGGCTATACGGCAAATGTCGGAACAGAATTACAAATGATACCAAGTTTTTGAGAGTTTTTCCCTATTCTCTGGAAAAACCGGCACCACAGGCTGATCGAAATCAGGCTTCTCCGGTCAGGCCTGCCCCCTCGACCCCGGTCATACCCGCAACGACATCATTGTCCGATGTGTCGCCTGTCACACCAATGGCCCCGATCACCGCGCCCTTGCGATCACGCAGCAAAATTCCCCCCGGAACCGGCACAACCTGACCACCATAAACGCCGTTCACCGCATTCATGAAATAAGCCTGAGCTTCGGCACGTTGCATTTGCGCAGTGCCCGCCATGCCCAGCATAACCGACCCATAAGCCTTACCATGCGCTATAGCGAAACGGCCGGGCGCTGCGCCATCTTCGCGTTCAAACGCGATGACGTGCCCACCCGCATCCAAGACCACGACCGAGAGCGGCTTCAGCTCCATCTCGCGGCCTTTTTCAAGAGTTTTGCGAATGATCGTGCGGGCTTTGCGCAGAGAAATGGTCATGGTGTGTCCTAACGTTTTTGCGAAGTTAAAGGCTGGCTTTCAGTTCAAGACGGCGCGCATGCAGAACCGGCTCGGTATACCCCGAAGGTTGAATACGTCCCTTGAATACCAGATCACACGCGGCCTGGAAGGCGATCCCGTCGAACCCCGGCGCCATCGGCGAGTATTCAGGATCATTTTCGTTCTGACGGTCCACCACGGCAGCCATTTTTTGCATCGCAGCCATCAATTGTTCTTTACTGACGACACCATGATGCAGCCAGTTGGCTAGTGCTTGCGAGGAAATCCGGCAGGTTGCCCGATCCTCCATCAGACCCACATCGTTGATATCCGGCACTTTCGAGCAGCCCACGCCCTGATCAATCCAGCGCACGACATATCCCAAAATGCCCTGAGCGCTGTTTTCGATCTCACGCGTGATCTCATCTTCGCTGAGGTTGCGGCCATCCAGCAGCGGTATCGTCAGCAAATCCCACAACGTGCCACGGGCGCCACCAGCGGCCAGTTCGTCCTGACGGGCCAGAACGTCGACCTTGTGGTAATGCGTGGCGTGCAGGGTCGCAGCGGTCGGTGACGGCACCCAGGCGCAGGTCGCGCCGGATTGCGGATGGCCGATCTTGACCTCAAGCATCTCACCCATACGGTCGGGCATCGCCCACATGCCTTTACCGATCTGGGCCTTGCTCTTCAGGCCGCAAGCCAGACCGATATCGACGTTACGGTCTTCGTAAGACGCAATCCAGGGCGTGTTCTTGATGTCGCCTTTGGGCAGCACCGGACCTGCTTCCATCGAGGTATGAATCTCGTCCCCCGTCCGGTCCAGAAAGCCGGTATTGATGAAAGCCACGCGCGATTTCGCAACTCGGATACATTCCTTGAGGTTGGCAGAGGTGCGGCGTTCCTCATCCATGATGCCCAGTTTTACGGTGTTGCGCGGCAGACCGAGAATGTCTTCGACCAAGTCAAAAATCTCGACCGAGAATGCCACCTCTTCCGGCCCGTGCATCTTGGGTTTCACCACGTAAACCGACCCGTTGACCGAATTGCCGCCTTCGCGCTGCAGATCGTGCATTGCGATCACAGTGGTGCAGAGCGCATCCATTAGACCTTCACCGGTCTCATTGCCGTCGGCATCCAGTACGGCGGGGTTGGTCATCAGGTGACCCACGTTACGCACCAGCATCAGCGAGCGGCCTTTCAGCGTTGCCTGCTCTCCATCTGCGGTGGTGTAACCGACATCCTCTGCCAGCTTGCGGGTGAAGGTATTTCCGCCTTTGGAAACCTCTTGCGTCAAGTCACCTTTCATCAGGCCCAGCCAGTTGCCATAGGCCACAACCTTGTCTTCGGCATCAACACAAGCAACCGAGTCTTCGCAGTCCATGATCGTTGACAAGGCCGCTTCGACGACCACATCGGCGATGCCTGCCGGGTCGGATGCGCCGATCGTGCTGGACGGATCGATCACGATTTTGACGTGCAGACCGTTGTTCTTCAGCAGTACGAATTCGGGGTTTTCAGCGGCGCCGCCATATCCAACAAAACGCGAGGAGTCCGCCAGCGCGGGCACCAGTGCTCCGTTTTCCACACGCAGTCCCGAGACATCCGCCCACGAACCGCTGGCCAGCGGTGCAGCGTCATCCAGAAAACCTTTGGCCCAGGCGATCACCCGTGCGCCGCGTTCAGTGTCATATCCTTTGCCAGTGGGAAGATCACCCATCGCATCAGTGCCATACAGCCCATCATACAAACTGCCCCAACGGGCGTTCGCAGCGTTCAGGGCAAAACGGGCATTGGTAATCGGAACAACTAACTGCGGCCCGGGGATTGCTGCGATTTCGGGATCGACATTTGCCGTTTCAATCTGGAAATCGGGGCCTTCTTCTACCAGATACCCGATTTCTCGCAGGAATGCCTCGTATGCGGCGGCATCATGGGCCTGCCCCTTGCGTTCCAGATGCCAACCATCAAGACGGCTTTGAATTTCCGACCGCTTAGCAAGCAGTTCCCGATTTTTTGGGCCAAGCTCATCAACCAAGCGGGCGAATCCGGACCAGAACACCTCGGGCGTGACACCTGTTCCAGGCAATGCCTGATTTTCGATGAAATCCGCCAGCTCCCAGGCAATCTGCAGCCCTTTCCGGGTTTCTCTGCCGCTCATAAGTCAATTCTCCCGCATTGTGTACGTTGGCATGCAGGCGTCAATTAGTGCGAAAGTTTCCGATAGGCAACAGACCCCTCAAGTTTCCGGTGGAATTTGAAGACCAAATTGACCTGCCTGGCGGCTCGGAATACCCAGCATCGGCTTGCGGCTGACAAGTGATCCCCATAACGTCACGCCAGAACTCAACCGATACGAGGCCCCCGATGCGTGACGCTGCCCCCACCACGATCTATCTGAAAGATTACACGCCTTTTGGCTATCTTGTGGACAGCGTGCATCTGACCTTTGATCTGGCAGATCATGCCACACGCGTTACGTCTCGTATTGCGTTCCGCCCCAACCCCGAGGCAACGGATCGTACGTTTTTTCTGCATGGCGAAGACCTGACCCTGATCCGGGCGGTTGTTGACGGGGTCGAAGTCACCCCCAATGTCACCGACAAGGGCCTGACTGTTGAAGTCCCCAATGCGCCCTTCATCTGGGAGGCCGTCGTCGAGATCGACCCCGGTAACAACACCGCGCTTGAGGGCCTGTATATGTCGAACGGCATGTATTGCACCCAGTGCGAGGCTGAAGGTTTCCGCAAGATCACCTATTACCCCGACCGGCCCGACGTGATGTCCGAGTTCACCGTACGCATCAACGGTGACTTGCCGATCTTGCTGTCCAACGGTAACCCCTCGGGCAAGGGAGAAGGCTGGGCTGAATGGACCGACCCGTGGCCCAAACCCGCCTATCTGTTCGCATTGGTCGCAGGCGACCTGATCGCCCATCCCGGTCAGTTCACCACCATGTCGGGCCGTGACGTGGAACTGAACCTCTGGGTGCGCCCCGGAGACGAAGGCAAATGCGCCTTTGGGATGGAGGCACTGAAAAAGTCAATGAAATGGGACGAAGACGTCTATGGCCGCGAATACGATCTGGACGTGTTCAACATCGTGGCCGTCGATGACTTCAACATGGGCGCGATGGAAAACAAGGGGCTGAACATCTTCAACTCCTCCGCCGTTCTGGCCAGCCCCGAAACCTCGACCGATGCCAATTTCGAGCGGATCGAGGCAATCATTGCCCATGAGTATTTTCATAACTGGACCGGCAACCGCATTACCTGCCGCGATTGGTTCCAGCTGTGTCTGAAAGAGGGCCTGACGGTGTTTCGCGATGCGCAGTTTACGTCCGATATGCGCTCGGCCCCGGTGAAACGCATCCATGATGCGATCGACCTGCGCGCACGGCAGTTCCCCGAGGATAACGGTCCGTTGTCACACCCGGTTCGCCCTGAAAGCTTTCAGGAAATCAACAACTTCTACACCGCGACTGTTTACGAAAAAGGCGCCGAAGTCATCGCCATGCTCAAGCGGTTGGTGGGGGATGAGGCCTATGCGCAGGCGCTGAACCTCTATTTCGACCGTCATGACGGGCAGGCCTGCACCATCGAAGACTGGATCAAGGTGTTCGAGGATACGACCGGTCGCGATCTGACCCAGTTCAAGCGTTGGTACAGCCAATCCGGCACGCCGCGCATCTCAGTTGCCGAAGACTGGCAGGATGGCACCTATACTCTGACCCTGTCACAAAGCACCAAGCCAACACCCGGCCAGCCCAAGAAACTGCCGCAGGTGATCCCCGTCGCCGTGGGCCTGCTGGGCCAGAACGGGGACGAAGTGCGGGCCACCGAAGTGTTGGAGCTGACCGAAGCCGAGCAAAGCTTTACTTTCACTGGACTGGCAGCAAAACCTGTGGCCTCGATCCTGCGCGATTTCTCGGCCCCGGTCATTCTGGAACATGACCATACGGATGCCGAACGCGCATTTTTGCTGGCCCACGACACCGATCCATTCAACCGTTGGCAGGCAGGGCGGTCGCTTGCGCAAGATACGCTGCTGCGCATGATCCGCGAAGATGCAGCGCCGGGAACGAACTATCTGGATGGTATGTTGGCCGTGCTGCGTGACGGCGATCTGGACCCAGCCTATCGCTCATTGATGTTGGGTCTGCCAACGCAATCCGAACTGGCTGCGGCCTTGTTTGAAAGTGGTAACACCCCTGATCCGATGGCAATATGGACCGCCGTCGAAACTCTGCGCCAAGCGACCGCACAGCATGTGCAGGACCTGCTGCCAAGGCTGCACAGCGAAACACTGATCGACGCGCCGTTCAGCCCCGATGCTGATCAGGCCGGCAAGCGGGCGCTTGGTGGCGCAGTACTGTACTTGACTTCGCGGCTGGATGGCGGTGCCAAAGCGGCCGAGGAATACGCAGCAGCCGACAACATGACCCGCCAACTGACCGCCCTGTCTTGCCTGTTGCGGGCGGGCGCGGGCCAAACCGAACTGGCGGACTTTTACAGGCAGTGGCAGCATGACCGGCTGGTGGTCGATAAGTGGTTCGGCCTGCAGGTGACAACGGCCTCTCCTGAAACTACGCCGGATGTTACGCGCACATTGACCGAGCACCCTGATTTCAATTGGAAGAACCCCAACAGGTTCCGGGCAGTCATGGGGGCGTTGGCGATGAACCACGCCGGGTTCCATCGTGCGGACGGGGCAGGATATGCGTTGTTGGCAGACTGGCTGATCAGGCTGGACCCGGTTAACCCCCAGACCACCGCCAGGATGTGTTCTGCCTTCCAGACCTTGAAACGCTATGACACCGACCGTCAGGACCTGATGAAAGCTCAGCTGACGCGTATCGCCGACACACCGAACCTGTCGCGGGATACAACGGAAATGGTGTCTCGTATCCTCGGCGCATGACCCCGTTTACTTTCCAACGCCACAACAGGACCCCACGCGCCGTCGTGATCCTGATGTGCGTCTACGCGGGGCTGATCGCGTTGGTGATTCTGTTCGATGCGGCGTGGTGGCTGGTTGGTTTGCTGAGCTTGCCTACCCTGCCCGCCCTTTGGGACATTGCGCATGGCACAAGTGCCGGACTAACCCTGAATCACCGCGCAATACGATGGTTTTCAGGCAATCGCGAGGCCGAGGTTGCCTTGGCCGATATCGACCATGTCCGGCTCGACACGCGCTGGGACTTTTCCGTGCGCACGTCACTGGTTCTGGCCTCGGGCAAGCGGATTCGGCTGCCGGATGAAGCCACACCACCCCACAAGACCCTTGAAACTGTCCTGCAAGACGCCGGATTACGGGTTGAACGGCACCATTTCACCGTTTTCTGAAACAATCAGTCGGAAAAGGACCAATTCCCCCGGCCTGTCACGCAACACCCCCCAAAAAGCTTGAATTTGAGGCGATTTTCGGTCAAAGTTTCAAGCTAACTTACCAGTTTTTTACGGTTTCGAGTTTTACCATGTTTCGGTTTTTCAGGGCACGAGAGGCCCTTTCTTCTTTATCCAAGGGTCATTCCACACAAAACGTGCGGGCAACCGACTGCGCGGTGACGGCATCACTGCCGGATAAAGGGCAACTGAACATTCCAGTGGCCGATATCAGGGCCGAAGACCTGACAGCCCGTAACACCATTGAAGAAGGGCGCACACTGGCCAGACAGGACCGCTGGGCCAAGCTGTCCAAAATGATGCATGCCGCCGACAAGGACCGCGCAATCGCATCGGACGCAACACCGATTGCCGATCTGTTGGCCTTTGGCGCGCGTTCCGACGTTGTATTGGCAGTGGAACATGCCCTGTCGGATGGCAGCGCGCTGTGCGAATATGACTTGCTGGGCGGTATCTCAGAGCTTGAAGACGAAATGCGTGAGCATCCGGGTGATCCGATGATTACGCTGGTGGTCGCCTTAGCACACATTGACCTGGCCTGGGCATGGCGCGGAACCGCAACGGATGCCACGTTGCCGCCCCTTCACCGGTCGCGTTGCGCGGCCCATTTCGACCGGGCCGCAGACCTTTTGCCGACATGCCGCGCTGCGTTGCCAGACAGCCCCATTGTCGCAGCCGCAAGCTGTGCCCTGTTGGCAGGTCAACGGAAGACCAACCAGCGTGTAGCCGAAGAATACGAACGCCTGATCTCCCTGGATCCGCACAATCAGCGGCCTATGCGGGCGATGGGCACGCATCTGCTGCCGCGTTGGTTTGGCAGCTATGAAAAGCTTGAAGTTCAGGCACTGCGGAACGCCGCGCGGACTGGCGACATCTGGGGCGCTGGCGGCTATACTTGGGTCCAGTTTGACGCCATCGCATTGGACGAAGAGGCCTGCGCTCGTCTGGATGTCGAGTACTTCCTGGAAGGGTTGGATGACATTTTGCATCGCCGCCCCGATCAGCAGACCGTCAACATGCTGTCGGCCTATTGCGCCATCACGATACAGAACGGTCAGGGCCTGAACGAAAAGGCCGACCTTGTGCGCTCGCAAATTCACGAAGCTGCAAACAGGCTGATCCGCGACCACATGACTGAACTGCACCCGCTGATCTGGGCGCATGCCGCGAATGGGTTCAACAACTCGGTTCGCATCAATTCTGCCGAACGGTTTGCAGCCCGCGGCAAGCGCGATGCGTTGCGTGCCATCCGTGATCTGTTCCGCGAGGAACTGCGCAGCGGCACGGACGTGACCTTTACACCGTCTGGTCTGCGCCTGTCTCAACACTGATTCCCCCTTGCCCCTCGCCCCTGCCGGGCCTAATACGCAGGCTTAGACTTCTGCGGAAATGAGGCGCGCCATGCTCGACCTGACATATGAAATGCCCAAACCCAAAACCATTGCCGGGGCCAAGCACGATTGGGAACTGGTGATCGGGATGGAGGTGCATGCGCAGGTCTCGTCCAATGCCAAACTGTTCTCGGGAGCGTCGACCCAATTTGGGGCCGAACCGAACGCGAACGTGGCCTTTGTGGACGCGGCGATGCCGGGCATGCTGCCAGTGATCAACGAATACTGCGTCGAACAGGCCGTCCGCACCGGGCTGGGCCTGAAGGCGGATATCAACTTGAAATCGGCGTTTGACCGCAAGAACTATTTCTATCCTGACCTGCCGCAGGGATACCAGATTTCCCAACTTTATCACCCGATTGTGGGTGAAGGTGAAGTGCTGGTTGAAATGGGTGATGGAACCGCGCGCAACGTGCGGATCGAACGCATCCATATGGAGCAGGATGCGGGCAAATCGATCCACGACATGGACCCGCATATGTCCTTTGTCGATTTGAACCGGACCGGTGTCTGCCTGATGGAGATCGTCAGCCGCCCCGACATTCGCGGACCCGAAGAAGCGGCGGCCTATATCGTCAAGCTGCGTCAGATCCTGCGCTATCTGGGCACCTGTGATGGCAACATGCAAAACGGCAACCTGCGGGCTGATGTGAACGTCTCAATCTGTTTGCCGGGCGCGTATGAGAAATACCAGGAAACGCAGGATTTCTCGCATCTGGGCACCCGCTGCGAAATCAAGAACATGAACTCAATGCGCTTTATCCAGCAAGCGATCGAGGTCGAAGCCCGCCGCCAGATTGCCATTGTCGAAGCTGGCGGCAAGGTCGATCAGGAAACCCGCTTGTACGACCCGGACAAGGGTGAGACCCGCTCGATGCGGTCCAAGGAAGAGGCGCATGACTATCGCTACTTCCCCGACCCCGACCTGCTACCGCTTGAGATCGAGCAGGCATGGGTGGACGACATCGCCGCCAAACTGCCGGAACTGCCCGACGACAAGAAAGCACGCTTCATAAGCGAATTCGGCCTGACCGATTATGACGCGTCCGTGCTGACCGCCGAGGTGGAATCGGCCGCCTATTTCGAAGAAGTTGCCAAGGGCCGCAACGGTAAGCTGGCCGCAAACTGGGTCATCAACGAACTGTTCGGTCGTCTGAAAAAAGAAGACCACGACATCACCGAGTCGCCAGTGTCGCCGGCACAATTGGGTGGGATCATCGACCTGATCGCATCGGACGCGATCTCGGGCAAGATCGCCAAGGACTTGTTCGAGATCGTCTATACCGAAGGCGGCGATCCGGCGCAGATCGTCGAAGAGCGCGGCATGAAACAGGTGACCGACACCGGCGCGATTGAATCCGCACTGGATGAGATCATCGCAGCCAACCCGGCGCAGGTTGAAAAGGCCAAGGTGAACCCGAAACTGGCGGGCTGGTTCGTCGGCCAGGTGATGAAGGCCACGGGTGGCAAGGCCAACCCCAAGGCGGTGAACGAACTGGTCAGCAAGAAGCTGGGCTCGTAAAGCCTTCGAGATATCGAACAGTCGCGGCGGGGTTTGAACAAAACCCTGCCGTTTTTCTTTCCGCCACGTCCATGCGATGATGACTTTCCCAAAATCGCCAACATGTTAGATTGCCGGAACCCGGCAACCAGGAAAATCCGATGCAGCGCTACGAATACAAAGTTGTCCCAGCCCCGCAAAAAGGCACCAAGGCCAAGGGCGTCAAAACCGCCGAAGGACGGTTTGCAGCATCCGTGGAACAGCTGCTGAACGAGATGGGGCAAGACGGCTGGGAATATCAGCGGGCCGAATTGCTGCCCAGCGAGGAACGCACTGGCCTGACCGGTTCAGCCGTGAACTGGCGCAATGTGTTGGTCTTTCGACGCGAGGTCGAGGCGTCTTTTGTCTCGACCCGCAACCCAACCGAAACGCCGGACAGCGTGCCGCTGGCGCAACCCGTACCTGGACCCGAAACAGTTGCTGCCCCGGCTCCGATTGCCGAAGAGGTGAATGACCCGCCCCTGTCGCTGAAAGGGTCCGAGGCGAAATCCGAACCTCAGGAAAAGCCCTGATCGCGGCGAGCCTCAAGTCAAGCGCAGCACGTTTTTCCCTGTTGTATCGGAGGGCAAGGCACCGTTGCGTATGAGCAATAGACGCAGCAATCGCCCTCCAGAGGCTTCAGCACTTGGTGGCAGGATTTGCATTCATAAAACCACTGACACGCGTCCGTGGGCATGGTTTCCGTTTCGACGTGCCCACAGGATGGGCAGGTCAGGGTGGACTCGAGCGTAAAGGCCGTCTCCGTTCTGGACATTTGATCCCTCCCCTCAAAGCACTTTGGGCCAGCTACCCCCCAATATCCAGCGCCAGAGCATGGATGCGCGGCACGATATCGCCCAGCGCCTTGTGTACAGCGCGGTGGCTGGCGACGCGGGACTGACCCTCGAACGCGCTGGCGCGGATGCGGACATTGAAATGGCTCTCGCCTCCGTCCTGATACCCGGCATGGCCGCGGTGGCTTTCGCTGTCGTCGATGACCTCCAGCTCACGCGGATTGAACGCGGCTTCAAGGCGCTGATGGATTTCGTCACTCACGCTCATTTTTTCGCTCAGCGGCAAAAAATTTACCGCTCCCCCTCTTCTACTTTCGGCTGCTTAGACTAAACTGCTGCCTCCGAGTCGAAAAGATGCCTTGTCGAGGATCAGAGCATGGTAAAATCAGACCCCTTCGGATTCGATATGTCCGTTTCCAGCGCAAAGAAAAAAAACCCGCGCGGGCGCCGGGGGATGTCGGGCGCATCTGAGACCTCGACGCGAATCTGCGATCACGAGGGGTGTGAGGAGGCCGGTAAGTTCCGTGCGCCCAAGGCGCCGGATGTGCTGGACGATTTCTACTGGTTCTGCCAGCAGCACGTCCGCGAATATAACAACAAGTGGAACTTCTTCGACGGCACCACCGAGGCCGAGTTGAACGCTCAGCGCTCAAAAGACAAAGTGTGGGAGCGTGAGACCAAGCCGATGGGCGACCCCGAAGCGCGTGCTTGGGCCCGTCTGGGCATCGAGGACCCGCATCAGGTTTTGGGCGAGAACGCTACTAAGAACCCCGGCCGCGCCAATTCCGGAGGCCGCCGCCTGCCCCCAACCGAACGCCGCGCAATCGAGATTCTTGAAGCGCAGGACAGCTGGTCCAAGGCTGAGGTGCGCAAGGCCTACAAAAAGCTGATCAAGGTATTGCACCCGGACATGAACGGCGGCGACCGCTCCCAAGAGGAACAGCTGCAAGAGGTCGTCTGGGCCTGGGATCAGATCAAGGACAGCCGGAATTTTAAGTAAGCTCTACTACGCTGAAAACGTACCCCGCAGCGCCTGCGCTTCGGGGCGTTTCAAGCAACGAAGTTTGGTTTTTGGCACCTGCGCGCTGTCACTGAGTTCGGGAAATAGCGCGCGCAGTTCGTCAACATCTTCGCGGCTGAAAGAATTCAAAGACTGACCGCCGACATACAGGCTTTCACTTTGCAGGCCATGCGAGGACAGGATGGCATGCTGCTCGCAGGCAATGTGAAAGTAGGTGACGGGCTCATCCGTTCCTATCTGACGGATCGTATCATCGTTGACCAGATGAATCGCGGCCGAGAAGACCATCGGTTCCCCAAATAGCAATTCGGCCCGCCAGCCTTCAATCACAATCCGGTGCTGCGGGGATACGTACAGATCGCGGTTGGGCAGACCTTTGCCTAACGCGTTTCGCTGAATTCTCACTGGGCGAAACCTTGGCTGGAAGCGCAAAGTCTGAGCGCTGAGTGTTCGTTTCCCGATCCAAACAATAGGAAGGGTTTGACCATCAGATACGCAAACCCTGTCGCCCACCGCCAAATCCTCGACCGGTCGCGGGCCTGCGGTTGTTTCGATTAAGGTACCGGCAACAAAACAAGGCGGGTTCGACGGATCGAGATCACTCTGAGTGATCTTCCAATTGCCGGTGCTCATTGGTCCGGTTGGGTCGTTTGTGTCCCAAGCGAAAATCTGTGTGCCGACCTGAATAAATTCGCCGGAGTCGCCGTTGCTCACCCTGGTGCCTTGCCCAAGGTAGGTATAAGGCTGAAACGTAAGGCCCCCGTCGAATGAGATCGTTTGACCATCAACAATCGCTGGCTGAGTCGTGTTTTGAACGACTAAGTCGCCCGGGCCAGTTGTGTTTACGGTGTGCAGTAGGACATCAAAAGCCATCGAATTCGCCCTTTGCGCCAGCAATGGTCAAAACGGGGGCGCCATCATGCGACGGGTGGATGGGCACTCTTTCGCGACTGCTAGTCTCGTTCAATTACGCCTCACAAATTAAGACAATCGGACTATTCCCTTAAGCTCAGTCTACAAGATTCTATTTTAACCCAAATTAAATATTTCGATATTTGTATTTGATTGAGAATATTCTTCCTTACAAGCACCCTCCTTGATCGCTTTAGCTATCTGTGCGCATTCATCCCGATAAGGCCAGTTTCGAAGAAACATCCTCTCAGCCTCCGCGCGGCGCCTCTTTCCCTTGCCCTTCCCGGCAATATGTTGCACCACACACGGGTTCAAACCCGGCAAAACGGGCCAAAGGATAAGGACAAGGCGAATGGCTGACGGATCGATTGATATCAACGCAAAACCCACCGAAGAAATCTCGGTTCGCGATGTTTTTGGCATTGATACCGACATGGCGGTCAAGGGCTTTGCAGATCGCAGCGACCGGGTTCCGGCAATCGACCCGACTTATAAGTTTGATCCTGAAACCACGCTGGCGATTCTGGCAGGCTTTTCGCATAACCGCCGTGTCATGATTCAGGGCTATCACGGCACTGGTAAATCGACCCATATCGAACAGGTTGCCGCCCGTCTGAACTGGCCCGCTGTACGTGTGAACCTGGACAGCCACATTAGCCGGATCGACCTGATCGGTAAGGATGCGATCAAACTGCGTGACGGCAAACAGGTCACTGAATTCCACGAGGGCATCTTGCCCTGGGCGCTGCGCAACCCGGTAGCCATCGTGTTCGACGAATACGATGCAGGCCGCGCCGACGTGATGTTCGTGATCCAGCGCGTACTGGAACATGACGGCAAGCTGACCCTGCTGGATCAGAACGAGATCATCACGCCGAACCCGAATTTCCGCCTGTTCGCCACTGCAAACACCGTGGGTCTGGGTGACACCACTGGCCTCTATCACGGGACGCAGCAGATCAACCAGGCACAAATGGACCGCTGGTCGCTGGTCTCGACCCTGAACTACCTGAGCCACGACGCCGAGACGATGATCGTCCTGTCGAAAGCGCCGCATTACAATACCGAGAAAGGCCGCAAAACCGTCAGCCAGATGGTGACCGTTGCTGATCTGACCCGGACCGCCTTTATGAACGGCGACCTGTCTACCGTGATGAGCCCGCGGACCGTGATCAACTGGGCCCAGAACGCCGAGATTTTCCGTGACGTAGGATACGCCTTCCGCCTGTCTTTCCTGAACAAATGTGACGAACTGGAACGCCAGACCGTTGCCGAGTTCTATCAGCGTTGCTTTGACGAGGAACTGCCGGAAAGCGCTGCCAGCACAAGCCTGGGATAAGTAGGTGCAATTTGCTGCGCAAAAATGCGTGTTCATCCACGTACCAAAAACCGGAGGAAACTTCTTTACGCGCTGTTTCCTTCGGTTCTCAGACGATGCCATCGTCACCAGCGGCCACCAAGACGGCACAGACCGGTTCGAATTAAGCGGTGACGCTACCAAGTCCAAGCATCAGACACTTGCTGAATACAGCCAACTGATTGGCCCGGCCTTTGCCGAATATACCGCTTATGCCTTTGCCCGCCCCCCGGTCGAGCGGATGATCTCGCTATACTATTCGCCCCACCGCTGGATGCGCGCGCAAGAAGGGGGTGGTTTCGGCCTTGATCCCCGCAGCGAACCAATAAACCTTGAGGAATTTGAGACACTTGTGTCGGCTAACAAATCCATCTCGGACTTGTTGGATATCAAAAATGTTTCAGGTAGGTTAACCGTCAACAAAAGCGCCCGGCATGCGTCAGGGGCGCGCGTGTCGCTGTTGGATTTTGCCGATTTACGGCACGGGCTTGAGACATTTGGCCGGGAAAACGGCTTTGACCTAACCGACATGCCCGGCAAGAAAGTGAACTCCAGTGCTGTAAACGATCCCATGAAGCTCAACACCGGACAGATGCGTGACTTGACGAATATCGTTATGCGCTCGCACCACGGCAAAGATCAGAAATTGTTCCGGGAAAATGGGCTTAAGGGAGTGTTTGACGGTTTTATAGGATGGTTCAGGTAGGAACCGCCAAGTCGTTCTAGGGTGCACAAGGCTGGGCAATCTCCTAGTCCCGCAGTTTATAGTTAGTTTGACGCGCGCCACCCTTCGAGACACCCCATGATTTTACCATAGGTCCCACTCTGGTTTCATGCGAAAACGGGGTTGGCCCTATGGTCAAGGCCCTGAATTGGCACTAGGTTGCCGGGACAGAACAAGACCGGACTGCCACCGATGAGCAAACCCAACGACAACCCCGCTGATCCGTTCAAGAAGGCTTTGGCCGAAGCCACCAAGGTTATGGCCGACGACCCTGAATTGAACGTGACCTACACAGTCGACCCTTCCGGTATATCGGGCGAGTCGATGCGTCTGCCGCAAGTCAGCCGCCGGATGACGCGCGAAGAGGTTTTGCTGGCACGCGGTACGGCGGATGCTCTGGCGCTGCAGCGGAAATACCATGACGACGCCACCCATGCGCGCTATGCGCCTCCGGGTGATATGGCGCGGGATTTGTACGAGGCGATGGAAGTCGCGCGATGCGAGGCGATGGGTGCGCGGGATATGCCCGGCACCGCCAGCAATATCGACGTCAAGATTGGGCATGAGGCCCTGCGGCGCGGATACGACCAGTGCAAGCAGCCAGCGGATGCACCGTTAGCGGTTGCTGCGGGCTATCTGATCCGGCACCTGGCCACGGGGCGGGACCTGCCCCCGGCGGCCTCTAACATCATGAACCTGTGGCGTGGATTTATCGAAGAACAGGCCGGTGGCACGCTGGAAAACCTAGACGAACTGCTCTCGGACCAGGCGGAATTCGCCAAGTTTGCCCGCCAGATGATCAAGGATCTGGGTTACGGCGACCAACTGGGCGATGACCCTGATGAGTTGGACGACGAACAGGAAGATCAGGCCGAAGACGACGCCGAGGAACAGCCCGATCCCGACAGCACCGGCCAGGATGACCAAGAGGAGCAGGACGCCGACGCCACGCCTGAACAAACGCAGGAAGAACAGCAGGACCAGTCTCAGGCTCAGGTCTCGATGGATGAGATGGCCGAAGATGAGATGGGCGATGAGGCAGAGATGCCCGAAGGTGAGGCTCCGCTGGAACCCCCTGCCCCCCCGCCGGCATCCGAAGCTGATCCCGATTACAAGGTCTATCTGAACACCTACGACGAAGAGATCGCAGCCGAAGATCTGGCCGAACCGGCCGAACTGGAACGGCTGCGAGCCTATTTGGATCAACAGTTGGAGCCCCTGAAGGGCGCTGTTAGCCGATTGGCCAACAAGTTGCAGCGTCGCCTGCAGGCACAACAGAACCGCAGCTGGGAATTCGACCGCGAAGAAGGCATTCTGGATGCGGGCCGTCTGGCGCGAGTTGTGGCAAACCCGACCACGCCGCTCAGCTTCAAGGTCGAGAAAGACACCGAATTCCGCGACACGGTGGTAACGCTGTTGCTGGACAACTCGGGCTCGATGCGCGGGCGTCCGATTTCCATTGCGGCGATCTGCGCGGATGTTCTGGCGCGCACGCTGGAACGCTGTAATGTGAAGGTTGAGATTTTGGGCTTTACCACCCGCGCGTGGAAAGGCGGATTGGCGCGCGAGGCGTGGCTGAACGATGGTCGCCCGCAACAACCGGGGCGTCTGAATGATTTGCGCCACATCATCTACAAGGGCGCGGATGCCCCTTGGCGGCGCGCACGGCCCAATCTGGGCCTGATGATGAAAGAGGGGCTGCTGAAAGAGAATATCGACGGCGAGGCGTTGGAATGGGCGCATCGCCGAATGCTGGCCCGGCGCGAAGCACGCAAAATTCTGATGGTGATTTCGGATGGTGCGCCGGTCGATGATTCAACGCTCAGCGTCAACCCCGCTAATTATCTGGAAAAACACCTGCGCGACGTGATCGCCATGGTGGAAAAGCGCAAAATGGTGGAACTGCTGGCCATCGGCATCGGTCACGACGTCACCCGCTATTACGACCGTGCGGTGACGATCACTGACGTCGAACAACTGGCAGGCGCAATGACCGAGCAACTAGCAGCCCTGTTCGATAGTGATCCTCGCGCACGTGCGCGGGTGATGGGGATGAAAAGGGCCAGCTGAGGCTGGCCTTGCCCCGGGCCAAAGAATTTTCCAAAAGAATAAGGGGTGAACCCCCGCTTGGGAGAGGTATGTGATGTTTCAGTCCTTTGAGGTGACGGCGCGCCCGGAACAGGGGCCACCCCGGTTGGCGGCTCTGCGGGGTGAAATTGCGAACGAAGGGTTGGACGGATTTCTGATCCCGCGCGCAGACGCGCATCAGGGCGAATACGTGGCCGCTCGGGATGAAAGGTTGGCTTGGCTGACAGGGTTCACGGGTTCAGCAGGGTTTTGCGCCGTGTTACCAGGTATAGCGGGCGTGTTTGTCGATGGCCGGTATCGAACCCAGGTCAAGGCGCAGGTCGCCGCCGAATTCACTCCGGTTCCGTGGCCCGAAGTCAACCTGAGCACCTGGTTGAAGGAACACCTTCCCGATGGCGGCAAGGTAGGTTTTGATCCGTGGCTGCATGCAGCAGGTCAGATCACAAGCGCAAAGAAAGAGCTGACCGACAGCGGCATCGAACTGGTGCGCTGTGACAATCTGGTGGACCGCGTGTGGTCCGACCAACCCACCGCCCCGATGAACCCGGTCAAGACCCATCCGATTGAGTTTGCAGGTGAAACCGCGGACAGCAAAATCACCCTTCTGGCCGAAGCCCTGCGCGAGGCAAATTGCACAGCCGCAGTAATCACGTTGCCGGATTCGATCATGTGGCTTTTGAATATTCGCGGCTCGGATATCGGGTACAACCCGGTGGCGCATTGCTTTGCTATTCTACATGCCGGTGGCCGGGTGGATCTGTTCATGGATCAGGAAAAACTGTCCGAGCCGTTGACGGATCAGGTTACCGTCCACGCGCCGGGGGCATTTCTGGACGCCGTTACAGCGCTTGAGGGGAAGATACAGGTCGATTTGGGAACGCTGCCTCAGGCTGTGGCCGATGTGTTGCAGGATCGGATGGTGGATGGCGGAGATCCCTGCGCCTTGCCCAAGGCCTGCAAGAATGCGGCCGAGATCGCGGGCAGCGCCGAAGCGCATCTGCGCGATGCAGCGGCGGTTATTGAAACCCTTTGCTGGTTGGATGCGCAGGCTCCGGGTACCCTGACCGAGACGCAGGTGGTGACCCGCCTTGAAGAGAGCCGGCGCAAGGACAATGCGCTGCAGGATATCTCGTTCGACACGATTGCCGGCACTGGTCCGAACGGCGCGATCATGCATTACCGCGTGACCGAAGAAACCGACAGCCGCCTTGAAGACGGTCATATTCTGGTTCTGGACAGTGGCGGGCAATATCTGGACGGCACCACTGACATCACGCGAACTATCGCCGTCGGTAATGTCGGAGATGAGGAAAAATCCTGCTTTACCCGCGTATTGAAGGGCATGATTAACCTATCCATGCTGCGCTGGCCTGTCGGGCTGGCCGGGCGTGACATCGAATGTATCGCACGGGCCCCGCTTTGGGCCGCGGGTCAGGATTTCAATCACGGTGTCGGACACGGTGTCGGTGCCTACCTCAGCGTTCACGAAGGCCCCCAGCGCCTGTCCAAAGTCAGCCATGTGCCCTTGCAACCCGGCATGATCCTTTCCAACGAACCGGGCTATTACCGCGAGGGCGCCTTTGGTATCCGCATCGAAAACCTCGTAGTTGTTCAAGAAGCCCCAGCCCTGCCCGGTGGTGACGCGGAACGCGCGATGCTGAACTGGCGGACCCTGACATACGTCCCAATTGACAGAAGGCTAATCGTGACTGACATGTTGACGTCGGCAGAGCGTGACTGGCTGAATACCTATCACTACGACGTTGCGAAAAAACTGCGCTCAAGGCTGGGCGACGACGCGCAACTGTGGTTGGATGCCGCAACTGCGCCGATCTGACACTGACCTGTTACATACACAGAGCAGAAGAGAGGCCGAAAATAAGACGAGGGAAGAAAAATGGTTGAGATCACAATCCGCAGAGCTCCGGGCAAATGGAGCGTTCGTTCCGGTGGTGCCGTACTGGGTGAAAGCACTGGCGCGCTGGAACTGATCGAAGGTGATCTGACTCCGGTGATCTATTTCCCCCGTACCGATATCGCGATGGCCTTTCTGGATAGCACCGACAAGATCACCCACTGCCCACACAAGGGGGATGCCTCGCATTTTTCGATCGTCAACAAATCCTCGGTGACCGAAAACGCCGCGTGGAGCTATGAAACCCCCGTTCCCGCCATGGCCGAGATCAAAGGTTATGTGGCCTTTTACCCGGTTGAATCGGTGAAGGTAGAGCAGATCTAGCGAAAGACCTTTCCGACGCTCTACCTACTGTTCAATCGGGTACTCTTCCCAAAAAGCTTATGGTCGGGCCTCATGAATAACTCGACAGGTTGTTTGCGATTTTGGAGTTTTGTCACGTACTTGTTTCTTCATGCTTGCCAACCTCTTGGCCACATTAGATTCGCATGCCAAAATTGCAGCTTCCTGTGCCTCAGTCCGGTCTGAGAACCTCCATGAATACCCAAAAGAGCCGATATCTGAGATCACGAATGCGCCCGATGAAGGTGGAGCGTTTTTCTTTTGGTATTTCCGGAACTCGGTGTTTCCATCCTGGCTAAGTGTGGTGCCCTCAAATGTCGGATCATAGTCTTTTGGCACTATAACAGCATAAACCGCGCACGTATCCGGGTATTCAGAAAGCAAACGGCAATCTCTTAGGCTTTGCTCTTTCGCGACAGCAAGCGAGTGACGGTTGGCAACCCAACCACTGCTGTTTTGTCCAGAAACAACAAATGCCGCAAAATACTCTTTGGTTTTAAACTCTCTGAACCTGGATTTTTGTCGTTTCGACAGTTTTTGATCCATCAAAACAGAAGTTTTCTTGGAAGATTTGTTAAGCTTTATCTCAGCAGAAACAGCCGGGACTGTGACCGCATTAACCGCACCCAGCAAAGCAGCCAACCTAAAGTAAAATTTCACGCACAGGCCTTTCCGATTCTCACGTAGGAAATTCTAATATTGATGGTTTCGAAGCTTCTTTCCAGAAAGAATGCTTTGTTGCTCGCAAGGTAAGATGAAACGAGATTTTTCTTAAAACGTTGGCACCAATTTAGGTATGCTTCTTTCCCTCACGCACCTGTTGCATGCATGTGAACAGCGGCCGATGCACACTGGACATGGACACCATCGGAGGATGCCATGTCGATCACGCGCCGCAGTTTCACTGGTATGCTGGCCGCAGCCGCATTGCCCAACGCACTTTCAGCACAGCAAGACCCCGTGCTTGAGGCCGTGAGGTCCACCTTGTACGGCAGCAGTTCTGAATTCAAACAGGGCATGGCCTTTCTGGTGCAGCGTGGCAACCCGGATGTAGTCCCGGCCCTGCTGACCGGAATGCGTTACGGAGGGCGACGTACCGACGAAATCGCCGAAGTGATGCAGACCCTGACCGGTCAGAACCTTGGCACTGACTGGTTCGATTGGATGTTGTGGCAGGAAAAGAACCCGCAGGTGGTCCCGCACTCTTCGTTGATTCCGTTCAAGCGTGAGGTTCTTCTGGGGATTGACCCGAATTTTGACGACTTCTTGCGCCCAAAATACCTGCAGCGCGACAAGATGAAGATCCGGCTAGAGGAAATCACCTGGGGCGGCGTTAGCAAGGACGGCATCCCGTCGCTCGACAATCCGGCACTGATCTCGGCCTCAAAAGCCAGCTACATGAAAGACGACGATCTGGTCTTTGGCGTCTCGATCAATGGGGATGAGCGCGCCTATCCGCTGCGGATCATGGGGTGGCACGAGATGTTCAACGAGGTGATCGGTGGCGTCCCCGTAGCGCTGGCTTATTGCACGCTGTGCGGGTCGGGTATCTTGTTCGAAACACAAGTGGCGGGACGGCGGAAACCGTTTGTCTTTGGATCATCTGGTTTCCTGTACCGTTCCAACAAGCTGATGTTTGATCGCGAGACGCATTCGCTGTGGAACCAATACACCGGAAAGCCGGTTGTGGGCCCGCTGGTCGGCAGTGGAATCACGCTCCAGCAGCGCCCGGTAGTGATCACCACATGGGAAAGCTGGAAGTCCTCACACCCTGGCACGCGCGTCCTGTCTCAGAATACCGGCCATCGGCGCAACTATGGCTCCGGCGTGGTCTATCGTGAGTATTTCGCCTCGCCCGAACTGATGTTTCCAGCACTGGTTGACCAATCCGAACATCGGCAGAAAGACTATATCTTCGCTATCCGCCAGTTCGGTGCGGCGCGGGCCTGGCCTTTGGATGCGTTTAGCAAGACGCGCGTGATCAATGACGCGATTGCCAACCGGCCGCTGGTTCTGATCGGCAATCCCGACAAGCGCGCGGTACGGGCGTATGAACGCAGCTCGCACCGGTTCACCGCGTCCAACGGCGGCCTGGTGGATCAGACCGGACAGAAATGGACCATGACCGAAGAGGCGTTGATCGGACCAGACGGAACTCGCTTGCCGCGTGTGGCTGGACATATCTCTTACTGGTTTGCATGGGACAATTATCTGGGCGACGCGGCAACGGTCTACGACGGTTAGGAATGTTCCTCGGCCGCCGTGGCGGCCAGCGCCCGGTTATAGGCCTTGAGCGCGTCGATATGAAAGAGCGCACCAACCGGGGATTCGTTACCCTCGTCGTCAATCACCACAACCGGGATGCAAGGGATGTCGTCGTGGTCGAAATAGGGCATCGCCGCCTCAAGCGTGGCACTGGCCTGTACGCATAGCCCCTGCTCTATCAACTCCTGTGCCTTTTCTTTGGTGATCGAGCGCGGGTCCCCAATCGGGCGCATCACCGCCCCGGTGCGCAACATCGCCAACAAATAGGCCTGTGGTCCTGCGGCCAGATGAACATCGCGGCGCTCCAGCTGAGTCAGGAAGAACGACCGGTCCACAAGACGCGAGGCCAAGGCTGTCGACATCGAAACCGAGACCATCACCGCAATTCCGATCTGCCAATCTCCGGTCAGCTCAAAAACGATCATCGTGGTGGAAATCGGCGCACCCAGCACTGCGGCGGCCACGGCACCCATGCCCGCAAAGGCATAGAGCGTATGGGTCCCGGACACATCCGGCAACAGCCCGGTGGCGATTAACCCAAAGGCCAATCCGGTCAGAGCGCCAACCATCAGCGAAGGAGAAAACACACCACCGCCCATGCGTCCCCCCATGGTGATCGCCAAAGCAACTGTTTTTATCACGGCAAACAAGATCGCGACAGTCAGGGTCAGATCGCCAGTCAGGGCACGGATTGTCGTTTCATATCCGACCCCGATGATATGCGGAAACCAGATCGCTAGCAGTCCCAGCATCGCACCGGACACGGCGGGGCGCAGCCAACGTGGCAGCGACAGGCGATTTTGAACGTGAGTGCCGATGTCCTCGGCAAAGAAGATCGAGCGCATCAACAGCAACGACACCAGCCCGCAGATCAGCCCAAGGATCAAAAAGGCTGGCAGCTCCACATAGAATTGCAGCGAGCCCGGGGTTTCCAGAACGAACTCGGTTACATCTCCGTATTCCAGCCGGTTGATCACCGTACCCGCGACCGAGGCGATAACAATGGGTGCAAAGGCGTGCACAGCAAAGTGGCGTAGCACCACCTCAAGCGCGAATAGCGCCCCAGCGATGGGTGAGTTAAAACTGGCTGAAACCGCCGCCGCCACAGCGCAGCCCAACAGATCGCGGCCGGTGATGCCATCCGCGTGGATACGGTCACTGACCCAGGTCGAGATTACCCCGGCCATATGCACCACCGGGCCTTCCCGCCCGGTTGACCCGCCAGTGCTGAGCGTGATCAGCGAGGCAAAGAACGAGGCGATCCCCGCCTTGCCCTCGACCCGGCCATTGGTCAGCGCCGAACCCTCGATCACGTCTGCGACCGAGCGTACGCGCCCGTCATCGGTGAATCTGTGCAGGATGACACCAACAATAAGACCGCCGATGATCGGCGTAATCAGGATCAGGAACCACGGCAATTTCTCAGCATGGCTGTGCAGCAACAGGATATCGTCTGTGTCGTAGACATAGGCCTGCAGCGACCGGATCGCCTTGCGGAACCCAAGGGCCATAAACCCTGCCGCAATCCCAATTGCCAACGCAATGAACCAGAACTGAATCTGGCTAGGCCCACGTCGCAACATAACCCGCCATGCATCCTTCATCGCGGCCAGAGCCTGATTGAGCTGGTTGCGCAGAACGGTGCGGGTCGTTTGGGTCATTGGCACTCGGGGATCAAGGTATATTCCTTAGTAAGCCACGGAGCCCCCTTATAAAAGTAGGATCGCGACGGTTTGAAAACCGGAAAGCGGCAAATTTAACTCAGGCGTCCAACAATGCGCGGGCGGCGGCGCGCGCCTCGTCCGTGATGGTGTCCCCTGCGACCATCCGGGCGATTTCATCCACACGGTCTGGTTCGGCCAGCGGAATAACGGTGGACAATGTCTGCCCGCCAGTTACCTGTTTTTGAACCCGCCAATGATGCGCCGCGCGGGCGGCAACCTGCGGCGAGTGGGTCACGACCAGAACCTGCCCCCCCTGTGCCAAAGATGCCAGACGGCGACCCACCGCATCAGCAGTCGCCCCACCGACACCCCGGTCGATTTCATCAAAGATCATAGTGCGGGCGCTATCGTCGCCGGTCAGACACACTTTGAGCGCCAGCAAAAACCGGCTGAGTTCCCCGCCCGAAGCGATCTTATTCAGTGGGCCAGACGGAGCGCCGGGATTGGTGGCAACGGTAAAGGCCACCGCATCCACCCCCTCAGGTCCGGGATCGGCGCCCGTGATTTCGGTTTGAAATACCGCACGCTCCATCTTCAACGGTGCAAGCTCGGCCATCACGGCCGCATCCAATTGTCCGGCCGCCTGTTGGCGCGCGGCGCTAAGTGCGGCGGCGGCGTTGTCATAGGTTTCCTGTGCAGCCGCAACCGCAGCACGCCGATCCGCCAAGTCGGCGTCACCTGCATCCAGCCGGGTCAGTCGATCACGCAGCGTGTCGGCAAAAACCCCCAAATCGTCAGGCACCACATCATGCTTACGGGCCAACGCTCGGATGGCGAAAAGACGTTCTTCTGCGGCTTCAAGCTCAGCCGGGTTAAAATCCAAAGCTTGAAGGCAGGCGCTCACCCCGTCCTGCGCTTCACCCAATTCGATCAAGGCGCGCCCCAATGCGGCTATCGGGGCCTCAAGCTGCCCGCCCGCATTGTCGGACACGCCTTCCAACCACCGCACCGCGTCAGACATCGCCACCTCGGCCCCATCTGCGCCCAACAGGTCAAAAGCACGGGCAACGTCATCGCGAATGCGTTCAGCCCCTTGCATCATGCGCCGACGGGCATCCAATTCAGCATCCTCACCGGGCTGAGGGTCCAGCTTGTCCAACTCGGCAACGGCGTGGCGCAGAAACTCCTCCTCGGCGCGCATGGCGGCCAGCGTCGCCTCGGTCTCGGCCAAATCCTTACGCGCGCGGGACATATCCATCCACGCCGCACGCACAGCTGCCAGAAGGTCCTCTACCCCCGCATAGTCATCCAGCATTGCCCTATGCCCGCGCGGGTTCAGCAACCCGCGATCATCATGCTGGCCGTGCAGTTCGATCAACGTCTCGGACAGGGCGCGCAGTACCTCACCGGAACAGCGCCGGTCATTGACCCAAGCGGTCTTGCGTCCCTCGGCTGTATTAACCCGGCGCAGGATCAGTTCCTCACCACCAGGCAAGCCTGCCTCGGCCAGAATCGCATGGGCGGGGTGGCCATCTGGCAACTCAAACTCGGCTACAACCTCCCCCTGCGCGACGCCTTGCCGAACCAATTCAGCCCGCCCTCGCCAGCCCAGCACGAAACCCAGCGAATCCAGCAAGATCGACTTGCCCGCCCCGGTTTCACCGGTCAATGCGTTCAAACCCGGCTGAAACGTCAATTCCAGCCGGTCAATGATCAGCATGTCGCGGATATCAAGGGCGCGCAGCATCGGGTCTTAGCGTCCCACGCCTTTAGCCATGACGATTACAACCACTCACCTTTGATGGTCTGACGGTAGATGGTGCTTAGCCAATTGTTTCCACGGCTCTTCAATTCCAACCCACGCGAGGTCAGCAATGCATAGCCCGCATCGTACCATTCCGACGATTGATAGTTGTAACCCAAGATAGCACCGGCTGACTGCGCCTCATCCACCAAGCCCAGCGACAGATAGGCTTCGATCAGACGATACAGCGCCTCAGCTGTGTGGGTTGTGGTCTGGAAATCTTCGACCACGACACGGAATCGGTTGATTGCAGCGGTATAGTGATCCTGACGCAGATAATAGCGCCCGATCTCCATTTCCTTACCAGCAAGATGGTCGAAGGCCAGATCGAATTTCAGAACCGCCGACGTGGCATATTCGCTATCAGGATAAACCTCGATCACTGTGCGCAGAGATTGCAGCGCCTGAAAAGTCAGCCCTTGGTCGCGGCCAACCTCGTCAATCTGGTCATAGTAGCTCAGCGCCAAAAGATACTGCGCATAGGCTGCATCTTCGTCTGTTGGATAAAAGTCGATATAGCGCTGCGCCGCCGCCCGGCTTTCTTCATAGTTCTTGTCCGTGTGGAACGAGAACGCCTGCATGATCAGCGCGCGCTTGGCCCAATCCGAATAGGGATACAAACGCTCAACTTCCGAGAAGTACCACGCCGCATCATCCGAGCGATTCTGCGACAGCTCAAACTCGCCGCGTGTGTAAATCTGTTCTGGCGTAAAGCCTTCCAGGTTCTGATTGCGGTCTGCGCCTTTTCCGCCGCATGCCGTCAAAACTGCTGTCAGAAGAATCGCGCCTGCGAGCCTGACTGCCGCTTTGGTGCCAACCATTCCGCCTATCCTCGTCGTATTGCTTATCGGGGCACGCCCCTGATTGGCCTTTGGTCTAGCATAGATAATTCCGGGGCAAAACGCCTTAGTACACTCACTAGCGGAATTGTCGGCAGAGTTGATCCAATCAGGCGACTTCGGGGATTTCGTCCCAAACAAGGCCCTGGCCCGGCAGACGCGCGGCCTGTTCGGGGGTACACAGGACCGGACGCACCGCACCAGGTGTTTCAAACAGCTTGCGCAGCAGCGTGTTGGTCATCGCGTGGCCGGATTTGTCGCCAGTGAAGTGACCCAGAATCGGGCCTCCCGCCAGGTAAAGGTCGCCCAGAGCATCCAGCATCTTGTGGCGAACAGCCTCATCCGCATGGCGGAAACCGCCAGGGGTCAGAACTTCGTCACCCTGTACAACGACAGCGTTTTCCAGCGTCCCGCCCAAGGCCAGGCCGTTTTCGCGCATCGCTTCAACGTCTGTGCGGCGGCAGAATGTGCGGCAATCGCTAAGCTCACGCGCGAACGAGCCGTTACGCATGTCCAGCGTTTTGGTCTGATTGCCAATTGCGCCGTCTTCGAAATCAATGTGGAAATCGATGATCAACCCATCCGCAGGCGCGATTGAAGCGCTGGCGCCTTCGCGCGTAGCTGTGACGGGCTTGAGAACTTCGAACGCAAGAACGGGGCTGGCCTGACGACGTACACCCTTGGCCATGATACCGCGCACGAAATCAATCGACGACCCATCCATGATCGGAACTTCGGGTCCGTCAATCTCGATCAGCGCGTTATGCACGCCGCATCCGGCGAGCGCGGCCATGATATGTTCGACGGTCGACACCGAAACATTTGCATCGTTCACCAGACGGGTGCAAAGCGGCGTCCGCTCGACCACGTCATAGATCGCGGGGATCAGCGCATTGCCCAGCTCGATATCCGTCCGTTTGAACCAGATGCCGTGACCGGCGGCTGCCGGTTTCAGGACCATCGTCGCAGGCTTGCCGCTGTGCAGCCCGACGCCTGTAAACGTGATCGGAGATTTGAGCGTATGTTGCAAGGTGAACCTCGGTGAGTGGTGTCCGGCCTTTTCGGTCCGTGTTGGACACTCACCTAAGGAAGCAAGCGTCAAGGCTCAACTCACTCTTTGTAACTGAATGAAACATGAATGTAACAGATCGGCAAAAGCCTGCTTACATACAGTTAAAGCCGTGTATTTCAAAAGAAAAGGGTCGCCAAAAGGCGACCCTAAGTCGTTAATTTGTTACCGTGATCAGTTGGCCTGACGACGCAAGAAGGCGGGAATTTCGATCCGATCCTGATCGGGGTCGGCCTCATCATGCGCAGGTGCCGTAGCGTCAGCTTGGCGCATCGGGGGCTGCTGGCGCACCGGCTGTGCCGGCGTATCGGCGGCGTGGCCGGTCATCCGGTCGATCAGGCGGTTAAAGCCGAACCGGGAACGATCCTGCCCTTCAGCCTGCGGTGCGGGGTCCGGTTGCGGTGCCTGTGGGCGCGGCGCCGCATACCCACGTTCAGAGGCCGGGACATTTTGTACAGCGGCCTGCAAACGTTGCAGCGCTTCGGGCGACGGTGTGCCTGCGGAGTGCTGTGGCTGCGGTGCTACAAAGCTTTCCGCCGCGGGTTCAACCGGTTCAGGTGTCGGCTCGAACTCAGCCACGCGGGGCTGATAGGCAGGGGGTGGCAGACCGTCATCGTCACGCTCCACCTGCGGCTGCGCCGGTTCCTCGGCGGTTTCGAACAGCGAAGGTTCACGGTTCACTTCTAGCTGGGGCGCGGGCTCCGCCACTTCGGCCACAGCAGCGGGGGTCTCATCCTGCTGCGCCTCTTCCGCAGAAACGGTACGGGTCAGCGGCTCGGACATCGAGCGACGCGCAACCGGAACGTCGACGGGCTTTTCGCTGGCGTCGATACCAGTGGCCACAACCGACACACGCATACCGCCTTCCATCACGGTATCCAGGGTCGAACCGACGATGATGTTGGCCTCGGGGTCAACTTCCTCACGAATGCGGTTGGCCGCTTCGTCCAACTCGAACAGGGTCAGGTCGTGCGAGCCGGTGATGTTGATCAGCACGCCCTTGGCACCCTTGAGGCTGATTTCGTCCAGCAGCGGGTTGGCAATCGCCTTCTCAGCCGCCTGAACCGCGCGATCTTCACCGGTGGCCTCACCAGTGCCCATCATCGCCTTGCCCATCTCGTCCATCACGGCACGAACATCAGCAAAGTCGAGGTTGATCAGACCCGGACGGACCATCAGATCAGTCACACCTTTAACGCCCTGATACAGAACGTCATCCGCCATCGAGAATGCCTCGGTGAACGTGGTCTTTTCGTTGGCCAGGCGGAACAGGTTCTGGTTCGGAATGATAATCAGCGTGTCGACAACCTTTTGCAGCGCCTCAACGCCGTCTTCGGCCTGACGCATCCGCTTGGCGCCTTCAAACTGGAAGGGTTTGGTGACAACGCCAACAGTGAGAACGCCAAGCTCCCGCGCGGCCTGCGCGATGATCGGCGCCGCACCCGTACCGGTGCCACCGCCCATACCAGCCGTAATAAAGCACATATGTGCGCCAGCCAGATGGTCGACGATCTGCTCGATGCTTTCTTCGGCCGCCGCAGCGCCCACGGTCGGACGGGCCCCTGCCCCCAGACCTTCGGTCACTTTCACGCCCAATTGCACCCGCGCCGAAGACTGGCTTTGCTGCAGCGCCTGCGCATCAGTGTTGGCGACGACAAAATCAACGCCGTCCAGCTGTTTCTCAATCATGTTGTTGACAGCGTTGCCGCCCGCGCCACCAACGCCAAATACTGTAATCCGAGGCTTCAGTTCGTCGTGCCCGGGCATCGAAAGATTCAATGTCATGCTCTGTCCGCCTGTTTTATTGACCCGCCAAAGCGGTGTTTTTCTTACCTATCCGCTTACAATCCTACCGGTCCAAACAGCAAAGGTCACGCCAAAAATCGCCGAATCCCACAAAATATGGAGGAAATAAGGCAGTCGTCAGCGGTATTTTGCATTCATTGCCAGATGTTGCGGATTGAACTCAATCCACCACAAAGCAAGCGACACACGCGCCGCAGTCAACATGCACGCCACTTGAGGGATTCACTGATTTTTAAGATGCGGAAAACTGCTCAGGTCCTGCCGCAGGGCCTCTGACGGGCCTTGTGGATATCTTGCGGGATAAGGCCGCTGGCTGCAACCCATTTCTTTAGCTAATTGGGGTACTTGGGCAATTCAAACCGTCTTCGGTAATGCTGCGCACCTCTTGAATTTCGCGTCGGTTGAAGTTGGCAAGTCGCACCATAAGGCGGCCTTCGTGCTGAAAGGTCCACCAGCATACCGGCACGTCATCCGGGTCATCATCGTACAAAAAGCAGATCTGACCATTGGGTGTAGTGATCTGCCCATAGACACAACCCCGCCCCTCCATCCGCCAGACAGACATTTTGGGGCTGAGAAATTCCTCGGTCCCCACCAGAAGGCCGCTGGGATAGTCGTAAAACGTAACGGTTTTACCCTGGACAGCAGCCAGAAATGCCTCAGGCGGTATCCGTGTCTGGGCGTGTGCGGTAAGCGGGGATGCAACGACCAGCGCCGCAACGCCGACCGCTTTACCAATTGTCACGGAACCAGCGCATGGCGCGCTTGAAAGGTCGCGCGGCATAGGTATCGACCGGAATTTCGAAATCCCACCATTCGTCCTGCGGATGCGCAGCGAACAGGCTAAGCCCCACCGCTGACGAAAACCCCGGGCCTGTCGCCGATTGCGGCAGACCGTGAACACGCAAGGGTCGACCCAAACGCACTCGCTGGCCCAGAATGCGGGTCGCGAGGCCATCCAACCCCATGATCTGACTGCCGCCGCCTGTCAAAACGATCTGCTGGCTGGGCATATGTTCGAACCCGGCTGCATCCAGACGCACGCGCACTTCTTCCAGAATCTCTTCGACACGCGGGCGCATGATACCGATCAACTCGGCCCGACTGACGGTGCGGCGGTCGTGTTCCCAATCACCGGTATCACCACCAATATCGATCAGGTCGCGGTCGTCAGCGCCAGTCGCGTGGACACCTCCGTCAAAGGTCTTGATCCGTTCGGCCACAGCCGCCGGAACACCCAGTCCCATCGAGATATCGGCGGTCACGTGGTCGCCGCCCATACGCACGCAATCGGCATAGATCATGTGTTTTTTCATGAAAATCGACACGCTGGTTGTACCGCCACCCATATCGATACAGGCGGCACCCAACTCTTGTTCGTCCTCGACCAGGGCCGAGACGCCAGACACGTAGGCCGAGTTCGCGATCCCCGCCAGTTCCAGATCGCAGCGTTTGATGCAGCGCACGATGTTCTGGATCGCGACGGCATCGACGGTCAACATGTGCATGTCGACCGCAAGGCTTTGGCCCATCTGCCCGCGCGGATCGATCAGCCCCGAGCGGTTATCTAAGGCAAAATTCACCGGCTGGGCATGCAACACTTCGCGCCCCGCCCCGTAATCGGGCACGTCGCAAGCGTTCAAAACACGGCCAACCTCGGCCTCGGACACAACCTGACCTTCCAGATCAACCTGAGCGTCCAGACCATAAGAACGCGGGTTCGCGCCCGAAAAACAGGCGATTACGTGATCCACCCGGATATCAGCCATCTTCTGCGCCGCCTGCAACGCGGTACGGATGGCGCGTTCGGTTTCCTGCATGGCAGTGACTTCACCAAACTGCACACCACGCGACCGCGTGGTCGCAGCGCCAATCACCCGAAATCCGGTCTGACCGGCCAGGGACCCGATGCTGTTATCTTCGCTCAAGCGGTTTGCGCCATCGAAGCGCAGCACAAGGCAGGCAATCTTGGAACTGCCAACATCCAGAATGGCGACAACACCGCGTTGCATCGCCTGCCTGCGCATCTGCCGCATGGCCCGTTGGGACTGATAAAGATCGGTCATCATGTTCGTTACTGCCCGTTACCCACTGTCACTTTTGTATTCCACCAGTCTTCGCTGGCAGCTTTGGTCATTCTTATTGTCGGGCGCTGCCCAAGCCGCATGTCCACCACGGCCACGTCACGCTCCAACAGGTCCTGCACTTCGTTCACGGCAAGCACACGTTCCAACGCGCGCACCGGGCGTTCGGTTGGCAACATGATGCGTTGGCCGCGGTCCAGAACCAGATCCCAACGTCGCTCGCCAATCCGCACCAGACCGCGAACCCGGCCACCCAAGCTGCGGGCGGTGGTCACCAGTTGCAACGCCTCGGCCACATGGGCATCCGCACCCTTGCCTGCGATCAGCGGCAGGTTGGTGTGTTCCTTACGCGAAGCGATGCGTTCCACATGCGCGCCGGTTTCATCCAACAGTTCGATCCCGCGGCGCGTGCGCCAGACGATGACGGGCTGACGCTCTTCAACATCCACTTGCAAGATACCACCAGGGCGCACCCGGACCGAGGCGGATTTGACCGGGTCCAGCCCGGTGATCGTGTCGCGGATCTGTTCGACATCCAGATCCCAGGAGCTTATCGGGAAGTCCAACGGCACCACTTCGCGGATGTCTTCAGACAGATTGGTGCCCGCGCCATCAATCGCCATCAGATTGACCATGAATTCAGGCCGCTGCTGGATCGAGGTCTTGATGTCGGCCACATAGGCCACCACAGCCTCGCGCCGCTCGGCCGAGCCGAAATAGATCCCGGCCGCAGCGCAGAGCGCGAATATGGGCAAGCCAACCCGCAAACCCCGGCGCACACCCGGCGTCAGCATCCAACGCTGCAATCGGTAATTCAGCCGCGACGGAGCCGGATCAAACCGTTGCGATTTGCGACCGAACAGCTTGACCCCACTCAGCCGCAACTTTGGCTCCGACTCGGACCGCGCGCCCGAGCCAAAATCTGCATCCGGTCCGGCCAGCGGCTTTGATCGGTGGATCACCGGCGCACGAGTGGCCCTTAGCGGTCGCATGAGGCGTCCTCCACCATCCACGCGCAAAGCTGGCCAAAGCTCATGCCGAAATGCTCGGCCTGTTCTGGCACAAGCGACGTTGGTGTCATCCCGGGTTGCGTGTTGGTTTCCAGCAGGAAAAGCCCGTCAGCCCCCATGCCGTCATCCCAACGAAAGTCAGTGCGGCTTACCCCCTTGCACCCCAACGCATCATGGGCGCGCAATGCGTAATCCAGACAGCGGTCAAAGATGTCCTGCGGGATTTCGGCTGGCAGCACATGCCAGGACCCGCCTGGCTTGTATTTGGCGTCATAGTCGTACCAACCACCATCGGTCATGATCTCGGTCACGGTCAGGGCGCGGTCGCCCATCACGGTCACCGTCAATTCGCGACCCGCGATGTATTTCTCAACCATCACGAATTCCGGCATATCCTCAGACAGCTGCGGAGGGCCGTTCGATCCTTCATGCACGATATAAATGCCGACGCTGGAGCCTTCGTTATTTGGCTTGGCGACATAAGGAGGTTCCATCACATGAACCTCGATCACCTCGACCTTGGGCACGATCACGCTGGGTACTACGGGCAGACCTACGGCCTGATACACCTCTTTGCTGCGTTGCTTGTCCATCGCCAGCGCCGAAGCCAGCACGCCGGAATGCGTGTACGGAATCCGCATCCACTCCAGCAGACCCTGCACGCAACCATCCTCACCCCAGCGGCCATGCAGGGCGTTGAAAACCACATCTGGTTTGATGTCTAAAAGGCGCGCGTAAAGGTCTGGACCTGCGTCCAGCTCTACTACTTCAAAGCCTTCTCCCCGCAGGGCGGCTGCGCATTCGCGCCCAGAGCTGAGAGACACCTCGCGTTCCGCCGAGGGGCCACCCATCAATACCGCCACTTTGGGGCTTGTCCTGCTCGACTTACCCACTTAGCGCCTCAATGTCCCAGGACCTTATGTAGTGGTCCGTACTGCGTTATGCCTTTGATCCGTCGCCTGAATTTGCCTGTTATGGTCTGACGGTTGGGGCTTTATTCTTTCAGCGGATCACCGACCCGCATGATTTCCCACTCTAGCGTGATGCCGCTTGTTTCGTAAACCTTTTTTCGCACCTCTTCGCCCAGACCTTCCAAGTCAGAAGCCGTGGCAGAGCCGGTATTGATCAGGAAATTCGAATGCTTTGGGCTCATTTGCGCCCCGCCCCGCGATGCCCCGCGCATACCGGCATCGTCGATGACTTTCCAGGCCTTGAGGTCATGCACGTCATCAGCGCGACCCGTGGACGAAAAGCCCGCCGGGTTGCGAAAGGTCGAACCGGCACTGCGGTCTTTGATGGGTTGGGTCTCGTCGCGCTTTTGCAGTTGCACCGCCATGCGAGCGTGCAATTCAGCGGGATCACCTAACGGACCCTCGAATGTAGCGGAAACCAATACCGCCCCGTCGGGCAGATCGGACTGACGGTAGCGAAAGTTCAGATCCTCTGGGCTCAGGTCCAGAACCTCACCCTGTCGCGTGACGATGGTGGCCTTGCGCAGCACATCCGCTGTGTAGCTGCCATAGCATCCCGCATTCATCCGCACAGCCCCCCCGATCGAGCCGGGAATGGTGCGCAGAAACGTCAGGTCCACACCCGCATCCGCCGCCTTGCGCGCCACATGCGCATCCAGCGCTGCCGCGCCAGCGGTGACGGTGTTGCCATCGACCGAAATACCGTTGAACCCGCGCCCAAGCCGGATCACCACCGCGCGCAACCCGCCATCCCGAACAATCAGGTTCGAACCAACACCCATTGGGAAGACGGGAACCTCAGCAGGCAAGTCGCGCAGGAAGTGCTGAAGGTCTTCGATATCTGCAGGCTGGAATAAATAATCCGCAGGCCCACCGACCCGAAGCCAGGTTAAATCATTCAAAGGTCGGTTTTCAGTGAGTTTGCCACGAGGCGCAGGAAGTGTTTGAACCATGGCTCTCTGGTAGTTCGATTCTGTTCGCTTGTCATCTATCTGGACTAAGTTTTGCATACGCTTTGACCGCTGTCGGCTACGCAAACCTGTACTGAATCCCAAAACCAACCCGGTTCCCAAAGGAAAGGCTGTGAACATAACGAAAAGATTATAGAAGTCTTCGGCCCGCCACCACATCGGCTCTAGCAATCCTACGTTGTCCGAAGCCAGAAACCCATAGGCACTGGACAAGACAAGAAACAACAAAAGATAGACGGGCCCACGAAAACGACCCCGTTTAACAAGATTGTGGGATGCCAGCCCGGACAAAAATACCGGAAGCGCCATCGCCAACACGACAGCGGCTACTACTTCAATTATCTCCAATCCGTGTCCTCATCTGAAGGTTTGGTCAAAATGGTTCAGCTGTCCTCAACCAAGCGTTTCTTTGGAGCACAGCATTTTAACCTCTTGGGTTATTACACGGGCGCAATACTGGCATCAGACTTCAACTTCCTGAGCAAAATCCGGTGCAATCCACCAGTCAAAATTCCAAGGGTAAGACCTGGCACGAATTGGACGATCACGCTCGAGGTATAAGCGACTGAAAATAGCACAACGAACCCCTCGGCGCTCTGACTGGCGTACGCGCTAACAGGGGTCCAATACCACACGGCAAACGAAACAAACAAAAATAATAGAAGATAGATCGGTCCTCTGAACTTCCCTTTAATAATAAGAATGTGTGAGGCTATCCAAATCAAAAACAGGGGCAGAAAGAATGCGAGAGTGTAAAAGACGTATTCGATCATGTCAGTGTCCAACAAGCCGTCGCACCCAACGCCCCAGATAAATCACCGGCCAGCGCAGCACCGACATGCCTGCTGCCATTACAATCAACCCGATCCACGGTCCGTTCTGAAGCGTCACGTATCCCAAAATCGGAATCCCCACCGCAATCAGGATATAGGCGCGGGTCCAGTGATTGTCTTTGCTGGGGATCATCGCCAACACATTCGCAGCAATTCCCCAAAGCGCGGCAAGGGCGATGGACAAGTTCATTTCTGAACCTCCGCACCGGTCCAACGGCGCCAGTAAAACCGGATGGGATTGCGGAACAGGGATACAAAGGCAGCGCTAGCCAACAGCCCAAACACCCAGCCATAGTCATGGCCCAGCCAGACAATCAGAGCAGGCGCAGAGATGAATAACACAACTCCAGGCGGGAACTGCAGACGCATCGGCAACATGGCCACAATCGTCGAGGCCACGACCCACAAGGCTGCAAACATTACCGAATATGCCATATGCCCCTCCGAGGACATCCCGTCTGCGATTGCGACGTCACACTTTATAGTTGCAATAGGCGAGAGTCCATTGCCTCAGACCACCTGTTTTTGCTGCAATCGAGCGGGCAATCCGTTGGCCCAGGCACTGATCGTACCAGCCCCCAGGCAGACGACCATATCTCCGGGACGCGCCTGTTCGCGAACCAGACGTTCAAGATCGCCCTCGTCCAGCAATGCGCGGGCGTGTCGATGGCCGTGGCGGATCAGGCCCTGCACAAGATCATCGCGGGATGCACCCTTGATCGGGTCCTCTCCGGCGGCAAATATGTCAGCGATGGCAACGACATCGGCGTCGTTGAAACACGTGCAGAAATCATCAAACAGGTTGGACAGGCGGGAATACCGGTGCGGCTGATGCACGGCGATGACCCGTCCCTCGGTGGCCTGACGGGCAGCTTTCAGCACAGCAGCAATTTCCACAGGGTGATGGCCGTAATCGTCAATGATGGTGACCCCATCAACCTCACCCACCTTGGTAAAGCGGCGGTTCACGCCACCGAAATTGGCCAGCGCATCACGAATTTCCGAGGTCTTCATGCCCAGGTGCCGGGCCACTGCCGCCGCAGACAAGGCATTCGAGACATTGTGATCACCGGGCATCGGCAAGGTACAGCCTTCGATCACCGTGTCTTCGTATTGCAGGTGGATGTCGAAATGCGCGATGCCGCCTTTGTAAGTCAGGTTAACTGCACGTACATCGGCCTGCGCATTGAAGCCATAGGTCCGCACGCGCCGGTCAGTGATGCGGCCAACCAGCGTCTGCACCTCGGCATGATCGGTGCAGCACACGGCCAGACCGTAGAAAGGCAAGTTCGACACGAACTCGTAGAAACCGTCGCGCAATTTGTCGAAGTCGCCCCAGTGTTCCATATGCTCGGGGTCGATATTGGTAACAATGGCAATGGTCGCAGGTAGACGGTTGAACGAGCCGTCGGATTCGTCGGCCTCGACCACCATCCATTCGCCCTGTCCCATCCGCGCGTTGGAGCCATAGGCGTGGATGATCCCACCATTGATCACCGTCGGGTCGAAATCACCGGCCACCATCAACTCGGCCATCATGGTGGTGGTGGTTGTTTTGCCGTGGGTTCCGGCAATCGCGATGTTGGACTTCAGGCGCATCAATTCGGCCAGCATGTCAGCCCGGCGTACAACCGGCAGTCCGCGCGCGCGGGCACCGTCCAATTCCGGGTTGCCCGGTTTGATCGCGGTCGACACCACTACTACGGCGGCGTTTTCCAGGTTCTCGGCGCGTTGGCCGACAAAAATCTCGCCCCCCAAGCTGGCCAGACGGTCAGTGATTTTCGAGGCCTTCAGGTCCGACCCCTGCACCCGGTAGCCAAGGTTCAGCAGCACCTCGGCAATGCCCGACATCCCGATCCCGCCGATCCCTACGAAATGGATCGGCCCTACATCTTGCGGCAGTTTGGTTGCAGGATTCATGCGGTCTCCTTCTGCGCCAGTTGCTCGACAAGGGCCGTCAGACGCTCGGTTGCGTCCGGAGCTCCGGTCGAAAGGGCGGCATGGGCCATTTTTTGCGCGGCTTCAGGGTTAGTCAGAACTGCGGTGATTTGCTCGGTCAGCGAGGAAACGTCAAGGGCGTTTTCAGGAATCATGATCGCCCCACCCGCCTGTACCAGCCCGCGCGCATTGGCGGTCTGGTGGTCGCCAGCGGCAGCCGCAAACGGGATCAGGATCGAGGGTCGCCCGATGACCGAAATATCGGCAACGCTTGACGCCCCCGAGCGCGAGATAACCAACTGTGCATCCGACATGCGGCGGGGAACGTCGTGAAAAAACGGTTTGACCTCGGCACGGATTCCATGGTCGGCGTAGAACGCCGTGACCCGTTCGCCATCTTCGTCACGTGCCTGATGGGCAACGCGGATTTGGCCGCGCAGCAATTCGGGCAAAGCTGCAATCGCGCCGGGCACCACATCGCTGAGGATGCGCGCGCCCTGCGATCCCCCCATCACCAGGATCGACATCGGGTAATCTCCGGGCGGAATGTAACCCGCCGCCGCGCGTTCAAGAACGGCGGCCCGAACCGGATTGCCAGTATGGATGCCCTTTGCCCCCTCGGGCAGATTCGTGGGCCAAATACCGCAAGCTACCTGAGACACGCGGGTCGCAAACAACTGGTTTACCCGTCCCAGAATACCGTTCTGTTCATGGATCATGCGCGGGATTTTCAACATCGTCGCCGCGCCGAGCGCCGGGATCGAGGGGTAACCGCCAAATCCCACAACCACATCCGGCCGGTCGCGCATCATCTGCAATGACATGCTGGTCACGCCACCCGCAATCTTGGGTCCGACCAGCGCCTTTGCGGCCAAACCACCACGCGCGAAAGTGGCCGAGGACGCCTCGACAATTTCGGTCGAGTGCGGGAAGCCACTGGTATACCGTGCGCCGCGCGTATCGGTAGACAGGCGCACGCGCCAACCTTTTTGCAGCATCGCCTCAGCCAGCGCTTGTGCCGGGAACATGTGCCCCCCGGTGCCGCCAGCTGCAATCAGAAGGTAGGGTTTGTTCATTAACCTCGTCCGCGCAGTATATCGCCAAGCTCGCCCTGTGGGCGGGTGCGGGTGAAGGCCAACAACATGCCAACCGCGATGCCGCCCGCAATCAGGGATGAACCACCATAACTGACAAACGGCAGCGTCATGCCTTTGGCGGGCAACAGCCGCACCGCAACGCCCATATTGATCATCGCCTGCACACCGAACATGCAGGCCAGACCGGTGCCTGCCAGACGGATGAACATGTCCCGCTCGCGCATCAACCGCAGCAGCGAGCGTACAACGATGATCGAATAGAGCGCGATGATGATCAGCACCAGGATCAGGCCGTATTCCTCAGCCGCGACAGCGATGATAAAATCGGTATGCGCATCGGGCAGCGACCATTTCACCTGCCCCTCGCCCACGCCAACACCGAACAATCCACCTTCGCGAATGGCGTTGGTGGCATAGCCCAGCTGCGTGGTCGGATCGACCTCTTGGTTCAGGAACCCGTCGATGCGGCGGGCAAAGTGTTCCGAGTTCGAATAGGCCAGCATACCGCCAAGCACGACCGCCCCGGCCATACCCAGCAGAAGCAGCATAGGTGCCCCTGCCACAAAATACATCACGCCCCAGCCAAACAGGATCAGACAGGCTTGACCGAAATCAGGTTGCAACACCAGCATGCCAACGATGGCCATGCACAGCGCAAAGGACCACAACCGCCCCGGAGGACCGTTGATTTCCTGCGACGCGGCCAGCAACCATGCGGCCACGACAATAAAGCCGGGCTTAAGAAACTCGGATGGCTGCATCGAGGCAAAGCCCAGCGAATACCAACGCACCGCCCCCTTGCCGAAATCGGTGCCAAAGACCGGCAGAAACGCCAGCGCCACAAACGACGCAAGAAAGCCCAGCACTGCCAGACGCCGCACCAGTGTCGGGGACATCATCGAGGTCAGCAGCATCGCAACCAGAGCCAGCCCGCCAAAGATCGCCTGCCGTTCGACATAGTGGAACGGGTCAAACCCGTTGCGCCCGGCCAACGGCGGCGACGAGGCCAGCCCCAGCAACAGCCCAATGACAAACAGGATCAGCACACAGGACATGGTCCAGCGATCAATCGTCCGCCACCACTTTGGTAGAATCGGTTCTCCGCGCTGGTCCTGGACCGCGCCATACACCATCTCAGTCATGAGATACCGCCACTTACTGCCTCGTTCACGCCCCGTTTTCGGGATCTGATTGAGAGTCTACAGACATTTTTGCGTTTGGGCTAGCGGAATGAGCGGGTATGCGGAAAACGGCCCGTCAGTGGCGGTGACCTTAGCAATTGGACAAACGGCCCCAATCCCATCGCGGTGTCAAAGGGGCTGAATAATGCCCGCGCAGGACAGCGCAGAATTTACGTCACTCTTTGATTGGATACCGATCCGGCTCTTCAAACACGTCGATCACACGGGTCCCGGCCTTGATCTGCCCACCGTGTTCCACCCCGGCCGGAATCGAATAGCTGTCACCGGGACGGTAGGTTTTGGTAACTCCTCCGATAGTCAGCTCGACCTCACCTTCGATGACCGTTCCCCATTGGGCCCCATGTGAATGCAATGGAAGCTCCATATCCTGAAGAAACGTAAAAAACGCCGCGAGGCCGGCGTCAGATCTTATGACCGCCGTCTGCACGACATCCTCGGGGAAAGGCACGTCCAATTTGGGAAATGCAGTAATAAAGTCCGGAAATCGCATCGATTTATCCTTTTTTGAAAACGCGCGTCAAAAGGGCAGCATGTCAGCGCGTTGGGCAGCTTGCAATCTGTATTTCTACTGACCAAAACGCCTCACGATGCAATGACCCATGAAGTCTTTTGCAGTGCGCCGAAACCGCGCTGGCTCTTGCCTTCCTTCCAATTCCACGCCATGCGCAGCCCATGACATATGACACGATCATCCTCGGTGCCGGTGCAGCCGGTATGATGTGCGCGATCCATTGCGGTGGGCGCGTTCTGGTGATCGATCATGCCAAAGCGGCCGGAGAGAAAATTCGCATCTCAGGTGGCGGGCGTTGCAATTTCACCAACATGTACGCCGGGCCGGGCAATTTTCTGTCGCAAAACCCGCATTTCTGCAAGTCGGCCTTGGCGCGATACACGCAATGGGATTTCGTTGATCTGGTCGGGCGCCACGATATCGCGTGGCATGAAAAAACCCTTGGCCAATTGTTCTGCGACGGGTCCTCGAAACAGATCATTCAGATGCTGTTGACCGAGATGGAGCGCGCCGGGGCCAATCTGTGGGTGCGTACCGAGTTGAAAGATTTGCGCAAGATCGAGGCCGGTTTCGCGCTGGAGGTCGAGCGCGAAGGGCAGCGCCTCAGCCTGACTTGCACCAATCTGGTTCTGGCAACGGGCGGTAAGTCGATCCCCAAGATGGGTGCAACCGGCTTGGCCTATGATATCGCCCGCCAGTTCGGTCTGCGGATCACCGACACACGCGCAGCATTGGTGCCGTTCACCTTCTCGGACGGGAAATTCAAGGACCTTTCCGGCGTGTCCCTGCCGGCACGCCTGTCAAACGAGCGCATCAGCTTTGACGAGGCGCTGCTGTTCACCCATCGCGGCCTCAGCGGGCCATCGGTGCTGCAATTGTCTTCTTATTGGCGCGAGGGTGAGGCGATCCGGGTCAACCTGATACCCGATCTTCCCCTTTTCGACCTGCTGCGCGATCAGCGGCAAAGCGGGGGCCGCAAGGCCCTGACCACTGAACTTGCCCGCCACTTGCCAACGCGGCTGGTGGAGTACCTAAGCCTGCATATTCCGATGCAGGGCAACCTGGCCGACCAATCCGACGCGGCACTGACCGATTTGATTACGGCCCTGTCCAATTGGCCATTGACCCCTTCGGGCACCGAAGGTTATCGCACCGCCGAGGTCACCCTGGGCGGGATCGATACTGATGATCTGTCGTCAAAAACGATGGAGGCCAGGGATGTCCCCGGCCTCTATGCGATTGGCGAAGCGGTGGATGTCACTGGTTGGCTGGGCGGCTACAATTTCCAATGGGCGTGGTCCTCGGGCCACGCTGCTGGAGTTGCAATCGCAACCCGTTAGCCGACGACGTTATAGCCACGTCCGCGCATACAGTTGCGCACGATGACTTCTTTATTCTGGTTCTTGTTGATCACGTCCGCACCGGCACCGACCAGAGCGCCAGCGACCGCTGCACGACCCAGATTGTCGCTGCTGTCCTGAACGATCCCGGTAACCGCAGCCGCACCTGCCGCGCCGATTGCGGCGTTCCCGGCGGTGGAGCCATCAACGCTGGCTTGCGATGCAGCCAGCTGTTGGCATTGCTGCAGATCCACGTTGTAGTTCGGGCCAATCGGGCCATCGACAATCGGCTGATAATTGGCACCAACATTCGTGCAGGCACCAGCTACCAAAACGGCGGGTAGGATCAGAGAAAACTTACGGTATGGCATAGTCATTACCTCGTGTTGAATTTGCCCGGAGCCAAACGTAATTGTCACGGCGCGTCAAGCTGATAGCACTGTAGCTTGGCCCAACTGGCGGTCTATTGCAAATGACTATCCCGCCAACCGCTGCCGAACCTGTTCAGCGAAGTCCTCTCCCCGCTGTTCAAAATTGTTATACTGATCGAAACTTGCCGCTGCAGGGGCCAGCAGCACCGTCTCTCCCGGTTGCGCATCTGACATAGCCTGCGCCACGGCTTCCGCCATTGTGGTGCAGACCTGCGCCTCGGCTTCAAGTTGAAGCGCGAAATTGGCAGCTTCGCGCCCGATCACATAAGCCTTGAGCACCTGATCCGCAGCGCCGTTCAACGCTGAAAGACCACCCTCTTTTTCCAGCCCCCCACAAATCCACCGGATCTTTTTAAACGCGCTCAACGCCTTCAGCGCGCTGTCTACATTAGTGGCCTTGGAATCGTTCACATAGGTCACGCCGTCCACTTCGGCGATAATCTGGCTGCGATGCGGCAAGCCGGGATAGCTGTGCAGCGCATCCTCAATTACGCGCGGCGCCAGCCCCAACGCGCGGCAGGCAGCATAGGCGGCACAAGCGTTCTGATGGTTATGAACGCCGGGCAGGCCCTTGATCTGACGCAGGTCGATTGACCCAGCCTGCCGCCCCTTGCGGTACTCCGACAAGAACCCCTTGCGTGCAAAGACCTGCCACCCCGGCCCGGTCAGTTTGCGCGCCACCGAGACACGGATGACCCGGTCGTCAGTCGGCCCTTCGGACAGCTGGCCCGCCAGAAACGCGCCTTCGTTTTCATCCACACCGATCACTGCGCGATCCGGTCCGCCCTCGGCAAATAACCGGCGTTTGGCTGCGAAATAGCCCCCCATCCCGCCATGCCGATCCAGATGATCAGGCGAGAGGTTGGTGAACACCGCCACATCCGGCGTCAATGCGCGGGCCAGATCGGTCTGATAGCTGGACAACTCCAACACAACCACCGACCCGTCTCCACCCGGATCAATATCCAGCACCCCGCGCCCAATATTCCCTGCCAGCTGTGCCTCGCGCCCGGCTTCGGTCAGGACGTGATGAATCAATGCTGCAGTGGTTGACTTCCCGTTTGACCCGGTCACCGCAATAACGCGAGGCGGGGTGTCATAGTTGTTCCATTCCGACCCGGCAAAGGATCGGAAGAACAGCCCAATATCGTTGTCCACCGGCACTCCGGCGTCCAGCGCAGCAGCCACAATCGGGTTCGGTTCGGGATAGAGATGCGGAATTCCCGGCGACACGATCAGCGACGCGATGTCGTCAAACGCCCCGTGGCGGTGCAAATCGGCGCAAGTGAAACCTTCTGCCTCGGCTGTTTCGCGAGCGGCGGGATTGTCATCCCAACAGACAGGCTCAGCCTTACCTGCCCGCAATGCACGGGCCGTGGCCAGACCCGATCGGCCAAGCCCCAGAACCGCAACCTTTTGCCCTGAAAACCCTTTGACCGGGATCATGCCGCCCACCTTCTTCTGACGTCCAATTGGCCGTCACACTGCACAGAAGAAAACTCTATTGGCAAGGGCAACAAAAGGCTCGCGCGTCAGCGCGAGCCGGGCTCAACAGGTGGCAGGTGGACCGCAGGTCCGCCGAACCTGGCGGGAGCGTTACCGGACTTTCAAAGTCGCCAGACCAATCATCGCCAGGATCAGCGAGATGATCCAGAACCGGATCACAATGGTCGGCTCGGCCCACCCCTTTTTCTCATAGTGGTGATGGATTGGTGCCATCAGAAACACGCGGCGACCGGTGCGTTTGAAGTACAAAACCTGAATAATCACACTCAGCGCTTCCACAACGAAAAGCCCACCGACAACGGCCAGTACCAGCTCGTGCTTAGTGGCCACCGCAATCGCGCCAAGCGCGCCGCCCAAAGCCAGCGATCCGGTATCGCCCATGAATACGGCCGCAGGCGGAGCGTTATACCACAGAAACCCAAGCCCCGCGCCAAACAGTGCCGAGGTAAAGATGAAAATCTCCCCCGTACCCGGCACATAATGCACGTCCAGATATTCGGTAAAGTCGACCCGCCCGACCGCATAAGCAATTACACCCAAGGTCGAGGCTGCAATCATCGCAGGCATGATTGCCAAGCCATCCAAGCCATCAGTCAGGTTCACAGCGTTGGCCGCCCCCACAATCACAACAATTGCAAAGGGGATGTAAAAAACTCCCAAATTGACCAGCGTATCCTTGAAGACCGGCACGGCCAGCTGGTTCTGCAGCGCCTCGGGATGATGCAGGGTGGCCCAAAGCGAAGCCAGAACCGCGATGATCACCCCCAGCGCCATTCTCATCTTTCCAGACACACCCTTAGTGTTCTGCTTGGACACCTTGGCATAGTCATCTGCAAAACCGATTGCCGCATAAGCCAGCGTCACAAACAACACCATCCAGACATAAGGATTGTCCCACCGCGCCCAGACCAGCGTTGAGGTCACCAGCGCACCAACGATCAGCAACCCGCCCATGGTTGGCGTGCCAGCCTTGGAAAAATGCCCCTCAGGACCGTCGTCTCGGATTGGCTGACCTTTACCCTGTTTCCTGCGCAATACGTTGATCAGCGGCTTGCCGAAGATAAAGCCAAAGATCAACGCGGTCAGAAAGGCTCCGCCCGCACGGAAGGTGATATAGCGGAAGAGGTTAAAGAAATCCCCCCCATCCGACAGGGCGGTCAACCAATAGAGCATGTCAAAACCTTTCTCATGCGGAGGTCATGGGTCAAGCGCGCTCCCTTGCCCCATTTTCCGCAAACCGTCAACAATCTGAGCCAGCGCCATGCTCAGCGAGCCTTTGGCCAGAACCGTATCGCCTGCCCGGATCAAATCCGGCAGATGCGCGGCCATTTCGGTGCTTGTTTCACTCCACAACCCGCGCTTGCCCTCGGGCAGCGCTGCATGCAGAGCCTTCATCAACGGACCGATACAGTGAACCTGATCGACCTGCGCCATTGCCGCGACATCCGCCATTCCGGAATGCATGGCGATTTCCTGCGTGCCCAACTCTTTCATATCACCCAAAAAAGCGACCCGGCGTGTGCCCTCGGCCGCAGCCAGCACATCCAACGCTGCCTCCATCGAAGTAGGATTGGCATTATAACTGTCATCCAACAGCTCAATCTGCCCGCCCGCCGCCAGCGGCAGCACCTCGCGCACGCCCCGCCCTTTGACCGGAGACCATTGGCGCAGACCTGCGATGGCTTCATCAAGATCAACACCCATTTCAACACAGGCCGCCAATGCACCCAACGCATTCATGGCAAAATGCGTTCCAGCCGATTGCACGTCATAGGTGATGGTGGCATCCCCAACCGCAGCTTCCGCACGCACCGAGTCGCCTCCTTGCGAGACATCATTCAATGCGTAATCTGCAGCCTTACGGCCAAAACCAACGATACCGGCCCCGTAGTCCTGCGCGATCTGACGCAAAATTTCTGCGTGTTCGATATCTGCATTTACGATGGCCACTCCGCCGGGCTCGAGCCCTTCGAAGATCGCGGCTTTTTCCTGAGCGATACCCGCAACCGAATCGAACGCCTCAAGATGGACCGCCGCAACTGTCGTCACCAACGCCACATGCGGGCGTGCCTGACGCGCCAACGGGGCAATCTCTCCGGGGTGGTTCATGCCGATCTCGATCACGGCGAATTCAATGTCGCGCCCCATTCGAGCCAGCGTCAGAGGAACGCCCCAATGGTTGTTATAGCTGGCCACGCTGGCGTGGGTTTTTCCCTGCTTTTCCAATATGGTCGCCAGCATTTCCTTGGTCGAGGTCTTTCCGACGCTGCCGGTAACACCCACTACGCGCGCGTCAGTTCGGGCGCGGCCTGCTTGCCCCAATGCCTCTAACCCGGTCTGAACATCATCGACTATCAACAGCGGGGCGTCTTTCGGAACACCTTCGGGAATGCGCGACACCAATGCAGCACCCGCACCTTTTTCCAACGCCTGCGCCACAAAATCATGCCCGTCACGCTCGGCTTTGAGAGCAACGAACAAGTCGCCCGGCTGAATGGTCCTGGTGTCGATCGATACGCCATTTACCATCCAATCGGTCGTGGCGCGCCCTCCGGTGGCCTCGGCCGCCTCGGCTGCTGTCCAAAGCGTCATGCCACCCTCCCGTCCAGCGCGGCCACACTGATACTGGCCTGTTCCACATCATCAAACGGCAACACCTGATCACCGACGATTTGCCCAGTCTCATGGCCTTTTCCGGCGATCAACAGCGCGTCACCGGGTTGCAGAGCGTCAATGCCGCGCAGGATAGCTTCGGCCCTATCGCCCACTTCGGTGGCCTCCGGCGCACCCAGCAGAACAGCGGCGCGGATCGTGGCCGGGTCCTCGCTGCGTGGGTTGTCGTCGGTGACAAAGACAAGATCCGCATGATCGGCGGCTGCCTTACCCATCAGCGGGCGCTTGGTGGCATCCCGATCCCCACCCGCGCCGACAATGGCGATCAAGCGACCCATGACATGCGGCCGCATCGCCTTGAGCGCCGTTGCCACCGCGTCCGGCGTATGGGCGTAATCGACAAATACCGCCGCGCCGTTGTCACGGGTCGCAGCCAGCTGCATTCGGCCCCGAACGGTTGTCAGGTGCGGCAAGGTTTCGAACACACGCTCGGGCTCTTCCCCGGCAGCGATAACCAACCCGCAGGCCAGCAGGATATTCTCGGCCTGAAACCCTCCGATCAGGTTCAGACGGGTTTGGAGTACCTTCCCTTGCCACGAGAACCGCAAATCCTGCCCCGTCGCGTCAAAGCGCTGACCGATCAGACACAGATCGGCATCGCCCAGCCCGACAGTCAATACACTTTGACCCCGCGCTTCGGCAATTTTGCGAACCTCGACACCTTTTGGGTCGCTCATGTTGATTACCACGGTGCCGTCCTGTGGCAACACACGATCGAACAATCCCGCCTTGGCGGCGAAATAGGCCTCGAAGGTTTCGTGATAGTCCAGGTGATCCTGCGTGAAATTCGAAAAGCCCGCAGCGGCCAGATGCACGCCATCCAGACGCCGTTGTTCGAGCCCGTGCGAAGACGCCTCCATCGCGGCATGGGTCACGCCGTTTTCCGCAGCTTCGGCCAAACAGCGGTGCAAGGTAATCGGCTCGGGCGTGGTATGCGCCAGCGGTGCGGTCCACGCACCCTCAACCCCTGTTGTTCCAAGATTGACGGCGGCCAGTCCAAGCTCCATCCAAATCTGGCGTACAAAGGTGGCCACGGACGTTTTTCCGTTTGTCCCGGTGACAGCCACGATGTGCTGCGGCTGGGCCCCAAACCAAAGCGCGGCACATCCGGCCAGCGCTTGACGGGGGTCTTCAACCACGATCAAAGCAGCGTCCGATGCGGCCAGTTCCTCCGCCGCTAATTCAGCGCCTTCGGCATCCGTCAGGATCGCAGCGGCCCCCATACGCAGGGCGAATTGTATGAACTCTCCACCATGTACGCGGGTGCCGGGAAGCGCAGCGAACAGATAGCCATCCTTCACCTCACGGCTGTCAACGGCCAGTCCGGTAATGTCGGGATTCGCCCCGCCCCGCGCAGTCAGGGCCAGTTGGCTAAGTGTTTTCGTCCTTGTGCCCATGACCCACCTCTGCTGGACAGCCTAATTTGAGGTCAGGGTTATAGCAGCGCGCGCCTCAGGCTCAAGCCGGGGACGCAACCCAAGTAGCGGGGCAATCCGTCCGATCAGCTCGGCAGCCACGGGAACTGCCGTCCAACCCGCCGTCCGCCGCTTTTCGCCGTAGGCCACGATGGACGGTTCATCCAGAGTGACGATCAACACATATTTCGGATCATAGGCCGGGAAGATCGTCGCGAACGTCGCGATTACCTTTTCATCATAATACCCACCGCGCGGCTTGGGCTTATCCGCCGTGCCGGTCTTACCCGCCACGTCATAGCCTGCAACATCACCAAAGCTGGCAGTGCCATCTGTCACCACACGGCGCAGCATGTTCTGCGCCTGTTTCGCGGCGCTTTCGGACATGACTCGCGGCCCGTATTGAGCACCATTTTTGCGCAGAATGGTCGGGCTGACATAATGCCCGCCATTGGCTATCGCTGCATATCCGGCTGCGAGATGCATCGGGCTGGTCGATAGGCCATGACCGTAAGAAATGGTCACCGTACTCAGCTCGCCCCATTTCTTGGGCTTGAGCGGTTCACCGCCTGCGGCCTCGACAATTTCAAAGGGGGTGGGTTCGAACATGCCCAGCGCCTCAAGGAAATCCTGCTGACGACGCGACCCAATCTGCAAGGCCAATCGGCCCGTGCCACGGTTCGAGCTGTGGACGATCACATCCGCAACGCTGATCTTACCATAGTTCTTGCCGTTGAACTCACCAATCGGGAACCGCCCGATCCGCATCGGACCAGAGGTGTCGATGATTGTCTCAGAATTCACTAACCCCAACTGAACAGCCTGCGCGGCAGTAAAGATTTTGAATACCGAGCCCAGCTCATAAACGCCCTGCACATAGCGATTGAACAATGGGCTGTCCGACGGATCAAATCCCGAGGTTGGCGGGCGCGGACGGTCGTTCGGATCGAAGGACGGCAGCGACGCGGCCGAGATGACCTCGCCCGTGTGTGCGTTCATCAGCACCGCCGAGGCCCCTTTGGCGTTCATGATCTTCATGCCGCCATACAAAACCTGCTCAACCGCCGCTTGAATGGTCAGGTCCAGCGAAAGTTGCAGCGGCTTGTTGCCGTTGGCCGGGTCACGCAGATAATCGTCGAATTGCTTCTCGACCCCCGCCACGCCGATAACTTCGGCGGCGCTGACGCCTTCGCGGCCAAAGCCCGAACCACCCAGAATATGCGCGGCCAGACGCCCGTTCGGATATAACCGCATCTCGCGCGGGCCAAATAAGATGCCGGGATCGCCGATATCATGCACCGCCTGTTTCTGTTCCGGTGAGATACGTTTCTTGATCCACAGGAACTTGCGATTACCGGTGAAATCCTTGACCAGACGCTCTTTTTCCAGATCAGGGAAGATCGCCACCAGCTGATCTGCAGCGGCGACTGGGTCGATCATTGCAGGCGGCTGGGCATAGACAGAATAGGTGTCCAGATTGGTTGCCAGAATGCGCCCTTCACGGTCAACGATATTGGCGCGCTGCATCGCAATCGCAGCACCGGGGGCGCTTGCCAGCGGCTCTTGTGCCTCGGACGTCGCAAGCATGCCCATTCGGACCCCTACCACCGAGAAAGCGCAGAAGAAGAACAGGCCCAGTACCAGCAAACGCCCTTCGGCGCGGGCACGGGCGCGATCTTTCATGTCTTCGTGACGCTGACGGATGTTTTCCCGCTCGATCGCCTTTGGGTTTTCCCCGCGGGCGCGGGCGTCAAGAACACGGGCCAGGGGGCGCAGAGGGGTACGGGTCATGGGATCTGCACCTCTCCCAGCGCCTGAGTACTGGTGATGGCCTGCAACTCGACCGGGTCGACGATAGGCAGGTCCGGGTCCTCGGCGTAAGAAATCTGATCAGCGCGTCCGAATTGTTCGGCGCGCAGCGGCAACAGGCCCAGACGTTCAAAGTTCAGGTCGGCCAATTCACGCAGCCGGTCGGGACGGTTCAGGTAAGCCCATTCGGCGTTCAAAACGGCCAGCCGCACCTGCGCCATGCCAATCTCGCGCTGTAGCTTCTGTGTTTCCTTCACCACTTGCTGGGTGCGGTAATTCTCTTGATACGCCCAAAGCGCCAGTCCGAACACAGCCAGAGCAGTCAACACATACAAAACACTCTTCATTTTGCCCTTCCCCCCAGTTGCGGCATCCCAACGGCGCGGGCATCAATTTCCCCTGCCGGAGCCTCAGTCCGTACCGCCACACGCAGCTTGGCCGAGCGCGCACGCGGATTTTCCTGCAATTCCTGTTCATCCGGACCCACAGCTTTGCGGGTCTTTAGCGTGAACTGCGGCAGTTCTTGTTCCATTTCAGGTGCATAGCGATTGGCACGCCCGGTCTTGCCTGCGCGGGACTGAAAGAACCTTTTGACCATCCGATCCTCGATGGAATGGAAAGTCACAACAGCCAGTTGCCCGCCTGGCTTCAACGCGCGTTCGGCAGCCATAAGCCCCTGAAACAGCTCTTCATATTCCGCGTTCACTGCAATCCGCAGCCCCTGAAAGCTGCGCGTTGCCGGGTGCGACTGCCCCGGTTTGGGGCGCGGCAAGCAAGATTCGATGATCTGAACCAGACGCAGGGTCGTCGTAATCGGCTCATCCGCCCGCGCTTTCACAATCGCCTTAGCGATCCGTCGGCTGGCGCGTTCTTCACCATAGTGGAACAGAATATCGGCCAGTTGGGCCTCGGTCGCCGTGTTCACCAGATCGGCGGCGCTCTCACCCTCCTGGCTCATTCGCATGTCCAGCGGGCCGTCCTTCATGAAGGAAAAGCCACGCTCGGCCTGATCCAACTGCATGGATGAGACGCCGAGGTCCAGCACCACGCCATCCAGATCTTGCGCGTATTCATCCATGCGGGAAAACACCCCGGGCTGCATAACCAACCGGTCGCCATAGCCACCCGCCCAGTCTGCCGCCATCGCAAAGGCCAACGGATCACGGTCCACGCCAATGACTTTGTCAGCCCCGGCCTCCAGTAGGCCACGTGTATAACCACCCGCCCCAAACGTCCCATCCAGCCAAGCACCGGACACCGGCGCCACAGCGGCCAGCAATGGGCGCAGCAGAACAGGGATATGAGGTTTGTCGGAAGGGGTGTCAGCGCCGGCCATGCCGTCACGCGTCCCCGACGCCATCTAGGAACTCCAGAGGATCGAAATCCTCGGGCTGTTCGTCCAGCCAATCTTCGGCGGCTGCCAGCTCTTCAGACTCATATGTCTCAGGCTTCCAGATCTGGAACGTATCACCCGCGGCAATAAAGAACGCCTCGTTTTCAAGGCCGATCTTGGTGCGCAACTTGGCTGGCAGCACAAGGCGACCCGTCTCATCCACGGTGGTTGGGAAGGACTGACCGTGGAACATGCGCTGCAACATCTTCCGCTGCATCGAACCACGCGGAAGCGCGTCAATCTTGTGATCGACCTCGTCAATCGCCTGCATGGTATAGCATTCAAGGAATTTGCGGCGGTGATCTCCATAGACGATCACCAGTTCGGGGGTATCACCGGGCTGCCAGTTCGGGTCCGAAGCCTCAAGCACACGGCGAAACGAGGCCGGGATCGACACCCTGCCCTTCGTATCCACCTTGTGGTGGCTTTCACCTCTAAACCTGCGCGCCAAGACGACTGTCCCTTTCGCTTGCGCCCCACCCAAAATTCACGTTCCCCCCGGATGAAAAACGGCGGGTTGATCTGCTGCCACTGATCAACCCGCCGCATTGACCCGCTTTGCGGGATGTCCAGCTGCGCGCGCCACCTGGGGGGATGTCTGCTCGCCCGCGCGCCGGATCTCTTGATTGATGAAAGCGAGATGCCTGTATGAAACCTGTTTTTATTGGTTCGGGGTCGTTTGGCGCCCCATGTGCCTCGTCCTCATCGGATAAACAAGGGATGCCATGGGAATTCATGGAAATCAATAGGAAACTTCAATGTACTTAAGCAAGAATCGCAATATAGACGCATGGCAATCAATTGAAAACCACCCGCATCACACCATAATTAGAATTGATATCGAGGCCAAATACCATATATAGCTAAAAACTTGCACTGAACATCATGTCCCATGAATTCCCAAAAATTCTCCAAATTCTTGAAAATTCAATCACCCAGAGGTCAATCTCACAGCTTCCACCGTACGAATCACCTTCCATTTGCGGCTCCCCATGCAAATCGCGAAGGCATTCCCAGGCGTCGCCCATGATTTCCCATGCACACCGGAACACTCTTTTAGTGAGGCAAGAGGCGCACCTTAATTTAAAGATGCTCAACTTAGAAACATCGCGCTTAAAGAAGCGGCAATTTTTACTAACCAGTAAAATTCGGAAGATTGCCACCGTGGGCAAGGCACTCATAAAACTCCTGTTTTTAAGGCCCAAATGACAACAGCACACCAACACGTTGATATCTATGCATTTGCTGCATAGCAGCATTGACAAGTTCACCTATTGTGCATGTGCAGCATTTCCTTATCTTCATCCTCAAGCAAACGCCGAGACACAGCGGCAAAGACAAAACATATCGGGTAACACAGATGGCTGTAGCAACACATCAGACCGCGCTCAAAGGCGCACCGGCAACCGGCCTGGCATCACTGATTGAGGCTTCAAAAACCAGGTTCGTTCGGTACCGGGTCTACCGCCGGACCGTGAATGAACTGTCCGAACTGTCGAACCGAGAGCTGGCCGATCTGGGCCTGCACCGTTCGATGATCCGCCGCGTGGCAATGCAGGCGGCCGAAGAATACGTCGCGCACTAAGCGCGCACTGACATAACCGAGATCAGGTCCTTCCTCCTCCCTTTAGGATCTGTATTTCAGCGGCGATATCTCTCCTCCTCCCTGATATCGCCGCACCTTATACCGGCCCTGAAAGCCGGAAACTGACACACCGGGTACTTCTCCTCCCTTTCCCGGTGTTGAAAGCGCGCGGCGACGTCTTCCTCCTCCCTGACGTCGCCGCGACTTACACATACCGGGATCAAACCCGGATTCGGATACATCGGGGCTCTTCTCCTCCCTGCCTTGATGTTGAAAGCGCGCGGCGACACCTCTCCTCCTCCCTGGTGTCGCCGCGACTTACACATACCGGGATCAAACCCGGGTTCGGATACATCGGGGCTCTTCTCCTCCCTGCCCTGATGTTGAAATGAACGGCGGTTCCCCTCCTCCTCCCTGGGAACCGCCGTTTTTCTTTTTTCACAAATGAAACAAGGCGCCGCAGCAATGGCCGGGCGCCCCAAAAAAACCGAGCATATGCCGTCAGGCACATTCCTATTGATTAAAAGGGTATGTCGTCCTTGGCCGACAGGAACCGCGAGACCACCTTTTTGGTGCCCGCCTTTTCGAAATCCACCTCGACCTTGTCGCCTTCGATGCCGATCACCGCGCCATAGCCGAATTTTTGGTGAAACACGCGCTCGCCTAGGGTGAAGCTTGCGACCGCGGTTGCATCGATCACCGTGTTGCGGGTTTCGCGTGGCTGAGACATCCCATACTGCCCCTGCCGCGCTTGCATCCGCTTCCAACCGGGCGAGTTATAAACATTTGCCTCAGCCGCGCGGGTTTCAATTCCCGCCGCAGGCTGACCGCCGCCATAAAGCCCCGGAGGCGTCAGCACCTCAACATGATCCTCGGGCAGTTCGTCGATAAACCGCGACGGCATCGAATTTTGCCACTGGCCGAACACGCGTCGATTGGCGGCGAAGGATATCGTACAAACTTCTTCCGCGCGGGTGATGCCCACATAGGCCAGCCGTCGTTCTTCCTCGAGACCCTTAAGGCCGGATTCGTCCATCGACCTTTGCGACGGGAACAACCCGTCTTCCCACCCGGGCAGGAACACGGCGGGAAACTCCAGCCCCTTGGCCGCGTGTAGGGTCATGATCGAAACCTTGGCCCCGTCACCCTCCTGCTCGTTATCCATAACTAGGCTGACATGTTCCAGAAACCCTTGCAGGTTCTCGAAGTTGTCCAACTGGTTCACCAACTCCTTGAGGTTTTCCAGTCGTCCCGGCGCCTCGGGCGTTTTTTCGTTTTGCCAATGCGCGGTATAGCCGGATTCATCCAGAACGATTTGCGCCAGTTCGATATGTGAAACCTCTGGCTCGCCGAACCGCATGGGCGCAGTGCCGTCATCAATCACCGAATCGTCGTCGACCTCGATCCGAGGCCCACGCGTCATCGCATTCCACCGTGCCAGGCCGTCGATCAACTCGCGCAGCGCCTTGCCGCCCTTGCCCTTGATCAACCCGTTATCGACCGCGATCCGCGCGCCATCGACCAGTGACACGCCATGCTCGCGCGCTGTCATCTGGATCGTCTGCTGCGCCTTATCTCCAAGGCCGCGTTTCGGAGTGTTCACAATCCGCTCAAACGCCAGATCATCGCCGGGGCTGACCACCAGCCGGAAATAAGCCATGGCATCGCGGATCTCCATCCGCTCATAGAAACGCGGGCCGCCAATAACCTTGTAGGGTAAACCGATGGTCAGGAACCGGTCTTCAAACGCGCGCATCTGATGCGAAGCACGGACCAGAATGGCAATCTCATCCAAATTGAAGGGCCGCGCACCCCGAGTTCCACCTTGCATCGCGTCGATCTCTTCGCCGATCCAACGGGCCTCCTCCTCGCCATCCCAGTGGCCGATCAGACGAACTTTTTCGCCCTCTTGCGCGTCGGTCCAGAGTTCCTTGCCCAGACGGTTTTCGTTTCCGCGGATGACATTCGACGCAGCGGCCAGAATATGCGGGGTCGAGCGATAGTTCTGTTCTAACCGTACCACGTAAGCGCCGGGAAAGTCTTTTTCGAACCGCAGGATGTTGCCTACTTCGGCCCCGCGCCAGCCATAGATCGACTGGTCATCATCGCCTACGCAGCAAATGTTCTTATGCGCCCCGGCCAGCAGGCGCAGCCATAAATATTGGGCCACGTTGGTATCCTGATACTCGTCCACCAGAATATAGCGGAACCAGCGTTGATATTGCTCCAACACATCCTGATGCGCTTGGAAGATCGTGACCATGTGCAACAGCAGGTCGCCGAAATCCACCGCGTTCAGCTCGCGCAAGCGAACTTGATACTGAGCGTAAAGCTCAATGCCCTTATTGTTATAGGCCCCGGCATCCGCTGCGGGCACCTTGTCTGGCGTCAGAGCGCGGTTTTTCCAGTCGTCGATGATTCCAGCCAGCATTCGTGCGGGCCAGCGCTTGTCGTCGATATTGGCGGCCTGAATCAACTGCTTCAGCAAGCGCAACTGATCGTCTGTGTCCAGAATGGTAAAATTAGATTTCAGACCGGCAAGCTCAGCATGACGGCGTAGCAGCTTGACGCAGATTGAATGGAAGGTGCCAAGCCACGGCATCCCTTCGGCCGGTTGGCCCAGCAAGCGGCCCACCCGGTCTTTCATTTCACGTGCGGCCTTGTTGGTGAAGGTCACCGACAGAATCTCATTCGGTCGCGCCCGCGCCGTGCTAAGCAAGTGGGCAATACGCGCTGTCAGGGCCTTGGTTTTACCCGTCCCCGCCCCGGCCAGCATCAGAACCGGACCGTCCAACCGCTCAACCGCGTCACGTTGCGCCGGGTTCAACTCATCCAGATAAGGTGCGGGCCGCGCTGCCATAGCGCGTGCCGAAAGCGATGCGCCCTCAAAGGCGTCCATTTCGTCGAAACTGCTCATGCCTCCAAACTACGCTGGTTCCGCGACAAGGGAAAGGGTTTGTTCACGGCTTGTTCACCTAAAAAGCAACAAATCCTTAGCTACAACTCTGAGCAATTCGAGCTTTTTTGTCTGCTCCTATGCCGGTCTCGTTAACTCTCTCTCAAACTCTGGCCTCAATGCTGATGTCAGATTGCGGGAGGGCGGGATATGAAACTCACGGCTCGGGGACGGCTTGCCCATCGGGTAAAATGGGCGGGGATCACCGTTTTGTTGATAGCGCTGGCGGCGGTTGCAGGTTGGGGAGTCTATTCTCTTCCGGCACCGGTTGTGGACCGAATGCTGAAAACTGACATAATGAAACAGTCCGAACTGTGGAAACGCCGCGTTGTTCTGCATCTAAAAGATCCCGAAACGGCGCTGCAAACCGGCAAGATCGACCCGCATGATGCCGAATTTCTTTCTTCGATGCCCGAAGCGTCGGATGTGTATCGGTTCAAAATGTTCGACACGGCCGGGCGCGTTGTCTGGTCAACACGTCCCGAGGAAATCGGATCCTACGAAACGCGTGCCTTTTTCCGCAGTGATGTTGCACGCGGAATGACGCATTATATTCAGGAAGCGCTCCCGCTGTCTGAGATCGACGGACTCGACCTGCATTCCGAAAGCACGCGTACCGCCGTGCAACATCAGGTGGCTGAGGTGTTCGTTCCGATCACAAAAAACGGACGCTTCATCGGCGCGATTGAGTTTTTCACCGATTTCACCGATCTGCGCACAACATTTATTACCCGACTGAGGGTTTCACTTTCGATCCTTTGCGGCATTGCGCTGTTCGCTTTGGCCAGCGTCTCATTGGTGACATATCGCACCAACCGTCTGCAGTTACGCGCGCTGCAACGGCAATCAGCCAAAGAACGCAACCTGATGGATGAACAACTTAGGTTGGCGCGTGAGGTACGCCTGTTGGGCGAATTGAATGAATGGCTACAGTCGAGCCGATCTCTGGATGAACTGTTCGACATGGTTTCAAGGTTTATGACCCACATCCTGCCTGAGGCAGAGGGCAGCGTGTATGTCTACTCCAACTCGCGCGATGTTCTGGATGGCTGCGCAAGCTGGAACGGGGGCACTCACAAGGCGCATATCCACCCTGAAGGATGCTGGGGTCTGCGTCGCGGTCGCACATACCAATACGGCGCGTCTGAGATTGATTTTGTCTGCGAACATGCCGAACCCCATGATGGCCGCCCCTATTTCTGTTTTCCCATTCTGGCGCATGGCGAAACAGTTGGCCTGCTCCATCTGCGGGCGCATGAAGGCAGCCAAAAAGTGTTTCATTCCAATAGAAAACTGGCCCAACTGTGTGCAGAACAAATCAGCATGGCGATTGCAAACGTGCGGATGCGGGACCAATTGCATGACCAATCGGTCCGTGATCCGCTGACCGGCTTGTTCAATCGTCGGCATATGACCGACACGTTGCGCAAATCCATTAGCCGCAGCCAACAGACAGGCGCACCGCTGAGCCTGATAGCTGTGGATGTGGATCACTTCAAGAAATTCAACGACACCTATGGTCATGATGCGGGCGACATGGTGCTGCGCTCGGTGGGCTCGGCCTTGGAACAGGGCTGTGACCGGGACGAGGTTGCCTGCCGCATCGGAGGTGAGGAATTCATGCTGATCCTGCCCGACAACACCCCCGAAGACGCCATGACCCGGGCCGAACAATTGCGGCAGGCGGTCGAGGCTGTCTCGGTCCGCTATGGTGAGAAATCACTGCCGCGCATCACGATTTCCGTTGGCGTTGCCCATTATCCTGCGCACGGTTCTATGCCGCAGGATTTGATGCGTGCATCAGATGACGCCCTGTATGTGGCCAAAGACAAGGGTCGAAATCAGGTGCAGGTCGCCAATGGCGCTGATCCGGCACAGGGTAATAAAAGCAAGCCCGAGCAACCGACCAAATCGACAACTCAGGCATCAGCGGCCTGAAAACCTTGCAGAATCACTGTGTAGGTCGGATCAATTCGTATGGACCTGTACAGCTCATTCCCCAGCATTGGCGATCTGAAACGCCACGCACGGCGCAAGGTTCCGCATTTCGTCTGGGAATATCTGGATAGCGGTACAGGGTCCGAGGTCACGCTGCACAAAAACAGGGCCGCACTGGATGATGTGGAGTTTTTACCCTCAATCCTGCACGGTCCTATCGAATGTGACACCAGAACACAGTTTTTGGGCCAAGACTTTCCCTTGCCCTTCGGTATTGCGCCGATTGGAATGTCGGGGCTGATCTGGCCGGATGCTGAGAAACTGCTGGCCCTCGCCGGTGCCAAGGCAGGGTTGCCGTATACTTTGTCGACCGTCGCCAGCCAAAGCCCCGAGGATCTGGCTCCTCATCTTGGTCAAAACGCCTGGTTTCAACTTTACCCTCCAAAGGACCCGGACATTCGCGCGGACATGTTAGGTCGCATCAAAGCCGCCGGGTTTTCAACGCTTGTGCTGACAGTTGACGTCCCGGTTGCATCGCGGCGCGAACGGCAGGTGCGATCTGGCCTGACCCATCCACCCAGACTGACGCCACGTTTGCTGGCGCAGATCGCCCAACGCCCGACTTGGGCCTTGGGCATGGCGCGACATGGTATGCCGCGAATGAGGACGCTCGACAAATACATCGATGGCAATAGCGCGCTGTCCCCCACGGCGCATATCGGATACCTGCTGCGCACATCGCCAGATATGGACTATGTCAAATGGTTGCGCGATGCATGGGATGGGCCGTTCGTTGTGAAAGGCGTGATGCGCGCCGAAGACGCGGCTCGCCTGAAACAAGCCGGTGTTGATGCGCTCTGGGTCTCGAATCACGGTGGGCGGCAGTTCGATGGCGCCCCGGCTAGCATTCGCGCGCTTCCCGCCATACGAGCGGCCACAGACTTGCCGCTAATCTTTGACAGTGGCGTTGAAGGCGGGCTTGATGTTCTGCGAGCTTTGGCGCTTGGGGCGGATTTCGTCATGCTGGGGCGGGGTTTTCTTTATGGGTTGGCTGCCCTTGGGTCACGCGGCCCGGCCCATGTCATCGACATTCTGCGACAGGACATGCTGGCGAATATGGGCCAGATGGGTTTGGCAAAGTTGGATCAACTTACGCTACGTCAATACAGCAATTGATGCTGCAGCGCAGAATTGCTAGTAAGTTTGCGCCACCAAGCGGCGTTTGCGAGCGTTAACATGCCGGTTCTACCCAGAACGACTGATATACGAGCGCGTATTGTCCGCCTATGAATACGGCCAAACCACCAAGACCGGGACCTGATATGACCAACTTCAACAAGATCCTGATCGCCAATCGCGGCGAGATAGCCATTCGCGTGATGCGCGCAGCAAACGAGATGGGCAAACGCACCGTCGCTGTCTTCGCCGAAGAAGATAAGCTGGGCCTGCACCGGTTCAAGGCGGATGAGGCCTATCGCATCGGCGAGGGGATGGGACCAGTTGCTGCCTATCTGAGCATCGACGAAATCATCCGCGTGGCCAAGGAATGCGGCGCGGACGCGATCCACCCGGGCTATGGCCTGCTGTCCGAGAACCCCGATTTCGTGGATGCCTGCGTTCAGAATGGCATCACCTTCATCGGCCCCAAAGCTGAAACCATGCGCGCGCTTGGTGACAAGGCCAGCGCACGACGTGTGGCTATCGCGGCGGGCGTACCCGTCATCCCGGCGACCGAGGTTCTGGGCGATGACATGGACGCGATCCGCAAGGAAGCTGCCGAGATCGGTTATCCGCTGATGCTCAAGGCGTCTTGGGGCGGCGGCGGTCGCGGGATGCGCCCGATCGAATCCGAGGACGAGCTGGAAGAAAAAGTACTGGAAGGCCGCCGCGAGGCCGAGGCTGCGTTCGGCAACGGCGAGGGGTATCTGGAAAAGATGATCACCCGCGCCCGCCATGTCGAGGTGCAAATTCTCGGCGACAAACATGGCGAGATCTATCACCTCTATGAACGCGACTGTTCGGTCCAGCGCCGGAACCAGAAGGTCGTGGAACGGGCCCCTGCCCCGTATCTGTCCGAAGAACAGCGCGCGGAAATCTGCGAACTGGGCCGTAAAATCTGCGCCCATGTGAACTATGAATGCGCTGGCACTGTCGAATTCCTGATGGATATGGAAACCGGCAAGTTCTACTTCATCGAAGTGAATCCGCGCGTGCAGGTCGAACACACCGTCACCGAAGAAGTCACCGGAATCGACATCGTGCAGGCGCAGATCCTGATCGCCGAGGGCAAAACCCTGGCCGAGGCCACAGGTGCCGCCAGCCAGGCCGATGTGCATCTGAACGGTCACGCGCTGCAGACCCGGATCACCACCGAAGACCCGCAGAACAACTTCATCCCCGATTACGGCCGCATCACCGCCTATCGCTCGGCCACGGGTATGGGTATCCGTCTGGATGGCGGCACGGCTTATGCGGGTGGCGTGATTACGCGGTACTATGACTCGTTGCTGACAAAGGTGACCGCCAAGGCCCCAACGCCCGACGCGGCGATTGCCCGGATGGACCGGGCCCTGCGCGAGTTCCGTATTCGCGGCGTCAGCACCAATATCGACTTTGTCATCAACCTGCTGAAACACCCGACCTTCCTGTCGAATGAATACACCACCAAATTCATCGACACGACGCCGGACCTGTTCACCTTCAAGCGTCGTCGCGACCGCGGCACCAAGGTTCTGACCTATATCGCGGATATCACCGTGAACGGGCATCCCGAGACCGCAGATCGTCCCGCCCCGCGCGCTGATCTAAAGGAAGCCAAAGCCCCCGCGCCCAAGGCCGAGCCGCAAATGGGCACCCGCAATCTGCTGGAGCAAAAGGGCCCGCAGGCTGTGGCCGATTGGATGAAGGCGCAGCGTCAGCTGCTGATCACCGACACCACTATGCGTGATGGCCACCAGTCGCTGCTGGCCACCCGGATGCGCTCAATCGACATGATCAAGGTGGCACCGACCTATGCGGCCAACCTGCCACAACTGTTCAGCGTCGAATGCTGGGGCGGCGCAACTTTCGATGTGGCCTATCGCTTCTTGCAGGAATGCCCGTGGCAGCGCCTGCGTGACCTGCGCGAAACGATGCCGAACCTGATGACCCAAATGCTGCTGCGCGGGGCGAACGGGGTTGGCTACACCAACTATCCCGACAATGTAGTACAGGAATTCGTACGTCAGGCGTCCAAGAATATCGACGTGTTCCGCGTGTTCGACTCGCTAAACTGGGTCGAGAACATGCGCGTTGCGATGGATGCAGTGGTCGAGAATGGCAAAATCTGCGAAGGCACCGTTTGCTATACCGGTGACATTCTGGACCCGGATCGCTCCAAGTACGACCTGAAATACTATGTCGGCATGGCGAAAGAGTTGCGCGATGCAGGGGCACACGTTCTGGGCCTGAAGGACATGGCGGGTTTGCTGAAACCGGCCTCGGCCAAGATTCTGATCCGGGCGCTGAAAGAAGAGGTCGGGCTACCGATCCACTTCCACACGCACGACACCGCCGGCATCGCCAGCGCCACCATTCTGGCCGCATCCGAGGCCGGCGTAGACGCGGTGGATTGCGCGATGGACAGCTTCAGCGGCAACACCTCGCAGGCGACGCTGGGCACTGTGGTCGAAGCGCTGCGCCATACCGAGCGCGACACCGGGCTGGACATTAAAGCGATTCGTGAGATCAGCGATTACTTCGAAGCCGTGCGCGGCCAATACGCGGCCTTCGAGTCCAGCCTGCAAGCCCCGGCCTCCGAGGTCTATCTGCACGAAATGCCCGGTGGTCAGTTCACCAACCTCAAGGCGCAGGCACGCAGCTTGGGTCTGGAGGAACGCTGGCACGAAGTCGCGCAGATGTATGCCGACGTGAACCAGATGTTCGGCGACATCGTAAAAGTGACGCCGTCGTCGAAAGTGGTTGGCGACATGGCGCTGATGATGGTTAGTCAGAACATGACACGTGACGATGTGGAAAGCCCGGATTCTGACGTGGCCTTCCCCGACTCGGTCGTCGACATGATGCGTGGCAATCTGGGTCAGCCTCCTGGAGGGTTCCCGGACACCATCATCAAGAAGGTGCTAAAAGACGAGGCCCCGAACACCGACCGCCCGGGCAAGGACGTGCCGGCGGTTGATCTGGAAGCCACCCGCGCCGAGCTATCCAAGCAATTGGAAGGCAAAGAGGTCGATGACGAGGATCTGAACGGCTACCTGATGTATCCCAAGGTCTTCCTGGACTACATGGGCCGTCACCGCGTCTATGGTCCAGTCCGCACCCTACCCACGCGCACGTTCTTCTATGGCATGGAGCCAGGCGAAGAGATCACCGCCGAGATCGACCCGGGCAAGACACTGGAAATCCGCTGTCAGGCCATTGGTGAGACCGACGAAAAAGGCGAAGTCAAAGTCTTCTTCGAACTCAACGGCCAGCCCCGCGTGATCCGGGTGCCGAACCGCATGGTCACCTCGACCACGCAGGCGCGGCCCAAGGCCGAGGCGGGCAACCACGACCATGTCGGCGCACCGATGCCAGGTGTTGTGGCCACTGTCGCCGTCACAGCTGGTCAGCAGGTCAAGGAAGGCGACATGTTGCTGACCATCGAAGCGATGAAAATGGAAACCGGCATCCACGCCGAACGCGACGCGACGGTCAAGGCCGTTCACGTGCAGCCCGGAGGCCAGATTGACGCTAAGGACCTGCTGGTCGAACTGGAATAACCGGTTTAGCTTTCTAAATTAACAAGGGCCGCGCGGGGAACCGGGCGGCCTTTTTTACGCCGAGGAGGATCAAGATGCTGTCCGTCACCCCAATCTACGCCGCACTGCTGGCGATTTTGTACGTCGTCTTAAGCGCCAAGGTTATCAGCCAACGTCGCAGCGACAAGATTTCCTACGGGGACGGTGGCAATCAGGACATGCTCAAAGTGATGCGGACGCATTCCAACTTTGTCGAATACACACCCTTTGCCCTTCTGTTGATCGCGATGGTCGAGCTGCAAGGCGCGGGTGGGCTGCTGCTGAATCTGCTGGGGCTGGCCCTGCTGACTGGACGGGTGATGCATGCCTATGGCTTCGGTCGCAGCCCGCAGATCGTGATTCTGCGCCAGATCGGGATGCTGCTAACCTTCACGGCCATTCTGGTGGCCGCAATTGCAAATCTCGTGCTGGCGCTCTGATCCGGCTGGCGGGGGCTTATCCCGCCAATATCTGCGTCTCAATCAGTGGTGCTTTCATTAGGACCGGCTCAACCTCGACCAGTTTGCCATCATCTTCCGCACAGAACACGGCCGTCAACACGATCAGTGCAGCCAGCAGTGCCATTTTCATATCTGCAACCCGTATCATTTCCTCTCCTCGAACCCTCTTGTTTTATAATGCTCTGTGGTTTGAACGTGCGGCGGCGGGGTTTCCGTCGAAAGATTTTTCCGCCTTTTTGTCTTTTTCTGCTTGCAGGCCCGCGTGGGAATTTATACATCCCTCCTCACTCAACGGCGCGGGCGTAGCTCAGGGGTAGAGCATAACCTTGCCAAGGTTAGGGTCGGGCGTTCGAATCGCCTCGCCCGCTCCATTGAGAGGTCTTCGGACCAACATATGTATCTGATGCGGGCGTAGCTCAGGGGTAGAGCATAACCTTGCCAAGGTTAGGGTCGGGCGTTCGAATCGCCTCGCCCGCTCCAGATACAAACCCATTCAAACACACTGGTTTCTTCGTAAGCGTTGCGCCATTCTGGCCGTGATTTCAATCATGCACGGAATTCGCCAATGTCGGACTATGTCATTCGCCCCCTTACTGCCGCCGAAGTCGAACACGCCGTGGATTGGGCCGGTCGCGAAGGGTGGAATCCGGGCAAACATGATGCCGAGTGCTTTCGCACGACAGACCCGGATGGGTTTCTGGGTGGGTTTCTGAATGGCGAGATGATCGCGTCGGTATCAGCGGTAAATTACGACGAAACCTTCGCATTCCTGGGGTTCTATATCGTCAAACCCGAGTTTCGCCACCATGGCCACGGGCTTGAGATCGCTCAGCATGCGTTGGCCCATTGTACCGGGCGCAATATGGGGCTGGATGGCGTGGTCGAGCAACAGGACAATTACCGCAAGTCCGGCTTTACCTTTGCCTATAACAACTATCGTTTTGCCGGCACGAAAAGTCGGATGTTGGCTAAGCTGGGAACCAGACAGAACGATCAAATCACCGATCTGACCCAAGCATCCGACGCCTTGAAAGACTATGATCGCGAACTGTTTCCCGCGCCACGCGACTTGTTTCTGGGCGACTGGCTGAGTGCCTATAGCCACGTATCGAAAGTCTTTACCGAGAACGGCAGAATCAGAGGGTACGCAACACTTCGCCCCTGCCTCACTGGGTATAAGGTTGGCCCCCTGTTTGCGGATAACTCCGACATCGCAAGGGCTTTGCTGGCCGCAATTCTGACTGCAATCCCTGAGGATCACAATGAGCATGAGGTCTTCGTGGACATGCCTCAACCCAACCCATCAGCGTTCGCGCTGGCCGATGAACTTGGGTTGGACAAGGTGTTCGAAACAGCCCGGATGTATTCAGACTACGAACCAGACATCGATCTGAGCCGCATCTTTGGCGTCACGACCTTTGAGCTTGGTTAAAACGCCTTGAACGTCATCGTGGTCAGCGACCGTTCGATGTTGGGAATCACCAGCAGGTTTTCATTGATGAAATGGCCTACATCTTCGGTCTCGGGGATGTAAAGCTTCAGCAGCAGGTCAAACTCACCGCTGGTCGAATACAGCTCAGAATGGATTTCGCGCAGGGCGATTTCCTCGGCCACCTTGTAGGTAGAGCCGGGTTTGCAGCGAATCTGGATGAAAACGCAAGTGGACATGGGCCGTGCCTTGTTGGTTCAGTTTCCTGCAGGCTGGCATGGGCCGCGACCGGGCGCAATCCCCTGCAACAGTTTGCGGTGAATGCCACGCTTGGTCTGGATAAGGCGGGCCATCCCCGTCTATAAGCGCGCCTGTAGCAAAAGGAATTCGCCCATGCGCAGCGCAAAGATCAGCCGTCAAACCGCCGAGACCGAAATATCGGTCGAGGTCAATCTGGACGGCACCGGCACCTATGACAACCAGACCGGCGTCGGTTTCTTCGATCATATGCTGGACCAGCTGGCGCGCCATTCGCTGATCGACATGACGATCCGCGCCAAGGGTGATTATCACATCGACGACCACCACACGGTCGAGGATACCGGCATCGCGCTGGGTCAGGCGTTGACCCAGGCCCTAGGCGACAAGAAAGGTATCCGCCGCTATGGCGAATGCCACCTGCCCATGGATGACGCCCAGGTGCGGTGTGCGCTGGATCTGTCGGGCCGTCCGTTCCTGATCTGGAACGTGGACCTGCCGACGCCCAAGATCGGCGCGTTCGACACCGAACTGGTACGCGAGTTCTTTCAGGCGCTCAGCACCCATGGCGGCATCACGTTGCACATCGACCAGTTGCACGGCTTCAACAGCCACCACATTGCCGAGGCCGCGTTCAAAGCCGTCGCCCGCGCCCTGCGTCTGGCGGTTGAGACTGACCCGCGCAAGGCCGATGCGATTCCGTCGACAAAGGGCGCGCTGTAAATGCTCACGGCCATTATCGACTACGAAAGCGGCAACCTGCACTCGGCCGAAAAGGCGTTTCAGCGCATGGCGCGCGAAATGGATGCCGGTCAGGTCGTAGTGACCTCGGACGCGGATGTTGTGGCGCGGGCCGACCGTCTGGTTCTGCCCGGTGACGGCGCCTTTCCAGCCTGCGCGTCTGAACTGCGCGGCCACAAGGGCATCTATGACGCGATGGTCGAGGCGGTGGAACAAAAAGGCCGCCCGTTTCTTGGCATCTGCGTCGGGATGCAGCTGATGGCCTCAAAAGGTCATGAATACACCGAGACCGACGGCCTGGATTGGGTGGCCGGTGATGTGCTGCGGATCGAACCCTCGGACGATGCGCTGAAGGTGCCCCATATGGGTTGGAACGATCTGGTGCTGGAAAGCGATCACCCAGTGTTCAGTGGCGTCAAAACAGGTGATCATGTCTATTTCGTCCACTCCTACCATTTTCGGGTAACAGACCCGGCAGAGCGGTTGGCTTTTGTGGACTATGGCCAAGAGGTCACGGCCGTGATTGGCCGCGACACAATGGTTGGCATGCAGTTCCACCCCGAGAAAAGCCAGGACGTGGGCCTACGCATGATCGGAAACTTCCTGACCTGGATGCCCTGAACGGTTACTGAACCCGCGTCCAGGTCTGCCCACGGCAGACCAGACCACCAGCAACACAGCCTTTGACAGTCAGCTCATTCTGACTGTCCAGTGTCATTTTCGAGTTGTAGGTCTTGTCGCGGTCTGGCGCCCAGATTTTTCCGCTGTCGTACTGACCATCCCCCTCGGGCACCATATCCCAGATGATCTGTTTGCCCAGGTTTTCATATTCCAACTGCTGGTTGCCATCACCGTCGAAGGCGCTGTCAATTGTGCCGCAAATCGCACTGCCACATTCCGCAATGGTTACATGCAGATAGCCGCCCGTATCCCCCGGCTGGGTCTTCCACAGCCCATCAACCGGGTCAGCCGCAAAGGCGGTGGTCGCCATGGTGGCTAAACCTGCTGCAAGTAGAAATTTCTTCATAATGCTCTCCCTGTGTTGCGATCACTCTGGCCCGGTGACCGGCTTCGGGCAAGAATGACTTTGCGTCGCGTTGCATCCCCTGCCCTGACTGTGCGATATCCCGCGCGACTGACCAAGATATAGGGCCGCCCGACATGATCCTCTACCCCGCCATCGACCTCAAAGACGGCCAGGCCGTGCGCCTGCTGCGCGGTGAAATGGACAAGGCCACCGTGTTCAACGACGATCCGGCCGCGCAAGCCCGCGCCTTTGTCGAGGCCGGGTGCGAGTGGCTGCATCTTGTCGATCTGAACGGCGCTTTTGCGGGTGAGCCAGTCAATGCCGCGCCGGTCGAGGCCATTCTGAAAGCCTGCAACGTGCCCGCGCAGTTGGGTGGCGGCATTCGCGACATGGCCACAATCGAAACCTGGATCGAAAAGGGCCTCGCTCGCGTAATTCTGGGTACGGTTGCAGTGGAAAACCCCGATCTGGTGCGTGAAGCAGCAAAGGCATTCCCCGGCAAGGTCGCTGTGGGCATTGACGCGCGGAACGGTATTGTCGCCACCAAGGGTTGGGCCGAAGAGACCGACGTTCAGGTCACCGATCTGGCCCGCAGTTTCGAGGATGCAGGCGTCGCAGCCATCATCTACACAGACATCAACCGCGATGGCGCGATGCAGGGCCCGAATATTGAAGCAACCGCCGATCTGGCCCGCGCCGTCTCAATCCCGGTCATTGCCTCGGGAGGTGTCAGTTCGCTGGATGATCTCATCGCCCTGCGCGATTGCGGAGTCGAATTGAACGGGGCGATTTCTGGTCGGGCGCTCTATGACGGAGCCCTCGATCTGAAAGAGGCCCTGGCCACCCTGAGCAACTAGAGCGGGCCCAAATGCGCTAGCAAGAAGTGCAGCTGGCGCATTCCTGATGTTATTGAGCCGCGACCGAAGTCAGTTTGGCCAACGCACCGCGCATCTTTTCGATGACCGGAGAATTCTCGACGGCGTCAAGCTCATCCATGGTCTCTTTCGGGTCTTCATAAGCCAGCCAAACCTGACCGTTTTCATCCTCATAGGCTTGAACTTTCAGTGGCAGGAACAATCCCGCCCGCGGGTCGATCTGCATCGCGGGCGTTCCCAGCGCCGGGTTGCCGAAGATCAGCACCTGATTGGCTGGGATACTCAGCCCGACCTTTTCCGCACCAGCCGCGTGATCGACGCGCGCAAATACGGTCGCGCCTGCATTGCCAACGGCGGCTTCAAGTGCATCCATTACCTCGGGCACGGATTTAGCTGTGTTTACCTTGATGATATCGTCTGCCATCGCTGCGACGGTCCCCCCAAATACAAAAGCGGCTGTCAAAAAAAGTTTACGCATCTCATTGATCTCCTAATGAATTTGGGCGCAGTGTTCACAGTTTTGAACCGGGTGGCAATCACATCTCCGGCATCGGCGAGGCTTTGCCGGTAGCGAATTAAATGGGTTTCAATGGGCCCGCCGCGACCGATGACAAATCGTGAACAATTCCACGTTTCCGGTAAGAGTTTGCACATATCAGCCGCAAAATAGTCTTATTCCGTCGCTAGGGCTGAACCGCAATCTAATGCCGGAGTTTCATTGTGTCCGTTTCAAACGTATCTCAACCGACTGAAAATTGGCGCTATTATGCTCCGGTCATCAGTTTTTGCGCGACAATTTTTGTCAGCGCCAGCCTTCTGTTTTTTGTTCAACCGCTTTTCGCAAAACTCGTCTTGCCCAAAATCGGCGGTGCTCCGGCGGTTTGGACAACAGCTATGCTGTTTTTCCAACTTATGTTGATCATGGGATATCTGTACGCCCACATCCTGACCCGGTGGTTTAGCCTGCGTTGGCAACTTGTTACACATCTGGCCCTTTGGCTGATCGCCCTCAGCTTTTTGCCCTTGGCCACGCAAGAAGGCTGGAGATTCGATTCTTCGCAATCTATTGCCCTTCAAACGCTGATTCTGTTTGCGGCAGGGGTCGGTGTTCCATTTGCAGTGCTGTCCGCAAATGCACCGCTTCTTCAGGCCTGGTATTCGCGCTCTGGCGGTCCATCAGCCAACGATCCATATTTTCTGTACGCAGCCAGCAATGTTGGATCGCTGCTGGCCCTGTTGGCGTTCCCACTGATGGCCGATCCATTCTTTGGTGCGCAAGACATCAGCCTGTTCTGGTCCGTCGGATTTGTCGTGTTTGGTATTCTTATGGCCGTCAGTGGTGTGTTTGCCCTTCGGGGTGGAACCGAACCTGTCGCCGTACATGAACCGCAAACGACAGGCAGCGCCCTGAGCATCAAGACAATTTCCACTTGGGTGTTCATTGCATTCATTCCGTCATCCCTGATGCTGGCCACAACAACCAAGCTCAGCATCGATCTTGGTGCCATCCCGCTAATCTGGGTTCTGCCACTGGCGACATATATCCTGACCTTCATTCTCGCTTTTACCAAATGGCGTCGCGTCACCCTGGATAGTCTGAAAGTTCCGGTTTTGATCGCGCTGGCAATCGCCGTGGTCCTGCTGTCCAAGGTTGCACCGACGCACAAGGCCTTGGCGTTGATGATGCTGTATGTTCCGATCCTCTTTCTGGTAGCCCTGTTTGCGCATAGGCTTCTGTATGAACTTCGGCCACCAGCCGAGCATCTGACCGTCTTCTATCTGGCGCTTTCGGTTGGAGGGGCTTGTGGAGGCCTGTTCAACTCGATCATTGCGCCGGTCTTCTTTGACCGCGAGATCGAATTCGCCCTGACACTCATTACGACCGGTGGACTGTTTCTGCTGCACGCAGGTACTTTCAGTATCCGTCACGTTGCCATGGGAATCATTGCGTCGATTCCGCTGTTGTTCGTGACAGGCGCACTGCGCTTCAGCCTCGTGTTCGACTCTCGCACACTTGGTATCTTGGTGGCGTCCTCACTTGTTGCCGCAGTGCTACTGGCCTTTAGAAATGCCCCGACCCGATTGGCGACAGTTTTGCTGATCGTTTTGGCACCGAACTTGATCTCGAAGACTCAGGTCTATTTCCGCGATCGCAGCTTTTTCGGAACCCACGCCGTCTATGATTTTAAAGAATTCCGGGTCTACAAGAACGGAACCACCGTACACGGCTGGCAAAGGCAAACACCGCCTGGTACGCGGCCGGTTGGGTCCTCGTATTATCATCCGAACGGGCCAATGGCCGAAATCCTGACATCGGAATACGGCCAGAACTCGGACAATATCGCAATTGTCGGCCTTGGGACCGGTGCGTTGGCTTGCTATGGGCAACCGCATCAGACGTGGGATTTCTTTGAGATCGACCAAACCGTTGATCGCATTGCACGCGACCCTGAACTGTTCACCTATATGTCCACATGTGCGCCGGACACGACCACCCATCTGGGCGACGCCCGGATCGTTCTGGAATATCAAAAGTTCGACTTTGATATCATGGTGCTGGACGCCTACAGTTCCGACGCGATACCGCTCCACCTGATCACGCAGGAGGCAATCGAGGTCTATCTGAACCATCTGGATCAGGATGGCACGTTGGTCTTCCATATCTCGAACCAGTATTACGATCTTTCACCGCAACTGGCGCGAGCCGCAGCAGCGCTGAACCTGCACGCGGCACTTCAAATGGACGATGCCACCGAGGAAGAAGAAAAAACCGGCGCGTCTGACACGCATGTCGTCATCCTGAGCCGAGACAAAAATCGCATCGAATCGTTCATCGATACCGGCAAGTGGGAGCCTTTGGTCACCGACGGTCAGGTTCCGTGGACGGATGACAAGGCGAACCTTCTGTCGGCCCTCAAGATACTGCACACAAACTGATTGCACATAACGCAACCTGTGCCCCGCCACAGTCAGGCTGTTCAGCACTGGCATCGGCGGGGCTTTGTAGGTAGAGGTGCGGCAACAAAGGATGCCGACATGCTGAAAACCCGCATCATTCCCTGTCTGGATGTCGCTGATGGCCGTGTGGTCAAGGGCGTGAATTTCGTTGGCCTGCGTGATGCTGGTGACCCGGTTGAATCGGCCAAGGCCTACGACGCCGCCGGCGCAGATGAGATCTGCTTTCTGGACATCCACGCCACCCATGAAAACCGCGGTACAATGTTTGACGTGGTACAACGCACCGCCGAGCAGTGCTTTGTGCCCCTCACCGTGGGTGGCGGTGTGCGTACTAAAGATGACGTGCGCGCCCTACTACTGGCTGGTGCGGACAAGGTCAGTTTCAACTCGGCCGCAGTGGCAAACCCGGATGTGATCGCGGAATCAGCCGATCAGTTCGGCAGCCAGTGCATTGTCTGTGCCATCGACGCCAAGACCGTCAGCCCCGGCAAGTGGGAGATTTTCACCCACGGCGGCCGCAAACCCACCGGCATTGACGCGGTGGAATTCGCCAAAACCGTCGTCGCCAAAGGTGCCGGGGAAATCCTGCTGACGTCAATGGACCGCGACGGCACCAAGGCCGGGTTCAACCTGCCCCTTACCCGCGCCATTTCCGACGCGGTGGACGTACCAGTGATCGCTTCGGGCGGGGTTGGAAACCTTGACCACCTGGTCGAAGGTGTGACCGAAGGCGGGGCAAGCGCAGTTCTTGCCGCCTCGATCTTTCATTTCGGCGAATACACTATCCGCGAGGCTAAGGAACACATGGCCGCTGCAGGTATTCCGATGAGGCTAACATGAGCATTCTGCACGACCTGGCCGCCACCATTGAGGCCCGCAAAGGAGCTGATCCCGAGTCCAGCTGGACCGCCAAACTGCTGGCCAAAGGACCCGAGAAATGCGCCGAAAAATTCGGCGAAGAGGCCGTCGAAGCCATTATCGAGGCCGTCAAGGACGACAAGGCCGCGCTTACGGCAGAGGCGGCGGATGTGCTCTATCATCTGCTTGTCATGCTGGCTGCGCGGGATGTGGCACTGGATGATGTGCTGGCGGAATTGGAACGTCGTCAGGGCATCAGCGGCATCGCCGAAAAAGCCGCGCGCCCCAAGGGGTAATCGGCAGGGTTTCGTCAGACCGCTCAACCCTTTATCATCGTGTTTCATGCTTTGCAGATCGAAGGGCACGCAGATGATCAAAGCTTTGGCCTTGGTGCTGGCCCTTCTGACGCTGGGGGCATGCGCGTCCCCTCCCCCTTCGACCGGAGATGAAGTTCAACGGCTGGCCAGCGAAATACGCAGCCTCGGCCCCGATATCGACCCGGAGGAGGCTGACCGCGCCGCGCGTATTGCCTATTCCTATACGGCGCAATTGGTGCAGGAATACGAAATCACCGACCCTCCGTTGATCCACAACGCCAAGGTCAACAAGGGTCTGCGCCCGCGCGGGCTGTGCTGGCATTGGGCCGAAGACATTGAGCGCCGCCTGAAACAGGAGAACTTTCAAACTCTTGACCTGCACCGCGCCATCGCCAACGCCGACAACCCGTTCAGAATCGATCACAGCACGGCCATCATCAGCCGCAGAGGGGAAACGATGTATGACGGTGTGGTGTTGGATCCGTGGCGCTATGGCGGAGTGCTGTTTTGGTCGCCGCTGATCGAAGACACGAAATACGAATGGGTGCCACGCAACGTCATATTGGAAAAGCGCCGCGTGGAACAATACGGCGATCTCTTGCCCTATACCGGCGGCTAGATTTTGGACGAGATGACGCCAGTGGCAAATCCGCCCATGCGCAACTCACCAAACAGGCGTTGATATTCGATCTTGGGGCAACGGTTCATCACCACATCCACCCCGCGCGCCTGTGCCTTGGCGGCAGCATCAGCGTTTTCGACACCGATCTGCATCCAAATGGTGCGCAGGTTCGGGAATGCGTCCAATGCCTCATCCACAATCGGCGGCACGGATTCGGAGCGGCGGAAGATATCGACCATATCTACGGGTTCAGAAATCTCGGACAACGACGCCCTGACGGTCTGACCAAACAGCTCTTTGCCTGCGTGGCCTGGGTTGACCGGAATGACCGTAAAACCCTTCAACGACAGATATCGCGCCACATAATAACTGGGGCGTACCGGGTTCATTGACACACCCACAACAGCGACAACTTTGGTGCGCTGCAGAATCTCTCTAAGGTGCTTATCGGAATAGTCGGCCATCTGCGCACCCTATGCCGTCCTTAACAAAGAAAAAAGCGCCCAGGTCGAACCTGAGCGCCAGTTGTTGGAACGAGGGACAGTGAAATGACCCGCGGCAGTTCCGTTCCGCGGTCACTGTGACATTTAGGCATAAATTGAGAGAAAAAAAGAGGGGATGCGCATTTTTGTGATGACAGATCACGAAAAGCGAAAACCCGCCTATTGCTCGTAAAGAATTACAGGCCAATGCGCTTCGGCCATACGGATATATTCCGTCCTGGCTTCACGCCACATCGCTTCGATTTCGGGTGAGTGGGTCAGATACAGCCGACCGTCCACGACCTGCCATGCCTTGGGATCGGTGCTAACAAGCGATCCATGCGCCATGGCATAGGCGCAATATCCACCGAATTGAGGGGCAAAGGCACGTGGATCACGTTCAAACGCGTCACGGTTCTCAGCGGTTGCAAAGTGCCATTGGGCCCCTTTCCAGACGACGGCGTATTTCGGCTGACCATGAACCGGAGCATCGCCATTGAAATACGACACCACGTCATACCCGGACATCGCGGTGCCATCGGTCACGTAGAAGACAGGTATCTCCTGCGCTGTTGCGGCAGGAGTGATCAAAGCGGCGGCAATCGCGCCCAGAAGAAAACGTCGGGTCAACATCACAGAAATCGGAACAAGGTCATCAGGGTCTCAAGATGCAAGTTTTATGACCAAGTGACACCCCACTTAACGGGCTTGTGATCACCTGTGTCGCCCAGGCGCCACATCAATCAAAGATGTCTTCGATGACATCCCATGCCTCATCCAACACGTGTGAGAAGACACTCTTTTTCTTTTTCTGCTTCTTTTTCTTGTGGCTTGCAGTCGGCTTTGCCGCACCACGCTTTGATTGGCTTTCGGACAATTTACGCTTGGGCATCATCTTGAGGTTATGCAATGGCGCCCCGCAGCTGGAACAGCTCAGCTCATGACGGTCCTGACCTTTCAGAACCAGCGCAGCGCGGGTCCCGCAATAACAACAGGTGGCGATTTTGGACGGGCTGGGAATGGGACTCTCCTGTCTATCTGTGCCTTGAGGCATATAGGGCAATTGCGGCAGCATTTGAGACGTTAAGTGACCCAAACCCGCCCGCTGCGTCGATTTTCACCAGTTGATCAACTGTTTCTTTGGTTTTTTGCCGCAAGCCCGGCCCCTCGGCCCCCAATACCAACGCAACCGGCTGATCAAGTTTGCCACCCAACGCTGTCTCGATGGTTTCTTCGGCCTCACCATCCAGACCAAGAACCAGAAATCCCATATTCTGAAGCTCGACGATGGCGTCGGCCAGATTGCGAACCCGCAAATACGGCTGACGTTCCAACGCGCCGCTAGCGGTTTTGGCCAGCGCCCCGGTTTCCGGCGCCGAATGGTGCCGCGTGCCGATCACCGCACTGGCCCCCAAAACCTCGGCTGAGCGCAGAATCGCCCCGACGTTATGCGGGTCGGTCACCCGGTCCAGCAGAATCACGCGAGGATGTTCGCGCCCGATGCAATTCTCGGCCAGCCCACCCCAATCCAGCGGTTTAACCTCAAGCGCTGCGCCTTGATGGACAGACCCCGGATCAATCGGCGCGGTGAATTTGCGCGGATCGACCATTTCGGCCTCAATCCCTGCAAAATCAATGGCCTCTGTCAGCTTGTCCTGCGCATTTCGCGTCACGATCAAACGCAGTTTTTGCCGCTTCGGATTCATCAACGCATCGCGTACAGCGTGAAGGCCAAACAGCCAAACAGTTTCGGATGCAGCCGCTTTACGGGCTTGTTCTTTCTCAACGACCCACTTGGGTTTCTTCATTTCTTGGGCCTCCGGGCCGGGAAATCGGTTTCCTGCGTCAAAGCGGTATTTTCCTGTTGACGCTCCTTTAAGGCGCTAGTAATCACGCCTCCACGTCAGGTGCAACGCCTGACAGTGGGCGACAGGCCGCAAGGTGTGGCAGGGGACTGTAACTCCCTCGCGGAGACGCACGCCTGGTTCGATTCCAGGGTCGCCCACCATCTTCTTCTGATGGTGACAAAGTGCAAGGGGCCGTTAATTCGGCAGGCATTCCCATTCGTCTACCACCTGACCACCCCTAACCGCCAATACGATCCCGAACTGGTTCAGCACAGCTTCGCTCTGACTTGGGTGTAGCAGGGCGATGTCGCCGGGTTTGACGGGCGCATCAGGTGGGCCTGTCCAGACCTCCTGATTGGTTGAACGTCCGAAAATGGAGGAATAGCCAAAGCCGTTGGGAAATACCGGATTAGCGCGGAAATACCCCCCGACAATCGCAAGATCGGTTTTGCGCCGGGCCAGAAAATCCAATCCCGGCAGCGAATTACCGGGCATGGTTTTCAAAACCGGAGTCGCGATGAACGCTGCGGGTTGAAATCCCTGTGTCGTTTTGTGGTCGAAATCTGTGGGTTTCACGAGGACCGACCCAAAAGCGATCTCGGTAGTCTTACCTGTTGTGCGGTAGGACTGAAAAGTCAGACTGCCACCCGTGTTGAGGCACAGCCCTTTGGCCTCATTCGGCAGGTTGAAAACGGCGTGATCGAACGCATCCGCGCTGGCCCGAAAGGCACGTTTGCGCAAGAAATGCGGCAGTTTGGCCAGATGCGCCTCGTACCCCATAACACCGGACAACCGCGCATTAGGGTTTGTCTCAATTTCTTGCGCAATGCGCGCAACTTGATCTGGTTGAAAGCCACCGCGATGCAGGCCGATATCAACCTCAAGCGACAGGCGCAGGGCTAGCTGACGATCCGCTGCAAGGGCCAGATAGGATTGCAACCGTTCTGACGAGTCGATCAGCCATTGAACCCGCGCAGCAGCGTCTGGACATTCGCTCAGAACGCGCGCAGCTGACCGGACCGGCAACGGTTTGCCGATCAAATGGTCGGCTTTCGGCTCGGCCTTCAAAAGTGCCAGCAGCATGGGCTCGGAAAACGTCATCAGGCCCGAGGTCTGGATCAGACCCCGAATATGATCCAGCAGCGGCAAACAAGGCAGGGATTTGGCGACCAATCGACGGCCCAACCCATCATCCGACCTGTCCACCGCCAAGGCACAATTTGCATCGAGCCTGTCCAGATCAACCACCGCGACCGGCTTGTCCACGCCATACGCACGCAGCGTTTCAGAGAAGTTTTGGAGATAGTCCATCATGGTCGAAAAAGCCTGGCAAGCGCGGGCATTAGGAACTTGTCCGACGGGTCCAATTGTTCCCGCAGCGCGCAGAAACGGTCGAAATCAGGATACATGGTGGATAGTTCTGTGAAGCCCAAGCTGTGCATTTTGCCCCAATGCGGTCGTCCGCCCGCTTCGACAAATAATGGTTCAATGGCGTCAAAGTATCGCCGGTGATCCTCGTCCGCATCTGTGTGGATTGCTATTGAAATGCGCGGCCCGCCCTGAAATGGGGATAGGCAGGCTGAGTCGCCCGCAGTTTGGCGGACTTCAATTGGGAAATAGATATCCTTGTGGTCGCGATGCAGCCGGGTAATGACCTCTTGCAGAACATCTTGGGCGACGTCGGGCGGCAGGTGGTATTCCATTTCTTTGAACCGAATATGCCTGTCACTGCACAGCACCCGCCAGCTTTCGCCCACATAGTCTTCGTCCGATTGCGCCATGGTCAGTAGTCGCAACAGCAAATCGCGTAGCCCACTGCTGAGCCGACCAACATTGCGCGCCAGCTTCAGCACTTTGACGGCAATCATGTCCAGATCACGTGGTGCCCTGCTTTCGGCTGCGTCTGAAATTTCATGGCGCAGCTCGACGGCCTTACCGGTGAAAGGAATATAGAAGAACTCGAAATTTCGGTTCTGTGCCCAGTTCTGGTGCATGTTGGCGATGCAGTCCTGCAGATCAGCCAATCGTACCCTTCGGCGCAGGTTGTATTTCGGCACGACCGAGATTTGGGCCTCGGTCAAAATGCCCAACATGCCCAAAGTGACTTGCGCCATCTCAAGCGGAAGGTCGTCGGTTGTCAGAATATCCCCACCCGCGCTGACCAGTTTTGCGGCGGTGATTTCCGCTGCCAGACAGGGCAGCGAGCGTCCGGTGCCGTGTGTGGCGGTTGATACTGCACCGGCCAAAGACTGTGTGTTGATGTCACCGAGATTGCGAAAAGCCATCCCCTGCCCCGCCAAGGCCGGAGACAAGTCGCGCAGCCGGGCATTTGCGTTCACCCAAACCTTGTCTTCCCCGACTTCTCCGACCACTGGCAAGTCGATATCCGACAAGTCCAGTATCCGATCCCCACCGGCAACAATGGGTGTGAACGAATGACCGGCCCCAACGACCCGCAGCGTGCCTGACTGCGCCACGGCTTGCTGCAACTCGGAAATCGAGGTTGGGCGTTTGATCGGCGTCTGCGTACGCTGGTTTCCGGCCCAGTTGGTCCACATGTGCAATCTCCTCCGAAATCGAAGATTGCAGCACAGGTGGAACGAAACAAGTCAGGATTACAGAGGTTTACCCAACGAGAGGTTAACTCAGGCCGCAGCCGCGCGTTGCGCGTTGACCCGGTCGAACCAAGCAGAGATGGCTTCGAGGTTCGGCTCCAACTGCTCGGCCGCGCCGCCGGTGAACTCTTGAAACTTTTCCTTGTTCAAACCGTTCACGCCGACCAGCACGGGGATATCCAGTGTCAACGCTTCGGCGATCACCGGGCGAAAACCGCGCCCGTCAGCCTCATGCTTGCCGAACTTGTTGATGATCAGCAACTGCGGCGCATCCTCAAGCGAGTTGGTGACATACCCCACAGCCCGCTCCAACGCAGCCGGGTCCAGCCGACAACCGCGCGAATGCTCGCCCAGAGATTGCGAGATGCGGATGGTCTCGCCATCTGGCAGCACACGGACATCCATGTCGCATTTGCTGCTGTCGGCGCATTCGGTGTTAGTTTGAACCACGCCGACCAGACGGGCATCGTTGGCCAGAAGATGTTCGGCAACGGCGCTCAGCAGGCGGTCGGTCGCGCCGCGATCGGTGGTGGTAACATAGGCCAGATACATTGAAAGACCCTCATAGTCCTAAAGTGTGACTTTCCAGATAGCACGCATGACCCGGTCCGGCCACTCCTTGCGTTATGGCAGGGGCGAAAGGCCGATCACAGGCGCGTGCAGGTGAAGCAGAACCACAAATGCGGCCAAGGAAATCAGCGCGATCCCCAAGCCAGGCCAGGGTTGCGGCGCGCGCAGGGAAAACCGCGCCGTATTGCGGGATAGGCGTACCCATTCGATCCCCATATCGCGCGCCTTGCGCTGATCGATCAGCGCCATGCCCCACGCCGCAAAACCTGCAAAAAGACCAAATAAGATGACATGCGACAGGCTGCCATTCGCCAGAAGATGCGCCAAGGCCCACAGCATCATGGCAGCAAGAAGCGGGTGACGCGTGGTGCGCAGGATACCGGGGTTTTCGGGGTCGAACCGACGGTGACCCAGGCCGCCAAAAGAAAACGGATTTTGGATTGTCAAACCTGCCACCGCCAACCAGCACACCACAGGCATGGTCAACAGCGGCACCCAACGTAGGATGGGAAGCGGTGGAATTACTTCAACATAGGGCGCTTGCGCTGCGGCGACGATCAGCCAGCCCAAAACTAGCAGGGACAACGCGGAATAGGCCATAAAATACCCCCTGCGTCCCATCACGTCGATCAACCGCCCGCGCACGACGGGTCGGGCGGGGATGGCGTGGGTCAGCAGAAAGGTGATCAGTGCGGCAAGGAAAAGGGCCCAACCCAGCATGGTATTCTCCGTCAATGTTGGCCCCTATTTAGGTCCGTGACGCGGCATGATCCTTGTCCGAAATCAAGTCGGGTGCGGCGCATGGGGTTTCCGCGCATGTTCTGGGCATATTGTTTCAACGCTTGCAACCCGACAATGAACAGGCAACCCTGCCTGCGGAGGACACCGATGCACCATTTCGATGAGATCTACACCATGGCTGCCAATCGCCACGGTGGGCCCGACGCGTTGCGGGCCAAGCTGAGCAAACCTAAAAGCGTGGCTGAGTTGACCGCCCTGCCCGATGATCGCTGGCTGTCGATCATCACGAAATGCGTCTTTCAGGCCGGGTTCAACTGGAAGGTTATCGAAAGCAAATGGGATGGGTTTGAAGCTGCCTTTGATGGTTTTGACGTCGGTCGCTGCGCCTTTATGGATGATGAGAAGTTCGACGCCCTGCTGCAAGACACCCGCATTGTCCGCAATGGCACCAAGATCGCCACGGTCCGCGACAATGCCGCGTTTCTGCTGGAACTGCGTCAGGAAGGTGGTGTGGGAAAGGTGCTGGGCGGCTGGCCCTCGACTGATTACGTCGGCTTGCTGGCGATGCTAGGCAAGCGCGGGTCGCGTCTGGGTGGGGCCTCGGCGCAATACGCCATGCGATTTGCCGGGCGCGACAGTTTCATCCTGTCGCGGGACGTCACCGCCCGATTGATTGCTGAAGGCGTGATCGACAAAGCGCCAAGCTCCAAGAAGGCGATGGCTGCCGTTCAAGACGCATTCAACACCTGGATGGACCAATCCGGGCGGTCGTTGACGGAAATCAGCCAAGTTTTGGCGATGAGCCTGTAAAACCGGTTGCAGTGCGGGTGCTTCACACTAGGCTCACTTCATGACCTGCCGCATTTTGATGATGGTTCTCCTTCTGCTTGCATCCTGCGGTCGCCCGCTGACCGAGCAGGAACGTGCTTTTGCCACCGCTGTTCAGGGCGAGTCGCTGAATCTGGATCGGGTGCGCCTGGTCGAGGGGGCTCCGGTCGCGCCAATCACGTTTTACCGCAAGGAACGGCCCCGTCTGGCCTGCCGTGAACGCATATTGCCAGCCCCGACCGAAGGGGTCGTCACAGCAAAGCCCGCCGCCGTAGCCCTGTTCAACAAGGTCTATTTCACGCGTGAGTGGTATCTTGAGGACTATATGTCCGACTTCCCCGAGCAGATGAACCTAATCGCCGGAATGCTGCTGGCGCATGAGCTGACACATGTGTGGCAATGGCAGAACCGGAAAACCACAGGCTATCACCCTTTGCGTGCAGCGGCCGAGCATGGTGGCAACAAGGACCCCTATCTGTTTGATATCGAAACCTCGTCCGACTTCCTATCCTACGGGTTTGAACAACAAGGCGCGATTGTCGAGGAATATGTCTGCTGCCGGGCGCTGGACCCTCAAGCCCCCCGCACCCAACGCTTGCACGACATGCTGGGCGCGCATTTCGACATTTCACCCCTGCCGAACCAACCGCGTGAGCGCGATATCGTCATCCCCTGGAGCGGCGCAAAGACCGAAGGCATTTGCCGCTAGACGTTACCCGCCTTGCAATGTTTCAAGATAGGCGATCAGATCCACGATCGGCTGGCTGGTCAGAATCGGCTGCCCCTCGGGTGTTTTCATCGAGGTGTCCTGCCCGTCGAAATAAGGACCATAGACTGGCATCGGGCTGCCGTGGCTGACCAACGGATCGCGCCCGTCAATCCGCGCAACGACGCGCGCAGTTGGGAAAACACCGTCTTCTCCGGCCAGCTTGGTCAGATCAACCGGCTGAATGACCAATATCCCCGCCATCGGCCCATGCCCGGTCGCATCGATTCCGTGGCAGGTTGCACAATAGTGCTGATACAGCTCGGCCCCGGTATCCACATCCTGTGCCGCGACCTGTGCAGCGGTCACAAGCACTCCGAACGAAACGGCAGTCATTAGGGGTCTGGGCATCGCATCCTCCTGTCACGATTGACATATACAGGCTTGCCCGAGGGCCGGCTTGGCGCAATGATCCAGATCAACGAAGCAGATGGGTACGGGCAATGACACAATATGCAGTTATCATGCTGGCCGCCGGGATTGGCGTTCCAATCCTTGCCGCTCTGAACGCGGCGCTTGGAAAGCTGATCGGATCACCGACCACCGCCGCCGTCATCCTGTTCGCCATCGCGTTCGCAGCATCCGCGCTGGTGATGGTTTTATTTACCGGCACGGGCGCGCTGCCCAAAGTCACGCAGGCCCCGAAACACCTGCTATTGGCCGGTGTCCTGATCGCCTTTTACGTCCTATCCATCACCCATGTCGCACCGCATTTCGGTGTCGGTAATGCGGTGTTCTTCGTTTTACTCGGGCAACTGATCAGCACGGCAGCCATCGACCACTTCGGGCTTTTCGGCGCGCAAGTCACGCCGCTGACATGGATACGCGCAGGTGGGATCGCCGTGATGGCCGCGGGCGTTGCGATCACTCAACTGGCCTGAGTATACCGCCCTCCAACCGCAGCTTGCGGTCCATCCGCGCGGCAAGTTCCATGTTATGCGTGGCGATGAGTGCCGACAGCCCTTCGTCCCGCACCAGTGCCATCAGCGCGTCAAACACCTGATCCGAGGTTTCGGGATCCAGATTTCCTGTCGGCTCATCCGCCAGCAGAACGCGCGGCTTGTTGGCCAGCGCCCGGCAAAAAGCAACCCGCTGTTGTTCACCGCCTGACAGCGCCGCCGGGCGGTGATCAGCGCGCGGTGCCACACCAACGCGGTCCAGCAAAGACTTCGCCCGCGCTTGTGCCGCCGCCTCGGACACCCCGTTGGCCAGTTGCGGCAAGGTGATATTCTCCAGCGCCGTGAACTCGGGCAGCAGATGGTGGAACTGATAGACGAACCCGACGTCCTGACGCCGCAATGCGGTGCGTGTCCGGTCGCCCTTACCTTTGAAATTCTGACCCGCAATCTCGACCGAGCCGTCATCCGGCGTGTCCAGCAAACCGGCAATGTGCAAAAGGGTCGACTTGCCCGCGCCGGATGGTGCAACCAGCGCCACCGCTTCGCCCGCGTGCAGTTCCAGATCGGCCCCACGCAGCACCTGAACCTCGCCCGGTGTGCCCTTCAGATAGGTCTTGGTCAGACCGCTCAATCGCAATGTCACATCATTCATAGCGCAGCGCCTCAACCGGATTCAGCCGCGCCGCGCGGCGGGCGGGGAAATAGGTGACGAAAAAGGACAGGCCCAGCGACAAGCCGATTGCCTTCAACACGTCCGACAGGTGCAGTTCGGCGGGCAGGGCATAGATGCCGCGAATGGAAGGGTCCCAGACACCGCCACCCATGACGTAGTTCACGAACGAAAAGATCGGATCGATATAAATCGCGAACAAGCAACCCAGAACAACACCCATCACGGTGCCTATGATGCCGGTGAATGCACCGCAGATGAAGAACACCCTCAGTACGGATCCCTCGCTCAGACCGATGGTGCGCAGGATGCCGATATCGCGCCCCTTGTTCTTCACCAGCATGATTAACCCCGAGACGATATTCATCGCCGCAATCAACACGAGGATCGACAGGATGATAAACATCACGTTGTCCTCGACCTCTAACGCGCGCAGGAACCCGCCCGAGGCGTCCTGCCAGGTCCAGATCTGACTTCGTTCGCCGGCGGCCTCAAGAATAGGGATCAGGATCGGTGTCAGTTCTTCAGGGCGGTCAACCATCACCTCGATCTCATCCGCAACGCCCTCGCGGTTGAAAAAGCCCTGCGCCTGTTCGAACGGCATATAAACGCGGGTGCGGTCGATATCATAGCGCCCGGCCGAGAAGACATAGACCACCCGATAGGCATTCACACGAGGTGAGGTACCAAAGGCCGTCTTCACCCCGTTAGGGGACGTCAGTTTGACCGTATCCCCCACAGTTGCCCCAATACTGCGCGCCACGCCCGAACCGATGGCGATAACGTCCTCTCCATTCTGGAATTCGGAAAGATCCCCAACCGCCTGTTCGCTTTCGGCGACGCCGGGCAAGTCCAGCAGGTCGTCAGGCTGAATGCCAAAGACCTCAACCCCGCTGCTGCGCTCGCGATTGGTAATCAGCACCTGCCCTTTGACCAAGGGCGCGGCGCGTTCAACGCCGGGCACCTGCGCAACGCGCTCAGCCACTCCGTCATAATCCGCGATGGTGCGGTCCAGGTTACCCTGCGCATCGAAATTACCCGCCGAGTAGACAGTGACATGCGCATTGGCCCCCAGAATGGTACCCACGAACTCGGATCGGAAGCCGGACCGAACGGCCAGCGTCGCGATCAGGGCAAACACCGCCAGTGTAATTCCGATCAGTGAAATCCAGGTCATCACGCTGACACCGCCCTCGGCACGGCGTGCGCGCAGGTATCGCCAGGCGATCTTCCATTCGAATGGGGCAAAGGGCGGGGGCGTCTTGGCCATGTCTGCTCCGGGGCTTTTTGGTTTGCGCGACCCTTTCGGCATTTGCCGGGATGGTCAAGGTGGTTATGCGCGTCCCGCCCGGCGATAGGCAATCCTGCGACTTTTATTGGCATGGCCCAATACGAATCACCCTAGGTGTCGGGAAGCTCGCTCTGGCGAAAGGAGAGAGAAAAGATCCAGATTACACCCTTGGTTGTGACCCCCTTCACAGACAACCCCCAATTGTTTCAGCTATGAAGTCAATAGGGCCGTTGCGTGAGTTACTGAACTCAAAATGCAACATTGATTAAGCAATATTCTTTCGCCTTTTGCTTATTTTTTAAAACTTTGTCACCTTAGATGTAAGGGGGATATCATTTTTAGAGCGGGAGTCGCTCATGTTTGTAAAGAGTAATAAGGAATTGTTGGACCCGATTTTGGTCCGAAACGCATCTTCAGAACTGGATTGTGAAACAGCAGCATTGTTGCGCGCAGTCATTCGCCCTGTTTTCGATACAGCGGCAAGCTGGGCAAGTTTGACCGATATCCTGAAAGACAAAGGATACCGATTGGCGTTCCGTCAGGGGCGGCTGTGCATTACGGATCGCACGACCGATCAACGGGTTTGTGGGATACGCTTTCTAGGGTTCGAATACAAAGATCTGGTCAGACGTCTGGGCCGTCCGATTGTCGTTGCACGCGGCAACAGTGCGGATGGTGAAATTCTGACGGAACGACCGGAACCGCAGTGAACCTAGAAAGACCGCCAGAACTGAGCCTTGCGACGTAACGTCTTTGTCAGGCTGTAAAGCGCGGCACGCGCGATAGCAGGCTGCGATAGCGATTTCAGCAAAATGGCGCCTGAAACCCGAACCGGCAAATGGCCTTGCTTGTACCACCCAAAGCGCTGCGCGTCCGAGTACCCGGACAGATCGCAGAACTGACTGTAGTTTTTCAGCCAACATGCGGCCATTTCGGCCCCGGCAGCGTCTGTGTCTGCTGATACTCCACCGATCCGAAACAGTGATATTGGGGCCTGCAACCGCTGGCCGGAATGGCCAGACAGGATCATTCGCAAAACCATGTCATAGTCCGCGGCGATACGGAATTGTAGGTCGTGACCGCCCAATTCCTGAAACAACGCCCGTTTCAGGACCATCGCATTGTGACCGAATGGTAAGCGCTGCAAGATGGATTTCGGGGTTAGCCGACGGGCATGACGGCGGTTGCCCTCATCATCGAAAAAGACGGTTTCACCATACACAAAATCGGGCTTATCGGGCTCGATAGCTTTTTGCACCCTCAACAGGCTGTCAGGGTCTGCAATCAGATCGTCCGAGTTGAGAAACAAGACATACTCGCCGCGACACCGATCAACCGCCTGGTTCATCGCGTCATACAGGCTTTTGTCTGCCTCACAGAAATACCGCACAGGAATGGGGTCGCCCGACTCCGAGAATTTCTGAATCGTGTCTTTCAGCAGGTCCTGCGTTCCGTCATCGGATTGGCCGTCCCAGATCACATGCTCGATGTCACGGAGCTTTTGCGACTGCACGCTGTCCAGGGCGGCGAGGACTTGCACCTCGCGCCCTGCTTCGATCAGGTTCCGCGTAACGGTGACGACCGAGATCAGCGGCCGATGATCCTGTTCAGGCGATTTGCTCATAGATTTCGGCAACTTTCGTGACGGCAGCTTCGGGGCTCAACTCCTCGCTTTCACCGGTACGGCGGCAGGTCAGCTCAACGACGCCGTTTTTCAGACCCCGCGGCCCGACGGTGATACGCCACGGCAAGCCGATCAGGTCCATGGTGGCAAACTTGCCCCCTGCCCGTTCGTTGCGGTCATCATACAGCGGCTCAAGACCCAGAGCGGTCAGCGCGCCATAGAGTTTGTCGCAGGCGGCGTCAGCCTCATCATCACCCTGCTTGAGGTTTACGATACCGCAATGGAACGGTGTTACGCCCTCGGGCCAGATGATGCCCTTATCGTCATGGCTGGCTTCGATGATCGCACCGATCAGACGACTGACACCGATGCCATGGCTGCCCATATGGACCGGCGTTGGTTTGCCATCGGGGCCCTGAACGGTAGCGCCCATCGCCTCGGAATACTTGGTACCGAAATAGAAAATCTGCCCCACTTCGATCCCGCGCGCCACACGGCGGCGATCTTCGGGCACCTGATTGAACAGCGCCTCGTCATGGGTTTCATCGGTACGGGCGTATTTCGAGGTGAACTCTTCCAGAATGGCCTGACACTGCTCTCGGCTGTCATAGTCGATCTGACGATCACCAAACGTCAGGTCGGTGACGGCGCTGTCATAGAACACTTCGGATTCACCCGTATCGGCCAGTACGAGGAATTCATGGGTGTTGTCGCCGCCGATCGGGCCGCTATCAGCACGCATCGGAATAGCCTGCAGGCCCATGCGCTCATAGGTGCGCAGGTAGGTAACCAGATGACGGTTATAGGCGTGCAGCGCGTCCTCTTTGGTCAGGTCGAAATTATACCCGTCCTTCATGTAGAACTCGCGCCCCCGCATCACGCCAAAGCGCGGGCGGATCTCGTCACGGAACTTCCACTGGATTTGGTACAACGTCAGCGGCAGGTCCTTGTAGCTGCTGACGTGGCCGCGGAAGATATCGGTGACCAGCTCTTCGGCCGTGGGCGTGAACAGCATATCCCGGTCATGCCGGTCCTTCATACGCAGCATTTCCTGACCGTAGTCATCATAGCGCCCGGATTCACGCCATAGGTCTGCCGATTGGATAATCGGCATCTGGATCGCGATATGACCTGCGCGCGCCTGCTCTTCATGGATGATATTTTCCAACTTACGCAGAACTTTGAAACCCAGCGGCAGCCAGGAATAAATCCCGGCCGATGCTTGCTTGATCATCCCGGCGCGCAGCATCAGCCGGTGGCTGACGATCTGGGCCTCGGACGGGTTTTCCTTGAGAACGGGCAGAAAGTAACGGCTGAGGCGCATTGTATGACCTTCACGGGTGAGAATTCGACTTCAAAGGTCCTTATTCCAAAGCCCCGCCGGGGGCAATCGGCCATTGGTTATTTTGCGACCTCGGGACGGTCGGAATTTTGATTGACCCGCCAGCCAAGGTTTTCAATGGTGGCTAAAATGCAAACCCATGAGGCGCCGATGCAAACCATTCAGGAACCCGCCCGTCAAATTCCCGTCGTTCACAAAACCGACGTTCTAGTTGTGGGCTCCGGCCCCGCGGGGCTGGCCGCTGCCTTGGCGGCAGCGCGCGCAGGGGCCGAAGTGTCTCTGGTCGACCGCTTTGGCTGCATGGGTGGCAATATCACCGCCGTGGGTGTCGAAGGATTTGCTTGGTACCGCCATGAGAAAACCGTCGAAGCAGGCGGCATTGGTCTGGAATTTGAAACCCGCGCCCGGGACATGGGGGCAGCGGTGCCAGAAAGCCAGTCGCTCAGCTATGAGTTGGACAGCGAAGGGTTCAAACTGGTTGCTGACAAGCTGGTCGAAGAGGCCGGGGTGCATCCAATGTTGCACCGTCAATTCGTTGCTCCAATCATGGATGGTGACCGGATCACCGGCGTCATCACCGAATCCAAAGCTGGGCGTGAGGCGATTTTGGCCAAGGTAGTGATCGACGCCACCGGGGACGCGGATGTAGCCCATCGCGCAGGCGCGCCCACCTACAAGACCGCGCGCGAGGATATGATGGCCGCTTCGGTCATGTTCCATCTGGCAGGCGTCGACAAGCGCGCCTTTATGGAGGGCGTCAAGGCCGACCCGCAGACCTATAAGGACTGGGGCGGCGGTGGCGAGTGGAACATTGAAACCAGTGGCAAAGAGGACGACATGTTCTCACCCTTCGTCAAGAAACCGTTCCAGCAAGCCATCGAACAGGGTCTGATCCCACCGCATCTGAACACCATCGCCGGCACTTGGGGCGCGGTCCACGATACGGGTGAGCTGACTTATATGAACCTGATCCATATGGACGGGATAGACGGCACCGATCCCGATAGCCTGACCCGTGGCGAGATCGAGGGCCGTCGACAGTCAATGCTAGCCATCGAGGCGCTGCGCCGTTTCATGCCCGGCTGCGAAAACGCGCGTCTGCGGAATTTCGGCATGACCATCGGCATTCGCGACACCCGCAAGATCGATGCGATCTACAATATGACCGAGGACGACGCCCGGCATCAGGGTCGGTTCGAGGATACGATCGGCATCTATCCTGAATTCATCGACGGCTATGGCATCCTGATCCTGCCGACCACGGGCCGGTATATGCATGTGCCCTACCGTTCGATGCTGCCGAAAGGCGTTAAGGGTCTGCTGGTTGCAGGCCGGTCGCACGGGGCGGACAAGGTGGCCCATGCCGCCACCCGCAATATGTCCTGCTGTGCGGTCATGGGTCAGGGTGCCGGGATTGCAGCCGCCCTGTCTCTGAAGAGCAATCAGGACTTGCATGGGCTGAACCTAGCCCCGGTTCATGCTGAACTTGACCGCCAAGGCGTCAGGGTTCACTGATGGGTGGCATTCCCACTATAGACATCGCCCCGCTGTTTAATGCGTCCCATGCGGATTATGAGCAGACCGTTCAGCAGGTCATGAGCGCCTGCACTGATATCGGTTTTTTGTCGATCACCGGAACCGACATACCCACTGACACGGTTCAAAAAATGCGCGCCTGTGTGCAGGCCATCTTTGACGTTGAAGAAGGTGCCAAGTGGGATCAGGCCATCACCCGCGACAATTATCGCGGGTTCATCCCGCTGGGGTTCTTCACCCCAAATGACGGGTCTGGCAAGGCGGACAAATACGAAGGCTACAAGTTGCACTATGAGGTCGCCAGCGATGCGCCGATCCGCAACGATTGTGCCTTGTACGGCCCGAATGTCTGGCCGTCGCAGGTGCCAGACGCTCGCGGAATGATCCTTGACTACTGGTCCCAACTCGACCGCGTTGCAGATGCCTTGCTGGGTGCGTTGGAAACAGGTCTGGGCCTGCCCCCACTCCAATTGCGGGACGCTTTCCGCGACCCCATGACCAACATGACTTTGCTGCACTATCCTCCTCAAGCCCCCGATGAGGGCGGCTATGGCATTCATCCCCACAAGGACACCGATGCCTTGACCATCATCGCCCCTGACCCCGTTGGCGGGCTCGAGGTGCAAACCATGGACGATAGTTGGGTCAGCCCTGACTGCCCGCCGGGCGGGTTTGTCGTCAATATCGGGGATATGCTGGAACTTTGGTCCGGCGGGAGGCTGAAATCTACGCCGCATCGGGTGGTGAATCGCTCGGGACAGGAACGTTACTCGTTTCCTTATTTTGCCGTGCCCCGCCATGACGTGGTGGTTTCACCTCTGGTCGCCCCCCTGCCCGGCTTTGATCGGCCCGCGGTACATTGCGGCCATTGGTCTGCGGAAATCTGGCGCACCAACTGGCCGGACGAGGCCGCCCATGACGCCACGCCTGAACTGGGCACGCTCAGCGATTAGCGCCCGGGAAATGTACGGGCGATGAAGCGCTTGCATCATGGGGCTGCATGCGCCAAGAACACTGGCAAGAGCCGAAAACAAGGGGACAGCCATGGCTTTGCCGGTGAAGGATCAGCTCAGGTACTGGGGCATAGCCGCTGTAGTTTTTGTGCTTCTATTGTGGGCACTTGGCGACGTTCTTTTGCCCTTTGTGATTGGCGGAGCAATCGCTTACTTCCTTGACCCAATTGCAGACCGGTTGGAAAACTTGGGGCTGACGCGAATGGCCGCGACAGGGATTATCACCATTGTCGGCGTTCTGGGATTTGTGCTGATGGTGCTGATGGTGGTGCCCGCGCTGATCACCCAGTTGATCGATCTGGTCGAAGTTATGCCCAGTCTGCTCAAAGAACTGCGCGGCTTCATCGAAAAACAATTCCCATCCCTGCTGGATACCGAATCCAGCTCTCACCAATTCCTTGTGTCGCTGGGCGAGACGTTGCAATCCAAAACTGGAGACGTTCTGCAATCCGTCGCCGCTTCGCTGGGATCAGCCATCAACGTGGTGGTTCTGCTTGTCATCGTGCCGGTGGTTGCCGTGTATCTGTTGTTAGATTGGGATCGTATGATAGCCCGCATAGGAGAGCTGCTACCTCGTGACCACGCCCCAACGATCAAGCGGCTGGCGGGTGAGATTGACGATGTTCTTGCCTCATTCGTCCGCGGCATGGGAACCGTCTGTCTGATCCTGGGCACCTACTACGCCGTTGCGCTGATGATCGTTGGTCTGCAATTCGGCCTGATCGTGGGCTTCATCGCAGGGCTCGTGACATTCATCCCCTATCTGGGTGCCCTGATTGGCGGCACGTTGGCTATCGGCCTTGCGCTGTTTCAGTTCTGGGGCGATTGGCTTCATATCGGCCTGGTGGCAGGCATCTTCGCGCTGGGACAGGTGACCGAGGGCAATTTCCTGACGCCCAAGCTGGTTGGCAGCTCGGTCGGGTTGCACCCTGTCTGGCTGCTGCTGGCCCTGTCCGTCTTTGGCGCGCTGTTCGGCTTTGTGGGTATGCTGGTTGCTGTTCCGGTTGCCGCAGCGCTGGGCGTGGTCGCCCGGTTCCTGACCTCAATCTATCTGGACAGCCGCCTGTATACCGGCCTCGACGGGTTGAAGCAGGAAGACGAATAAATGGCCCAACAACTCAGCTTTGATCTACCGGCCAAAACCGCACTGGGCCGCGAGGATTTTTTTGTCTCGCCCGCCAATGCGCTGGCCGTTGCGATGATCTCGGCGACGTCGTGGCCCGGCAACAAGCTGGTCCTCAGCGGCCCTGCCGGGTCTGGCAAAACGCATCTGGCCCATGTCTGGGCTGCCGAAACCGGCGGGCGGATCATTCAGGCCCGCGATGTGCGGTACGAAGACGTGCCCGCCTTGGCCAGCACTCCGATAGCGGTCGAAGATATTCCGATGGTCGCAGGCGACCTCGATCAGCAGAAAACCCTGTTTCACCTGCACAACTTGGTGCTGGCAGAAGGCCATGCGTTGTTGATGACCGGGCGGTTAGCGCCAAAGCTGTGGGAACTGCCACTGCCCGATCTGCAAAGCCGGATCGAAGGGGCGCATCACGTGGCGTTGGACCCACCGGACGATGCCCTTTTGGGGGCCGTTCTGGCCAAGCTGTTTGTCGACCGCCAACTGAATCCCGGACCAGACGTGATTGCCTATCTCGTCAAGCACATGGATCGGCGGTTCAAGACCGCAGCCGAGGTCGTAGCCCGGTTGGATCATCTAGCCTTGTCGGAAAAGCGGGAAATCACCCGCGCTCTTGCGATCCGGGTGCTAAACGCGGACATGACAGATGTCGCATCCGACAATTGACCCGCACACTGCGATTTCGCATTCTGCCACCCGAATATCTGGAATAGACATGGATCAGATTGCAGAAGCCAAAATCCCGGACTGGGGATCGTTCGGCAAGCCCTTGTTCGACAACCCCGAGGCCCGCGCCCTGTCGCGGGTGGGCGTGGTCGACGTTGGATCGAACTCGGTCCGGATGGTAATCTTTGACGGGGCCGCGCGATCCCCGGCTTATTTCTACAATGAAAAGATAATGTGCGAGCTGGGTGCGGGCCTGTCGGAATCCGGGTTCCTTAACCCGCGCGGGCGCAAGCGTGCGCTGTCCGCTTTGCGCCGGTTTCAGCAATTGGCCAATGATCTGGACCTACCGGGCCTGCATGTCGTGGCAACCGCTGCAGTGCGCGAAGCCAAGGATGGACCGGATTTTTGCAATCAGGTTCATTCGGAAACCGGTCTGACCGTTCAGGTCATAGACGGCGGCGAAGAGGCGCGCTTGTCCGCGCAGGGTGTGTTGCTGGGCTGGCCCGGGGCTTATGGCCTGATCTGCGACATTGGCGGTTCATCCATGGAACTGGCCGAGATTGGCGACGGTCAAGTCGGGCGCCGTCTGACCTCGGCCCTGGGGCCATTGAAACTACGCGATATCAAGGGCGGGCGGCGCGCGCGCAAGGCCCATATCAAGGCCACCATGGAAGAACTGCGGGATCAGCTGGGGCCGCAGCGGGATCGCCTGTTTTTGGTGGGCGGCAGCTGGCGTGCTTTTGCACGTCTGGACATGCTGCGCCGGGGTTATCCGCTGAACGTGCTGCATGAATACCGCATGACCACAAAGCAGGTCCGTGAGACCATAAAGTTCATCGAAAAAGGTGATCCGGATCAGCTGCGCAGTCAGGCGGGCGTGTCTAGTTCCCGCATGGCGCTGATCCCCTATGCGATGGACGTTCTGGCGCGGCTGATCCGCACTTTCAAACCAAAGGACATCGCGATCTCAAGCTATGGCATCCGCGAAGGGTTGCTGTACGAACAAATGCCGCAGATTCTGCGCGACCGTGACCCGTTGATCGAAGCCAGCTACTTCTCCGAAGCCAAAGATGCCCGTCTGCCCGGATTTGGCAAACACCTGTTTGATTTTGTCATGCCGTTGTTCAAATCCGCTCCAGAGGCACGCGTGCGCCTGATCAAGGCTGCCTGCCTGCTGCACGACGTCAGCTGGCGCGCCCATCCCGATTACCGGGCCGAGATTTGTTTCGACAATGTCACCCGCGCCAATCTGGGCGGATTGAAACATTCTGAACGGGTTTTTATCGGCCTTGCGCTGCAACACCGTTATCGCAATAAACGCGAGGGCAACCGGTTCGAGCCGCTTTACAAACTGCTGGACGAGAAAGATCAGAAACAGGCTGAAATTCTGGGCAAGGCCATGCGCTTTGGCGCCATGCTGTGGATGCACCACGATGTCAAAATGGGCACGCTGCGATTCTATCCCAAAAAGCGTCAGCTTGAACTGCGGCTGCCCAAAGCCGCAGAACCATTGTTCAGTGAGGTGGCCGAAGCGCGCCTGAATTCCTTGGCGAATGCCCTAAAGTCAGAGGTTCACGTCACTATCCGAGGTTAGATTTCCGTCGCTCCGTCGGCTTCTTCTTCGATTTGCTCGGGCTCTTCTGGTTGATCCTCAGGCTTTTTGCGGATGATGATATCCCCATTGGGCAATATCTCAGGCGCTTCATAGGCGCTCCAGTCCTCGATCTCACCCGCCAGTTCGGCCAGGGCTGGGCCCATCTCTTCAAAGAATGACTGCATTGCTGGGCCAAATTGGCTGACCAGCCCCTGCAAGTCTTCCAGCGCGGGTTCCATTTCCTTGCGCAAACCTTCAAAAAACAGTTCGGCCCCCTGCTCCATCAAGGATTTGCCGGTATCTTCCTCGGCCTGTGCGGGCAAGGCCAGCGCGACCGATAACGCGCAGATCGCAATGAGATGTTTCATGTCAAAGAATATAAGCAGAGCCTTCCGTCGATAAAAGGTCACAACGCGATATCCAGAGTAACGGGGAAGTGGTCGGACGCGGTCAACAAGGCCTGATGCAAGTCCTCTGACGCACGAAGGCCTGCGTCTTTGAAAGGGTGCCAGATACGCCACGCCGGACGATTGGCGCGCAGGTTTTCACTGACCATGATGTAGTCCAGCAGCGCCTCAAGATACCGCCCACCCTCGCGGGCAAACCGGGCGGTTGACGGCTCTGCGTCCGTCCCCGCGGCATGCGGGTCAAACAATCCGGCCTGCAGCAGAATTTCGACCGAGGATCGGCCAAACAGGTGTTCAAACTCATCCAGCCCCGGCCCATCGTTCAAATCGCCCAGCAGGATGACCTGTTCCTCGGCCTCGACATGCGCTTTGACACGCCGAGACAGCCACACGGCCTGCGCCAGTTGCTTGCGGCGATTCGCGATCGAGATGCGGATCGCCTCATCCCGCGATCCCGCCCCGTGCGGGGCCTTGGATTTCAGATGCGCCCCGATCAGGCGAAGCTGCGCGCCGGATCGGATCTGCACCGCCAGTTCCATCGGGGGTTTGGAAAAACGCACAAGATCCTCGGTCGCATCGATATCGAGGTCGATATGGAACACGTCGTCGAACCTGGGGGCCGCATCGTTGCCCGCAACCGGGTCGTGCCGCGCTTGCAGCACATTCGGATCGTAAAGCAGCGCCAGCTCTTGATGGGTATCGTTGGGAAACCCCATCACCGCGTGTGAGGTGCGCAGATCAAACGCCTCGGCAAAATTCTGCAAAGCACGGATGGTGTCCTGCGATTTCCCGGAATTGGGGGCTTCGACAATCAAAACTGCATCCGCGTCAATTGCCGTCAGAACCTTGGCGATGGCCTCAACCTGCTGCGCTTTGGTGACGTTGTGACGACCGGACCAGCGATCATTGACGACCAAATTATCATTGCGGTCGAACAGGTTGGCGAACCATTCAATATTGTAGGTCGCCAACCGCATTCGCCTACGCCTGTGCGCCGTTGATCTCGTCCCAGGCGCGGTTGATGTCGATCATCTTTTTCTCGGCCAGACGGATGGCTTCCTCGGGCACGCCGCGGGCCATCATCGCGTCGGGATGGGTATCACGAACAAGTTGCCGCCAAATCTTGCGGATTTCAGGCAGCGGCATGTCGTGCGGCACTCCCAACACGGTATAAGGGTCATTGGGTGCGTCAGGCACAAACCGCGCGCGCAAGGCCATGAACTGCGCGTCGGTCTGACCGAAAATGCGGCTGACCTGTTCCAGAAATTCGTTCTCGTTTGGGTGATAGAACCCGTCGGCCATGGCGATGTGAAACAGCCCCTCCATCAGGTCGCACAGCGTGGTGCTGTCATCGGCAAACATACGGGCAATCTTGCGGGCATAGTCCTGATAACCGGCAACGTCCGTCCGGGCCATGTCGAAAACACGTGCGGCACCGGCCTCATCATCGCGGGCAATCTGGAAGACATCGCGAAAGGCGGTGACCTCATCCCGCGTCACCTGCCCGTCAGCCTTTGCCATCTTCGCACCCAGCGCGATCACGGCAATTGCAAACGCAACCGAGCGTTCCGGCGGCGTGCGCAGTTTTTCAAATACGTCCGTAAGGCTTTCACCCTGGGCAAGCGCACTTAGCGCATCGGATATGCGGGTCCAGATCGACATGGGCGCACCCTAGCGTCCGAAATCGCGACTGTCAGGTACGACAGGTGGGTCAGAGGAAATAATTTTCTGCATCAGCACAAGATCCAACCGTTTGCCCCATTTGAATCCAACCTCTGGCATGTGCCCGACTTGCTTAAACCCCAGCGCCGCGTGGAATGCGACCGCCCCAGGATTCGCCGAGGAGATCCCGGCCACCAGCACATGCACACCTTCCACCCGGGCGGCGGTCTCAAGCGCCGCCATCAATGCCCTCCCACCCCCCTGCCCCCGCGCATCAGGTGCCAATTGGATCGTAAGCTCGCGGCACTGCGCGTAACCTGGCCCGGAGCGGTATGGGCCGTAGGTGGCAAAACCCACAACTTGCTTGCCTTTTCCCGCAACCCAATAGCCGTCCCCACGAGAAACGATTTCCTTGGCGATGCTTTCGACGCTGCGCTCATCCGTGGTGAAGGTCACAAGCGTATCGCGGATGATCGTGTTGGTGATTTCCGCGATTGAGGCGGCGTCCGCGACCTTTGCGCGCCGTATTTTCATTCCAGCACGCGGGGGCCATGCGGGGTTTCGAACTCGGCCCGCAAGGCGGCCGGACCGGTATCGAACACCACGGTTTCCAGATTACCCAGCAACCGCGCCAGATCCAAAGCGTCAGGATGAAAAACCACCAAACGTCTCAGGCGGCATCCACTGCCTTGCAACATACGCGCCGGGTGTAGATCGCCGTGCCATTGAATGAGCGCAGGAAACAGATTGTCGAATGGCAGCCGCCCGTTGGGCGGGACCGCCATTTGCCACCTCAGCGCGCCTCGGGTCAGGTCAATTGGTTGGCCTACGCCATCTGGGAATATGGACAGTGCGGCCTGGATATCTGAGACCCGGCATATCCAGTTTGTTAGGCGCGGCTGGCCAGAAAATCGATCCAGATCGAACCACCGTGTGCGCTTTAGTTTTGGTGCCTGCGGATCAATCGCGATGGCCTCGAGATAAAGCTCATCCCGCAAACCCAGTAACCGGTTGTGCGTGCCGAAAGCATCATGTTTACCGCCCGCCTGCAGTGGCACTCCCAATGCCTGTTCGATATGGGCCGAGGCTTCTTCCAATGTTTCGCCCGCAACGGCCAAATGATCCAGTAACACGTGCGCTGCCTCCAACAAAAAACGACCAGATCCCGATGGATCTGGTCGCATGTTTTCGCCAACGGCGGTGAATCACAAGATTTTTCGGCGAAAAATCTTGGCTGGCCTCAGCCTTTTGCTTCTCGGATCAGACGCAGGATATCCTGCGCGGCCTCGGGGATATTGGTTCCCGGACCAAAGATCGCCTTAACACCATGGTCATAAAGGAACTGATAATCCTGCTGCGGGATCACGCCGCCACAGATCACAATGATGTCCTCTGCCCCGGCTTTCTTGAGTTCCTCAACCAGTTGCGGCGCCAGTGTCTTGTGCCCCGCGGCTTGCGAGGAAATGCCAACCACATGCACATCGTTATCAACTGCGTCTTGCGCAGCTTCGGCAGGTGTTTGGAACAACGGGCCAACGTCCACGTCAAACCCGATATCGGCAAAGGCTGTGGCGATGACTTTGGCACCTCTGTCATGCCCGTCCTGCCCCATCTTGACCACCAGCAAACGGGGGCGACGGCCTTCGGCTTCGGCGAACTCCTCAATGGATTTCTGGATCGCAGCAAAGCCCTCATCACCTTCGTAAGCCGCGCCGTAGACACCGGCCAAAGTCTTCACCTCGGCGCGGTGGCGGCCGAATTCTTTCTCCATTGCCATGCTGATCTCTCCTACGGATGCGCGGGCGCGGGCGGCCTCGACCGCAGCAGCCAGCAGGTTGCCACCCTCGCGGGCGGTCTTGGTCAGTGCGTCCAGCGCTTGTTGGCACGCAGCTTCGTCGCGAGTGGCGCGAATGCGTTCCAGACGTGCCACCTGAGCCTCACGCACGGCGACATTGTCGACGTCCAGGATGTCGATCGGGTCTTCCTGTTCCTTGCGGTATTTGTTGACCCCGACGATAACCTCGTCACCCCGGTCGATCATCGCCTGACGACGGGCGGCGCTTTCTTCGATCCGCAGTTTCGGCATACCCGAGGCTACGGCCTTGGTCATACCGCCCATTTCCTCGACTTCTTCCATCAATGCCCAGGCCTTTTCGACCAGTTCATTGGTCAGGCTTTCGATGTAGTAGGACCCGGCAAGCGGATCGACCACATCGATCACGCCGGTTTCTTCCTGCAGTACCAACTGAGTATTCCGCGCTATGCGTGCCGAGAAATCGGTGGGCAGCGCAATCGCCTCGTCCAGCGCGTTGGTATGCAGCGATTGGGTACCGCCCAGAACCGCACTCATCGCCTCATAGGCGGTGCGGATCACGTTGTTGTAAGGGTCCTGCTCTTGAAGCGACACACCAGAAGTCTGGCAGTGGGTGCGCAGCATCTTCGACCGCTCGGATTTTGCTCCGAACTCGGTCATAACCCGGTGCCACAAGGTGCGTGCGGCACGCAGTTTGGCAATCTCCATGAAGAAGTTCATGCCTATGGCAAAGAAAAACGACAGGCGTCCAGCAAATTTGTCCACATCCATCCCGGCCTGCGTTGCGGCGCGTACGTATTCACGCCCGTCCGCCAAAGTATAGGCCAGCTCCTGCACCAAGTTCGCTCCGGCTTCCTGCATGTGATAGCCGGAGATCGAGATCGAATTGAATTTGGGCATCTCATTCGACGTGAATTCAATAATATCCGAGATGATCTTCATCGAAGGATCGGGCGGATAAATATATGTGTTGCGCACCATGAACTCTTTCAGAATGTCGTTCTGAATGGTGCCCGACAGGACGGATTTGTCGTGCCCCTGCTCTTCGCCCGCCACGATAAAGCTGGCAAGGATGGGGATCACCGCACCGTTCATCGTCATCGAAACCGAGACCTTGTCCAACGGGATGCCATCGAGCAGGATTTTCATATCTTCAACGCTGTCGATGGCCACACCAGCCTTGCCGACATCACCAACCACGCGCGGGTGGTCACTGTCATAGCCCCGATGCGTCGCCAGATCGAAAGCAACCGAGACGCCCTGTTGGCCCGCAGCCAGATTGCGGCGGTAAAAAGCGTTCGATTCCTCGGCCGTCGAAAACCCGGCATACTGGCGAATTGTCCACGGCCGCCCCGCATACATCGTCGCCTTCACCCCGCGCGTAAACGGACCGAAACCGGGCAACGATCCCATATGCGGAAGATTTGCAGTGTCCTCCTGCGTATAGAGCGGTTTGACGTCGATGCCTTCCAACGTCTCTTTCGTCAGGTCCTCCAACGGACGCCCGCGCAGCTCTTTTTCGGCTAGCGCGCGCCAGTCTTTCGTATCGGTCATAGCGATATCCTTTTTTCAATTCGGGTCGCGCTGGGGCCTGGCCTGCGCGTTGTGGTGTTCGGACGGGTTGGTTCAGACAGCGCTTTACGCAAAATTTTGAACCTTTGATGCAATTCGCCGGTCGCATTCACCGACGCAGGGGCTATATTCAATTCAACAGGAGGCCCCATGATACGAACGCTTGCCCTTGTTTTCTCGGCACTATTCCCGCTGGCCGCCTTGGCTGCCGACGGGTCCGCACCGGTGGAAGACGAATTTGTTCGCCCTACTGGTGACAGCGATCTCAGTGAGTTTCTTTGGGTCAAACGGCCCATCGTCGTTTTTGCCGACACGCCAGCCGACCCGCGGTTCCAGCAACAGATCGATATGCTGACCGAAGGCGAGGCAGCGATGCGCGACCGTGATGTGGTCGTGCTGACCGACACCGACCCTTCGGCGCGGTCTCCGATCCGGTCGCAGCTGCGGCCTCGCGGGTTCCAAATGGTATTCGTAGACAAGGACGGCGTGGTCAAACTGCGCAAACCGTCCCCATGGAGCGTGCGTGAAATCGGCCGGTCCATCGACAAAACCCCCCTGCGCGAACGCGAGATTCGCGAGCGGCGCCAGGGCGGCTGAACGCATTCGCCACGCCCAAAGCACCCGGCGCAAAACGCCGGGACCATTTGGATATATGACGAACGCGCGGACATGATCACTCGAACTCGATGATCACGTCGTCCACGGCCAGACTGTCGCCGGGGCCTGCGTTGATCTTGGCTACCACGCCTTTCTTCTCGGCGCGCAGGATGTTTTCCATCTTCATCGCCTCGACCGTACAAAGCGCCTGACCTTCCTGAACCTCCTGACCTATTTCGACGTCGATCTTCACGATCAGTCCTGGCATCGGGCACAGCAGCATTTTCGAGGTATCAGGTGGCAACTTCTCGGGCATCAGTTTGGCCAGTTCTGCCTGACGCGGTGTACGGACATGAACTTTCAGGTCAGCACCTCGATTGCGAATACGGAAGCCGCCAGAGATTTTGCCGACCTTCAGAACAAGCGGAGCGCCGTCTACGTCTAGCAACGCAAGCTGATCGCCCGGTGTCCAATCTGATGCAACACGCATCACCGCACCGTCAGTGAACGTAACCGTTGACCCGTCATGATCCGCCTCGATGGCAAGTTCGAAATCCTGGCCTTGCAGGGTAACGGTCCAATCGGTTCCGACCTTACGCTCGTGATTATCCATGCGGCCCGAAACACGGGTGCGGCGAATCTCAGCAACACGATGCATCGCCGCGCATGAGGCCGCGATGCGACGCAAGTCGGCCTCGGGCAAGATTACACCTTCAAACCCGTCGGGATATTCTTCGGCGATGAAGGCCGTTGTCATATCGCCGCTGACGAATTTCGGGTGATCCATCACTGCGGACAGGAACGGCAGGTTGTGACCGATGCCTTCGACCTCGAAACTGTCCAGCGCTACACGCATCGCCTCAATCGCGGCTTCACGGGTCGGAGCCCAGGTACACAGCTTGGCGATCATCGGGTCGTAATACATGCTGATCTCGCCGCCTTCATAGACGCCGGTATCGTTACGCACGGCGGCCTCACCATTGGGCGCGTCACCCTGCCACTTGCCGTTGTCCAACATCGGGCCAGCTGCGGTTTCCTGTGGCGGGCGATAGCGGGTCAGACGGCCAATCGACGGCAGGAAGTTGCGATACGGGTCTTCAGCATACAGACGGTTTTCGATGGCCCAGCCGGTCAGGGTCACGTCGTCCTGCGTGATGGATAACGGCTCACCCGCAGCAACGCGGATCATCTGTTCAACCAGATCGACACCGGTGATCAACTCGGTCACTGGGTGTTCCACCTGCAGGCGTGTGTTCATTTCAAGGAAGTAGAAGTTCTTGTCGCCATCCACGATAAATTCCACCGTACCCGCGCTGGCGTAGTTCACAGCCTTGGCCAGAGCGACAGCTTGTTCGCCCATCGCCTTGCGGGTTTCAGGGTCAAGGAAGGGCGACGGGGCTTCTTCCACCACTTTCTGGTTCCGACGCTGGATCGAACATTCACGCTCGCCCAGATAAATCCCGTTACCGTGGCTGTCGCACAGCACCTGAATTTCGATATGGCGCGGCTGGGTCACGAATTTCTCGATGAAAATCCGGTCATCGCCAAACGAATTCGCGGCCTCGTTCTTGGAGGACTGGAACCCTTCGCGCGCTTCTTCGTCGCTCCACGCGATCCGCATGCCTTTACCGCCGCCACCGGCGCTCGCTTTAATCATGACCGGATAACCGATTTCGTTCGAAATCTTTACTGCCTCATCCGCGTCTTCGATCAGGCCCATATAACCGGGAACAGTCGAAACACCCGCATCCTGCGCGATTTTCTTCGAGGTGATCTTGTCACCCATGCTTTCAATCGCACCAACCGGGGGACCCACAAAAGCCACGCCTTCGGCATCCAATGCCTCGGCGAATTTGGCGTTTTCAGACAGAAAACCGTAACCCGGATGCACCGCCTGCGCCCCGCTCTGGCGGATGGCATCCATCACCTTGTCGATCACAATATAGGACTGGTTCGCGGGCGGCGGGCCGATGTGTACGGCCTCATCCGCCATCGATACATGCAACGCTTGTCTGTCCGCGTCCGAGTATATGGCAACTGTGCCGATACCCATCTTGCGTGCAGTCTTGATGACCCGGCAGGCGATCTCACCCCGGTTGGCGATCAGGATCTTGTTGAACATGGAACGTCCTTTGTCTTGATGTTCTGGAAACGCAAAACGCCGCCGCAGGGCGTAAACCCTGCGACGGCGTGATGCGCAATGGCAACCGGAGCGGCGGGCGCCCCGAATTCTTGGTTAGTAACAGTTCTTCTGTGTTTTGCAGTACAGCACGTTGCCCGCAGCCCCGACTGCTGCGCCGACAAACGGATCCGCTCCGATGACCGCCGAACCCAGTGCCCCTGCGCCGCCGCCAAGCAACGCCTGTTCACCGAATGAGTCGCCGCAGGCAGCAAGGCCCGCGCAGGTCGCAACGGCCAGGAAGAATTTTGAGATTCGCATGTGTTCTGCCCCTTTAGCTTTCTTGATGCATTGGGGCGCAGATGCCGGAACCAAGCGCTGTTATTCAATAACAAGCGCTGGAAATGGATGTTTTGCGCAGATTTATGCCGCATCACGCCTGCATTGTGCGCAAAGAAAAACGCGGGCAGGATTTTGTGGGTTTCACAAACCTGCCCGCGGAAGGAAGGGGTACGGAATAGTAGGTGCTTGTGCGGCGCAGGCAAAGTAGAGCCGCACGGCCCGATCACATTGCACGGCACAAATGAGGCCGCAAACAAAGTATTGTTTCCACCCAAATTTCCGGCCAGAATTCGCCCATAAGGCGAATTCCCGCGCAAAATCGTGCCGACACCGGGTCGTCCCGACTGGAAAACGCCATCCTCTGAATCAGTCACACTTCCGTTACAATTCGCGCTTCCGAGGCAGTTTTCTGCATGTGCAACATCACGTCTCAGTTCGCTGTTCCCATTTGAAAAAGTCTTTGCGAACGTATGGTTGACAGATCTGTTCACTTTGCTGTGAAAAATATCGACTCTTTGCACAATTTTGCTTGAGGAAAACGGCGCTTTCTTTGCCGTTCTCGTGATTTCCCCCACTGACGTTTGCGTGAAACTTTGCGTGGGCACACTCGCACACAAGGAATCAACTGCATGATTACAAATAGAAAAAAGGCACTCTTGCTTGCTGCCTCTGCGCTTAGCGTCACGGGCACGCTCGCGCTCGCTCAAGATGCCGGAACCCAGGCTGAACTGGATGCGCTGCGCGCCCGCGTCGAGGCGCTGGAGACCGCAAATACCGGCTCTGGGGGCGGAGACGGAGACCTGAGGATCGGAAACACCACCTTGGATCTCTATGGCTACGTCAAGGCCGACTTTTTCTACGATACGGATTTTGAACTTGGCGATTTGGCCGATACGTCGCGGATTGGTGAGCCCCAATTTGCCACGGATGGAACCTTTGGCGCCACGGTTCGCCAATCTCGGGTCGGATTGCGCACGACGACGCCAAGTGCGTTGGGCGATATCGGTGGTCAACTGGAACTGGATCTTTTCTCCGGCGGTACGGACGGTCCGGCCGAATTGCGTCTGAGACACGCCAACATCACAATCGGTGACCACTGGTTGATCGGTCAGTACTGGACCAACTTCCAGCCGCTGGATACCTACCCGACCTCTGTGGAATTCAACGGCCCCGTTGGTATCCCCTTCGCGCGTGTCCCTCAGGTGCGCTTTACGAATAAGATTGGCGGCAACGCAACCTTTGCCCTGTCGGTTGAAGAAAATGTCGGCGCTTCGAATTCCGACGATCCGGTTCTGACGGCGTCGGCGGAATATAATGACGGGAAATACATCGCCCGAGCCTCGGCCTTGTACGGCAGGGCACAATCCGGTGATGTCGAAGTTGATCAAACCGGCTTTACTCTGTCGGCTGGTATCCGTCCCTGGGAAGGTGGTCTGTTTCAGGTCAACTACGTCGACGGCGAAGCGCTTGGCCCCTATCTGATCGGCTTCGGGGACGCCATCGTCAGTGGAGAGGCCAACGACGTTGACGGCTTTACCGTCGAATTCCGGCAGCAAATTAGCGAAAAGTGGAATGTCGGCATTGCCTATGGCGAAGAAGATTACGACCTGCCCACCTCGACCGGAACTCTGGCTTTTACCGAGCTTGAGACAATCCACGTCAATGCCTTCTACAAGGCAACCGACGACCTGACGTTCAGCGCCGAATATTTCTTTGGCGAACGCAACGACGCGTCTACAGGCCGGACATTTGACTCGGACCGAGTTCAATTCGCGGCCCAGCTGAATTTCTAGGCACACAAATCCACCCTGCCCGATCCTGGGCAGGGTTTTTTCCGAAGTTTCCCCCGAATGGATATGCGCGACAGCGGGTTGCACGGATCAGCGTATCCCGTCGAAGATATCGGGGAACGACATGCGCGCCGCGTCCACATCAATCACCAGCAGCGCATCATAGCTGGCCGGATCGAACGGATCCTCCGCCGCGATCACCTCACGCTCGAACAACCAGCTTAGGCGACCGGCGTCCAGGTTGCCACGCTCGAACGGCTGGTCTCCGAAATTCTGCCACAGCGCTTCCATAAACGCCGCATCCGCGCGGCGATCGGCGGGTTTGCGGTCACGGAACCGCTCGCGCCGGGCAATCGGGGTTACGCCCTTGGGATTGGCGCGGCGAATGGTGAACTGAAAATCAGTTCCGGCCAGACGTCCGGGGAATCCGCGGTGCTTTAGCATGCCAGCACCTCGTTGTTCGATGTATTCGGGGAAACAAACTCGTACCCGATTGCAGACGGGGTCATTTCGCGCACCTCCAAAGTCGCTTTGGTGTCTAGGAACGCTCGGACGTGGTGAAAACGGGGTTTCATGGTCAGAGCCCCTCCCAGATACATTGGGATTGCTCCAGCCGGTAGGCTTCAAAATACTGAGTTGCATCAGGTGAAGATCGCCCGAATTCAAGGGGTCGATCAGAAAGCGATATCACGACCCGCGCCGGATTAAGCTCGTATTTCGCGACATAAGCCACCGCAAGGGTTTGGCACAGATGTTCCATGTCCACCGAGGCCACATCATACCCGATCCGTCCAACGTCCGATCCGATCTTGGGCGCGATAAAACGGAACCTGACCCACAGCTCGCCCGGGTTGTTGTCCAGCAGCACATCACTCAGATGCACCGGCTGACCAGAGGGGACAGGCAACAGGTTTTCGGATTGAGCGATTGCAGGGGAGGTCCATGCCAGAAACGCCAGTACAAAAGCGCGATCCCAGACCCACAAGTGGGCTCCTCTCTCCGGGATCGCGCGCGCATGGCTTTCGGCCCGCGCGTGTATGTATCTGGTAAGACGTCTCATCTAGCAGCTTTGGCCTCAAAGTCAAACGTACCGACAGTTACCCTTGCCATGACCCGCCCAAGGAGCATTCTGCAAAGGGCAGGTCATTCAGCGCAGTCCGTTACAGCGGAATGTTGTCGTGCTTTTTCCACGGGTTTTTCAGCTGCTTGTTGCGCAAGCTGGCAAACGCGCGCGACACTCGGCGGCGGGTGGATTGCGGCATGATCACCTCGTCGATGAAACCGCGCTCAGCCGCAACAAAGGGGTTGGCAAAGCGATCTTCGTAGTCCTGCGTGTGCTGCGCGATCTTTTCGGCATCGCCCAGATCGGCACGGTGGATGATCTCAGTCGCGCCCTTGGCACCCATCACCGCGATTTCAGCTGTGGGCCAAGCATAGTTGAAATCGCCGCGCAGGTGCTTGGAGGCCATAACGTCATAGGCGCCACCATAGGCTTTGCGAGTAATCACGGTGACCTTTGGAACCGTCGCTTCACCATAGGCAAACAACAGCTTGGCGCCGTGCTTGATCACCCCGCCATATTCCTGCGACGTCCCCGGCAGGAATCCGGGCACGTCCACCAGCGTCAGGATCGGGATTTCGAAACAGTCGCAGAACCGCACGAACCGTGCTGCCTTGCGCGAGCTGTCAATGTCCAGACATCCGGCCAGAACCATCGGCTGGTTCGCCACGACACCCACAGTCTGTCCTTCCAGCCGGATGAAACCGGTGATGATGTTCTTGGCGTAATCTTCCTGAATTTCGTAGAAATCGCCCTCATCCGCCACCTTGGTGATCAGCTCTTTCATGTCGTAGGGCGTGTTGGGATTGTCTGGGATCAGAGTATCCAGCGAGGTTTCAACCCGTTCGGGGCTGTCAAAGAACGGACGAACGGGCGGTTTCTCTTGGTTGTTCAGCGGCAGGAAATCGACCAGACGGCGCACCTCGGCCAGTGCTTCGACGTCGTTTTCAAACGCGCCATCAGCGACCGAGGACTTCTTGGTGTGGGTCGACGCACCACCCAGTTCCTCTGCCGTGACAACTTCGTTTGTCACGGTTTTCACCACATCGGGGCCGGTCACAAACATGTACGACGTGTCTTTGACCATAAAGATAAAGTCGGTCATCGCCGGGCTGTAAACCGCACCGCCCGCACATGGCCCCATGATCACGCTGATCTGAGGAACGACGCCCGAAGCCATGATGTTGCGCTGAAACACTTCGGCATAACCGGCCAGCGAAGCCACGCCTTCTTGGATTCGCGCACCCCCCGAGTCGTTGATTCCAATTACAGGCGCGCCGTTTTGGATCGCCATATCCATGATCTTGCAAATCTTCTGCGCATGGGTTTCCGACAGCGAACCACCAAACACGGTGAAGTCCTGACTAAACACATAGACCATGCGGCCATTGACTGTGCCCCAGCCGGTGACCACACCATCACCCGCAGGCTTTTGATTTTCCATCCCAAAGTCAGTGCAACGATGGTTGACGAACATGTCGAACTCTTCGAAACTGCCTTCATCCAACAACAGTTCGATCCGCTCGCGTGCTGTCAACTTACCGCGGCCGTGCTGCGCGTCGATACGCTTTTGCCCACCCCCAAGACGGGCGTCGTTGCGGCGGTCTTCAAGCTCAGTCAGGATGTCTTTCATGGCGCTAATTCCCTGTGAAATTTAGGCGAACACTATACGCACGGATGCCGTTGCCAAAGTACATTTCGGCAAATTTGCAAACCTTTGGCAACAAAGTTATGGAAAACTGTAAAATTGCAAAGTTTCATACTGAAACACCGTCTTGGATAGCATTCCCTGAAACGGTCACTATACATGTGAACCATGCAGTTTAGTTCGCCTATGGCGCGTCGGTCGCCACCCACCATTTTCACGCTGGTTTTGCTGTCGGGGCTGTCCGCCCTCAGCCTGAACCTGTTCTTGCCCAGCCTCCCAAATATGGCGCTGCATTTTCAGACCGACTACAAGGTCATGCAACTTTCCATCGCGCTGTACCTGCTGGTCAATGCGGTGCTGCAGGTACTGATCGGCCCGATTGCGGATAAAGCGGGGCGTCGCCCTGTTTTACTGTGGGGATTGGCGCTGTTTCTGATCGCCACGCTGGGCTGTATCTATGCGCCGACGGCCGAGGTTTTTCTAGCCTTTCGAATGTGCCAGGCCATCGTGGTGGTCGGCATGGTGCTGAGCCGAGCAGCCGTCCGGGATCTTTATGATCAGGATCAGGCGGCCTCGATGATCGGCTATGTGACCATGGGCATGGCCATCGTACCGATGATCGGCCCTGCCATCGGCGGCCTGCTTGAGGAAAGCTTTGGGTGGAAAGCTAATTTCTGGCTGCCTTTCGGCCTGGGCGCTTTGACGCTGGCATTGACCTTTGTCGACTTTGGGGAAACCTCCGCCAAAAGCGGTAAAACGCTGGTACAGCAATTCCGAGAATATCCAGAGCTGCTGCGCTCACCTCGGTTCTGGGGCTATTCCTTGTCCTCTGCCCTGTCTTCGGGCGCGTTTTTTGCCTATCTGGGCGGCGCGCCCTTCATCGGTACGGAATTGTTCGGCCTCAGTGCCGCGCAGGTCGGCATCTATTTCGGCGCTCCTGCTGTCGGGTATTTTGTCGGCAATTTTCTCAGCGGTCGATACTCGGTCAGATTTGGCGTGAACCGGATGGTATACTGGGGATGTTGGCTGAACGCGATGGGTGTTGCCTTGTCGGCCATCCTGTTTCTGGCAGGTTTTGGCACCGCGCTCAGCTTCTTTGGCCTCATGACCTTTGTGGGCCTTGGCAACGGCATGACGATCCCCAACGCGACCTCGGGCGCCCTGTCGGTTCGTCCGCATCTGGCCGCCACCGCCTCGGGCCTCAGTGGCGCGATCATGCTGGGCGGTGGCGCGGGCCTCAGCGCCCTGGCCGGGACGCTGCTGACCCATGAAACCGGCGCCATGCCCCTGCTTTGGCTGATGCTGGCAACATCGGCGCTGGCGATCTGCGCGATTGCGTCCGTCATCCGACGCGAGAGGCAACTGGGCTTGTAACACAGCTTGCACCGCATGGTTTGCAAAGTTAGCTTGCCACAACGGAAAAGTTGCAAAGAAACGCCATGGCCACTCAAAAGCTATATGCCGGTGCGAAACTGCGCGAAATGCGCACGCGCCTGACCCTGACGCAAAAGGAATTCGCCACCAAATTGGGCGTCTCTTTGCCCTACTTAAACCAGATGGAGAATAATAACCGGCCGATCTCGACCACAGTTGTTCTGGCTCTGGCACAGGAATTCGGTATGGATGTGACCGAGCTGAGCACCGGCGACAGCGAGCGTCTGGTCTCGGACATGCGCGAGGCTTTGGCCGACCCGGTTTTCGATGACGCCATACCACCACTGGCCGATCTGCGCCTGACGGCCTCGAACGCTCCTGCACTGGCGCGCGCGTTCATTGCACTGCACCGCACCTATCGCCAAACCCACGAACGGCTCGCTTCGCTGGACGAAGCTTTGGGTCGCGAGGACGCGCAGATTCAGGCCAGCCCCTGGGAAGAGGTGCGTGACTTTTTCCATTATTGCGACAACTACATCGACGCGGTCGACCGCGCGGCCGAACATTTTTCGACCCGCGCTGGTAAGGCCGATGGCATAAGGGCGGAAGCGATCAACAGTCTTAATGAGCGCGACATTCGGGTTCAATTTGTCGATATCCCCGAAACACGGAAATACGACGCTGACAGCAAGACACTGCAACTCTCGTCCCGTATCGCGCCGCAAACACAAGTGTTTCAACTGCTGCTGCAGTTGGCGCTTATCAGCCAGGACAAACTGCTCGAAGCCACCCTGGACTTCGCCAAGTTCCAAAGCGAGGAAGCCCGCGCCATCGCCAAGATCGGTTTGGCCAACTATTTCGCCGGGGCGTCCTTGATGCCTTACGACGCCTTTCTGACCGCAGCGCAGGATTATCGCCACGATCTGGAACTGCTCAGCAACCGGTTCGGCGCGTCAATCGAACAAGTGGCACACCGGCTTTCGACACTGCAACGCCCCGGTGCCAAAGGCATCCCGTTCTTCTTTGTCCGCGTTGATCAGGCTGGTACGATTACCAAACGCCATTCGGCCACTCGCCTGCAATTTGCACGTTTCGGCGGTGCCTGCCCCCTGTGGAACGTCCACCGTGCTTTTGAAACGCCCGGCCATTTCCTGCGGCAACTGGCGGAAACACCCGACGGCGTGCGCTATATCTCTCTGGCTAGGGATGTTTCGAAATCGGGCGGTTCCTATGGCGCGCCGGTGCGTCGCTATGCCATCGCGCTTGGTTGCGAAATCCGCCACGCCGAAGCGCTGGTCTATGCCGACAATCTCGACATCAATAACGCCAGCGCCTATGAGCCCATCGGCATCTCGTGCCGTATCTGCGAACGGCAAACCTGCCACCAACGCTCGGTCCCGCCGCTGGAACGCCGCCTGTCGATCGACGCCCACACCCGTGGAACCCTGCCATATAAGGTCACCTGATCTTCACCTGGCCTGAAAGTACTTCGGGGGAGTCGCGGCCTGCGGCGACGGGGGCATCACCCCCGCCTTAAGGTTTAGGCTTTCGACAAGATCGCCCAGATCTCATCCTTGAGCGCCGCGCGCTTCTTGCGCATTTCACCCTCGGTCAGATCTTCGACGGGTTCGATGTTGGTCTCGGCCCGATGCACGATGCGGTTGATCTCGTGATACTCATCCGCCAGCCGGGCAAAATGTGCATCCGATTGCTTGAGCTGGCTCATCAGCTCGACCTTATCCGGAAACTCTTCGGCCAGTTCATGCGGGGTGTGGGACATTCCTGTTCGCTCCTCAAAATATGTCGTTGCGATTCAGGTCTATACGTCTTTTCCACACCCTGCTTTGACGCGGATCAAATCACCGCTGCGCTGTTGCCCATGCCGGATGAATCCACGGACGGTCATTGGCTTTTGGCAGGGCTTCTTTACCCAACAGATGATCCGACATTTTCTCACCCACCATGATCGACGGCGCGTTGAGGTTGCCGTTGGTGATCTGCGGAAAGATCGAACTGTCGGCGACGCGCAGGCCGTCCACACCAATCACACGACCCTCAGGATCGACCACCGCATTCTTGTCATCGGCCCGACCCATGCGACAGGTGCCGCAGGGGTGATAGGCGCTTTCGGCATGTTCGGCGATGAAGCCATTCAGCTCTTCGTCTGTCTGCACGTCGGCACCCGGCTGGATTTCCTTGCCCGCATAGGGTTTGAACGCATCTTGCCCGAAAATCTCGCGGGTCAGGCGGATACATTTGCGGAAGTCCTCCCAATCCGCTTCGTGGCTCATGTAGTTGAACCGGATCACCGGCGCGTCCTCGGGCTTGTTCGAACGCAGCGTGACAGCCCCGCGCGAAGGCGAACGCATCGGCCCTACATGCGCCTGAAAGCCATGCCCCTCGGCCGCCGCCTGCCCGTCATACCGGACAGCAATCGGCAGGAAGTGATACTGGATGTCCGGGTATTCGACACCGGGGTTCGACCGGATGAAGGCCGCGCTTTCGAACTGGTTCGACGCGCCAAGGCCGGTTTTGGTAAACAGCCACTGCGCCCCGATCAAGCCCTTGCTGATCAGGTTCCAGTGCTTATACAGCGTGATCGGCTGCAGCGAAGCCTGTTGGATATAAAGCTCCAGATGGTCCTGCAAATTCGCCCCCACACCGGGGCGATCAGCGACAACTTCGATCCCATGTTCGGCCAGATGTGCCGCCGGACCAATGCCCGACAACATCAGCAGCTTGGGCGAGTTGATCGAGGATGCGGCCAACACCACCTCGCGCCGCGCACGGATAATTTCCTTTTTACCACCACGCACCAGCTCAACACCCGTCGCACGGCCGTTCTCTATCACCACGCGCGCGGCCAGCCCGCGCACGATATCGCAGTTTTCACGATTGAGCGAAGGCTTCAGGTAAGCATTCGCAGCCGACCAGCGCCGCCCTTTCCAGACGGTCTGCTCCATCGGGCCAAAGCCTTCCTGTTTTTCGCCGTTATAATCTCCAGTAACTTCATAGCCAGCTTGCTGACCAGCATCGACAAAGGCCTGAAACAGCGGATTTTCACGGGGACCGCGCGAAACATGCAGCGGCCCATCAGTGCCGCGCCATTCAGGATCACCACCATGGCCACCATCATGCCAGGTCTCCATACGCTTGTAGTAGGGCAGCACATCCGAATAGGACCAGCCATCAGCCCCCATCTCGGCCCAGGTATCAAAGTCACGCGCATGACCTCGCACATAAACCATGCCGTTGATCGAGGATGACCCACCGATCACCTTGCCACGCGGACAGGCCAGACGGCGGTTATTCAGGTGCGGCTCGGGTTCAGAATGATAGCCCCAGTCATAGCGCGACATATTCATCGGATAGCTCAGCGCCGCGGGCATCTGGATGAACGGACCGGCATCGGTGCCACCATGTTCGATCACCAGAACCGAGGCCCCAGCCTCGCTGAGGCGATAAGCCATCGCGCATCCTGCGGATCCTGCGCCAACGATGACGAAATCTGCTTCCATTATTTGGTCTCCATGCCCCGCCGAACCAAGTTGCGAATTTTCGGCGAGGAATCTTCGATTAGGTTGATAAGTCTATTCGCCACGCGGAAAACGAGCGTTTTCCTCGACGACATTCAGATCCATGTGATTGCGCATGTAGCGTTCCGATGCCTTCTGCAGCGGCTGGTAATCCCACGGGTAATACCCACCCTGCCGCAGCGCCTCGTACACCACCCAGCGGCGGGCCTGGCTGGCGCGGACATCCGCGTCGAACTGATCCAGATCCCAACGGGCCTCGGACTTGGCGCGCAGCGTTTCCAGCGTTCCGGCATGCGACGGGTCTTCGGCCAGGTTGGCCTGTTCGTGCGGGTCGGCCTCAAGATCGAACAACTGATCCGGGTCCAGCGCGCAGCGGTTGTATTTCCACTTGCCATAGCGCAGCGAAACCAGCGGGGCATAAGATGCCTCGGCCGCATATTCCATTGCTACGGGCGCGGTGCGCTCAACGCCCTTGGCCAGCGGCACGAGGTCTTCCCCATCGGTCCAAGGTTCGATCTCGACCATGTCGACACCTGCCAACGCACCCAATGTCGGCGTAACGTCGATTGTCGAAACTGGCGTGCCGATCCGGCCGGCAGGCAAGTCAGGGGCCGAAATCATCAGCGGAACACGGGACGAGCCCTCGAAGAAGGTCATCTTGAACCACAATCCACGCTCACCCAGCATATCGCCGTGATCCGAGACAAAGAGGATGATCGCCTCTTGCCGTGTACTTTCCAGCACTTCAAGAATCTCGCCTATCTTGTCGTCCAGATACGAAATATTGGCAAAATAGGCGCGGCGGGATTTGCGGATATCTTCTTCGGTGATGTCGAAGCTGCGCCAGTCATTGGCGTCAAAAATCCGCTTGGAGTGCGGGTCTTGGTTGTCATAGCCAAGGTCCGCGACCTCGGGCAGCAGATGTTCGCAATCCTCGTACAGGTCCCAATACTTGCGGCGCGCCACATAGGGATCATGCGGATGGGTAAAGCTGACGGTTACGCACCAGGGTCGGTCATCCTTACCGCGCGCCAGATCATACAGCTTGGTTTTGGCGTTATAGGCGACCTCGTCGTCGTATTCCATCTGGTTGGATATCTCGGCCACGCCTGCGCCCGTCACCGAGCCCATGTTGTGATACCACCAATCAATCCGTTCACCCGGTTTGCGGTAGTCGGGCGTCCAGCCGAAATCGGCCGGATAGATATCGGTGGTCAGGCGATCCTCGAACCCGTGCAACTGATCGGGGCCGACGAAATGCATCTTGCCGGACAGGCAAGTGTAATACCCCGCACGGCGCAGATGGTGCGCATAGGTGGGGATGTCGCTGCGGAACTCAGCGGCGTTGTCGTAGACGCCGGTCCGCGACGGCAACTGGCCGGACATAAAGCTGGCCCGCCCCGGCGCGCATAGCGGCGAGGCCGTATAAGCATTGGCGAACCGTGTCGACCTTTCCGCCAATTTCTTCAGATTGGGTGCATGCAGCCAATCTGCGGGACCATCTGGAAAGAGTGTCCCGTTGAGCTGATCCACCATCAGGATCAGAATGTTCGGTTTTGTCATTTTTCAGCCTCGAGCAGAGTGTTGAGGACACGCAATGCGTGATTAACCGCCAGTTGCGGCTTTTTCGGCGCGCTCAGCGCGGCGCGGATATACAGCCCGTCAATCAGAGCAATCATATTCTCGGCCGCTTCGACCGGGTCGCTCATCAACGGGCGCAGGGCATCAATAAGATTGGAACGGATACGCGCCTGATAGATCTGCCACAGGCGCAGCGCGTCATCGTTGGTTTGGGCCAGAACGTAAAACGTCATCCATGCAGCAATGACATCGGGCGTAAAGCACGAGGGCGCAAAACAGGCCCGGATGATGGCCTGCGCCCGCTCCTGCGGTGCGGCTGCCTTAAGCTCGCTGCGCGCCTCGGCACCGAAATCGGACAGGATGCGTTGCATCGCCGCCAGAAAAATCTGGTCTTTGCCACCGAAATAGTGATGCGCAAGGGCGCTGGACATGCCGGCCCGCTTGGCGATTTGGCTGACGGTCACATCTAGGGATTTCTTCGACCCAAGCTCGGCAATCGTCGCCCGGACGATTGCGTCTCGGCGGATCGGCTCCATTCCGAGTTTCGGCATAGCTGTCCCCTCCCTATGACTGGTAGGAAAACGCTACGGTGTTTTTATTGACTCGTCAATCAATAACCATTTCCGCACGCTGAAACCTGCTAGAGTTTTGGGGCTATACTGGGCGTGGTCAGGTTACTGCGGTTCAGAACCGCTTCGCGCCAGGCGATGAAGCTGACGGCAGACAGGATTAACGTACCCCCGGCAACAACCCAGATGTCAACACTTTCGTGAAAAACCAACGCACCCAGCAGCGTGGCCCAGATCAATTGCAGGAAGGTCACCGGCTGCGTGACCGCCACCGGAGCCGCCTGCAAGGCCAGCGTCATGAAATAGTGCCCCGCGGTGGCAAAGCAGGCGACCAGAAACAAAACCCAGATGTCACGCAAGCTGGGCGGCTGCCAAACGGCGATGGCAAAGGGGATCAACGCCAGTGTCACCCAAATCGACAAATGCGCCACGACCACCGATGGTGGAATATCGCGCACCAGCAGTTTGGCCAGCAGGTAGGACCCTCCAAGCAGCAGAGCAGTTCCTAACATGGCCAAGTGACCGGTCGAAACCTCTCTGAACCCCGGGCGCAGGATGATCACCACACCGACCAACGCCACCATTATCGCCGCAATCCGGCGAAAGGCCAGCGGCTCACCCAAGAACAGCGCCGCACCCAACGTGACATAGACCGGCGTCATATAGTTCATCGCCGTGACCTCGGCCAAGGGGATCTGGGTCATTGCATAGAACCACAGCATCACAGCAAAGGCGTGAATGATCCCACGCAGCCCGAACAGGGTCAGATGACGCTTTGTGAGATGAGTCGACAGGATCAAACGCAGGGCCGGCAACAGAAATACCAACCCCAGAGCATAGCGTATGAATGCCGCCTGGATCGGACTCATTGTTGTGCCCAGCGATTTGACCAAGGCCGTCATCACCACAAAGGACAGCCCGGCGGCAAACATCCAGAACATGCCCGCAAGGGGCCGGTATGAGGTTGCAGACGTTTTCATGCCGAAACCTGAACACTGAAACCTGCGCAGGTACAACCCTTCACATGGCAACAAGTTTCAGTGCGATTCCCAGCATGACAATACCGATGACCACATCCAGAATCTGCCAGGCACGCGGTCTTACAAAGACCGGGGACAGCACCCTGGCCCCATAACCGAGGGAAAAGAAGAACACGAAGCTGGACAGCATCGCACCGCTCGCGAAGGCCAGACGGTCATCATACTGGGCCGAGATCGATCCGATCAACACTACCGTATCCAGATAGACATGCGGGTTGAGCCAGGTAAAAGCCAGCACCGTCAGCAGCACCGACCGAAGGCTGGCGCGTTGGCCTTTGGTCACGTCCATCGCCGCCCCGCCCTGCCACGCAGATTGCAGGCTGCGCAGCCCGTACCACGTCAGAAAGATCGCCCCTCCGTATCGCATGACGGTCTCAAACCAAGGTGCCGCTTCGGCCAGCGCACCAAACCCCGCGACACCTGCGGCAATAAGGATGGCATCCGACACTGCGCAGGTCAGACACAGGGGAAAAACGTGTTCGCGCCGCAATCCCTGACGCAACACAAAGGCGTTTTGTGCCCCGATGGCTAGGATGAGGCTGAAGCCCAGTAAAAAACCGGCGAAAAGGGATGCGGACATAATGCCTCCTGTGCGTTCAGGGGCATTGACTATGCGCATTTTGGCATCCTATCAAATTAAAGATGTTGATCCTAATTAAGTCTAGCTAATGATACTCGACCCCAACCACTTGTCGGCTTTGTCGTCGATTTTGCGGCACGGCAGTTTTGAGGCCGCTGCGACGGAACTTACTGTGACGCCTTCAGCCATATCCCAGCGGATCAAGGCACTGGAAGATCGCGTGGGGGCAGCATTGATCAATCGCGGACCGCCTTGCACCGGAACACCGGCGGGGCTGCGTATTGCCCAGCATGCTGAGGATATCGGTTTGCTCGAAGCGAAGCTGGCCCGCGAACTGACATTGGATCAAGGCACCGGCCCGGCCCGTGTCCGCGTGGCAGTGCCTGCCGACGTTCTGGCCACGTGGTTCATTGATGCCATGGCACAGGTGGATGGGCTGCTATTTGATCTGGTGGTGGATGATCAGGATCACTCGGCCGAGTGGTTGCGTCGCGGCGAGGTCAGCGCTGCAATCACGGTAGGCGGTCAGCCGGTTTCGGGGTGCGACACCTATGCCTTGGGCGCGCTGCGCTACATCGCGACCGCCAGCCCGGCCTATATGCAACAATGGTTTGCCGAGGGTGTAAACGAACGCTCGCTGGCCCTTGCCCCTTGCTTGACCTTCAACCGCAAGGACAACCTTCAACGAACGTGGATCATCGAACAGATGGGGTGCCGGATTTCCCCACCCTCGCATTTTCTGCCGTCTCCGCAAGGGTTTGTGGAAGCGGCCATAGCTGGGTTGGGTTGGGGCATGAACCCTGTCGGGCTGGCGAAGAGCGCGCTAAATGATGGGCGACTACGTCCGCTGCTGCCTGAGGCCCCTCTTGACGTGGGTCTGACTTGGCAGGTGGGGCGCGTTCTGTCCTCTGCGCTGGTTCCGCTGACCCGCGCGGTCAGACAAACCGCGGCAAAGGAGCTTCTTCCGTCGCAATCATGACTGTCCCGGTTGCGCGCCCTTGGCCTTTTCCGCGTTGGGAAGGACCACGCGGTAACAGGTGAGGGCAGCAAACAGACTGACCATAGTGATGAACACAATGGCCCACGCAACCTCATGCATATGGGCGACCCCGGCCAAGGCCGCCGACAGGATCACCGCCGTGATCCGGCAAATACTTTTGATCGCCGCCGCGCCTTTGACACGTTGATCCTTGGGGGCCACGTCCAAATAATACAACTGCCGCGCACCGCTTATGCCAGTTACGGCCACGGTCACAACGAACAGCGCGATAGCATGCAGATGGACTGCGTGATCAATACCCAGAAAGTGGACAGTGACCAACGTGGCACCTGTCGCGGCAACCATCAGGTTTCCGGCCACCATGACGGCGCGGTGGGATTTCATGTTCACCAGCTGCCACAGCGGTGCCGAGACCAAATATCCCGACGCGGATGAGATGATCATGGCCGTCAGTCCCTTGGCTGAGGCATGATGTGCCTCGGCCGCGATCAGGGCAAAAAATGGCACCGACAGGGAGACCACGACCAAGGGCAACCGCATGACCAGATACCGACGGAACCAAGCCTGGTCGAACATGGCGGCAATATCGGTAAAGTTCTCTGAAAATTTCCGTTTCCGCACCCTTTGCGGTGTGTCCTTGACCTCATCCCCTCGTGCGATTTCTGAGATCGCAAGAATGGACAGGCCAGACAGAACGAAAAAGGCCACCGAAACCGCAATCACGGTGGAATGGCGGGAAAACGGTGGGTTTTCCTTTGTGATCTCATGCACCAGCAGCGCCAATCCGATGGCTCCCAACCCGCCTATACCTAATTGAAGATAGTGCATGATCATCCGCGATTTGGATTGCACTTGATCCCCTATCAGATCCGTTAACATCAACGATTGAATTTCTTCGATCAGGCCGATCACGAAGAACGCTGCGACAAAGGCCAGTGCAATTGCAGGAACAAACCCTGTCGCGGCCACCAAAACAGCCATGACAAGGCAGGCGCCTATACAAACCTCGGTTAGGGCAATCCCGCGTTTCTTCTGCTGTCGCGCCGAAATCGGCTGTGCCAGAAAGATATCCGAAATCATGCTGCCGACCATCCGAATCGACACCAATGCGCCTGCGATGAACATGGGCAATTCAAAAGAAACGGCCAGAAACGGCAGGACGATTGAAGGGCTGCCAAGCGTCCACGCGACCTGAGACAGGATGCTCTGACCGGTCAGAACAGGAATATTGCGTTTGGGTTGGCTGGCTGGGCTGTCCGTCATTCGCTCAATCAGATTATGTGCCGTTTGGGCACAGATATTCTGGTCAAGCCTATCGGGTTCTGTCCAACCGGCCAAGAACCCACAAAGCAAAAAACCCGACCAGAGGCCGGGTTTTCCAACAGAAATTCAAAACGCTTAAAGCTGCGCCATGACCTCGTCTGTGGCCTCGAAGTTCGTGGTCACGCGCTGTACGTCATCGTCATCTTCCAGCGCATCGACCAGCTTCATCAGCTTTTGCATGTCTTCCAGCCCCAGCTCGGTTGTAGTGGTGGGTTTCCAGATCAGCTTGGTAGATTCGGATTCGCCCAGCGCGCCCTCCAGTGCGTTCGACACATCATTCAGGTCGGTGTCAGCACACCAGATGATGTGACCGTCTTCCGAGCTTTCGACGTCTTCGGCGCCGGCATCGATGGCGGCCTCAAAAACGGTGTCCGCATCGCCTGCAGTGGCCGGATACACCACCTCGCCCTTGCGGTCGAACATGAACCCGACCGAGCCGGTTTCACCCAGATTGCCGCCATTCTTGGAAAAGGTTGAACGCACGGTCGAGGCGGTGCGATTGCGGTTGTCAGTCATCGTCTCGACGATCACAGCCACACCGTTAGGGCCGTAACCCTCATACCGGATTTCTTCGTAATCATCGCCTTCACCCGCAACCGACTTTTTGATCGCCCGGTCGATCACGTCCTTGGGGACTGAGTTCGACTTGGCCTCTTTAACTGCCAAACGCAGGCGTGGGTTCTTTTCGGGATCGGGGTCGCCCATCTTGGCGGCGACGGTGATTTCTTTCGACAGTTTGGAAAACAGCTTGGACCGCGCGGCGTCCTGACGTCCCTTGCGGTGCTGGATGTTGGCCCATTTGGAGTGGCCTGCCATGGTGCGTCCTCGTGATAGTGATTGCGTATTCGGCGCTCATATAGACGTTTGCAGGGCATGGGATCAAGAGAGCGGCTTGCGAGACGCCCCCTTGCGGGTATGGTGGCGGGATGACGACAGATCAGATTATTCTTTTCACCCTTTTTGCCACTGTATTCGGAATGCTTCTTTGGGGGCGGTTTCGCTATGATCTTGTGGCGTTTTCTGCGCTGTTAATCGGGGTCGTTCTTGGCGTCGTGCCGGTGGACAACGCCTTTGCCGGGTTTGGACATCCGGCAACCATTATTGTGGCGTTAGTTCTGGTTGTCTCAGCAGGGCTGGTTCGGTCGGGGGCGGTGTTTCTGATCACGCGCACGCTGGTTGATGCCTCGCGCGGGCTTGGCGCGCATATCGCACTGATGGGCGGGATCGGAGCTGTTCTGTCGGCTTTTATGAACAACGTGGCCGCACTGGCCTTGTTGATGCCGGTCGACATTCAAACCGCGCGCAAGGCGGGGCGGTCGGTAGGCCTGACCCTGATGCCGCTGAGCTTTGCCACCATTCTGGGCGGTATGGCCACCCTAATCGGGACGCCGCCTAATATCATTATCGCCTCAATCCGTGCCGAAACCTTGGGCGAGCCGTTCCGGATGTTCGATTTCGCCCCTGTCGGCGGGTTAGCGGCCATTGCCGGGCTGGCCTTTGTGTCTTTGATCGGATGGCGTCTGATCCCGAACCGCGGCCCGCAAGAGGAAACGTCCGAGGCGCTGGCGGAATACATCGCCGAACTGACCATCCCTCCGGAATCAGCGCATATCGGCAAGCGGGTCAGCGAATTGTATGAGGCCGCCGAGAAATCCGACGTCGCCATCATCGGTTTGATCCGCGATGGCAAGCGGCGCTATGGACGATCGGCCCATGCTACCTTGAAACCGGGCGACGCGCTGGTGCTTGAGGCGCGGCCCGAGGCACTGGATGAATTCCGTGCAGCGCTGAATCTCGATTTTTCGGACACGCGGAGGCAGGAGTTGCTGACGGCCGAGGGCGACGGGCTGGAAGTGATCGAGGTTGTTGCCACCGAAAGCGCCCGCATCACCGGACGCACCGCGCAAGGGTTAGGGCTTGCCTGGCGGCAAAGCACTGTGCTGATGGGCATCTCGCGCCAGGGTCGCCGTATCACCGAACAGGTCCGCAAGACCGAAGTCGAGGCAGGCGATATTCTGCTGCTGCTCTGCCCTCGTGACCGCAGTGCCGACGTGACCGAATGGCTGGGCTGCCTGCCGCTGGCCACGCGTGGCCTGAACGTCACCGCTAATGACAAGGCCTGGCTGGCCATCGGGCTGTTTGTCGCTGCGGTATTGGCCGCAAGTGTCGGGCTGATCTACCTACCGATTGCTCTGGGGTTTGTCGTAGTCGCCTATGTGCTGACCAAAATCTTGCCGATTGCCGATCTCTATAACCATATAGAATGGCCGGTCGTTGTGCTGCTGGGATCGATGATCCCGCTGGGCAGTGCTCTGGAGACATCAGGCGGCACCGAATTGATCGCCAATGCGCTAGTGCAACTGACGGATGGCCTGCCCGCATGGGCGATCCTGACGGTATTGATGGTTGTTACAATGACCCTGTCGGATGTGCTGAACAACACCGCCACAGCCATCGTCGCCGCCCCCGTTGGCATCCAAATGGCTCGCACGCTTGAAGTCTCTCCCGATCCGTTTCTGATGACGGTTGCCGTGGCAGCCTCGGCCGCGTTCCTTACTCCGATCGGGCACAAGAACAACACGCTGGTGCTGGGGCCTGGCGGATATCGGTTCGGGGACTACTGGCGCATGGGGCTGCCGCTGGAAATCCTCATCGTTGCAGTTTCCGTTCCTGCCATCCTTGTCTTCTGGCCGCTTTGATGGGTAAGGGCTCTGCATGAAACGATTTCTGATCCTGCAACTGCGTCCCGAGACCGAAGCTTCGGACGCCGAATACGCCTCGATTCTGGACAAGACCGGTCTGTCGACGAACCAGACCCATCGTATCCGTCTGGATTGTCAGGACCTGCCCGCGGGTCTGGATGTGACAGATTATGCCGGTGTTATCGTAGGTGGAGGCCCCGGCTGTGTCAGTGATGATCCGGCGACGAAATCCGAGATGGATGCAGGTATCGAAGCGGCCATCATGGGTTTGATGCCGCAGATCACCGCGAATGATCACCCTTTTATGGGCTGCTGCTACGGATTGGGCATTCTCGCGGCGCATCTGGGCGGCGATGTCAGCAAGAAACAGTTCGGAGAACCCGTCGGCCCCTCGACCTGCCAACTGACAGATGAAGGTGCGCTTGACCCGCTGACCGCCGGACTGGGCGACAGTTTCGAGGCTTTCGTCGGCCACAAAGAGGCTGTGCAATCCCTGCCCGACGGATGTGTCCACTTGCTGGCCTCGGACCCCTGTCCGTTTCAGATGATCCGCTGGGGTCAAAATGTGTATGCTACGCAGTTCCACCCCGAGGCCAACGCGCAAGATTTCGAACAGCGCATCAATATCTACAAGGATTTCGGCTATTTCCCGCCCGAAGACGCCCAGCGCCTGATCGATATCTGTCACGCCGCCGAGGTCACCAAGCCCGGCGAAATCCTGCGCCGTTTCGCCCAACGCTACATGTGACCTAACGGCGCGGTTGCCTGCGCCTTGAACACTCGCTTAGGCTGATCCGAACGGCTGAGGGAGGAGTTGTTCTTGGATTTGCTAATAAATGTCGGGCTGCCGTTGTCGTTGGCCATTATCATGCTGTCCCTTGGTGTTGGGCTTCAGGTATCTGACTTCCAACGGGTGCTGCGCCGGGGTTATCCTTTTACCATAGGCGCGCTAAGCCAAGTTGTTTTGCTGCCCGTCGCAGCCTTCATCATAGTCAAACTCTTCGCTTTGCCGCCCGAGATCGCGGTGGGGTTCATGCTGCTTAGCTTTTGCCCCGGAGGGGTCACCAGCAACATCCTGTCCAAACTGGCCAAGGCCGATGTCGCGCTGTCGGTTAGCCTGACTGCCGTGATCAGCCTGTTGTCCATGATTACCGTTCCCGTTTTGGCGGCTTGGACCATCGCTCACTTCATGGGCGAAGACGCGCCCGACGTGTCGATCACCGGGCTGGCAATTGCAATGTTCTTGATCACCACACTGCCCGTCGCCATCGGCGTCAGCCTGCGCCATTTCGCAGCCGGATTTGCCGAACGGATCGACGCACCGCTGTCCAAGACGGCCACCGTTCTTTTCGTTCTGATCGTGATCGCCGCGCTTGCCGGGAACTGGCAGTTGTTCGTCGACAACCTTGGGATCATGGGCGCGAGTCTGATCACGCTGAACGTTGCGCTGTTGGCGATTGGATTGGGAATTGCCCGTGCCGCAAAGCTGTCGTGGACGGAAAGCAAAACGGTCTCAATTGAAACCGGCATTCAGAATTCGACGCTGGGGATCACGTTGGCGGCGCTGATCACCGGGACAGACAGCGGGTTCAGCCCGCTGGCTCTGCCCTCGGCCGTCTACGGGATCATGATGTATGTCGTGGCCCTGCCCTACATCGCCTGGCTCCGCAGCCGCTGAAAGGACAAGACATGACCAACACTACTGCTGACGCCATTGTCGTGGGCACTGGACTGGCCGGGCTGGCCGCTGCGGCTGAGTTGGGGGATCGTGGCAAGAAGGTGATCGTGCTGGATCAGGAGCCTGAGCATTTTCTGGGCGGGCAAGCGCATTGGAGTTTGGGCGGTCTTTTCATGGTCGACACGCCAGAACAGCGCCGGATGGGCATCAAAGACAGTCAGGACCTTGCGCTGCGCGACTGGATGGGCAGCGCGCAGTTTGACCGCGAAGAAGACGCATGGCCCCGCAAATGGGCCGAGGCCTATGTGGAATTTGCCGCAGGTGAAATGCGTCCGTGGCTGTATGAGATGGGCCTGCGCTGGTTTCCTATCGTTGGCTGGGCTGAACGCGGTGGGTCCTATGCGGATGGTCTTGGAAATTCAGTGCCGCGGTTTCACATCACATGGGGCACCGGACCGGGCGTTCTGAAGAACTTTGTCCGCCGCGTGCGCGAACATGTCAGCGCCGGTCTGATCGAGTTGAAATTCCGCCATCAGGTCAGCCACATCATTATGCAGAACGGGCGCGCCAAAGGGGTCTCGGGCGAGGTTCTAGCCGATGACACGGCACCCCACGGTGCCAAAACCAACCGCGATGAAGTGGGTGAGTTCGAGATCTATGCGCCCTCGGTCATCGTTACCTCGGGTGGGATCGGCGGCAATTTTGAGATGGTGCGCAAAAGCTGGCCCCGCGATCGGTTGGGTGAGCCGCCCAAAGATATGGTGGCGGGCGTTCCGTTTCACGTGGATGGTCGTATGATTCCCATAAGCGAAAAGGCCGGCGGGCACGTCATCAACGGCGACCGGATGTGGCACTATACTGAGGGTGTGCGGAACTGGAATCCGATCTGGCCCGCGCATGGCATCCGTATCCTGCCCGGCCCCAGCTCATTGTGGTTTGACGCGCGTGGCAATCGGTTGAAACCGCCCTTCATGCCGGGGTTCGACACGCTGGGCACGCTGCAGGAGATCCTTAAAACAGGATATGAATACAGCTGGTTTGTGCTGACCCAAAAGGTGATCAAAAAGGAATTCGCCCTGTCCGGGTCTGAGCAGAACCCAGACATGACTGATGGCGGCTGGCGCGAGGTGCTGTTCCAGCGCGTCCTGACCGGCTCAAAAGCCACCGCGCCTGTCGAGGCCTTTAAGGAACATGGTGAGGATTTCATTGTCGCCAACACTCTGACCGAACTGGTCAGCGGTATGAACCAAATGGGCGGTGGGTTGATTGACGAGGCGCATCTGCGCGCCCAGATCGAGGCGCGGGATAGCCAGGTCGACAACCCCTTTACCAAGGACGCGCAGATGGCCGCCATTCTGGCCGCGCGCAATTATCGCGGCGACAAGCTGATCCGCACCGCCAAGCCGCACAAGTTTCTTGATCCCGCAAACGGCCCGCTGATCGCCGTGAAACTGCACGTGCTGACACGCAAAACGCTGGGTGGATTGCAGACCAATCTCGACAGCCAGATGATCGGCGCGGATGGTCAGGTTGTGCCCGGCCTGTTTGCCGCAGGCGAAGTCGCCGGGTTTGGCGGCGGCGGTTATCACGGCTACAACGCGCTGGAAGGCTCGTTTCTGGGCGGCTGCATATTTTCGGGCCGCAATGCCGGGCGATCAAGGGCCGTCGCCTGACGGCCCCGCCTACCGGGTGCGCACGAATTTGATAACCGGTTCGCCTGCGGCATCCAGAAAGGCCAGCGCATCGCCTTCAACCGCGTAAGTGGTGACGCTTTGCAAGGCTTGAAAGAATTGCCGCTCAACCTCTTCCAAGGCCGGAGGACACGCCATCAGCGTGGCAGCCATATTGTCAGGGAATGTGATAGTCGCACCGGAAATGTCGGCCTGCCCGTTGAATCGGTTGCAGCCACCGCTGCCTGAAAAGGCACCATCTTGGGCAAAGTTAATCTCTGGGCGGCGCTCTGCTTCAATCGGTGCACCGTTCAGGGCGGCGGCCGTCCACTGCGTGTTGTCCAGCATGTTTCCCCCCTGCACTTGCACCAGCATAAGGTCTGCGGAATTTCCTGCCCCATCGGTCAGAACCGGATAGGCCGTATCGGTGGTGAACAGCAGGTCTTGCCCCTGGCTGATCGAGGCCCGCACCACATAGCGGTGCCCGTCCTTGATCAGCGCGTCATCGAATGTCAGCTCGAACTGCGCGGGAACGCTGTCCATTGCATAGCGTTTTGCAGCAAGGGACACTGCCGGTGCATCGGCCAGAGAGACATCCTGAAGCTCGACATATAGCGTCGCATCGGGCGGCACGGCAATCCGCTCGCGATAGGCAGCGGTTCCCGTTACGGTTCCAGCATGGCTTTGGCTGCCCAAAATAGTCAGGACAAGAGCGCAGACAACGATGGCCTGGCCGAGCTTTGGAAATGGCATGACACAATCCTTTCACTTCCACTTTGGTGAAAAGATCGTGGCCAGATCAGTATTTACAAGACCTAGTGATCCAAATCGGCGATTCCACGCCTGATTTACAGGGGCCAGATCAGCGGGATCAACAACGACGCCAGCAGCCCAACAGTCAGGTTCAGCGGAATGCCGACCTTCATGAAATCGACAAACCTGTACCCGCCCGGACCATAAACCATCATGTTGGTCTGATACCCGATCGGCGTCGCGAACGAGGCTGAGGCCGCCACCATCACCGCCACCACCAGCGGGCGCGGGTCAATCCCGACCGCCTGAGCCAACCCGATGGCAATCGGTGTCACCACCACGGCCACCGCGTTGTTTGATACCAGTTCAGTCAGCACCGAGGTCAGCAGGTATACGGCCCAGATGATCAGGAAGGGCGGCAATGAGCTGAGGCCCGGAGCAATCGCCTCGACAATCAGCGATACAGCACCGGATTTATCCAGCGCGGCCCCTATGGCCAGCATCGAGAAGATCAACGCCAGCAAGCGGCCCTCGACAAAAGAAAATGCTTCATCCGCGTCGATGCAGCGCGTGATCAGGACCACCGCAACTGCCAGAACCGACAGCAACAGGATCGGTGCGACACCCAACGCGGCCAAGGCGACGATACCGACCAGCGCGCCAATCGCAATGGGGGCATGGCTTCGCCGGAACGCACGTGCCGACGGTTGCGAAACGTCGACCATGTCCATGTCGGCGGCGAGTTTCTGAATGTCAGCGGGCGATCCTTCCAGCAGCAGCGTGTCGCCGACCCGCACCACAAGATCATCCAGTTGACGCCCGATATTCTGGTTCCGTCGGTGTACAGCCAGCACATAGACACCATACCGACGCCGCAAACGCAGCGTACCCAGCGTCCGACCCACCATGCGGCAACCTGGGGTGATCAGAACCTCGACCGTCTTGGTCTCAACGGCCGAGACCTGATCGACGCGCTTTAGTTCCTTGTTGCTTTGCAAGCTCAGCAATTCGGTCATTTCAGTTCGCAGAACGACACGGTCGCCAAGTTTCAACTCAACACCTTTCAGATTACGCCGCAGCGACTCATCCCCGCGGATTACGTCGATCAGCCGCACACCGGGGCGCTTGAACAGCTGAACCCCTGTGACCTCTCGACCGATAAGGTTGCTTTCAGGCGGAATGACGGCTTCGGTAAAGAACTTCATCTTGGACCGGTCGGACAGCAAGGTTGCCATGCTGTCCCGATCCGGCAGCAGGCGCGGCGCGATAAAGCGCAGGTAGACCATACCGTAGATCACCAGAGCGATGCCCAACGGGGTCACCTCGAAAATGGTGAAGGCGGGCATCCCCTGCGCACGGGCCACACCATCCACCAACAGGTTGGTCGAGGTTCCGATCAACGTCAGCGTGCCGCCTAAAATCGCTGCATAACTCAACGGGATCAGCAATTTCGAGGCCGGAACATTCAGCGTGCGCGCGATCTGCACAAATACCGGGATCATCACGACAACCACCGGCGTATTCGACACCACGGCCGACGCCAGCACAACAAACGCCATCAGCAACCCGATGGCGAAACGCGGGTTTACCTGTGCCTGCTTTTGCGCGGTCGAGGTAAATGCGTCCAGCGCGCCAGTGCGCACCAGAGCCCCCATGATGATGAACATCGCCGCAATCGTCCACGGCGCCGGGTTGGAAAGAACCGCCAGCGCGCTTTGATACGGCAAGATACCCGTCACCAGCATGATGGCGACACCGCCGATGGCAACGACTTCGGTCGGGTAGACCTCACGCAGGAACATGACGAACATGCCCGCGACGACCAAAAGCGCCAGTATTGCGCTGCCTGTTTCTGTCAGTTGAAGGAGTTGCATTCTTGGTATTCTGTCCGAACCCTAGCCTGGCTTACGCGCCCGGCAGCCAGTTTCACGCATTGCGCGCGGCAGAGCAAGCCTGACATCGCCTTATTGCGGCCCGGCCTGCTGCAAACGCCCACCGACGCGCACCATTTGCACAGATTTTGCCCGCCCGTCGCGGTCATCGGTTTCAACGAACACACCGCTCAGCGTTGCTTCGCCATTGGCCGGGGTAAACCGCGCCTTTGGCATGCCGGTGATAAAGCGGCGCATCGGCTCGACCTTGTCCATCCCGATCACTGAGTCATAGTCGCCACACATCCCCGCATCGGTCAGATACGCCGTGCCACCCGGCAGGATCTGTGCATCCGCAGTTGGAACATGCGTATGAGTGCCGACCACTAGGCTTGCACGTTTGTCACAATAATGGCCCATCGCCATCTTCTCAGACGTGGCCTCGCAATGCATATCGACGATGATCGCCTGGGCCTGCCCGCCACGCGGGTGGGACTTCAGAATGGGCTCAACCGCCGAGAACGGATCGTCAAAGGGCCGTTTCATAAAGACCTGCCCCAGAACCTGCACCACCAGAACCTTGCGCCCGCCCGGCGCGGTGTACAACCGATGCCCCCGCCCCGGCGCACCCTTCGCAAAATTCACCGGGCGCACGATACGCGGTTCGCTCTCGATGAATTGCAGCATATCTTTCTGATCGAACGCGTGATCGCCCAGCGTTAGACAGTCCGCGCCCGCGTCCAGTAGTAGCTTGGCATGATCGCCGGTCAGACCCATCCCGTTCGAGGCATTCTCGCCATTGACCACAACGAAATCCAGCCGCCATTCGTCGCGCAAACGCGGCAAATGTTGCTGAATGGCCATGCGTCCCGCACGGCCCATGACGTCACCCAGAAAAAGTATCCTCATCCAACCTGTCCTAAGTGTGGTAATGACCAAGCACAAGTGATTAAGCTGCCTGCATAATCTGCCAAAGCCTTTAAAGCAGGAGAATCTTGATGACTCGCATCCTTTTGGCCGTTGCTGGCCTATTCGCACTTGCCGCCTGCGACGAAACCCCAGCAACCGATTCCACCACGCAACTGGCGAACCCCGCGGCGACCTATTGCATCGACAGCGGCGCACAGTACGAGATACGCGACGGTGACAACGGCCAAACCGGCGTTTGCATTCTGCCGGATGGGCGCGAGGTGGATGCCTGGGAGTTCTTCCGTGAGAACCACCCGAGCTAAGGCGATCAGCCCGAGAACGTCAGAACCCGGCTTTCGGTAATCACCATATCCAGCGGTTGATCCGTGGGCTCTAACGGCAGCTCTTTGGCCTCTTGCGCGTCAAAGGCAAAGCCAATGGCCAGTGTCGGGCGCTTGGCACGCAGACCCTGCAACGTGCGGTCGTAAAAACCGCCGCCATAGCCCAGCCGCCCGCCCAGCGCATCGAAAGCAACCAATGGGACAATCAGAATTTCGGGGTCGAAGTAATCGTCGACCTCGGGCACCTTGGCCCCAAACGGGCCGTCCTTCAGCGTGCCTTCAGGCGTCCAGCGCGAAAACTTTAGTGGCTGACCGGCAGCCTGAATGACCGGCACACCAACCGGACCATAGGCCGATGCTTCTGCCATCGCCGCCACTGGATCAATCTCGGTACGGATCGGCATATAACCGGACAGAGGCACGCCACGGTGTCCGGCCAGAACCTCGGACAAGCGCCCCGCAGCACCGGGCAGGCGGGTGTCAAAAGCAACCTTGCGGCGTGCAAAAGCCGCCTTGCGCGCAGCGGCTTTGATTTCGGTCAGATCGGTCACAGTAGCACCACGCTGGCAAGCCCAAGGAACAGGAAGAACCCCATGACATCCGTTGTGGTCGTCACGAAGGTGCCGGAGGCAAGCGCCGGGTCAGCGCCCAATCGGTCCAGCACCACAGGTACTACCGTACCGATGAACCCAGCGATGATCATATTCACGACCAAGGCAGCGCCGATCACGACACCCAGCATCGCAGAATCGAACCACATCATCCCTACGGTTCCCAAAACGATGGCGAAACACAGGCCGTTCAACATCCCCACCAGCAGTTCCCGCCGGATCACGCGCAATACGTTCGACCCCGTAAGGTCGCGCGTCGCCAAAGCCCGCACCGCAACTGTCAGCGATTGAGTGCCCGCATTGCCGCCCATCGACGCCACGATCGGCATCAGAATGGCCAGCGCCACCAACTGATCAATCGCCGCCTCGAACTGGGAAATCACCAGCGAGGCGCAAATCGCCGTACACAGGTTCACCGCCAGCCAAGGCAGACGCCGCTTACTGGTCGCGGCAACGCTGTCGGACAGCGAACTTTCGTTGCTGACACCCGCAAGGTGCAGCATGTCCTCTTCGTATTCCTCATCCAGAACAACCATCGCGTCGTCGATGGTGATCACACCGACCAGTCGCCCGTCTGCATCGACCACGGGCGACGAGATCAGGTGATACTGGTTGAACGCATATGCCACGTCCTCTTCGTCCTGATCGACAGGAATAGTGTGGAACTCTTCTTCGGCGATGTCGTGCAGCGGCACCTCACGCCGAGCGGCCATCAGCTTGCCCAGCATGACCTGCGCTACCGGCTTCAACCGGGGATCGACCAAAACAACGTGATAGAACTGTTCCGGCAGGTCGTCATTGGCCCGCATGAAGTCGATGGCCTGCCCAACGGTCCAATGTTCGGGGGCCATGACAACCTCGCGCTGCATAAGGCGGCCGGCCGAGTTTTCGGGGTAGGACAGCGCCTGCTCAGCCGCGATCCGTTCGGAATCCTCCAGCGCGTCAAGGATGGCCTCTTGCTGCGGTTCTTCGAGGTCTTCCAGAAGGTCGACAACATCGTCGCTTTCCATGTCCCGTACAGCGTCGGCCAGAACGTCCGGGCGCAGAACCTCGATAACCTCTTCACGAACGGCCTCATCCAGTTCCGACAAGATATCGCCGTCGAATTCCTTGTCGTACAGACGGATCAGTTGGGCGCGTTCCTGAGGGCTGATCTGTTCCAGAAGGTCGGCGATGTCCGCAGCGTGCAGCGGATCCATCAGCTCGATCAGTTTGTCGCGATCATCCACTTCGACCGCGTACAGGATATCCGCCACAGTCTTGCGATCCAGCGCATAGACGTCTTCGTCACTTGTGGACTCGGTTACGGGTTCATCAAAGCCTGTTGTCATGTCTGCCCCCGTTTCGCGCGCTCATTGCCCCCTAATTAGAAGAAGCAGCTACCGGAAAACAATGACAATGCGCCGATTTACCGGCAAGTTTCGCCCGCCTATGCTGTTTCACAGTCCTATTCAGGCGGAGATGGATGAAAATGGCGCAAAAAACGCTGCTGAAAGGTCGTGTTCTGAGCTTTACGGGTTCCCCTTTTGAAGGAGATCCGACCGAGGCCGTGAAAATCAGCGGGGCCGTTCTGGTTGAAGACGACCGAATATCTGCTGTTGGGGATGCCGAAAGCCTGCGCGCCGACAACCCCGAGGCCAACGTTGTGGATCACGGCCAGAACGTGATCATGGCAGGTTTCGTCGATGCGCATGTCCACTATCCCCAAACCGCAATGATCGCCAGTTGGGGCAAACGTCTGATCGACTGGCTAAACACCTATACCTTCCCCGAAGAGATGAAGTTCAGCGACCCGGTCTATGCCTCTGAAATCGCCAACCGCTATCTTGACCTGACAGCTGCGCATGGAACCACGACCATGTGCAGTTTCTGCACCATTCACCCCGAAAGCGTTGATGCATTTTTTACCGCCGCGCAAAAGCGCAACCAACGGGTTGTGGCGGGCAAAACCTGCATGGACCGCAATGCGCCCGAGGGGCTGCGGGACACGGCGCAAACGGGTTTTGATCAGTCCCAGAAGCTGCTTGAGAATTGGCACGGCATAGATCGCCTGTCTTATGCCATCACCCCACGTTTTTCGCCCACGTCCACGCCGGAACAACTGGAAGCCATGGGCGCGCTCTGGGCCGATTACCCGCATTGCCTGATGCAAACCCACCTGAGCGAACAAACCGATGAGATCGCCTGGGTCCGCGAGCTATTCCCCGAGGCACGCGATTATTTGGATACCTATGAAAAATTTGGCCTATTAGGGTCGAACGGCCTGTATGGCCACGTTATCCATCTTGAAGCACGCGAACGCGATCGCCTGCGCGAGGTCGACGCGGCGCTAATCCACTGCCCGACCTCGAACACATTCATCGGCTCTGGCTTGTTCGATATGGCGGGGTTGATGCGTGACGGCCATCGCGTCGGGTTGGCGACGGACACCGGCGGCGGGTCCAGTTTTTCGATGCTGCGAACGATGGCAGCAGCTTATGAAATCGGACAACTGCGCGGGGCGCCGCTGCACGCCGCGCAACTTTTGTGGCTAAGCACGGTTGGCTCAGCACGCACGCTGCGGATGGACGATTGCATCGGCAACGTTGCACCGGGGATGGAGGCTGATCTGATCGTGCTCGACCTCGCCTCGACCCCCGCCATTGCCCAGCGCGAAGCCTGCGCCGAGAACCTGTGGGAGGCCATCTTTCCCACCATCATGATGGGCGATGACCGGGCGATCGCAGAGGTCTGGATCGCCGGTCAACGCGTTTCCAACTAGACTTGCAGGGCGCGGGCCAGCTGGTTCTGCCGCTCGATCACGCGGGGCATGTCCAAACTGGTGACATGCCCGTCACACACGATCTGGCGGCCCTCGACGAACAGGTGCTTGACCTTCACCGGTCCGGCCAACAGCAAAGCCGCCGGGTCCCAACTGCCGGCGCTTTCGATACAGCTTGTGTCCCAAATCGCGATGTCAGCGCGTTTTCCGGGCTCCAGACGTCCGCAATCAGGACGGTTCAGCACATCTGCACCACCGCGTGTCGCAATCTCTAGAACTTCGCGCGACGACATGGCATCCGCGCCGTTGGCTACCCGTTGCAACAGCATGGCCTGACGCGCCTCGAGGATCATGTTGCCAATGTCATTGCTCGCTGAACCATCCACGCCCAGTCCAACAGGCACGCCGTGATCCCGCATCTCGCGCACCGGCGCGATGCCCGAACCCAGCCGACAATTGGAACAGGGGCAATGCGCGACGCCGGTTTGTGTTTTGGCGAACAGGTCTATTTCCACCCCATCCAGTTTGACGCAATGGGCGTGCCAGACGTCCGTGCCGGTCCAGCCCAAATCCTCGGCATATTGGCCCGGACGGCAGCCAAACTGGGCCTGCGAATAGGCGATGTCCTCGTCATTTTCCGCCAGATGAGTATGCAGCATAACGCCCTTGTTCCTAGCGAGAAGCGCAGCATCGCGCATCAGGTCACGGCTGACGGAAAATGGCGAACACGGTGCAAGCCCTACACGGCACATTGCGCCCTCAGACGGGTCATGAAACGTATCGACCACACGGATCATGTCGTCCAGAATCGCTTGCTCTTTTTCGACCAAGGCGTCGGGCGGCAGACCTCCGTCGCTTTCCCCGATACTCATCGCACCGCGCGTCGGATGGAATCGCATTCCGATCTCGGCGGCGGCAGCAATCGTGTCATCCAGCCGGGCACCGTTGGGGTACAGGTAAAGGTGGTCGGAACTGAGTGTACACCCTGACAGCGCCAGCTCGGCCAACCCGATCTGGGCCGAGACAAACATTTCTTCGGGCCCAAAGCGGGACCAGATGGGATACAGCGTCTTAAGCCAACCAAACAACAGCGCATCCTGCCCACCGGGCACCGCACGGGTAAGGCTTTGGTAAAGGTGGTGATGGGTATTCACCAGACCCGGCGTGACGACACATCCTGTGGCGTCATGCACCCTTCCGGTTGTTTGCAGTCCGTGGCCGATCTGGTCGATCTGTCCACCGCGGATCAGGATATCCGCGCCGGAAAGCTCGCGGCGTGTGTCATCCATCGTCAGGATGGTGTCTGCGTTCTTGATCAGGATTTCGGTCATGTCGCCCTCCTTGCATCCGCCCGTTTCGTGCAAGAAGGTATGGGCTGGCGGAAAACGGGCATAAGAACCAGCCGGGCAGAGATTACCTGACCAGCCTTAACCCGACAAGCTGTTTCAGTAGTTGCGCAGAAGCTTTAGCGCCGCCGCATGTAATTCGGCATTTGCCGCAGCCAACACCCGTCCGCCCTCATGGGCTGGACCACCTTGCCAATCTGTCACGATACCACCTGCGGCCTCGATCACCGCAATGGGGGCTTGAACATCATAAGCATTCAGGCCCGCTTCGATCACCAGATCGACCTGCCCCGCCGCCAGCAAAGCGTAAGCGTAGCAATCCATGCCATACCGGGTCAGTTGCACCTGTTGGGCCACAGCCTCGAACCCGGCGCGTTCTTCAGGGGTGCCGACCTCGGGGAAGGTCGTGAACAGAATGGCCTGATCCAGACTGGAGGTTTTGCGAGATTTCAGCGGCATAGTTCCGGTCGGCCCAGTCGCCTGTGCAACATCCGCTGATCCAAGGAAACGTTCGCCGATATAGGGCTGATCAATGACGCCCAAGAACGGCCCGTTCTGGTTGCTCAGCGCGATCAGCACGCCCCATGTCGGTGTGCCGCTGATAAAACCGCGGGTGCCATCGATTGGGTCCAACACCCACGTCCGGCCGGAACTGCCCTGCGTCTGGCCGAACTCCTCGCCGAAAATGCTGTCATCGGGGCGGTGCTTGGCCAGAACCTCGCGCATGGCCTTTTCTGCGTTCCGATCCGCGACCGTGACCGGATCAAAGCCGTCGACCAGCTTGTTCGACGTCTCAATATTTGATTGTCTAAAAAACGGAAGAATGGCCGCGCGCGCCGCGTCGGCCATTTCTTCCGCTACATCCAGATCACTTAAAGTTGTCTCTTGCATGCGCTACCCGTGCGGATCACACGTGCCAGAGTCAACCCCGGTTCTCTCAGGCGACGTCGCTCAGGACGCGGGCAAGTTCGAACAAGCGGCGGCGCTGGTTTTCCGGAATCGCATAGTAAGAGCGCACCAGATCCAGAGCTTCCTTGTCCCCCATCAGATCGGCCGGAACCGATTTTTTGCCGGCTGTTTCCTTTTCAGATTCTTCCAGACCTTCAAAGAAAAAGCTGACGGGAACATCCAATGCCTCGGCAATGTCCCAAAGGCGCGACGCGCTGATCCGGTTGGCCCCGGTCTCGTATTTCTGAATCTGTTGAAACTTAATACCAACCTGCTGCGCCAACTGCTGTTGGGTCATGCCAATCAGCCAGCGGCGATGCCTGACGCGTTTGCCCACATGGACATCGACGTGATGGGTCATTGGTATTCTCCTCTTACCTACACACACAACTAATTCGGGTGTGCGACATGCATGTACTACCGCAACACTAGCGAGCCGCCCTTAACCACTCCCTAATCAGGAACATGCCCCCCAAATCAGCACCTGGGACAATATTGCTCTTTTTGGGTTTTTTTTCAAGAAGGTTGAATCTGTTTCACCATGCACAGGACTAAGGTTGTGCCCTTTCGATCCCGCACACGCAGTTACCGTCGGCAAGCCTGAGACGTCATCCACACAGTCCTTTCCGCCCCGCCGGGTAAGCGATTGACATTCCCCGGTCAGCACGAACCTATGCGCCAAACCACAGGAGCCCGACCATGCTGGCCTATAGAATTTCATCTACGGACGCCGCCGCCCAGCTTTGCGACATTGACGTGCCGACCCCACAAGAAGGCCAGGTCCGTGTCGCGATCAAGGCATGCGGTCTGAACTTTGCCGATCTGCTGATGCAGAAGGGAACGTACCAGGACACGCCGCCCGCGCCGTTCACACAAGGAATGGAAATCGCTGGCGTGGTCGAAACAACAGGTCCCGGCGTTTCGCATCTGAGCACCGGTGATCGCATTGCGATCTATTCAGGTCAGGGCGGCCTGGCAGAATTCGGGGTGTTTGACGCTGAACGCGCAATTCCCCTGCCCGATTCGGTCAGCTTTGAGGATGCCGCCGCGATTCAGATCGCTTATGGCACCAGTCACATCGCCCTGGATCACCGCGCCCAATTACAACCCGGAGAAACCCTGCTGGTCACTGGCGCGGCTGGCGGTGTTGGGCTGACCGCCGTCGAAATCGGCAAGCTGATGGGGGCAACCGTAATTGCGCAGGCGCGCGGCGCAGACAAACTGGCGGTCGCTCAGGCAGCGGGGGCGGATCACCTGATTGATGCGTCCGAGGATTTACGCGCGCGTGTAAAGGAACTGGGCGGAGCGGACGTGGTGTATGACGCCGTTGGCGGCGACGTGTTCAAAGCCGCCTTTCGCGCCACCAACCCCGAAGGCCGCATGCTGCCTATCGGTTTTGCAGGCGGAGATGTGCCGCAGATTCCGGCCAATCATCTGCTGGTTAAGAACCTGACGGTGATCGGCTTTTACATCGGTGGCTATCTGACCTTTCGGCCGCAGATCGTTCAGGACAGTTTTGACACGCTGTTTCGGTGGTGTGCCGAAGGGCGGATCAAGCCGCATATCAGCCACGTGCTGCCCCTGTCGGATACCGAGAAAGGCCTGCAATTGTTGCGCGACCGTGCGGCAACCGGCAAGGTCGTGATTACGCCCTAACCGACCACAGCCTTCAAGGGCGCACTGCCGAGCATGCGGAAATTCTGTCGAACCAAAGCTGCAAGTGCCTCAACCAACGGCCCGCGTCCGGTATCGCCTCCGTACAGGTTGATCATATGTTCGGGCAGCTCAGGCAATACACCGCCATCATCGATTTGAACCAAATGCGCAGCCTCGGTTCCGTCGAGCATGGCGTGGACGGCCAAGTCAGCGGCAACGGTCGCCTCGATGGTGCGATCATTTTCGGTTTCAACCGACAGCTCCCACGGGATGCCAGCCTCATCCAATGCCGCGATGACCTGTGGCCGGAACATGCAGCGACGGCCAAGCGCTATTGGGATCGGCCGCTTGCGCCACGCCGACCCACCCGGCGCCCCGATCCAGCGCAACGGCAATTCGGCGATGATTTCGCCCCCCTCGCCCGCACTTGCCTCAGTTGTGAGGATCAAATCGCATTCGCCGCGTTTGAACATTTCCTTCAACTGCATCGTGTACGAAGAAATCAACTGCACCCGCACCCGCGGGAAATCCACGTTGAACCGCTGCAGGACACGCGGAATAGCCGGGTAAACGATGTCATGCGGCACACCCAGAACGACTTCACCCTCAAAGGCTTGGTCAGTGAGTTTCGAGATCACCTCATCGTTCAACGCAATCATCCGGCGGGCATAAGCCAACAGTTGTTCTCCGGACGCTGTCAGCGCGATGGTTCGGCCACTGCGATCCAGCAGTTCCAGTCCCAGCAGCTCTTCCAGACGCTTCAGCTGCATTGAAACGGCGGATTGCGTCAGGTGCAGGAACCCGGCGGCACGTGTCACTCCACCCTGATCCGCCACCGCCACAAACGATCGCAATGTCGTAATGTCCAAATTCCGCATGTTCACGAATCCTTATGTATCACTTCAAAAACATTCATTTTTAAAATGTGTCATAGTGCGCCATATAAATCAAGGAACTTGATGAGAGATCGAAAACTCATCTAGGATCGATGAAAGGACATACATTATGACCCAAATTGCAATTCACAGACCTTGCCCGCCCCGTCGTCGTTTTGGCCTGACCATGTTGTTGGATGCGTTCTCGCTGCGTCGCCAGCGTTGCACGCTTGCCAGATTGGATGCGCGAGCACTAGAAGATATCGGAATCACCCGCGAACAGGCCGATGCCGAAGCCGCTCGCCCCTTCTGGGATGCACCGGAATTCTGGCAAAAATGACCCTGACACTCATGTTTTCCTACTGAATGGCGGCCCGCAGACGCAGGTCGCCATTTTGTTGCATGTTTTAACCGGTTTCCCACTCTAAACTCTTGAAACACGGCCCGCAGTTGCCGATATTTGCTGGGAACGGGGTCCGGGTTTCGGACCGCGAAAAGAATTATGTGAAGGGAGACCCTTTAATGGCACAATTTGACACGATCCGGACGGCTGCCGGTACGCGCGCTGCCCAGATTGACGAGGGCCTGCGCGCCCATATGAACAAAGTCTACGGCACGATGTCTGTGGGCATGCTGATCACGGCGCTCGCCGCATGGGCGATTGCCGGTCTTGCTGTGACGTCTGATCCGACCAACGCAGTAGCCCAGATCGGCGCTGACCGTTACCTGACCAGCCTGGGTGGGGCACTATTTATGTCGCCGCTGAAATGGGTTGTGATCTTTTCGCCTCTGGCCTTCCTAATCTTCGGATGGGGCGCACTTATGCGGCGCGGATCGGCGGCAGCCGTACAGCTGGGCTTTTTCGTCTTCGCCGCCGTAATGGGCGTGTCGATGAGCTCGGTGTTCATGATCTACACCCCCTACTCGATCGCGCAGACGTTCATCGTGACCTCGATTGCCTTTGCTGGCCTAAGCCTCTTTGGCTACACCACCAAGCGCAACCTGAGCGGCATGGGCACGTTCCTGATGATGGGCTTGATCGGCCTGCTAGTGGCGATGGTCATCAACATCTTCCTGCAATCGCCTGCAATGATGTTCGCAATCTCGGCAATCGGTGTACTGATCTTTGCTGGTCTGACCGCGTTCTACACGCAGGACATCAAGAACACCTACATTGCGCACGCAACCCATGGTGATCAGGAGTGGTTGAACAAAGCCGCAATTGACGGAGCGCTGAGCCTGTACATCTCGTTCCTGAACATGTTCCAGTTCCTGCTGATGTTCATGGGGCAGCAAGAATAACGCGCTTCAACACTGCACCAATTAAACAGGGCGGGTCCAAAACGACCCGCCCTTTTCTTTTGCCTATTTAGCCGTTTCACAGCCCGGTTGACACCTCGACCGGTGCCCCAAAAAGACAAAGGCCCCGCTCAAATGGCGAGGCCTAGGAAGATAGAATGAACGGGGTCTTAGCTGCAGTTCAGCGGCACCGCAAAACCCGAGCTGCTGTCGGAAGAGCCCTTGCGGTAGACGTCACCCGCAGGCAAACAGCCGGTAAACTGTTCCGCGTTGCGACCAAAGTTGGCACCGATCTGATTATCGACGCGCGTGCTGTTGTTCGGGGTGCGCAGAACACCATAGAGGGTGCCGTTCACATTGACGGTGCTGAGGAACAGATTGGTGTCCTGCCCGGTCAGAACCACCGAGTCCGTATCGCTGCGTCCACCATTTTCAATTGCAACTCGGGCAACTTTCTCTGCCTCAGTCTCATCCGTCGTGACGGTCACGGCAGGCAGAACGGCCAGTTCAGCCGGCACATTCGTTGCAGGCGGAAGGATGCCCACTGCACCGGGTACATCCGAAAGCGAGCGCGGTTCACCATCGATACCCGTGAATCCGATGCCTTCGCGGTTATAGGGATCTTCACAGGCCGCTAGGGCCAGAATGATCGTAGAGGAAAACAAGATTTTTTTCATGACGGCCAACATTTTGGAACGAGTTGTTGAAGCGTAGAGGCAAGCTCTTGCAAAAAGCAACCCGTCGACGATCCGATTGCCCCAATCGCTGATGCTTCGTTGCAACGGCGCGAAGCGCCACAAGCCCGACCCCAGTGGGTCATGCGCAAAGAAAAAGGGCCCTGCCACAGCAGAACCCTTCGTAACTGTCCAAGCTGGACGGCAGATTACTTAATCTTGCCTTCCTTATACTCGACATGCTTCCGAACGACCGGATCGTATTTACGAATGGTCATTTTCTCGGTCATGGTGCGCGCGTTTTTCTTGGTCACGTAGAAGTGGCCCGTGCCCGCGGTCGAGTTCAGACGGATCTTGATTGTCGTCGGCTTCGCCATGGTTATCTCCTGCGTCCGGAAAGGCAGGGGCCTTTCGGTTGAATTCCTATGAGCGTGCGCTTTTACTCGGTCGCGCAGCCGAGTCAACCAGATTCCGCGCACAACGCGCACAATTCCTGCAGTCGCACCCTGCCCCGGTTTGGCGCGATCACGGTTCTGTGATAAGGTCCCGCCGTTCTATCCCACAAAGAAGCCGACGACAGGCTCGTATTTCGAAACGGCAGCAACAGGCGAAACCCTCTGCGAGCAGAGGTTTTAAGCATGTTTTTGGGGGGCTATCATGACGGAATGGAAACTTCAGGGTGAAGAATTGGCCAATTGCAATTGCAACTTTGGTTGCCCGTGTCAGTTCAGCGTCCTTCCAAGCCATGGCAATTGCGAGGCTGTTGTCGTGTTCGATATTGAGTCCGGGAACTATGGCGACACCGATCTTGCCGGAGTGCGCGCGGCTGGCGTGTACCACTGGCCCGGCCCCATTCACGAAGGCAACGGCCAGATGCAGCTGATCATTGACGAAGCCACCAGCGCCGACCAGCGCGCCGCTATTGAGGCCATAATGAAAGGTGAAGACACCGACGAAATGGCGACCATGTGGTACGTCTATAGCGCCATGGCCCCGACAAAACATGAGACTTTGTATGCCCCGATCGAATTGAAGTGGAACCGGGATGAGCGTGCTGGATACGCCAAAGTTTCGGGTATCTTCGATGTAGAGGTCAGCCCGATCCCGCATATCGTCTCGGGCATGCCGCATCGTGCCTCGATACAATTGCCCAACGGGTTCGAGTATCGCCACGCCGAGGCGGCCTCGGGGACCGCCAAGACAACAGGCGGCGCGATCAGCCTAACCTTTGACGCGACACACGCGCATTTGGCGCATCTCAACATCTCAGGCCACGGAGTCCTCGGCGCATAGCGGAGGCTAACATGAGCACGTCCCCTCCCCGTCCCGGAGTCGTAGATCGGGTGCTGCGGCGCGACAGCGGCATCGTTGTGTTCTGCGTTCTGCTGATCATTCTGGGCGCGTCCTGGTACACGATTGCGGGCATCGGTATGAACATGTCCGCCATCGACATGACCCGAATGGCTGGCCCGATTGGCGAGCCGATGAATATGGCGACTGAGACACGCTGGACACCGATCTACGCCGTTCTGATTTTCCTGATGTGGTGGGTCATGATGATTGCCATGATGACCCCCAGCGCTGCCCCCACCGTTCTGTTGTATACGGCGATCAAACGAATGGGGCCGGACAAGTTGCGGGCGTCGCGTCTCAGCCTGCTTTTTTTGACGGGCTATCTGGTTGCCTGGGCGGTGTTCAGCATCATTGCAACCGGGGCGCAATGGGCGATGGAAAGCGTCGGACTTTCCGATGGGCCGATGATGACGATCCACTCGAAATTTTTTGCCGGATGCGTACTGGTCGCTGCCGGTTTGTACCAGTTGTCCAGCTTGAAAACCGCTTGTCTGCGTCACTGCCGCAGCCCCGCCCAATTCCTGGCCGACCACAACAGGCCCGGTGCCTATGGCGCGTTTCGTACTGGCGCGCTGCATGGTGCGTTTTGCCTGGGATGTTGCTGGGCGTTGATGTTGCTGCTGTTCGTGGGCGGAGTGATGAACCTTTATTGGATTGTGGGCATTGCCGTTTATGTCGCGTTGGAAAAGCTGATGCCGCGGGTGCGGTGGTTCGTTCCGCTCACTGGTGTTGCGTTGATCGTCGTGGGCGTTTGGCTGATCGCAATCTCATAGATCGCGACAGGCTGAAACGTTCATAAGGGCTGAAGGACCGGCCAAATTTCGGGTTCTGCATTAACTTTTTTGACAGGAGGTAGTCATGCCTATTTTTATCACCTACGCGTCCTATTCGCCGGAAGGCGTTAAGGGAATGCTCAAGAAACCCGTGGACCGTTCGGGCGCGGTCAGGGCATTGCTGAAAAAAGCCGGCGGTAAGCTGGTGGCGTTTTACATGACCTCTGGCGACAATGACGTGGTGGTTGTCAGCGAATTGCCGGAAAGCACGGATGCAGTTGCTATAGGCATGGCCGTTGCAGCATCAGGCGCGGTGTCAAAAGTTGAAACCGTGCGAGCATGGAAGGCAAAAGACTTTGTCGCTGTGACCAAAAAAGCCGCAAAACTGACCGGAGCCTACAAGGCGCCGGGCCGTTAATCGGGATCTACGCGCGGAGGGCCTGTAAGCCGGATCTTGTTCCAGGGTTACCCCCTTCGATGACCATTCCTCTAGGCCGTGCATTGCTGCGCGGCTCAAGCTGCCAACCCGGTCCCTCTCGGCCAAGACGCGCTTAGCGGCGGTATCGGCTGACGCCGACCGGCCCGCGCGGGGACCCTATTTGGCATTGCTCCCGGTGGGGCTTGCCGTGCCGCCGCTGTTGCCAGCGGCGCGGTGGGCTCTTACCCCACCGTTTCACCCTTACCGCGTTTTGCCAAAGGCGAACCTCTGCAATGGTGCGGCGGTCTGATTTCTGTGGCGCTTTCCGTCGGGTTGCCCCGCCCGGGCGTTACCCGGCACCGTTGTCTTGTGGAGTCCGGACTTTCCTCTCGGGCATACGCCCCAGCGGCCATCCGGCCCTCCGCGCGGGGTGTGGGTATGCTTTGGGTACGGCGGCGTCAAGGGTGGATCAGGTTTTCTTGATCAAGGGTATAAGGTCAGCCGGTTCCAACGGGCCGTCACCCCATGGACGATATCTGAGGCGCACCGCGGCCAGAAGCGTGTCATGGTCCGTCTCCGCCGAGTAGCCTGCGGCGCGCGCCAACGCATTGAACGTATTTAAAGGGGTTTTGCCGGGGTCGTGTTGAGAGCGCTTTCCGGCAAGGGCCATGTGTTCCAGCCGCTGCCAAGGGAAGCGCGGACCGGGATCGGACTTACGGCCCGGTGCCATGTCGGAATGGCCAATTACATGTTCAGGGGGGATAGCCCACCGGTTCATGATCTGGTGTAACAGGGTTTCCAAAACGTCCAACTGCAGCTCGGAAAAAGGGTGCGCGCCGGTGTTGTCCAGTTCAATTCCGATCGAACGGGAATTGATATCGCTCTGGCCATGCCACTCACCCGCCCCGGCATGCCAGGCCCGATCCTCCTCGCGCACCATCTGCCAGAGTGTACCATCCCCACCGATCAGGTAATGCGCGGATACTTCATGGGCAGGGTCGCACAGCCGGTCCAGCGCCTCGGTTGCGCTGTCCATCGCGGTATAGTGCAGCACGATCAGCGACGGGGTCAGCCCATCCCTGCGTTCGCCAAAGTTAGGGGACGGGTGCCAGTTAGGCGTCAGTGGCTCAGTTGTTGACGGCACTGCGGAACGGGCTGGGGTCCCAGCCACAAGCATAGCCATCGCCATCCGGGTCAAGTCCCTTGCGGTCGCGTTGCGGTCCACCGTTGGACAGGAACTCAATCTGAGCCTGATCCGGGGATGGAAAGCGGGCGCAATTGCGCTGCGCCTTGGCTTGCAGGTTCAGACCTGCACGGCTGTATAGCTGGGTCCCGACCGGGTTCGATGTGTTCAGCGCGTATTGCACGATATTGGGCTGACCATCCGTTCCACGTTCCGGAACGGCGGTGGGCGCGACCACCTCATAGGTCTGGCGGTTCTGTTCGATCAATGCGGCGTCGGATTCGATGGTGCGACGGTCAGAGACCGCTCCAAAATCCTGCTCATCGGAAATCGCGTTGTTGGTGGGGTCTTCGACGGGCGGCGGTGCCGGAGTGATCGCGCCTTGCCCTGAGGTGCCAGCCAGCGCAGCCGCGGTCGCCGAAGCGATGTCGGCATTTTCGCCGGTTGGCAACGTGGCTACTGTGCCAGGCGCGCCCAGCTGCTGTTCTGACACGTCGGGCGGGCCAAGCAGCGGGTTACCAGTATATCCCTGCCCCGCCAACTGGGCCTCACGCTGTGCCTGATAGGTGGGGGTGTTGAAATCCGTGCCACCTATCGGGGCCACCGTATTACAGGCGGCCACGAACCCGATTGCGGGGATCAGAAGCGTAAAGCGCATCCAGCTGCTCCGTCTTGCGTTGTCTTGCCTGACTTGAGGATTACCACCATTTGCCAGGCTTGGCCACAAACCCGGCGGCGTTTTCCAGCGCATAGGCCGTGTTGAGCAGATCGCCCTCTTCCCACGGGCGACCAATCAGCTGCAGACCCAGCGGCAGGCCCTGTTTGTCCAGACCGGCAGGCACAGAGATGCCCGGCAGACCGGCCAGGTTCACTGTCACCGTAAAGACGTCGTTCAGATACATCTGAACCGGGTCCGCCTCGGTCATTTCACCCAGGCCGAAAGCGGCCGACGGCGTTGCCGGGGTCAGGATCGCGTCGACACCTGCGGCGAAGACATCTTCGAAGTCTTTCTTGATCAGGGTACGGACGCGACGCGCGCGATTATAGTAAGCGTCGTAGAAACCTGCGGACAACACATATGTACCGACCATGACGCGGCGCTGCACTTCGTGACCAAACCCTTCGGCGCGGGTCTTTTCGTACATCTCGGTGATGCCGTCGCCCTGCGCCAACTGCGCGCGGCGGCCATAGCGGACACCGTCATAGCGCGCGAGGTTCGACGAGGCCTCAGCCGGTGCGATCACGTAGTACGCAGGCAGCGCGTATTTGGTGTGCGGCAGCGAGATATCGACGATCTCGGCCCCTGCCGCTTTCAGCATTTCGGCCCCTTCAGACCACAGCTTTTCGATCTCGGCGGGCATGCCATCCATGCGGTACTCTTTTGGGATACCGATTTTCTTGCCTTTGATGTCACCCGTCAGCATCGCCTCGAAATTCGGAACGGCCAATTCGGCGCTTGTCGAATCCTTGGCGTCGTGGCCGCACATGGTTTCCAACATGATCGCCGCATCACGTACGTTCTTGGTCATCGGACCGGCCTGATCCAGCGAGGATGCAAAGGCCACGATACCCCAGCGCGAACAACGACCATAAGTCGGCTTGATACCGGTAATGCCAACAAAGGCGGCAGGCTGACGAATCGAGCCGCCTGTATCGGTGCCTGTTGCGGCCAGGCACAGGTCGGCTGCAACAGCCGAAGCGGACCCGCCCGACGAGCCACCCGGTGTCAGCTTCGCGTCATCATTACCGCGACGCCACGGGCTGACCGCGTTGCCATAAACCGAGGTTTCGTTGGACGAACCCATGGCGAATTCGTCCATGTTCAGCTTGCCCAGCATCACGGCACCCGCATCGGCCAGTTGCTGCGACACGGTGGATTCGTATTCAGGCTTGAAGCCATCCAGAATCTTTGACGCGGCCTGCGAAGGCACGCCCTTGGTGCAGAACAGGTCCTTGATACCAATCGGTAGACCACACATTGACGGCGCGTCGCCACCCTTGATCCGCTCATCCGCCGCTTTGGCGCGTTCCAACGCAATCTCGGGCGTTTTATGGACAAAAGCGTTCAGCGCGTCCGCGTCATCAATAGCCTTAAGGCAGGATTCGGTCAGCTCGACCGAGGTCACATCACCCTTACGCAGCGCGTCGCGGGCCTCGGCCAGGCCAAGTTTGTTCAGATCGCTCATGTCTTACTCCACCACTTTGGGGACTGCGAAAAAGCCTTCGCGTGCGTCGGGGGCATTGGCCAGAACCTTGGCCTGCTGATTGCCGTCGGTGACCACATCCTCGCGACGTTTAAGGCGCATCGGCTCGACCGAGACCATCGGCTCGACGCCTTCGACATCGACCTCATTCAGTTGCTCGATGAACCCAAGGATTGTGTTGAACTCGGATGCCAGCGCGGGCAGCGCGTCATCCTCGACCTTGATCCGGGCCAGTTTGGCCACCTTGGCGGCGGTGCTTTGGTCAATCGACATCGGAAAACCTCATATGCGTTAGGGGGCATTTACCCGTCTGATGCCCGGGTCGCAAGTCCGCCGAAGAGCGGATGTGACGCTGTTTCCGTCGTCGGCGCGTCCAGCCATTCAAAACTGAATAACCAGTATACGCAAAAGTAAACCAATTAGTTCAGTTTTCGACTTGAAAAAGTGAACCAAACTGTTCACCTCATGATCCATGGCACAGCCAGAAACCGGAGAAAGAAAATGAAAACCTTCATTACCACAGCCCTTTTGACCGCAACCATTCTGAGCACCCCCGCCATGGCCTTCGGCCCTACGACGCAAACCCTGATCCCCGACGTCTCGTTCCCGACCCCCTCGCCCGAGACGGTGACACAGGATAGCGCCAAAGTCGGCAAATAAGGTGCCTTTTGCCGCCGGGCCAGAATCCCCCCGACTGGCCCGGCCAGGGTGCAATTGACTGCTGCATCCGATGAAACCAACCGCTACGATGGTGCGAACTAACCGGTCGGATTGCATCGTAAATCCGGCGAAACCCAACGGAGCGGAAGATGAGCGCACGCAAGCAAGCGGTTCTGGACGCAATAGATGCGGCCAACAGGCAAGACCCCACAATCGAAGATGGCCAACCCGCTGCCCTGCTGTACGGCCAGAGGATGAGCGCCGAGTTGGACCGGCTGTTTCCAGACGCGTCGGACCCATTGCAGATCGCGGCACGCGGTCAGCATGTGGAACGCTGGAAGCTGGCTCGCAGCGAATACCCCGAAGGCCGAACCGGATACCTGACCTGGCGCAAGGCACAGGCTGAACATCACGCCGAGATTGTCATGGGGCTGATGGAGCAAGCTGGATACAGCAAAGACGAGGCCGAATCCGCCGGTCGCATGCTGCGCAAACAGGGCATCAAGCGCGATGACGAGGTTCAGGCGCTAGAAGACGTCATCTGTTTCGTTTTCCTCAAGTGGTATTTCGCGCCTTTCGCGGAAAAACACTCGGCCGAGAAAATTCAACGCATTGTGGAGAAAACCGCGCGCAAGATGTCAGGCGACGGACGGACGCGGGTGCTGTCCGAATTTAACCTCCCGGAACATCTGGCCGCCGCGTTTCAGGTCTGAGACACGCGCGCCAGATGCCTACGATAGACCTCGATCATCCATCCCAGCATGGTGGCGTTCAGGATGTGCCACATAAAATGCGTGCCCAGCGGCACCTGCGCACAAATGGGGTCATCGAGCGCACGAAATGCAATCGAGACGATAAGGATCACCGCCCCGATGGCCAGTCCCTGCGCTGTATCCGGCGCCCGATTGCGCAGCAGGAATGCATAAATCAGGATCAGCAGCGGAACCGGAGCGTAAGCCGCTGATCCGCCCAGCCCCGGAACAAGTTGGAACACGGGCACGGTCAGCGCCGCGTAAGGTATGAACAGGGCCGTCAAGATTGCAGCGATCATCGGTCTAAACCGCCAGACATCCCGGTTGATGGCAAAGATATAGACCAGAATGTACAGCAGGATCGGCACGACATCCGCCATGGCCGCCCAGGTCTGCGCATGGGTATGGAACAGAAAACTGCCAACACCGATGGTGGCCAGAATGACCACAAGCGCCATTGCCAGCGGCATCCCCCGCCCCTGAACGCGCCGCCACATAACAAACGCCGCGATCAGAAACGCCGCGTTTGTCACAGCGTTGATCGGCTCGGCCCAATAGGCGGGCGACAGACGCTCGCAATAGCCGTCAATTTCCTGAAACCAGTCCATGCACTTTTACATAGCCGATGCTAGGTTGATGCCAACAGTATGATCAGGAGGATTTTTTCAATGAATATCATCTGGCTGGGCCACGGTAGTTTCCGTATTGAAACCGGTGGGCAGGTGCTGTTGATCGACCCGTGGCTGACCGGTAACCCGGTGTTGTCCGAGGACCACCATGACAAAGCGCTGGATGGTGCGACGCACATTCTGCTGACGCACACACATTTCGATCACGTCGCAGACGTGGTGTCGCTGGCCAAGCATCTGAAGGTTCCCGTGGTCGGCCAATACGACCTGATGGGGTATTGGAGCGAGACCGAAGGGCTGGAAACCGTCGGCTTCAACAAAGGCGGCACAGTGGATTTGAACGGGGTCAAGGTATCCATGGTGCCTGCCTCGCACAGCTCGACCTTTTCAACGCCGGACGGCCTGCGGACCGGAGGCAGCGAGGTCGGCTTCATGATCGCCTCGGAAGATCACATGCTTTACGTGTCAGGGGACACCGACATCATGGCGGATATGGAGTGGATGGGCGATTACTACAAACCCGACATCGGCATCCTGTCAGCAGGCGGACATTTCACCATGGACATGAAGGGCACGGCCTATGCGGCCAGACGGTATTTCAACTTCAAGACGGTGATTCCCTGTCACTACAAAACTTTCCCAATTCTGGAACAGTCTGCTCAGGCGCTGATTGATGGGTTGCCGGGGGTGGACGTGATCGAACCTGAGTTGATGAAACCTATCACTCTTTAATATCACGGCGTGCAGCGAAGAAGGCTCTCAGAAGATCGGCGGCTTCTTGGGCTGCGATGCCATCGTAAATCTCGGGGACATGGTGCGCCTGTGTGTGGGTGAAAACCCGCGCTCCATGGGCCACACCGCCAGATTTCGGATCGGCAGCCCCATAATAAATGCGCCGGATACGCGCCGCGGCCAAAGCTGCCGCGCACATGGCGCAGGGTTCCAGCGTGACGTAAAGGTCGTGATCCGGCAGCCGTTCGGACCCGGCCTCGGCGCAGGCTGTGCGCAGGGCCAAAATCTCGGCATGGGCAGTGGGGTCGTTCATTTCGCGTGTCCGGTTGCCCGCCGCAGCCACGATCCGGCCGTCAGGCGCGACAATTACGGCCCCAACCGGAACCTCTCCGCGATCTGCCGCAGCGCGCGCCTCGACCAACGCCTTATCCATATGTGATTTGAACGTCATGCCTCTGACTGCATCAGAAACCTGTCTTTCGCAAGCGGGCGGGATGCGCTATGGGCTGCGGATGACAAAAACCCCTCCTCCCGGCGACCGGATCGCCAAAGTGCTGGCCCGCGCGGGCGTTGCCTCGCGCCGTGAAGCGGAACGCATGATCGAAGCTGGCCGCGTGGCAGTGAATGGTAAGCTTATTGATAGCCCAGCCCTAAACGTAACCGCCAAAGACAAGATCGTCGTCGACGGCAAACCTGTGTCGGAACCTGAACCCTCGCGTCTGTGGCTGTATCACAAGCCGTCCGGTCTGGTGACAACGACCCGCGACGAAAAAGGCCGCGCCACCATTTTCGACAACCTGCCCGAGGACATGCCCCGCGTCATGAGCGTGGGGCGGCTGGACCTGAATTCCGAAGGGTTGCTGCTGCTGACCAATGACGGCGGCATCAAACGCAAGCTTGAGCTGCCTTCGACCGGTTGGCTGCGCAAATACCGCGTTCGTGTGAATGGCCGCCCCAAGGACGAAGACTTTGCACCGCTGCGCAGGGGGCTTGTGATCGACGGAGAACGCTTTCTGCCGATGGACGTGTCTCTGGACCGCCAGCAAGGCGCAAACGCATGGCTGACCATCGGCCTGCGCGAAGGCAAGAACCGTGAGATTCGCCGCGCAATGGAGGATATCGGCTATGCCGTGAACCGCCTGCTACGGGTATCTTACGGACCGTTCCAGCTGGGCAGTCTGAAACCCGGCGAGGTTGAAGAGATCCGCCGCCGCGTTATGCGCGACCAACTGGGTCTGGACGCTGAGCCCGAATCCAAACCCAAACGCCCTGCTCGTCCGCAACGAAAACGACCGCCGGTCGGCAAGAAATCTCGCAAGTGACGCGGGTTTAGCAACCTTCCCCCTAGCGCCAAGCCCACGTATCGCCTAAATTTTCCGTAAGTTATTCCACGGGGGAACGCCATGTCAGGGACCGGAGTGCAAAAACTGGCCTATGCGGCCCTTCTTGTGCTGATGTTTGGTGTTTGCTCCGGCGTGCTGGGGGGCCTGTAGCGCATGGCTAAGCGGTATGGCGGAAAATTCAGCCCCGAAGGCGGCAGCTCTGACGACGACCAACCGCAGCGCGGGCAATTTCATGGCGCGCGCGTCGAACCGGCAGGTGCGCGGGCCAATATCCTGTTTCTGCCTGCCATTCCCCTGGTGTTTCTGTCGCTGAACGATGGTGCAGTCGGGATGACGATTGGGCTGGTCGCCGCTGGCCTGCTGACCGCCGCTGCCTTTCTGTTGCGCGAAGGGTTGCGCGCCGAGGCCGAATTTAACACACGTCGCACCGCGCGACGCCCGGCCTTTCCACGCAAGATTTTCGCTAGCGTGTTGACCGGTATTGGTGTCGCTGTGGCCGCGTACCGGACGGAATACCTAGATGCCGAAACTGCTGCTCAGGCCGGCCTGCTGGCCCCGATCCTGTTCGGGGTGGTGGCAACGGTCCTGCATTCAGTGTCCTTCGGTCTGGACCCGATGAAAGACAAGGGCATGGAAGGGATCGATACCTTTCAGCAAGACCGCGTGGCCCGTGTGGTTGAAGATGCCGAAACCCATCTGACAGAGATGACCGACGCCATCAAACGTGCGGGCGACCGCCGGATCGAGGCGCGCGTCGAACGGTTTCAGGACACCGCCCGCGATCTGTTTCGCACGGTCGAAGAAGACCCGCGCGATTTGGCCGGTGCCCGCAAATACCTGACTGTCTACCTGCAGGGTGCCCGTGATGCGACCGTGAAGTTTGCCGATGTCTATGCACGCACGCGGGATGCGCAGGCATTGGCTGACTATTCGTCCCTGCTGGACGATCTGGAACAGAATTTCGCGGCCCGCACCCGCAAGATGCTATTGGATGACCGCAGTGATCTGACGGTTGAAATTGACGTGTTGCGCGAACGGCTGCAGCGCGAAGGCGTCCGGTTGGACTAACCGGCCCATTTTTTGAGAAAGGATTACTCCATGTCCGATGAGATCAAGAACAAGGCGGTCGAAGCAGAAACGCTGGTACAGGAAGTGACCGCCGTTGCGTTGCCTGAACCCACGGCCGAAGTCATCTCGCTGGAAGACGCAGACGACCCTGTCGGCGCTGAAATCCGCAAACGCATGGACGAGCTGGATATGAGCAACACGAATTCGATCGTATCATTCGGTTCGTCCGCTCAGGCAGAATTGCAGGAAATCAGCCAGGCCATGCTGGCAGATGTGCGCAACAAGGATGTGGGGCCCGCTGGTGACAGCCTGCGCGATATCGTCACCTCGATCCGGGGCTTTTCGGTCAGTGAACTGGATGTGCGCCGTGAACGCAGCTGGTGGGAAAAGCTGATCGGCAAAGCTGCGCCCTTCGCCAAGTTTACCGCACAATACGAAGAAGTTCAGAGCCAGATCGACAGGATCACTGACGACTTGCTGGGTCATGAACACACGCTGTTGAAAGATATCAAGTCACTGGACTTGCTGTATGAAAAGACCCTTGGGTTTTACGATGAGCTGGCGCTTTATATCGCGGCGGGTGAGGAAAAGCTGACTGAACTGGACAGCCAGGATATCCCTGAAAAAGAGGCTGAGGTTCAGGCTGCGCCCGAGGATCAACAAGTGATGAAAGCGCAGGAGCTGCGCGACATGCGCGCTGCGCGGGACGATCTGGAACGCCGCGTGCATGACTTGAAACTGACGCGGCAGGTGACAATGCAATCGTTGCCCTCGATCCGGTTGGTTCAGGAGAACGACAAGTCGTTGGTGACCAAGATCAATTCGACGCTGGTTAATACTGTACCACTGTGGGAAACCCAGCTGGCCCAAGCCGTGACCATCCAACGCAGCGCCGAGGCCGCCTCGGCCGTGCGCGATGCAAATGACCTGACCAACGAATTGCTGACTTCGAATGCTGCGAACTTGCGTGAATCGAACAAGATGATCCGCGAGGAAATGGAACGCGGCGTGTTCGATATCGAAGCGGTCAAACAAGCCAATGCCGACCTTATCGGCACCATCAATGAAAGTCTGGCCATTGCCGACGAGGGCAAGGCCAAGCGTGCCGCCGCCGAGCAAGAGCTTCAGAAGATGGAGGCCGAACTGCGCGATACGCTGGCCGCAGCCAAAGCCCGCAAGGATGGTATTGGCGACAATGCCGGTACGGCAGTACCGGGTTGACGGCGGGCGAAGGGTGCGGTTTTCGGGATATCTGAAGCCGGTCATGGGCTTTCTATTGCTATTGGCTCTGGTCAATTGCGATGAAACGCTGACATCCTCTGTCGTTCCGCAACCGCGCCCAGAGGCACTGGCGCCTGCCGCCAATGCCTATGTCCCCCCATCCGCTGCCAGTCAGGACCTGGCCCGGTTCTATCAGCGGGTCGAGCGAGATCTGCTGACCCGCGGTTTGCTGCGAACAGACGGAGGAGGCCCTGACACACCGTATGACGCTGATGATTTAGCTCGCAATTTTGGCAAAATTGCTTTCATCAACGAACACTCCGGCAAATCCGCCGCATTTGTCAGCGGCCCGAGCGAGATTAAGTTAAATCGCTGGAAGAGCCCAATCCGCATCAGGACTGAGTTTGGTCCGAGTGTTTCTATGGAAAGCCGCGAAGCTGATCGGCAAACCATTCAAAACTATGCCAAACGGCTGCAAAAAGCGACCGGGCACAACGTTCGAAGTGTAAATGGTGACGGGAACTTTCTTGTTTTCATAGCAGGTCAGGACGACGTGGCTTACGCTCAGGATAGATTAAAATCACTTGTTCCGGGTATCCCTGATGACAGGTTGAATTTGCTGAGGACGCTGGACCGGCCGTTTTATTGTTTTGTCTTTACGTTTTCCGGCCAAGAGGACACCAATACCGTAATCCGTGCCGTAGCTTACATACGTGCAGAACTACCCAATCTGCTGCGGTTGAGTTGCATCCACGAAGAAATTGCGCAGGGACTTGGCCTTCCAAACGACAGCCCCGCAGCGCGGCCTTCGATTTTCAACGACGATGATGAGTTTGCGCTGCTGACCAGCCATGACGAAAAACTACTGACCATGCTTTACGACCCGCGCCTTCAGCCCGGGGTGACGGCGGATGACGCCCGCCCCGTGGTGCGGATCATTGCACGCGAATTGATGGGCCAGCAGCTCTGAGCCCAAGGAAAGGAGACCCCAAATGGGTATTTTCGATTTTCTGACCGGAGAATTTATTGATGTCATTCACTGGGTCGACGACACCCGAGATACGATGGTCTGGCGGTTCGAGCGTGAGGGCCATGAAATCAAGTACGGCGCTAAACTGACGGTGCGCGAAGGTCAAGCCGCCGTGTTCGTGCATGAAGGGCAGTTGGCGGATGTGTTCACGCCGGGTCTCTATATGCTTGAGACCAACAATATGCCGATCATGACGACCTTGCAGCACTGGGATCATGGCTTTCAGTCGCCCTTCAAGTCCGAGATCTATTTCGTCAATACGACCCGGTTCAATGACCTGAAATGGGGCACCAAGAACCCGATCATGCTGCGGGACCCCGAATTCGGCCCGACGCGCATCCGGGCTTTTGGCACTTATACAGTACGGGTAAAGGATGCCGCGAAGTTCCTGATCGAGATCGTGGGCACCGACGGTGAATTCACGATGGATGAGATCAGCTTTCAGATTCGCAACATCATCGTGCAAGAATTCAGCCGAGTAATCGCCGGATCAGGCATTCCGGTTCTGGACATGGCCGCAAACACCGCCGATCTGGGCAAGCTGATTGCAGCCGAGGTTTCCCCAGTGCTGGATGGCTACGGCCTGGAGATGCCGGAATTCTACATTGAAAATATCTCACTTCCGCCTGCAGTTGAGGCGGCCCTGGACAAACGGACCTCAATGGGGTTGGCGGGCGATCTTGGCAAATTCACTCAGTATTCCGCCGCCGAGGCGATGACAGCCGCGGCCAACAACCCCGGTCAGGGCGGCGGTATGGGCGCCGGTCTCGGCATGGGTATGGGAATGGCGATGGCGCAACAGATGTCGAATATGGCAGCGGGTCAACCCAGCGGCCCGTGGGGCAGTTCCGCCCCCGCTGCACCGCAACCGGCAGCACATGCCGCACCGCCACCTCCACCTCCGGTCGAACATGTGTGGCATATCGCGGTGGACGGGCAAACCAGTGGGCCGTTCTCAAAAGCCAAGATGGGACGTATGGCAACGGACGGAGAGATCACCCGCGACACCCATGTCTGGACCGCCGGTCAGGACGGTTGGAAAAAGGCCGGAGACGTGCAGGAACTGGCGCAGCTGTTCACCATCCTGCCGCCGCCACCGCCTGGAGCCTAATGCGCCAGTCACCGGCGTAAGAATAAGGCTACACGATGAACGAAGAACACAGATTTCCCTGCGAGCAATGCGGCTCAGACTACCGATTCAACCCCGGCGATGGCAGCCTGACCTGTGACCATTGCGGGCATTCCGAAGCGATTGGCGCAGGCCCCTGGGGCGGTGCCAGTTTGAAAGAACTGGATTTCAACGCCGCCATCGCGGAACAGCTTCCGGACAGCGAGATCGAGGAAACGCGTGTTCTGTCCTGCCCCAATTGCGCGGCTCAGGTCGAGTTCGACCCCGCCACCCATGCCGCCGAATGCCCGTTCTGCGCGACACCCGTAGTAACGGATACCGGCGTCAACCGGCATATCAAACCGCGCGGTGTGCTGCCCTTTGCGCAGGATGAACGCACGGCGCACAAGGCGATGGGGGATTGGCTGGGACGGCTCTGGTTCGCGCCCAACGGGTTGAAAGAATATGCCCGCAAAGGTCGCAAAATGCAGGGCATCTATGTGCCGTATTGGACCTTTGATGCGGACACCACGTCCAACTATCGCGGTGAGCGGGGCGTTGTTTATTACGAGACCCGCACCGTTATGCGCGACGGAAAGCGCGTACAACAGCAAGTGCCCAAGGTGCGGTGGTCTCCGAAATCCGGGCGGGTCGCGCGATTCTTTGACGACGTGTTGGTGTTGGCATCACAGTCTTTGCCCAAAAGCTATACCGACGCATTGGAGCCCTGGGACCTGCCGGCGTTGGAACCTTATCAGCCAGAATATCTGGCCGGATTCCGCGCCGAGGCCTACACTGTGGAACTGCAGGAGGGCTACACCGAGGCCCGCGGGTACATGGCGCGGGTGATCGAACGCGACGTGCGCTTTGATATCGGTGGCGACCGTCAGCGGATACACGCGATTGACACCGATGTGCGAAACGTGACCTTCAAACATATCCTGCTGCCGGTCTGGATGGCGGCCTACAAATACCGTGGGCAGACCTATCGGTTCGTCGTGAACGGACGCACAGGCCGCGTTCAGGGAGAGCGCCCCTGGTCCGCCATCAAGATCACCATTGCCGTTTTACTTGGCCTGCTTGTGGCGGCAGGCGTCGGGTATCTGATGGCAACCGGCCAACAATGATAGAGCTGTCGGCAAGCCAAGAAATCAGTCGATGTTAGCGCTTGAACTTCCCGCTTCGTAACGCCATCCTCCACGGCGTCGACGCCTAACGGGAGAGGCCAGAGTGACACTATCCGATCTGAACCGGTTGCTGGCCTCGCGGTATTCCTGCCGGGCCTTTCGCCCCGATCCGGTGCCCAAGGAACAGATCAAACAAATCCTGAACAGCGCCGCGCGTGTGCCTAGCTGGTGCAACGCTCAACCCTGGCACGTCACTATCACCAGCGGCGCAGAAACAGACCGGTTTCGCACGGCAATACAGGCCGAGGCCGCAACGGGCACCCCCTGCCCCGACATTCCCTTTCCAACCTCTTATTCCGGTGTATACCAAGATCGCCGTCGAACCTGTGGTTGGGCTTTGTACGAGGCTGTCGGGGTTGAGCGCGGTGACCGCACTGCTTCGGCCAGGCAGATGATGCAGAATTTCTCTCTGTTCGGGGCACCCCATTGCGCCATCGTCACAAGCCCGGCTGAGCTTGGTACCTATGGCGCGCTGGATTGCGGCGGGTTCATCACCGCATTTTCACTGGCCGCGCAGGCGCTTGGCATCGCCACAATCCCGCAGGCCGCACTTGCCACCTACAGCCCGTTCCTGCGCAGGTATTTCGATATCCCGGAAGACCGGTTGATTTTATGCGCGATTTCCTTTGGCTATGCGGATACAGATCATCCCGCCAACGGCTTTCGCACCGACCGCGCCGATCTGAGTGAGATCGTAAACTGGGTCGGATGACAAGCACACCAAGCGGAGAACGATTTTGCGCGCTGTTCTACAACGAGTTTCACGAGCCAACGTCTCGGTCGACGGTCAGGTGATCGGTCAGACCGGACCGGGGTTGATGATTTTGATCTGTGCCATGCAAGGCGACGATGAAGCCAAGGCAGATCAGCTTGCCGCCAAGGTCTCCAAGCTGCGCATCTTCAAGGATGACGCCGGAAAAATGAACCGGTCCGTGAAAGATATCGAAGGGTCCGCGCTGGTGATCAGCCAGTTCACGCTGGCGGCCGATACCTCTCGCGGGAACAGGCCGGGATTTTCCGAAGCCGCCGCACCGGATGTCGGCAAACATTTGTATGAGGTCTTTGCCCAGCGGTTGCAGGGGCATGGTGTGCCGGTAGAGACCGGACAATTCGGTGCTGATATGGCCGTGGAACTGGTCAATGACGGGCCCGTCACGATTTGGATGGAAAGCTGATGGACAGGAAAGAACAGGCAATTCGCATCTGGCAGGCCGGAGTCGATGCTGTGGGTGGCCACGTAGCAACCACCAAGGTTTTGCAGGACGTCCCCGAACCCGATCACATATTGGCGGTCGGCAAACCCGCCGCGTCCATGGCTCGTGCGGCCCTTGAGCATTTCGGCCCGCGCCCAACACTGGTTGTCACCAAGGATGACCACGGGCGTGATCTGCCGGATTATGTGACTGTGATCGAAGCCTCGCACCCCGTTCCGGACGCGCGCAGCCTTCAGGGTGGTCAGGCATTGCGCGAGGCGGTTGAGGTAATGAAGCCGGGCTCGCATCTGTTGTTGCTGGTTTCGGGCGGGGCATCCTCGCTGGCCGAGGATTTGCTGCCGGGTAAGACATTGGATGATCTGGAACAGCTGAACAAAAAACTGCTGTCCGAAGGGCTGGACATCACCACGATGAATGCGGAACGGCGCAAGCTGTCGCGGATCAAAGGGGGCGGATTGCTGTCCCATTTCCAGGGCGACAGGGCGACCGTTCTGGCGATTTCGGATGTACCGGGCGATGATCTGAATGTTGTCGGGTCTGGCATCGGAGCGCTGCCGGGTAAGGTTGACTTTGCGGCGACGACTCAGATCGTGGCCTCAAACGCCCACGCCCGCGCAGCCGCTGCTGAATTGGCAAAAGACGACGGCATCCCGGTACACGCCAACGAAGAATGCCTGCACGATGATTTCCTGAAAATTGCCGAAGCGCTTGGCGAACGTATCCGCACCATGCCCAAAGGGGCATTGATCTTCGGCGGTGAACCAACCGTCGTACTACCCGACAATCCGGGGCGCGGCGGGCGCAATCAGGCGCTGGCACTGGCACTCGCGCGCGAGATTGCAGGGTACGACGGAATCACGGTGGTAGTCGGCGGCACCGACGGCACAGACGGGCCGACGCAAGCCGCCGGAGCTGTCGTCGACGGCACCACTTGGGGCGACGGCGCCGAGTTGGCGTTACAACAGGCAGACAGCGGCAGCTATCTGGATCGCGTTGGCGCCTTGCTGGTGACGGGTCCGACCGGAACAAACGTGATGGACTTGCTTGTCGCGATCCGCACATGATTTGACGGTTTTCGGACTGCCCGGGTTATAAAACACCCGGACAATATCTGAATGACGCCGCCCTCAAACGCGCTACACAACATGCAAGACCTTTCCAACGTAGGCACTAGTGTGCGCGATGATTGTCGCCGGTCGGCCCGCGTGTCTCGCCCCTCGCATGCTCTGAAAACCTCTGCCCCCGCCATTTTTGGCATTCTGCTTTTTGAGAAACGCGACGGCGTCTCGATATGGGATACGCTGGCCCCTTTGCAGTTCGCGAAACACGGCTGTGGTCACATTCGTTTGGATATGCGCGGCAATGACAGCAGTGAAGACCTGATAAGAAAAGTTTACACCCGCCAAGCGCTAGGCAACAATAGGTGGCGCTGCTCGGTCTGGGAAAGGTTCGGGGCAATCAAAGCCATGAATAATGCCGCCGCAGGCAGGAAATCAGTCGGCTTGGTATCGATTTGAGAAAAGGGACGTCTTGCGAATTGCAGGAAGAAGAACCGACATTCTACCCTTTGGCAGAAATGAAAGCCTTTGATGGTGAATGCTTGCTATCAACAAAGCAGGTGGAGGATACCAATTCACGCGATCAAATATAAATCATTCGCCGGATTGAGACAGACATTTACCCTTGCTCGGCTGACCGAAATGCGCCTACTTTGACTCATGCGTCAATAAAAAGCCCGCAAAGGGCTAGTAATCCAATCAACTGGGAGATCTTTGAATGAACGAACAACTCACTCACATGACCAAGCAGGTCACAGCGGGCAAGCTGACCCGCCGCGAATTCATGGGGAAAGCGGCGGCTCTGGGTGTCACCGCAGCGATGGCAAGCACCATGTTTGCAGATGCCGCGCGTGCGGCAGGCCCGAAAAAAGGCGGTGATCTGAAGTTCGGTCTTCAGGGCGGTGAATCCACCAACTCGCTTGACCCAGCAACCTATGCAAGCTCGGTGCCATTCCAGAACGGCAAGCAATTTGGTGACCAGCTGGTAGAGGTTGCACCCGACGGTTCGATCGAACCTCGTCTGGCAGAAAGCGTAGAAGGCAGCGCGGATGCCAAAGTCTGGACCTTCAAACTACGTCAGGGCGTCGAATTCCACAACGGCAAGACCATGACCAGTGAAGACGTGCTGAAGACCATGGAGCGCCACTCAAACGAAGATTCGAAGTCCGGTGCTCTGGGCATCATGAAAGGCATCGAGTCAATGAAGGCCGATGGCGATAACTTCCAAGTCACCCTGACAGAACCAAACGCCGACCTTCCCTATCTAATGGCCGACTATCACCTGATCATTCAGCCAGACGGCGGTATGGAGAACCCAGGTGCGGGTATCGGCACTGGACCATACAAGGTAGAAGTGGATGAGCCCGGTGTACGTCACCTGTACACGAAGTTTGAAAACCACTGGAATCCCGACTTCGGAAATTTCGACAGCGTCGAAGTAATTGTCATCAACGATGCGACCGCCAGAACGGCTGCTCTCCAGGGTGGGCAGGTTCACGCGATCAACCGCGTTGAGCCGAAGGTTGCTGACTTGCTGGGTCGTGCACCGAATTTGACCGTACATTCGACGGCGGGACGCGGGCACTATGTGTTCATCATGCACTGCGACACCGCGCCGTTCGACAACAACGAACTACGTCTGGCACTGAAACACGCCATTGACCGTCAGGACTTAGTCGACAAGGTTCTGCGCGGGTACGGCACAGTTGGTAACGATATGCCTGTAAACGCGGCATACCCGCTGTTTGATGGTTCAATTCCTCAGCGCGAGTTCAGCCTTGAGAAAGCGGCTGAGCATTACAAGAAGTCGGGCCATGACGGTTCGCCGATCATCTTGCGCGTTGCAGATGGCGCCTTCCCAGGTGCCGTGGATGCTGCGGCCCTGTTCCAGCAAACAGCAGCACAGGCCGGTATCCCTCTGGAAATCAAGCGCGAACCCAACGATGGCTACTGGTCCGAAGTCTGGAACGTGCAGCCCTTCTGTGCTTCCTACTGGGGCGGTCGTCCGGTGCAGGATCAGATGTACTCAACCGCTTATCTGTCTAGTGCTGATTGGAACGATACCCGTTTCAAGGTTCCAAAATTCGACGAGATGTTGTTTGCGGCGCGCGCTGAGTTGGACAACGACAAACGCAAGGACATCTACAGCAAGATGGGCATGATGGTCCGTGACCAAGGCGGCCTGATCTGCCCAATGTTCAATGACTTTGTCGAAGGCGTCACTAATCAGCTGGAAGGTTGGGAAAACGATCCGACCCAAGAGATGATGAATGGCAACATGTCGCGCAAGATGTGGTTCTCCTGATAGGGCCCACGGATAATGCATCCTATCATTAAATTGGTTTCCCAGCGCCTTGCGCTGGGATTCCTGCTTCTCTTCGGTGCATCGGCTCTGATATTCGGCCTCACCGAAGCCCTTCCTGGGGACGCTGCGCAAGCGGTCCTAGGCCAAGCTGCAACCCCCGAGGCGCTGGCAAACCTGCGCGAGGAAATGGGCCTCAACCGGCCCGCCCTGACCCGTTATTTCGAATGGCTGGGCGGCATTGTTCAGGGTGATCTTGGTCAATCCCTGACCAATAAACTGGATATTGCTGACTCTATTGGCAGTCGTCTGGGCAACACGCTGTTTCTGGCCTTCTGGGCCGCCGTTGTATCGGTTCCGCTGGCCATCTTTCTGGGCCTGCTGGCCGTGCGTTATCGCAACCGCTGGCCGGACAAGCTGATTTCAGCGGTTACACTCACAACCATCTCGATCCCCGAGTTTCTGATCGGTTACGTGCTGGTCTATTTCGTTGCCGTTAAGCTGGGCATGTTCTCGCCGCTGGCGATGATCAATGACAGCATGTCCTTTTGGCAAAAGCTGAATTCGATCGCTCTGCCCGTTATCGTTCTGACGCTCGTTGTTCTGGCGCATATGATGCGCATGACCCGCGCCGCGATCCTGAACGTGATGCAGTCTGCATACGTCGAAACCGCAGAGCTGAAGGGTCTGAGCAATTTTCAAGTTATCTATCGCCACGCCTTCCCGAACGCCGTCGCGCCCATCGTCAACGTGGTGATGCTGAACCTGGCCTATCTGGTCGTCGGCGTCGTCGTGGTTGAGGTGGTGTTCGTCTATCCCGGAATGGGGCAGTACCTTGTGGACCACGTGACCAAGCGTGACGTTCCGGTGGTTCTGGCCTGCGGCGTCATCTTTGCCGCGATCTATATCGGACTGAACATGATTGCAGACATTGTTGCCATTCTGGCCAACCCAAGGCTGAGGCATCCGAAATGAAGAACATCCCTATCTCTGCAATGATCGGGCTGGCCTTTACAGCCCTGTACTTCATCATCGCCCTCCTCGCCCCTCTGCTGGCTCCTTATGGCATGGCAGAGGTCGTGGGAGATGTATGGGAGCCGTCCAGCTCGCAATTCTGGCTGGGTACCGACAACATTGGCCGCGATCTTCTTAGCCGGATGATCTATGGCGGGCGCACGACGATCTTTATCGCCACGGCGGCCACGATCCTTAGCTTCGTGACCGGGTCCATCCTTGGTTTCCTGGCCGCGGTGCTGGGTGGTTGGGCCGATCAGGTCATGTCGCGCGCGGTGGATTTGATCATGTCGATCCCGACACTGATCTTTGCGCTGGTTGTTCTGGCCATGGTGCCGGTGACAATCCCGGTTCTGATCCTTGTCATGGGCCTGTTGGACGCCACCCGTGTCTATCGTCTGGCCCGCGCCGTTGCCGTGGATATTGCGGTCATGGACTATGTCGAGGCCGCGCGCCTACGTGGTGAGGGCCAGGTCTGGGTCATCTTCCGTGAAATCCTGCCCAACGCCCTGTCGCCGCTGGTTGCGGAACTGGGCCTGCGGTTCATCTTCATGGTTCTGTTTGTCTCGACCCTGTCGTTCCTGGGTCTGGGCGTTCAGCCGCCGTTGGCGGACTGGGGCGGCATCGTGAAGGAAAACAAGGATGGCATCGTCTATGGCATCGGCGCAGCGCTTTACCCTGCTGTCGCCATCGCAACGCTGGCGATCTCGGTCAATCTTGTGGCTGACTGGGTCCTGAACCGTACCACATCGCTGAAAGGAGGCCGGGGATGACAGAAGCCCTTCTTAAGGTCCGCGACCTCAAAATCGGCGCGACCGTCTACCCGCCGGGTGAAAAACCCCATGACATCGAAATCGTGCACGGGGTCAGCTTTGACCTCGCGCCTGGCAAGGTGCTGGGGTTAATTGGCGAATCCGGTGCCGGTAAATCGACCATCGGCCTGGCCTCGATGGCTTATGGCCGGGGTGGCGTGGAAATCACCGGTGGTGAGGTTTGGGTCAACGGGCGCGATATCCTCAAGACATCCCATGGCGATATCCGCAAGCTGCGCGGGGGTGAAGTCACATATGTGTCCCAATCCGCCGCAGCCTCCTTCAATCCCGCTAAAAAGATCATGGATCAGGTGGTTGAAGCCGCGGTCGAACAGAAAAAGTTCAGCCGCAAAGAGGCCGAAGGCCGCGCCCGGGAACTGTTCGCCAAGCTGGGTCTGCCCGATCCGGATAACATTGGTGATCGCTATCCGCACCAGGTCTCGGGCGGTCAGCTGCAGCGCTGCATGACGGCGCTGGCGCTATGCCCCGAACCTGATCTGGTGGTGTTCGACGAACCCACCACCGCGCTGGACGTGACGACTCAGATCGACGTTCTGATGGCCATTAAAGAGGCCATTGCAGACACCGGCGTTGCCGCGCTTTACATCACCCATGACCTTGCGGTCGTGGCGCAGGTAAGTGACGACATCATGGTGCTGCGGATGGGCAATACGGTCGAGTATGGCAATACCGACCAGATCATCAACAACCCGCAGGAAGAGTATACGCAGGCTCTGGTCTCGGTCCGCTCGATCGAGCACGAAGAAAAGAAACCCACACCAGATCCCGTGCTGAGCGTCGACGGCATCACCGCGCGCTACAAAGGGTTGAATTTCGATGTGCTGCACAACGTAAATGTCGAGCTTCATCCGGGGCAAACGCTGGCTGTTGTGGGCGAATCCGGTTCGGGCAAGTCCACGCTGGCGCGAGTAATCACCGGCCTGCTGCCGCCGCGCGATGGTGAGATCACCTTTGCCGGTCGCAAGCTCAGTGGCGATCTGAAAGGCCGTACCCGCGAAGACCTGCGCGAGTTGCAGATGATCTATCAGATGGCTGACGTGGCGATGAACCCACGCCAGACCGTCGGCACGATCATCGGGCGTCCGTTGGAGTTCTACTTCAACATGCGCGGCGCGGAAAAGCGCAAGCGGATCATCGAACTGCTGGATGAGATCGAGCTGGGCGAAAAGTTCATGGATCGCTATCCGGCCGAGCTGTCCGGTGGTCAGAAACAGCGTGTCTGTATCGCGCGGTCGCTGGCAGCCAAGCCCAAGATGATCATCTGTGATGAGGTCACCTCGGCGCTTGATCCACTTGTGGCGGACGGCATCCTCAAGCTGTTGCTTGACCTGCAAAAGATCGAGGACGTGGCCTATCTGTTCATCACCCACGATCTGGCGACGGTTCGAGCGATCAGCGACAGCATCGCGGTGATGTATCAGGGCCGCGTGGTCCGCTATGGTCCCAAAAGCCAGGTGCTGAGCCCACCGTTCGACGATTATACCGACCTGCTGCTCAGTTCGGTGCCCGAGATGCATCTGGGTTGGCTGGAAGAGGTTGTCGCCCATCGCAAGATGGAGAGTGCGGGGAACTGACCCGGTTCGCGACAGGTTGAAAAAACTGAAAATCCCGGCGCTTTGTCTGATGACAGGTGTCGGGATTTTGCTATTGGGGGCGGGAACAGGCAGCCCATATGCAACGAATCCCCTAGGGTCGCCTGAGGGACTTTAAGAAAGGGTCAGGGAATGGACCGAAAACTCCTCCTCATCATTCTAGACGGTGTTCCGTGGCGCAATTTTCGCCGCCTGTTCGGTAATCTGGAAGGGTGGGTCGACAGTGGCGAGGCGCAGGTTTGGAAGCATCGCGCGGTGCTGCCATCGATCTCGGCCAGTTGCTATGCCTCGATCCACACCGGCGTCACGCCGCAGGAACATGGCTGTACCGGCAACGGCAACGTCTTCCGCCTAAGCCACAAGGACGTCTTCAGCCAAGTCCGCGAAGCGAGCGGCGTGACCGGGGCGGTGACCCACAGCTTTTGGTCGCAATTCTTCAACCGTCACCCGTTCGATTATGTCCGTGACGTCGAATATGACGAGCCCGAGAGCAAAACGATCAACCATGGCCGGTTCCACTCAATGACCGGCTACAGCAAAGTGAACCAGATGACGCCGTCGGACGTTGATCTGTTTGGCACTCTGACCAATCTGTGCCTGCGCTTTGGGCTGGATTACGGCGTCCTGCACACTTGCACGCTGGACAGTATGGGTCACCGGTTTCATCACGACTGCGAGGAAATGGACCACGCCTGTTTTGTCATGGACGAAATGCTGGCCCCTTTCATCCCGCGCTGGCGGCAACTGGGGTATGAGGTCATCGTGACCGCCGATCACGGTCAGGACGAACGTGGCCATCATGGCGGGCGCAGCCCGCTTCAGCAGGAAACTGCATTGTATTATTTCGGCGATGCCGAAGGCCCCGAGGCTGATGCGGTGATCGACCAGCTGCAACTGGCACCCACGATCCTGAACCGCATGGGCGCACCGATCGCCGAGACGATGAAAGCCAAGCCTTTCCTGAAGTAACGGATCAATCGTAGGGCCAGATCTGCTGGCCCAGCGCCTCGATCGCAACTGATATCCGTTCAAAACTGTCTGCAGCGCGTTTCACTGAGGTGCGCGCCCGCAGGTACCCGTGCACAAGGCCGGGCTCATTCACCCAATGCGCCCTCCCGCCCGCTTCGGTGATCTTAGTGCAATAGGCCAGGCCATCGTCGCGCAACGGATCGCAATCGGCGGTGACCACCACAGTAGGCGGCAGGCCCGAGAAATCTTGATCCTGCAGCGGCGCAAACGTGGGATCGTTCTGCGGCGCAGGTCCGCCACAGCGCACTTTTTCGTAGAACCGGATTTCTTCCAGCGTCAAAAGCGGTGCCTGGGCGTGCTCGATATATGACCCTGTGGATGTGTCCCCGCCCAGACCGGGATAAATTAGGACCTGCCCCAGCACTCCATCAAGCCGCCCCCGTGCGTGCTGCGCCACCGCGGCGGCCAGATTGCCACCCGCGCTGTCACCGGCCAAAATCAACGGGTCGCCGTATTGCTGCACCACCCAATTCGTTGCGGTCCAGCTATCCTGAAACTGTGCCGGGTGCACATGTTCGGGGCACAGGCGATAGTCTACGGCAAAAACCCGATACCCGGTCTGAACGCAAATCTCAGCACAAACGTCATCATGGCTATCCAGCCCACCAACGACGAAACCGCCGCCATGAAAATAGACGACGGTTCGGGTCGGATCTCCGGCGGTGTAAACCCGGACAGGCACGCCATTGGCGGACCTGTCCTGCACATCCAGACCTGCAGGCCGGGGTTGGCGAAAGTCCTGACACATCTTGTTGTAGACACGGCGCTGATCTTCGATCGAAAGGTCGACAGCGTCATCAGGATAGCTTTCAGCCGTTCGTCTAATGAACGCCCAAGTCTCTTCATCAATCAGACGTTCATAGTCCATTGTCCCTCCCGGTCAGGCAGCCCATTCCCATGGCCGGGTAAACGTTCCCAGCACCTTACCGACATCGTCGTCCGAGCAGCCGTTCGCGTCAAGCTGCGCGACAAGCCCGCGCTTTTTGTCGTCAAGCACGGATACGACGCGCGCGTCCAGCCCGGCCTCTTCCAGCGCGCCATTATAGATGCGGGTGATTGCCTGCTTGCGTAGTTCGGGTTTGAAGACCTTGCCCACGGCGGTTTTCGGCAATTCGTCCAGAATGGTCATGTGCTTGGGTCTTGCCGCACGTTCGTGAACATGCACGCCGCAATACTCCATCAATTCCTTCTCGGTCACACTGGCCCCGTCGACCAGTTCTACAAAGGCGCAGGGCACCTCGCCCGAATGCGCGTCGGGCTGACCAATAGCGCCGGCAAAGGCAACGGCATCGTGGCCCAGCAAAGCCTCTTCGATTTCGGCTGGGTCGATATTGTGGCCGCCGCGAATAATCAGGTCCTTGGCGCGGCCGGTGATCCACAGATACCCATCGTCGTCAAACCGACCCAGATCGCCTGTGCGCAGGTACTTGTCGAAATGGTACAGATCAACGTTCTTGTCCGCCTCGGTATAGGTGTTGCCGGCATAGACGCCGGGATTCGAGATACAGATTTCGCCGATCTCATCCGCGCCGCATTCCTTGGGACCGTCCGGCCCGTCCTGCAGGATTTTCACATCCGTATAGGGGAATGGAATCCCGATCGATCCGATTTTCTTTTCGCCATCCACCGGGTTGCACGACACTAGACAGGTTGCCTCGGTCAGTCCATAGCCTTCGACGATGGTCACACCCGTCGCTTCTTCGAACCGGCGGAACAGTTCGACCGGCAGCGGGGCCGAACCCGAGAAGGCTGTTTTCACGCTTGAGATATCGGCATCCACCGGGCGTTGCATCTTGGCGGCAATCGCGGTGGGGACGGTGATGATGAAACTGACCTTCCAGCGCTCGATCAACTTCCAGAAGTTATCAAACACGCCATCGCCCCGATACCCAGCAGGGGTCGGGAAGACCACATGCGCGCCCGACGACACCGCGGCCATCACGATCACATGCACAGCAAAGACATGGAACATGGGCAATGGGCACATGATCACGTCTTCGTCCGAGAACAACAGCGTGTTTCCAAGCCAGCCGTTGTAGATCAGGCCCGAGTATTTATGCTGCGCCACCTTGGGCATACCGGTGGTTCCGCCGGTGTGGAAATAGCAGGCGACACGATCTTCGGTGCTGTCCTCGAAGGTCAGCGTAGTAGGCTGTTTGGCCAGTTCCTTGTTGAAGCTCTTATAATCCGCATGCGCAAGATGTTCCTTGTCGCCCATCTTGGGACGCAGGAGCGGAACCAGCCAAGATTTCGGTGGCGTCAAATAGCGGTTGAGGTCGATCTCAAGAATGGTTTTGACGTTGGGCGCATGGCGCACGGCCTCTTCGACCTTTTGCGCCACATCGGCCTTGGGGAAGGATTTCAGCGTAACCACGACCTTGGCGCCGGTTTCGCGCAGGATCGCGGCTATCTGCTCGGGCTCCAGCAACGGGTTTATAGGGTTCACGATCCCCGCAATCGCGCCACCCATCATGGTGATCAGCGTCTCGTTACTGTTGGGCAGCACGTAGGCCACCACATCCTTTTCACCGACCCCGAGCGAGCGGAACAGGTTGGCGGCCTGGTTGACCTTACCCTGCAGCTCGGACCAGGTCAGCGTTTCAGCCTTGTCGGTCGGCCCGGACAAAAGCTGAAAACTGATCGCATTGCTGTTGGGGAACTTGCTTGCCGTGCGCGACAACAACTGATGGAAGGTGACCGGAACATCGCGGTCCTCCCACGGCATTTCCTGCTCCATCCTTGCCTTGTCTTCCAAACCCACAAAGGCCATATGACTCCTCCCTTATCTCTCCCGTGTCCGGCACGGGTTTTGTATCCACCGCCAAGATGGAAGCAAAACTGTGCATGATCAAGAAAGGGCTTAGCTGTGAAGCCCGGAAAGAGGTAGAATTACGCTGCGGAGCGAATTGCCCTGCCCCCGCGTCACTTTATTCTGCCGCCATGCCGTCGGTGAACTGCAGACGCGCCAATCTGGCATACAGGCCGTCCTGTGCCACCAGATCGTCATGGGTGCCCTGCGCCACGATACGGCCGGCCTCCATCACCACGATCCGGTCAGCCTTTTTTACCGTCGCCAGCCGGTGCGCCACGATCAACGTGGTGCGCCCGGCGCGCATCTGATCGACAGCGCCTTGAACCGCACGCTCGCTTTCGGCATCCAGCGCCGAGGTCGCCTCGTCCAACAGCAGTACCGGCGCGTCCCGCAGGATCGCACGAGCGATGGCGATACGTTGCTTTTGCCCGCCAGACAGCATCACACCCCGTTCACCAACGAAACTGTCGTAACCTTCGGGCAAAGCCGAAATGAAATCGTGTGCGGCGGCGGCCCGGGCGGCGGCCTCAACCTCGGCATTGGTGGCGTCCAGACGACCAAACCGGATGTTTTCACGCGCTGAAGAGGCAAAGATGATCGGGTCCTGAGGCACCAGCGCCATGTGGCGGCGGAACTCGGCCCGGTCGATGTCACGTAGATCGACGCCATCAAGACTGACCTGCCCCGAGACCGGATCATAAAACCGCTGGATCATCTGGATGACGGTTGTCTTCCCCGCCCCCGAGGGGCCGACAAATGCAACCGTCTCGCCGGGGTTAACCTGCAATGACAGATGTTCCAGCGTGACAACATCGGGGCGTGACGGATAGCGGAAGGTCACATCGTCAAAGCGGATCTCACCCCGAACCGGTAATGGCAGCGTCTTGGGATTGGACGGATCGGTGACGGTGTCCTGTGCATTCAGCAATTCCACCAGTCGTTCAGTTGCGCCTGCGGCGCGCTGCAATTCACTCCAGATTTCAGACAAGGCCGCCACAGAACCCGCCATGATAATCGAATAGATCACGAACTGGATCAGTACGCCTTCGGTCATCACGCCGTTGCGGACATCATTTGCGCCCATCCACAACACACCGACAATGCCCGAAAAAACCAAAAAGATGACGATAACGGTCAGAACCGCGCGCGTCTGAATACGCCGCAGCGAAACGACATAGGACGTTTCCGTCATATCCGCGAATTGCTTGCGGCTGGCCTGTTCATGAGTAAAGGCTTGCACCGTTTGCACCGCGCTCAGTGCCTCACCAGCATTACCGGACGAGGCTGCGATCCAGTCCTGATTTTCGCGGCTGATCACCCGCAGGCGGCGCCCCAGCACCAAAATCGGCACCACCACCACCGGGATCAACAACAAAACCAAACCTGTCAGCTTGGCCGATGTCAGCAGCATCAACACCAGCCCGCCGAAGAACAACAACATGTTGCGCAGCGCGATGGACACAGACGAGCCAAGCACTGACTGGATCAGCGTCGTGTCGGTGGTTATCCGGCTCAGGACCTCGCCGGTCATGATACGTTCGTAGAATTCGGGGCTCATTCCGATGACGCGGTCGAACACGGCCTCGCGGATATCGGCGACCACCCGTTCGCCCAGCCGGGTCACCAGCGCATAGCGCAGGCCGGTGCCCACGGCCAGAACCCCGGCGATGCCCAGCGCGGCCAGAAAGTACCACTCTAACAACTCGCCATCTTCGATGCGGAAATTGTCAACCACACGGCGCACGGCCAGTGGCAGGGCAAGGGTCATGCTTGCCGTCAGCACCAACGCCAGTGTCGCCCCGGCCATCAACATCCGATAGGGGCGCATGAAGGGCCACAACGACGCCAGAACGCCAATTTTCTTGGACCGGGCGCGCTCTTCACTGGCGCCGGGTGCGGGTTGTTGTGCTGGACTGGCTGGGGCGGTTCTTGCCATGCGTGGCCCTTAGTTCAAATTCGCAATCAGGTGGTCGCTTCTTGGCGGCAGCAGACGGCGGGGTCAAGCAGCGCGTCACCAATTCACAGCCTGTAAGGGCCATTTGACGCAGAATTTCGGGGCTGATTTGGAGCGGGCGGCGGGAATCGAACCCGCTTCATCAGCTTGGAAGGCTGAGGTAATAGCCAGTATACGACGCCCGCTCAGCGCAGGTCGGTTTAAGGGATGCGTCTGGTGTCGTCAAGCGCCGTTCGGCGCAGGAAATCAATTTCTGTAATCGCGTTCTAATGCAGAAGACAGACGCCCTTCCCTCAACCCTGTGAACATATCCAAGAACAGGATTCGAGGTCCGAGGAAATCCGAATCATCGACTCGGCACGCAGCGGTTGCGCAACCGGCTGGCCGATCAGAGACGCCGGATAAGTCGTGGCTGCAGCCAGCGCCTCCTGAAGCGGCACGTCAGCATGTGTGACCAGAATGCGGATCGCAGTGGTCAAGTCCAAATCGGCCCCAGCCAGCGTTCCATCCTCAAGTGTCAGGCGTCCGTCCGTCCGCGTGATCCGGCGACCCTCCAGTTCGAACGCGGCCTGATCCGTACCCGCAACAGCCATGGCATCGCTGACAAGAAATATCTGGCCGGGCGCTTTCTTGGCAGCCCAGGCCGAGCGGATAACCTCGGGGTGGACATGGATACCGTCGGCGATCAACCCCGCCGACAGCCCGCCCGTCGCCAGCGCCGCGCCAACAAGACCGGGTTCCCGGCTGCCCAGTTGGCTCATGGCGTTGAAAAGGTGTGTGACGCAGCGCGCGCCCGCCGCGGCATAACGCTGACACGTCTCGAAATCTGCATCGCTATGCCCTAGCGACACCAGAATCCCGGCGTCCGACAAAGCTTGCACTTGCTGCAGGGACACGGATTCGGGCGCAAGAGTCACCTTCAGGCACGGCAATTGCTCTGCTGCCGCAATCAGCATGGTCAGGTCCGCGTCCTCCATCGGACGAATTAGCGCCCCGTCATGCGCGCCCTTTCGCGCCACCGACAGGTGTGGCCCTTCAAGATGCAACCCAGCCACACCCGGAACCCCCGCGCGAACCGCCTCTATCGCGGCTGCAACGGCGGCTTCGGTTTTCTGGGGCGTGTCGGTGATTAGTGTCGGCAGCAAGGAAGCCACACCCAGACGGCGATGCGCTTCGGCGATCTGCCGGATCGAGTCAACCGAGGGGGCGTCGTTGAACATCACGCCGCCGCCGCCGTTCACCTGCAGGTCGACGAAGCCGGGGCACAAGATATCCCCGTTCAGGTCGATGACTTGCCCTTCGATCTGTGCGGTCTCCTCAGCCGCAAGCGCGGCAAGGACGCCGTTGCGAAAGGTCATGACCTGATCAAAATGCAGGCGCTCTCCATCGAACAGGGCACCATTGCGAAATGTCATGGAGTCTGAGGTCATACCGTCTCTGTCACCTTTCTCAGATGGCGCGGAGTGTCTGGGTCGATCCCGCGCGCCTGCGCCACGGCTTCGACCATGCTGTAAAAAGACGTGATCGTGGCAATGGGATCAGTCATCCAGTGATCGGTTCGGGTTACCGGTAGGCTATGCGCTTTGGTGACCTTATCAGTGGCCGCGAAAACAGCCGCACCTTTGCCTGCCAACGCATCAGCCGCCTCGGCTGTCGTTTGCTCGGCGGCGTCTGCGGCGGCAAAAACGATGGCGGGAAACCCCTGTTCAACGATTGAGACCGGACCATGCAGAACCTCGGCCGCCGAATAGCTTTCGGCGTGAATCTGGCAGGTTTCCTTGATTTTTAGAGCAGCTTCATTGGACATCGCAAAGGACGGACCACGGCCCAGCGTGAACAGTGACCGGCCGGTGATTGCATCAGCCGCCGTCGACCAATCGCATTGCGCGGCCTGCCCCAAATGACCGGGCAAGGATCGGATCGCGGCCGTCAAATCACCATCCCCCTTGATTTCAGCCAACAACCACAACCCCGCCACAAGCGACGTGACAAAAGTTTTGGTCGCAGCGACACTCAGTTCCGGCCCTGCGTGCAGGGGCAAGACCGCATCCGTTACTTCAGCAAGGCGCGAGGCCGTGTTGTTGGTGATCGCAACCGTCACCCCGCCCGAAGATTTCAGCGTTCGGGTCATCCCTACAATGTCTGGACTTTGGCCCGATTGCGACACCGAAAGGCACACCGCCCCAGCCGCACGCAGATCAGCCCCATAGATCGAACTGACCGACGGCCCGACCGAGGCCACAGGCAGGTTCAGCAACAATTCGGCAGCGTATTTCAAATACGCGCAAGCGTGGTCCGACGACCCCCGCGCCACTGTAATCAGAAACCGGGGATCGGCCTCTTTCACCCGCCTTGCCGCATCCTGAATATTGGCGGCACCCTGGCTTAGCAATCGGTCAACGGCGTCGGGGATTTCCAAAACCTCCTGACGCATTTTCGAACTGTGTTCTGACATGCTCACTTGCCTTTCCGGCTACAGCCGCAACTCGGCGACAAAGTCATAGGTGTCGCCTCGATAGAGGGATCGGGTCAATTCCGCGACCCGCCCGTTTTTAAGAAATGAAACGCGTTCGATGTTCAGTCCGGCGGCCCCTTCGGGCACCTCCAGCAACTCAGCCTCTCGCGCTGCGAGGTTAAGGGCCGATATCTTCTGTACCGCGCGCACTGGTCGTCGCCCCAGACCGTCTAGCACCTCATAGAGCGAGGTGGTCACCTCGATCGGGTTTGGCAGGATATCCAGCGGCAGCGCAGCACGTTCCAGCGCCAGCGGGCGGCCATTTGCCTCGCGCAGGCGATAGATTCGGGAAATTTGCTCGCCCTCTTTCAGGCTCAGGGCCTGGACCTCCTCGGGGGTAGGTGCAAAGACGCCGCGTTCCAGCCATTTTGAGGTGGTCTGCATACCGCGGCTCGACATGTCCTCGGTGAACGAGGTCAAATGAGTCAGCGATTGTTCGACCCGCGCCACACGTTCGCGAATGAACGATCCTGACCCCTGACGTTGTTCGATCACACCTTCCTGCACCAGTTCCTGAATCGCTTTACGAACGGTAACGCGCGAAAGATCGGTGATTTCAACCAGCTCACGTTCCGACGGCAGCGAGGAATTCGGAGGCAACACGCCGGTGTCGATCCCCTCTTGCAACCTGTGCCTTAGCTGAACATAGCGCGGCCCTTTGTCCGGGCTCAGCCACAAATCGGCACGCAGGAAGTCAGAGATGCTCATGTCGGATCTCCTTCGCAAGGGCCAAGGCCCCGGTCAGCGGCTCACCCAGCGAGGGGCGAATGGCCGATTGCATGTCATCAGGTAAATAGTGCGCATATTGCCCCGCAATCCCACCGGTCAGGCAGATCGTCTGACCCGCCTGCCAGCCCAACTGTTTGGCGGTATCCGAGATATAGCCAGCCCCCGCTCGTAGAATATGTGCGGCAACCGCATCGCCTTTTTTCGCAGCGGACGTCACTGTAGGTGCGAGCACTCCGAATTGTGCGGGCGTGGCCGTTCCAGCAAAGCGCACAATACCAGCCGGGCCCTGAAGGTCAGCCAACAGCATTTGCGTCAGATCGGTTTCGGCTTGCGTGCCATCATATGCACGCAGCGTCTCAGCCAGGGCTCTGCGCCCAACCCACTGGGCCGAGGCCTCATCCCCCAGAATCGAACCCCAACCTCCGGCAAAACGCATCGCGCCATCCGCCTGCACCGCAAGAAAAGACCCGGTGCCGCAATGCGCGATCAAACCGTCCCGCGCGCCCAATGCCCCCCGAACGGCGGCGGGGCGGTCATCTTCGACCCGCGCGCAGGTCAGGCCCAGCGCATCCCGCAACCGCCCTGCGATCGCGGCATCAGTAACGCCCGCCAGTCCCACAAAAGCAGGCAGAGTGATTATACCCCCTATGGTCACCTCGATCTGACGCGACAATTGATCCAGCCCAGCCCGAATCTGCGCCAGCGCGCTGTCAAAATCGGTCGAAACATTGGCCGCTCCGGTCTCGACACTGTGGACCACACCCCCGATTTCACAGGCGACGCGGCATCGCGTCCCCCCGCCATCAACGGCCAACACAGCATTATCTCGAGACTCATTCATGACAATACCATTATAATACCTTTCAGCGATAGAAAAGGCCAAATTCAGCACTGAAGGGCCACATCATCAACTAAACGGATGAATTACCTCGATAAGTCTCAGTCAGAAATAAAATTCTAGACAAGTGGTATTAGATAGGTATTGTATTGGGGAAACGTGGGAGGATTCTCTTGACGCTGCCGTCAACCGAACAATTACACCCTGATGCCGCGCGCCTGTCACCAGGCGATCTGGCCACTTCGGCTCGCGCGTTGGCCGAAGGTCAAATCAAAGCTGCCTCAGCCGTTCGCGACGCCGAGGACAACATCGTCCGGGGCGCCAAGGCCATGGCAGAAACCATGCGCGCAGAGGGGATATTGCACTTTGTGGCCGCCGGGTCATCTGGCCTGATGGCAGCTGCTGACGCGCAAGAGCTGGGCGGCACATTCTCGATCCCCCCTGCCCGTCTGCGCATACATATGGCAGGTGGCCTGCCCACCGGGGTTGAAATGCCGGGCGGGGCCGAGGATGCGACCGAAGGGTTGGAACAAGCCTTGGACAGCTTACAAGCCAAAGACACGGTGATTGCGGTTTCAGCAAGCGGCTCTACGCCGTACACAGTGGCTGCCATGAACATCGCCCGCGCCAAGGGCGCAACTGTGATCAGTATCGCCAATAACGGCGGCAGCCCCTTGCTGCTCGGCGCTGACATTCCCATCCTGTTGGCCACGCCGCCCGAGTTGATCTCAGGCTCCACACGCATGGGTGCTGGAACAGCACAGAAGATTGCGCTGAACATGCTGTCTTCGCTTATGGCGGTTGAGCTTGGCCATGTGCATGGCGGCATGATGGTCAATCTACGTGCCGACAACGACAAACTGCGGGGCCGCGCCGCCGGGATCGTCGCCCGCATCGCCGAAGTGGATACAGAAACGGCGCAAAACGCACTGAACGTTGCGCATGGCGACGTAAAACCCGCCATTCTGATTGCCGCACAAGACCTGTCGTTGGCGCAAGCGGATGCTCGCCTGCGAACCACGAACGGAGTTCTGACCGCAGCATTGGCTAAGGATTAACAACTAAATAACGGGAGAGAGAGATGAAACATAAAAGCCTTAAGCTGGCCTTATTGGGGACAACCCTGATGGCCACAACTGCCTATGCCGAAGACGTAACCCTGACCATCGAAAGCTGGCGCAATGATGACCTGACCCTGTGGCAGGACCAGATCATTCCCGCGTTCGAAGCGCAGCACCCCGGAATCAAGATCGATTTCACCCCGTCAGCACCGGCAGAGTATAACGCCGTTTTGAACTCGAAACTGGATGCGGGTTCAGCCGGTGATCTGATCACCTGCCGCCCCTTTGACGCCTCTTTGGCGCTGTATGATGCAGGACACCTTACCGATCTGTCCGGAGTCGATGCGATGAGTAACTTCTCGGACGTGGCAAAATCGGCCTGGCAGACGGATGATGGCGCGGTCACATTCTGCGTTCCGATGGCTTCGGTAATTCATGGGTTCATATATAACAAAGACGCATTTGCTGAACTTGGGATCGAAGTTCCAACGACCGAGGATGAGTTCTTTGCCGCGCTCGACAAGATTCGGGAAGATGGCACCTATATTCCGATGGCAATGGGTACCAACGACCAGTGGGAAGCCGCCACTATGGGTTACAACAACATCGGCCCGAACTACTGGAAGGGCGAGGAAGGCCGTCAGGCCCTGATCGCGGGTGAGCAAAAGCTTACCGATGAGGCATGGACAGCCCCTTATGCCACATTGGCACGCTGGGGTGAGTATCTGGGCGACGGGTATGAGGCACAGACCTATCCCGATAGTCAGAACATCTTCACACTAGGTCGCGCGGCGATCTATCCCGCAGGCTCATGGGAAATCTCGGGCTTCAACACACAGGCCGATTTTGAGATGGGTGCATTCAAGCCGCCAGTCCGTAACGCTGGCGACACCTGTTATATTTCGGACCACACCGATATCGGCATCGGCATGAACGCCGCGACTGAACATCCCGAGGCCGCCGAGACATTCTTGACCTGGGTCGCAAGCCCGGAATTTGCAGAAATTTTCGGCAATGCCCTCCCCGGCTTCTTCCCACTTTCCAACACGCCTGTCGAATTGCAAGATCCATTGGCCAAGGAAATCGTGGGCTGGCGCGACGAGTGTGAATCGACCATCCGCTCGACCTATCAAATCCTGTCGCGCGGTACACCGAACCTTGAAAATGAAACCTGGGGCGCATCGGTTGCCGCCATCAAAGGCGCCAAATCCCCCGAGGATCTGGGTGCAGAATTGCAGGAAGGTCTCGCCTCCTGGTACGCACCACACCAGTAAACCCAATCATACCCGGGCGGCGGTGATCGCCCGGGTAAACCCGACACCCCATTGAAAGCAGTCCAATGAACCGCCCCCGCTTCCGCTGGCATATCGTCGTGTTTCTGGCACCGGCCGTGCTGGTCTATACCGCGGTTATGATCTTTCCGCTGTTCAACACGCTGCGTCTGGCGCTGTTTACCGAGGTCGATCAGACCCGTGTGTTCGTAGGCCTACAGAATTTTCGAACGCTGTTCTTTGACCCGATCTGGTCCGAACAGTTCTGGAATGCGCTGGGGAATAACTTCTGGTTTTTCCTGATCCATATGCTGGTGCAAAACCCCATTGGCATCGCACTGGCCGCGCTTCTCAGCCACCCACGGCTTCGATTTGCGGCCTTGTACCGGTCGGCGATCTTCATCCCTACGATCCTCAGCTTCGTGATTGTCGGCTTCGCCTGGAAATTGATCCTGTCGCCGATCTGGGGCATCGCTCCGTCAATGCTGGACGCGATTGGGCTGAAATCCCTGTTCGCTCCGTGGCTGGGAAAAGAGGAATACGCCCTGACCACGCTGGCGCTGATCTCGGTTTGGCAGTTCGTGGGCATACCGATGATGCTGATCTATGCCGCCTTGTTGACCATACCCGAAGAAATCCTTGAGGCAGGTGAGATTGACGGCATCACCGGGGCCTCGGCCTTTTGGAAAATCAAGCTGCCGCTGATCCTACCGTCGATTGGGATCATCTCGATCCTGACCTTCGTGGGCAATTTTAACGCGTTCGACCTGATCTATGCGTCTCAAGGCGCGCTGGCCGGGCCGGATTTCTCGACAGATATTCTGGGTACATTCATGTATCGCACTTTCTTTGGCTTCCAATTGCAACTGGGCGATCCCCATATGGGATCAGCCATCGCCGGGGCCATGTTTGCCATCATCCTGGTGGGTGTCTGCTTCTATCTGTTTGGCATCCAGACCCGGATGCGCCGGTATCAACTGTGAGGGTGAACGGATGAACAAAGCACGCCAAAATCCCTTCAACACCACCGCGATGCACGGTGCGTTGATCCTGTATACGCTGATCGCCCTGTTCCCGGTCTTTGTCATTCTGATCAACAGCTTCAAAACCCGCCGCGCGATCTTTCGCGAACCCCTGGCCCTACCCAGCGCAGACAGCTTTTCACTGATCGGGTACGAGACGGTGATGAAGCAGGGGGATTTCTTCCTCTACTTCCAGAACTCGATGATCGTCACGGTCGCATCGCTGTTCTTCATCCTACTGCTTGGCGCCATGGCGGCCTATGCGCTGTCTGAATACCAGTTCAAAGGCAACCTGCTCATGGGGCTTTATCTGGCGCTGGGGATCATGATCCCTATCCGCATCGGCACTGTGGCGATCCTTGAGATGATGGTGGCGACCGGGCTGGTGAACACGCTGTGGGCGCTGATCCTTGTCTACACAGCGCAGGGGTTACCGCTGGCCGTATTCATACTGTCTGAATTCATGCGGCAGGTCAGTGATGACCTGAAAAACGCAGGTCGCATTGACGGTCTGTCGGAATACACGATCTTTTTCCGACTGGTCCTGCCACTGGTTCGTCCGGCAATGGCAACTGTAGCCGTGTTCAACATGATCCCTATCTGGAATGACCTGTGGTTCCCGCTGATCCTTGCCCCGGCTGAGGAAACCAAAACGCTGACATTGGGTAGTCAGGTCTTTATCGGCCAGTTCGTGACCGACTGGAACGCGGTTTTGTCCGCCCTGTCGATGGCAATCCTGCCGGTTCTGGTTCTCTACGTCATCTTCTCGCGCCAACTGATCCGTGGCATCACATCCGGAGCTGTCAAATGACCCGTGTACTGATCACAGGTCTGGGCAATATGGGGCTAAGCCATGCGCTGGCCCATCACCACCACCCCGATGCGCAAATCGTCGGGCTGGTGAACCGATCCGGGCGCGTAGATCACACCGAACTTTCGGATTATCCAGCGTATTCGGATTTCGAAACTGCTCTGAATGAGACCCGCCCCGATCTGGCTGTGATCGCGACCTATTCCGACAGCCACGCCGATTACGCCTGTGCGGCGATGCAGGCAGGCGCGCATGTCTTCGTCGAAAAGCCGCTAGCCACCAACGTCGCTGACGCGCGGCGGGTGGTGGAAACCGCCACGCGGCTGAACCGCAAGCTGGTCGTGGGCTATATCCTGCGCCACCACCCGTCTTGGATGCGCTTGATCACCGAGGCGCGCAATCTCGGCGGGCCATATGTGTTCCGTCTGAACCTGAACCAGCAATCCTCGGGCGCGGAATGGGAAACGCATAAGGCGCTGATGCAAACGACCTCACCTATTGTCGATTGCGGCGTGCATTATGTGGACGTGATGTGCCAGATCACCGACGCGCAGCCCGTCCGCGTACACGGCATGGGTCTGCGCCTATCCGATGAGATCGCCGAGGACATGTACAATTACGGTCAGTTTCAGGTGGTTTTTGATGACGGCTCGGTCGGCTGGTATGAGGCCGGATGGGGCCCAATGATGTCTGAAACAGCCTTTTTCGTGAAAGATATCGTGTCGCCCAACGGATCGGTTTCAATCACCGATGGCAATAAAGGCGCATCCTCCGATATTGATGGGCATACAAAGGTCGGAGGCCTTCTGGTCCATACGCCACAAGGTGACCGAACCATCGAAATGCCCGATGAACCCGGCCATCAGGAACTCTGCGATGCCGAACAAGCCTATATGCTGCGCGCAATCGCCGAAGACATCGACCTGACCCGTCATATGAATGACGCCGTTCAATCCCTCGCCATTTGTCTGGCCGCGGATGAAAGCATCCGCACCGGCCAGCCCGTTTCCCTTGAGGAGCCCGCAAAATGACCGCCCTGACGCTGAGCAATGTGAACAAATCCTTTGGCAATGTGCATGTCCTCAAGGACATCACGCTTGAGGTTGAAGAAGGCGAGTTTGTTGTCTTCGTCGGCCCCTCGGGTTGCGGCAAGTCCACCCTGCTACGTGTGATTGCGGGGCTCGAAGATGCCTCCTCGGGCGAAATCAATATCGGTGGTCAACAGGTCAATCTGGTGCCGCCATCCAAGCGTGGCATAGCTATGGTGTTTCAAAGCTATGCACTTTACCCGCACCTCAGCGTGCGCGGGAACATGACGCTGGCGCTGAAGCAGGAAAAGCAGTCCAAAGCGGTGATAGAGGAACGCGTGGCCAATGCCAGCCGGATGCTGAACCTCGAGCCCTATCTGGATCGCTATCCGTCTGAATTGTCGGGTGGTCAACGCCAGCGGGTCGCTATCGGCCGCGCCATTGTACGGGAACCCAAGCTGTTCCTGTTTGACGAACCGCTGTCCAATCTGGACGCCGCCTTGCGGATGAACACACGGATCGAGATTGCGAACCTGCACCGGGCACTGGACGCCTCGATGATCTATGTCACCCATGACCAGACCGAGGCGATGACACTGGCCGACAAGATCGTCGTTCTGCGTGACGGGCGGGTGGAACAGATCGGCAGCCCGATGGAGCTGTACAACAACCCTGCAAACCAGTTCGTTGCAGGATTTCTGGGCTCACCGTCTATGAATTTCCTACCCGAAAGCCTGTTGGGGGATAGCGGCCAGAACATCATTGGAATCCGCCCCGAAGACCTGTTTCTGTCCGACGACGGCCCGCTGACAGCTCAGGTCAGCCATGTGGAGAAACTGGGTGGAGATACAAACGTTATCGCCAAAATACACGACCAATCCGTGACCGCGCGGCTATTCGGTCAGCACGCTATTTCCGAAGGTCAGGAATTGCGGCTCGCCTATACTGCTGACAAGGCCTATCGGTTCGACGCAGCTGGTCAGCGTTTGCGCTAAATGTCGCAGGCACGCGTGTTTTTCTGCGGAACAATCGCGCACCAGAACGCGCGGATTCCCGCAGAGAAAAGGCCTTTTCCCTTTTCATTGCACGCAAAATTCTGAAAGATCAGGCCTCTCCCTTAATGGGGTTGTTATCAAGCTGTCACAAAGAAATTCTAATTGCCTTTCATCTGCTATTTTCTGACAGCCAGGAGCTATCCATGAAAGACATTGATCCCACCACCCTGTCCGCCGACGATTGGGACGAGCTGCATTTCCCCCGCCCCGAAGAAAACGACTTTGACCGTGTTGTAGAAAGCGCCATTTCGCGCCGAGGTTTTCTGGGTGGTGTGCTAGCATTTGGATCAGGCGCTGCCGCTATGGGCGCGGGTCTGATGGGGTCGACTGCCGCTCATGCCGTCACCACGTCGCGCTTTGCATTCACGCCGATTGCTGCGCAGACCGATGGCACCGTGCATGTGCCCGAAGGGTATGAGTGGAAAATTCTGATGCGTTGGGGCGATCCACTGTTTTCCGATGCCGATGGCTATGACCTGACGGATGGCGGCCCATTGGACAAATCAGACCGTATCTTCGGTGAAAACACTGATGGGATGGAGACATTTTCGTTCCGGGGTCACGAGCTGATCGCCATCAACCACGAATACCCGAACCGCAAGATCAACATGCCAGCTGCGCAGGAAGGCGTGCCCGCCAACGCGGATGATGTTTTGAAGCTGCAGAACATTCAGGGTGTGACCGTGATGGAGATCGCCGAAGGCCCCAATGGCTGGTCGGTTGTCAAAGACAGCCCATTCAATCGCCGTATCCACCACAATACGCCGATGAAGATCGTAGGCCCCGCTGCAGGTCACGATCTGCTGAAGACGCAGGCCGACCCAACCGGCACCGCATCTCTGGGCACCATGAACAACTGTGGCGCAGGTAAAACGCCATGGGGCACATACCTGACCTGTGAAGAGAACTTTAACGGCTATTTCGGATCGTCCGATGAAAACGCCAGCTACGACCAGAAGGTGGCAGACGGCTTCAAGCGTTACGGTGTCAAAGCCGAAAGCTGGAACGGGTATGAGCTTTTCGATCCGCGTTTCGACACGTCAAAAAACCCAAACGAACCGCACCGCACGGGTTGGATCGTGGAAATCGACCCGACCAAGCCGAACAGCACGCCGGTCAAACACACCGGCCTGGGCCGCTTCAAACACGAAAACGCCGAGGTGACACTGGCCGCAGATGGCCGTGTGGTTGTCTATATGGGCGATGACGAGCGCGGCGAGTACTTGTACAAGTTCGTCTCGAACGGCACCTATCAGCCGGGTGGCGAAACCGAGAGCTTGCTGAATGACGGAACGCTTTACGTTGCCAAGTTCAACGACGATGCGACCGGCGAATGGCTGCCACTGACGCCGGAAACGACTGGCATGGATGATGCTGAAATCCGGATATTTACCCGCGTGGCAGCGTCGGCCGTAGGTGGCACCACTATGGACCGCCCAGAATGGGTGGCATCGAGCCCGGTTGCGGTCGAGGCCTATTGTTGCCTCACCAACAACAAGAACCGTGGTGTCAAACCGAATGCCGGTGGTGACGACACGTCGGTCAATGCCGCCAACCCACGTGAGGCCAACAAGTACGGTCAGATCGTCCGCTGGCGACCAGCGAATGACGATCACACCGCAGGCACCTTTGACTGGGATCTCTACGTCATGGCGGGCAACCCAACGGTGCATTCCGACGACCGCGCTGGCTCGCCGAATGTGAATGTGGGTAACCTGTTCAACTCGCCCGATGGCATGGTCATCGACTCGACGGGCCTGATCTGGATTCAGACCGACGGTAAGGACAACAACGAGGGTGACTTTGCTGGCAATGGCAATAACCAGATGCTGGTTGGCGACCCGGTGACCGGTGAAATCGTACGGTTCATGACGGGCCCCAATGGTTGCGAGGTCACCGGCTTGGCCTGGTCCAACGACCTGCGCACCATGTTTGTGGGCATTCAGCATCCGGGCAGCAACTGGCCCGATGGCGGTACACCGCGATCATCGGTCATCGCGATCAAGCGCTCCGACAACGGTCTGGTCGGCTAAACGTCGAAAAAGCCATCACACTACAGTTGGGGGCGTTTTGTCAGATATCTTCACCCGGAGGCGCCAGTGGCCCTCCGGGTGCCAGAAGATGACGCTCCGACAGCCACGGGTTCAGTTCCAGTGCTTGGTTCAAAGCTTCGCGCGCCTCTTCAATCCTTTGCAATCCCAACAAGGTCAGGGCGCGCCCGCTGATGGCCGCCACATGGTTAGGCGACAGTTCGATCGCCTTGTCCAAATCGGGCAATGCGGCCTGAAAATCCTGCCGCAAGTAATGCGCAAAGGCGCGCTGGTTGTACCCTTCGGCATATGACGGGCAATAGGCGACCAGCTTGTTGAAATCCTCGATCGCGCCCAGCAGGTCCCATGCGTTTCGGCGCGTCATGCCTCGGTCCAGAACCGCCTGCGCGCTTTCATCAGGTGCGTCCGTCCAAAACTCCCACAATTGGTTCGACAAGAGACGGGCGGCCTGTTCGCTTTCGGCCTGTTGTATCTGGGCGATTACGCCACTGACATCGGCGCTGTGATCCGGCGCAACAGGGCATTCATCGGCATGCGCTGTTGTGGATGTTATTAACAGGATGGTGGCATAGGTGATCTGTTTCATGACCCAATGGTGACGCGTGCGGGGTTTTCGTCAACCCATCCCGTCAATGGCACCGGACACGCCCGTCTCTTTCACCGCTTCCATCGCGACGAAGGTCGATGTGTTGGCCACATGCGGCAGGGATGAGATTTTCTCGGCCAGCACCGCGCGGTATTCCGACATCGAGCCGGTACGAATTTTCAACAAATAGTCAAAATTTGACGCAATCATATGGGCTTGCTCGATCTCGGCCACCCTACGCACTGCCGCGTTGAACTCGGCAAGGGCCTTCTCGCGCGTGTCGGTCAGGCGCACCTCGACAAAGGCGACGTGATCCAGACCAAGACGGATCGGGTCCAGCAGGGCACGGTATCCGGTGATGATACCCTCGGCCTCAAGTCTTTTCACACGTGCTTGAGTTGGAGATTTCGACAACCCGATCCGCCGCGCAAGGTCGGCAACCGAAATGCGCCCGTCCTCGGCCAGAATCGCTAGGATCGACCGGTCGAACCGGTCCAGATCGGGATTACCTTTTTGCATCGCTGAGCCTCGAAATTTCAGAACATTCGCCTACCATTTTTTGAACTTAAGGCGATTGTCCTGAAAAATCGACTGTATACTCCCCAAAAGCCCGGAGGATACATGACACACAGCCTGCGCACCCATATCGACGGCCAGACCTATGCTGACCAGTCTGCAGTATTGGATCAGTTGGTCGAACAGACCAACCTGCCCCAAGCCGACCGCACGGCGATCTGTGCAGCAGCGGCTCAGTTGGTGCGTGACATCCGGTCCAGTACTTCGCCCGGCATGATGGAGGTGTTTCTGGCTGAATACGGCCTGTCCACCGACGAGGGCATCGCGCTGATGTGTCTGGCCGAGGCGCTGCTGCGCGTCCCTGATGCCGACACCATCGACGCGCTGATCGAGGATAAGATCGCACCGTCGGATTGGGGCAAACATCTGGGGCAGTCATCGTCTTCGTTGGTGAACGCGTCAACCTGGGCGCTGATGCTGACCGGAAAGGTTCTGGACGAGGGCAAAGCGTCGCCCGTCGGCGCCCTGCGTGGGGCCATCAAACGATTGGGCGAACCGGTGATCCGTACGGCCGTTGGCCGCGCGATGAAGGAAATGGGCCGTCAATTTGTACTGGGTGAGACTATCCAGTCCGCCATGGACCGGGCCGCCGGGATGGAGGCAAAGGGTTACACCTATTCCTACGACATGCTGGGCGAGGCGGCGCGCACCGAAGCTGACGCCGCCCGTTATCACCTGTCTTATTCCCGCGCCATCGCGGCCATTGCCGATGCCTGCACCCATGACGATATCCGGGCCAATCCGGGGATATCGGTAAAGCTGTCAGCCCTGCATCCGCGCTATGAACTGGCGCAGGAACAACGGGTGATGGAAGAGCTTGTCCCTCGCCTGCGCGCCCTGTGTCTGTTGGCCAAAGCCGCCGGTATGGGCCTGAATGTAGACGCCGAGGAAGCCGACCGCCTGTCGCTTTCCTTGCAAGTGATCGAAGCCGTGATGGGTGAACCCGCATTGGCCGGTTGGGATGGTTTCGGCATTGTCGTGCAAGCCTATGGTCCGCGTGCGGGGCTTGTTCTGGACACGCTCTATGACATGGCAGAACGTCATGACCGCAAACTGATGGTCCGGCTGGTCAAAGGGGCCTATTGGGATACCGAGGTCAAGCGCGCGCAGGTCGAGGGTGTCGACGGTTTCCCGGTTTTCACGCGTAAGGCGGCGACCGATATCTCGTACATCGCCAATGCCCGCAAGCTGTTGGGTATGACCGACCGGATTTACCCGCAATTTGCCACCCATAACGCCCATACGGTCAGCGCAATCCTGCATATGGCCGACGCGCAACCGTTCGAGTTTCAGCGTTTGCATGGCATGGGCGAAACTTTGCATCAGATCGTTCGCGATCAAAGCAACACTCGCTGCCGAATTTACGCTCCGGTCGGAGCACATCGCGATCTTTTGGCCTATCTGGTGCGGCGTTTGCTTGAAAACGGTGCGAACTCCTCCTTCGTGAACCAGATCGTCGATGAAAATGTGCCACCCGAGGAGGTCGCCTCGGACCCGTTCGACACCATTGCAGAACCAAAATCACCGCTGCCAACCGGCCCTGAACTGTTTCAACCCGAGCGACCCAATTCTAAAGGGTTCGATCTGCAACACACACCGACGCTCGATCGGATAGACGCCGCCCGCGATGCGTTTCGCGCACATCACTGGTATGCGCAGCCGCTTCTGTCACAAGACGCGCATCCCGACGCTGACGAACCCGTCACCAATCCGGCGCATCCGCAGGACCGACCGGGCGCGGTCGCCCCGGCCAGCGCTCAGGATGTCGAACTTGCGTTGGCCACGGCGTCCCCGTGGAATGCTCCGGCTGAACAACGGGCGCAGGTATTGAATACAGCAGCTGATCTGTACGAAGCACATTATGGTGAGCTTTTCGCTCTGCTGGCGCGAGAGGCTGGCAAATCGATTCCCGATGCGGTCGCTGAACTGCGCGAGGCGGTCGATTTCCTTCGTTATTATGCTGCTAACATCCCCGCGGCTGAACCAGCGGGCACGTTTACTTGCATCAGCCCCTGGAACTTTCCGCTGGCAATCTTTACCGGGCAGATTTCGGCGGCTTTGGCCACCGGCAACGCCGTTCTAGCCAAGCCTGCGCCGCAAACGCCGTTGGTCGCGCACCGGGCTGTCCAACTGCTGCACGAGGCCGGAGTACCGCGCGACGTTCTGCAACTGCTGCCCGGTGGGCCGTCAGTCGGGGCGGCGTTGACGTCAGACCCGCGCGTGTCTGGGGTCGCCTTTACAGGCTCGACGGCCACCGCATTGAAAATTCGTTCAGCAATGGCAGAGAACCTGAAACCTGGCACGCCTTTGATCGCGGAAACCGGCGGATTGAACGCCATGATTGTGGACAGCACCGCACTGCCTGAACAAGCCGTGCAATCCATCATCGAAAGCGCATTTCAATCTGCGGGTCAGAGATGCTCGGCCCTGCGCTGCCTCTATGTGCAGGAAGATATCGCCGACGACTTGCTGACCATGCTGACCGGCGCGATGGAGGCTTTGCAGGTCGGTGACCCATGGCTTTTGTCGACCGACTGCGGCCCGGTCATTGATCAGGACGCGCTGCAAGGCATTGCGGACCACATCGCGCAAGCGCGCGCAGAAGGCCGGGCGGTGAAGGAACTGAACACGCCACCTGAAGGGACTTTCATCGCCCCTACCCTGATCGAAATCCCCGGTATCAGCGCACTGGAGCGTGAAGTGTTTGGCCCGGTCCTGCATGTCGTCCGCTTCAAGGCTGCTGAGATTGATCAGGTCATCGCCGACATCAATGCCACGGGTTATGGGCTGACTTTCGGCCTGCACACCCGCATCGATGACCGGGTCCAACACATCACCGAGGCCGTTCACGCGGGCAACATTTATGTCAACCGCAACCAGATTGGTGCGATCGTGGGTTCTCAGCCCTTTGGCGGCGAAGGTCTGTCGGGCACCGGACCCAAGGCGGGTGGGCCGAACTACATGGCACGCTTCTGTGCTCCGGATCGTCAACACAGCACGGCGAATTGGAACAACACGATGGGCGATCTAACTGATCCGCAAGGCCAGCCTGCTGCCGTACGCACGCAATCCCTGCCCGGTCCGACCGGCGAATCCAACCGACTGAGTGAATTCCCCCGCGCGCCGTTGTTGTGCATGGGGCCAGGACCCGAGGCCGCGCAAGCGCAGGCCGAAGCAGTCGCAGCCCTGGGCGGCACCGCCATTCTAGCGACCGGAATGGTGGACCTGCACAGGCTAGAGAACATCGCCAATATCTCAGGAGTTCTGTGGTGGGGAGATGACGAAACCGCGCGCGAGATCGAACGCCACCTGGCCCGCCGTGACGGCCCGATCCTGCCGCTGATCCCCGGTCGGCCTGACCGGGCGCGGGTTCTGGGCGAGCGTCACGTCTGCGTCGACACCACCGCCGCCGGAGGCAATGCGGCCTTGTTGGGAGGTGCGGCGTAACCGTACCTTGACGCTGGGCCGGGAAAAGCCCAGCGTCCCCCCATGTTTCCGATCCGTGACCACAATCCGTCGGGGCGCACGCCCTATGTCGTTTACCTACTGATGGCAGCCAATATCCTGATTTTCTTCAGCTATGTGGGGATTATGGATAATGCACCGCTGATCAACAGGCTGTATTTCGACTATGCTATCATCCCGGCGCGGATCACCGATGGATTTGCGTTCGAAACCCTTGTGACGTCGATGTTTCTGCATGGTGGATGGATGCATCTGGCCGGGAACATGCTGTTTCTCTGGATTTTCGGGGACAATCTTGAGGATGAGATGGGCCACCTGCCCTTCCTGCTGTTCTATTTGCTGGCTGGTGTCGGCGCAGGCCTGATCCACGTTGCCACCGCGCCGGACTCGGTGGTGCCGACCATTGGAGCCTCGGGTGCGATTGCCGGGGTGATGGGCGGCTATCTTTTGCTGTTCCCCAAAGCGCGCGTGGACGTTCTGCTGATTCTGATCGTCTATTTTCGGATTTTCACCATCCCGGCTTTCATCATGCTGGGCATCTGGTTGGGCCTTCAATTCATGGGCAGCCTTGCAAGCAACCCAGACGAAGGTGGAGTTGCCTATTGGGCGCACACGGGGGGCTTTTTTGTCGGCCTGGTCCTGTGCCTCCCGCTTTGGCTTAAACGAGGTGGCCCCGCGTATTGGGGCCGCACCCACGGCCACCCGCCCCACCCCGAACACAAATACAAATTATCGCAATCCCGCATTCCACGGGTCCCGCGAAAATAGGCGCTAGTCCTCAGGCGGCTTCGGTAATCGACCACCGCTGAGCTGCGTGATCTCTTCTGCGGCGTCCCGAACCAACGTACCCAGTTCTGTTGCCCGGTCGGCAACGAACCGGACAGACGGCCCAGACACGGAAATCCCGGCACAGGGTTCGCCCCGGTCATTGTAGATGGCGGCACCGATACAAGACATGCCTTCGTACCGTTCCTCATGATCATGCGACCAGCCGCGGGCATGGGTTTTAGCCAAATCCGCCTCTAGCCCTTCGTTCGGCAGCAACGTATGTGAGGTGAAACGAACAGCGTCAGCCGCCAATGCTTTGCTGGCCGCAGACTCGCTCATCGCGGCCAATATCGCTTTGCCTGTGCCGGACGCGTACATCGGCGTCCTAGCACCCGGTGGGAAAAACGCCCGGATCGGGTTTGGCGTTTCAACCTGTCCGACAAAAACCACTTCGGACCCGTCTGGCACGGCCAAATTCGCGGTTTCGCCACTTTCTTGCATCAAGCGCCGCAAGATCGGTCGCCCGATTTCAATCACGCTGTTTCGACGCAGGAACGAAGCGCCGGTGCGATACGCTTCAATCCCGATCATCCATTCCTGCCGTTCGTCATCGAAGGCGACAAACCCATGTTTCTGCAACGTCGCCAGAATGCGGTGCGTAGTGGCTGTAGGTACATCCACTTCGCGCGCAAGATCGCTTAGCGCAGCGCGTTCCATTCGTGCCACTGCGGTCAGAACAACCAGCGCCCGATCCAGTGATTGCATGGTCCCGGCCGAGCTTTCCTTGAACAGCGATTTGGGCCTGCCGCGCGGCCTTTTGGGGGTGTCCGTCACTGATTTCTCCTTTCAGACCGGCAAAGTTTTTTTCATCCCGCTTTCTGAAACTCAAAAATGAAAAACGGAAAATCACATCTATTCAATGGATTATTTATTTAATTGCAAAAATGAAAATATTTTTCAAGAAAATTGCACCAAGGAGCGATTTCTACAACACTCTTCTTCAAATCGGAGGATCTAGAAATGTCCAATCAAAACCCGGTATTCATTCCCGGCCCCACCAATATCCCGGATCGGTTGCGCCTAGCGATGCAGGTCCAGACACAGGACCACCGCGCGCCTGATTTTGTCGAAACCTTTGCCCCTGTGCTGGAAGACACCAAAAAGGTGTTTGGAACCAAAGAAGGGAAGATCATCACCTTCCCGGCCAGCGGAACAGGCGGCTGGGAGGCATCGGTGACCAATACTCTCAGCCCCGGCGACAGCGTACTGGTTGCGCGCTATGGCATGTTCAGCCATCGCTGGATCGACCTGTGCCAACGGCACGGCCTGGATGTCCGCATCATCGAATGCCCCTGGGGCAGCGGCGCGCCCGCCGATAAGTTTGCCGAAGCTCTTGCCGCAGACAAAGAGCATAAGATCAAAGCAGTTCTGGTAACGCATAACGAAACGGCGACCGGCGTACGCTCGGATATCGGAGCGGTGCGCAAGGCAATGGATGCCAGCGACCACCCGGCGATGCTGTTTGTGGATTGCGTCAGTTCACTGGCCTCGATGCCGTTCGAGTTTGATGGCTGGGGCGTCGATATCGCGGTGTCGGGTTCGCAAAAGGGCTTCATGCTGGCAACCGGTATGGCGATCCTGTGTGTCAGCCCCAAGGCGCTGGCTGCGATGGAAACGGCCCAACTGCCGCGCACCTTCTTTGATTTCCGCGACATGATGAACGCAAATGCGTCGGGCGGGTTTCCCTATACCCCACCGCTGCAGCTGATCTATGGTATGCGCGAAAGCCTGAAGATGCTGTTCGAGGAAGGTCTGGACAACGTATATGCCCGCCATTTCCGTCTGGCCGAAGGGGTCCGCAAGGCAACTGCCGCCTGGGGGCTGGAGTTGGTGGCGCAATCGCCCGACCTGTATTCCGATACCGTCAGTGCGATTTACGTACCTGAAAGCTTTGACAGCAATGCGCTGACCGATCACGCCTTTAATGCCTATGGCGTAAGCTTTGGCATCGGGTTGGGCGAAATGAACGGCAAAGCCTTCCGTATCGGCCATCTGGGCAGCCTGACGGATGTAATGGTTCTGTCCGGTCTGGCCACGATCGAAATGGCGATGGCTGATCTGGACTATCCGATCACGTTGGGCAGCGGTGTTGCAGCAGCGCAGGAGTACTTCCGCAGCGGCAGCGCCACACCGATGCAATCCGCAGCTTAAGGAGGAGCTTGATGTTGGACGCACTCACCACAGCTGAAAGCCTGACGCTGGCCGACATGCGCGAAGCGCACGAACGGATTCGGCCACATATCAACCGCACCCCAGTGATGCGTTCGGACTATCTGGACGAACTGACCGGCGCACAGCTGTTCTTTAAATGTGAAAACTTCCAAGAAGCCGGGGCCTTCAAAGTGCGCGGGGCCTGCAATGCGGTCTTTGGGCTGGATGACGACGCTGCAAAGCGCGGCGTGGCCACCCACTCTTCGGGCAACCATGCGCTCAGTTTGTCATATGCAGCCGGACGGCGGGGTATTCCCTGTAACGTCGTGATGCCGCGCACGGCACCGCAAGCCAAGAAAGACGCGGTGCGCCGTTATGGCGGGATCATCACCCAGTGTGAACCTTCGACCACCTCGCGTGAGGCCGTGTTTGCCGAAGTGCAAGGCCGGACGGGCGGTGAGTTCGTTCACCCCTACAACGACCCGCGTGTAATTGCAGGGCAAGCCACCTGTTCGGCCGAACTGCTTGAGCAAACCGACGGTGTGGACGCTGTAGTCGCACCCATTGGTGGCGGCGGCATGATCTCGGGCACGTGCCTGACAATGTCGAACGCGGCCCCCGAGGTAAAGATATACGCCGCCGAACCGGAACAAGCCGACGACGCCTATCGCAGCTTCAAGGCCGGGCACATCATCGCGGATGACGCGCCGATCACTGTCGCCGACGGTCTGAAAGTGCCGCTGAAGGAAAATACCTGGCACTTTGTGTCCCGCTTTGTCACCGACATTCAAACCGCCAGCGAAGACGAAATCGTCGAGGCGATGAAGATCACCTGGAAATACCTGCGTGTTGTGATGGAACCCAGCAGCGCCGTGCCGTTAGCCACCATCCTGAAACACCCCGAAGTGTTCAAAGGCAAACGCATCGGCGTGATCATCACTGGCGGCAACGTGGATTTGGATAAATTGCCCTGGATCAAGGGCTGAGGAGGAAGAAGTATGAACAAGCCTGTGAATATTGATCAGCTTGAAGTTGGCTTTGACATTCCTGCCGCGATTGGCACGGACGAGGCCGAAATTCAGACGCCGAGTCTGGTGCTGGATCTGGACGCGCTGGAGCGCAACATCAAAAAGATGGGTGACTATGCCAAGGCCCATGGGATGCGTCACCGGGTGCATGGCAAGATGCATAAATCCATCGATGTGGCGAAGCTGCAGGTCGAACTAGGTGGGGCCTGTGGGGTATGCTGCCAGAAGGTTTCAGAGGCCGAAGTCTTTGCCCGCGGCGGTATCAAAGACGTTCTGGTCTCGAACCAAGTGCGCGACCCGGCCAAGATCGACCGCCTTGCGCGCATGCCCAAGCTGGGCGCACGGACGATCTGCTGCGTCGACGACATCGACAATGTCGGCGATCTGTCCGAGGCGGCACAACGCCATGGCACCCAGATCGAATGTCTGGTCGAGATTGACTGCGGCGCAGGTCGCTGCGGCGTGACGACGACACCCGAGGTAATCGCCATCGCCAAAGCCATCGACGCGGCTCCGGGGCTGAAGTTCTCTGGCATTCAGGCTTACCAGGGCGCGATGCAGCACATGGACCTTTATGAGGACCGCAAGGCTAAGATCGACGTTGCCGTGGCACAGGTCAAAGACGCAGTGGACGGGTTGGCCGCAGAAGGTCTGGAGTGTGACATTGTCGGCGGTGGCGGCACCGGGTCCTACTATTTTGAAAGCACTTCGGGCGTATACAACGAACTGCAGTGCGGTTCCTACGCCTTCATGGACGCCGATTATGGTCGTATCCTTGATCAGGACGGCAACCGCATCGACCGTGGAGAATGGGAGAACGCGTTCTTCATCCTCACCAGCGTCATGAGCCACGCCAAGGCCGACAAGGCCATTGTCGATGCAGGCCTCAAGGCGCAGTCGGTGGACAGTGGCTTGCCGGTGATCTTTGGGCGCACCGATGTGGAATACGTCAAGTGTTCGGACGAACACGGTGTTGTCGCTGATCCCGACGGTGCGTTGAAGGTGAACGACAAACTGCGTCTAGTTCCGGGTCACTGCGACCCCACCGCCAACGTCCATGATTGGTATGTTGGGGTGCGCAACGGCAAGGTCGAAACCCTCTGGCCAGTATCCGCTCGCGGTAAGGCGTATTAAGCCGAACCGCATTGATCCGGGCGGCGGTTCTTCCCTTCCCTGCCGCCCGGACCTGCCCTCAAGCTAAGGAAAAGGTCATGAAAGATATGTCGGAAAAACCCTTGCTGATCGTCGGAGAAGATCTGTGCCAGCAACTGGTTGGCCGCAGCGACGCGTTTGACGCGGTGCAGGACGTGTTCGCCGCAATGGCGCGCGGAGATGCTTACAACTTTCCGGTCATCCGTGAAGCGATTGGCTATGCCGATGCGCTATATGGATTCAAATCCGGCTTTGATCGGGCCGGTCAGGTGCTGGGTGTCAAATCTGGCGGCTACTGGCCCGGCAATCTGGACAAAGGGTTGACCAACCACCAATCCACTGTCTTCCTGTTCGACCCGGACACCGGGCGTCTGTCTGCACTGGTCGGCGGCAACTACCTGACCGCCGTGCGCACGGCTGCATCGTCTGCCGTTTCCATCGCCCATCTGGCCCGAAAGGACTCCAAGGTTCTGGGCATGGTTGGCGCTGGCCATCAATCCGCCTTCCAACTGCGCGCCGCAGCCGAGCAACGCGACTTTGAAAAAGTCGTTGCCTGGAACCCCCACCCCGAGATGCTTCCGCGTCTGGGTGAGGTCGCGAAAGAAATCGGCCTCGACTTCGAAGCTGTTAGTCAAGAAGAGCTGGGCGCACAGGCGGATGTCATCATCACCATCACGTCGGCGTTTGAACCTTTGCTGATGAAAGACTGGATCAAACCGGGCACCCATCTGGCCTGCATGGGCACCGATACGGTAGGCAAGCAAGAAGTCGACGCCGCGCTGGTTGCCAGTGCAACGGTTTACACCGACGAAGTTGCCCAATCGGTCACCCTTGGCGAAGCTCAGCATGCCATCGCAAACGGCTCGTTGACCGAAGATCAGATCACCCCAATCGGTGCCGTCATCAATGGCGACCATTCGGGGCGGGCAAGCGCGGATGAGATCACCTTGTTCGACGGAACCGGTGTTGGGCTACAGGACCTGGCGGTTGCATCTGTTGCCGCACGGCTGGCGGATGAAGCCGGGCTGGCGCAGCGCGCAACCCTCTGAATCCAGTCTCTTTGAAACGACAAAGCGCGCCTGTAACAGGGCGCGCTTTTTTTAATGGATTTGCAGGAAGCTTAGCCCCGGATAACCTTGGCGAACTGGTCAAAGATCGGCTCATTGGCGCAGATCACCTCGCCATCCTCAAGCACGTTGCCTTCGGGGTTCAGGGCTTGCACAAAGCCACCGGCCTCTTTCACGATGATGATCCCAGCGGCCACGTCCCAAGCGTTCAGGCGACGCTCCCAGAACCCTTCATAGCGGCCTGCGGCCACATAGGCCATGTCCAGCGCCGCAGCGCCCCAGCGGCGCACACCAGCGCAGGCAGGCATCAGCCGGGCCAGATCCTGCAACGTGGCAGGCAGGTCCGAGCGGCCCCCGAATGGCAAGCCGGTCGAAAAGATGGACTCGATCATGCGATGACGGCCCGAGACACGGATGCGGGTATCGTTCATCCATGCGCCTTCACCTTTTTCGGCAAAGAACATCTCATCCTTGGCGGCGTCATAGATCACTCCGGCCACGATCTTGCCCTTGTGTTCCAGCGCAATCGACACCGCCCAGTGCGGCAGGCCGTGCAGGAAGTTGGTTGTGCCGTCCAACGGGTCTACAATCCAACGGCGGGTTGGGTCCTCACCATCAATCGCGCCGCCCTCTTCGGCCAACCAGCCATAGGTTGGGCGCGCACCCAGCAGTTCCTCTTTCAGGATTGCCTCGGCGGCAATATCGGCCTTGGAGACAAAGTCGCCCGCGCCTTTCATCGACACCTGAAGGTTCTCGACTTCACGAAAATCCTTGACCAAAGAACGCCCCGCCTTGCGCGCGGCTTTGATCATGATGTTGAGGTTTGCACTGCCAACCATTGTCCAAAGGCTCCTGTCCGGTCAAACCGCGCGTATACTGGTGCAACGCGCCCTTGCCAAGAGGAATGATGCGCATAGCAGACCCGCGTTTATTACCTATTGCTCTTGCAGCTTGCGCGCCTCGGTTCCCGCCAGTTCGATCAGTTCCTGCACGTAGGGTTTTTCAAGGTCTTCCGAGCGCACTGCCGCGTACAATGTGCGGGTAATTCCGTTTTCCGTCAGCGGGCGGGTGACATAGTCCGAGTTGTATTTTACCTCGCGCACGACCCAGTCAGGCAACGCAGCAACGCCCCGGTTCGAGGCCACAAGCAACAGGATCACTGCCGTCAATTCCACCTGCCGGATTGCGGCCGGTTCAACGCGTGCCGGGATCAGCAATTGGCTGAACACATCCAAACGTGTGCGTTCGACCGGGTATGTAATCAGGGTTTGCCCTCGGAAATCCTCGGCCTCGATGAACTCTTTCTGCGCCAAGGGGTGCGAGGACGACGCGACAAAGACCGCGTCATAGTCAAACAGTTCGATGAATTCTATACCCGGCAGCTCCTCAGGGTCGGACGACACCACCAGATCGACCTCTTCCTTCTGCAGGGCAGGCAAAGCGTCAAAGGCCAGACCCGGGCGGATATCGACATCTACATCGCCCCAGGATTTGCGGAAAGATTCCAGCACCGGGAACAGCCATTCGAAACAGGCGTGACATTCGATGGCGATATGCATCCGCCCCGTGCGCCCGTCCCGCAGAGAGGAAAATTCCTGTTGCGTCGCCTCAAGTTGCGGCAGAATCTGCTCAGCCAGCCGTAACAGACGCAAGCCCGCCGCCGACAGTTTCATCGGCTTGGACCGGCGCAGGAACAATTCGACCCCCGCCTGATCCTCCAACCCCTTGATCTGATGGCTCAGCGCGGATTGCGTGATGTTCAGCTGATCCGCCGCACGGGCCAAGCCGCCGCATTCATGGATGGCCTTAATCGTACGCAGGTGTCGGAATTCGATGTGCATTGTAGTGTGACTCATGTTGTTCTTGAGTAATATGAGTTTGTCTCACAATGCGCAAACTGGCACAAGAGCCACAGATAGGACCAGTGAGGCAGCCATGACGAAACCAGAAATTTCATTCGAGTTTTTCCCGCCGCAAACGCTCGAGGCCTCATTCCGCCTGTGGGATACGGTTCAGACGCTGGCCCCGCTTGAGCCGCGCTTTGTCTCGGTCACCTATGGGGCGGGCGGCACAACCCGCGAACTAACCCGCGATGCCGTGGCCACCCTGCACAAATCATCCGGCCTTCCTGTGGCAGCGCACCTGACCTGCGTGGACGCCTCGCGCCAGGAAACGCTGGAGATCGCCGATACATTCGCGCGTGCCGGGGTTCAGGACATTGTCGCCCTGCGGGGTGATCCGCCGAAAGGTCAGGTTCGGTTCCTGCCGCATCCCGATGGGTTCGCAAACTCGGTCGAGTTGATCGAAGCCCTGGCTGAAACCGAAATGTTCAGCATCCGCGTCGGCGCCTATCCCGACAAGCACCCCGAGGCACAGGATTTTTCGGCTGATGTCGACTGGCTCAAGGCCAAGCTGGATGCCGGTGCGGACGAAGCCCTGACGCAGTTCTTCTTTGAGGCCGAGACCTTTTTCCGCTTCCGCGATGCCTGCGAAAAAGCCGGGATCGACAAGCCCATCGTGCCCGGCATCCTGCCCATCGAGAACTGGAAAGGTGCCCGCAATTTTGCCCGCCGCTGTGGTGCGCATATCCCTGACTGGGTCGAAAACGCCTTTGAAAAGGCGATTCGCGATAATCGAGAGGATCTGCTGGCCACAGCACTATGCACCGAACTGTGTTCGGACCTGATCGACGAAGGCGTGGACAAGCTACATTTCTATACCCTGAACCGGCCTGAACTGACGCGCGACGTGTGTTTTGCACTGGGTATTACTCCAAAGGCCGAATTGCAAAACGTCGCCTGATTTGATCCCTGTTGATTACTTTGCCCGGACCCTACCAAGGCTCCGGGCTTTTTTGCGGGATCACAAGTGCAACCGGGATGTGAACAATAGCGCGACCCCTTTCGAACTGTCCCCCAAATAGCGATAAATTTTTGATAAAGTTTGACAAATTCGTGAGCCTCCACACACTGAGTTCGTAGTGTTTGTTTAATGAGTGTTTTGGCTATGGAGCCTGTTGAAAAGATAAATGCACGCGTTGACGCGCTCGAAGCTTTGGGCTTGGACCAGAATGCAGGGTCCGACGATATCCGAGATGCTTGGCGCCACATCGCATTTCACGCACATCCAGACCACAGAAACGGCGATTGCACACATTTCGCGCGCGCCAAAGAGGCGTATGATTTTTTACGCCGCGAAGGGCTGACCGTCAAAGGACGTGCCACCGGCATGCCGCGCCGGCCGAAGCTACGCAAACGTGTCATTGAATTGGAAAGCGCTGATATCGACGCCTGCCGCGTGTTGCTGAACACAGCTCTGGCGCACAGCCCGGATGGCGCAAACCCGGATTCTCAGACCTCAATCGAAGCAGACCATGTCCCCGAAGCCGTTGGGTTCTATGGCCGTCATCTGACTTATTTTGTTCCAACACCGGTTTGTGAGGGGTCCAACCGGGTGGCGCTGCCAACCTCGGTTCTTGCCTCGGCCCGGCGGACGGAAACCGAAGTTCTGAGCTTTCAGTCGAACGATGCAGGCGCCGGTGAAGTCGTGGTTCCCGACACGATCACCGAACGAAAGTTTCCCGGCGCGAAAAGCGTTCGCATCAAGTTCGACGCGGGTCAACAAATGCGCGACGACTTCTGGCTGGCTGGCTAACAGCAAAAACCCGGCCTAGTGTGGACCGGGTTTAGCTTCGGTGAGTAGCGTATTAGTTTGCGACCGGACCTTCCGAGGTGAATTTCGGAATAACGCTGGTCGATGCGTCATCACCTTCGATCCCCGGCCAGTTGCCTTCGGCCAGATTGATGTTGCCGGGGATATCCTCTTCAAAAAAGCCGACAACAACATCAGTGATGTTCAGGTACAGCTTGTCATCGACAATCCGCCACAGGTTCGGGTTCGCCGGAACCTTGCCACCACGCGATACACCGTAAGCGCAATGCCCATCATAGGCCGGGGCGTAATAGGCGGGGTTTTCAAGAAACTTATCGCGGTGCTGTTCGGTCGAGAACGCCCAGGTGGCACCGTTATAGTCCGCTGTAATATCAGAACGGCCACGTACGGCCTCGGGCTGGGCTTGGCCAACCGGCGCCTGATCCAGGCCACGATAGGCGACAACGTCGTAACCCGACACGGCAAAGCCGGTGCCGTCTACATACTGATCACCGGCGAAAGCCGGCACGGCAAAGGCCAAAGCTGTCACGAAAGTCAGGGCAAAGCGTTTCATGTGGTAAATCCTTTTGTCCTCGGGGTTGGGCACTTGCTGAGAGAATAGATATTTTCGCCCCAATGGGCAGTCCTGCTCGCGCCGCTGTGACATCGCATGAAGAAATGTGAGAGGTCCGATCCCGAATGTTACAAAACTGCCCCAACATCCGGGGTTGGACTCGGGGCTTTGCAACATTAGCTGTTGAGACGGACATAAACTTTACCAGAACGCAGCTGAGAAAGACGATAGATGAGCGAGCAATCCCCATACACGCCCCCCGCAGTCTGGACATGGGACAGCGAAAGCGGTGGTCGATTTGCCAATATCAACCGACCCATTGCCGGGGCGACCCACGACAAGGACTTGCCGGTCGGAAAGCACCCATTGCAACTTTATTCACTGGCTACCCCAAACGGTGTCAAAGTCACAGTGATGCTGGAAGAACTACTGGCGCTGGGTCACGACGGTGCCGAATACAACGCATGGCTGGTTAATATCGGAGAGGGGGACCAGTTCAGCTCGGGCTTTGTCGACGCCAATCCGAACTCAAAAATCCCTGCGCTTTGGGACCGCTCGGGTGATGCGCCTGTGCGTGTTTTCGAAAGCGCCTCGATCCTGTTCCATCTGGCAGAAAAGTTCGATGCTTTCCTGCCGAAATCGGGTCAGGAACGCACCGAGGTGATGAACTGGGTGTTTTGGCAGATGGGCAGTGCGCCTTATCTTGGCGGCGGTTTTGGCCATTTCTACGCCTATGCGCCTGAGAAATGGGAATACCCGATCAACCGCTTCGCGATGGAGGCCAAACGGCAGCTGGACGTGCTGGACCGGCAACTGGCTGAAAACGCTTATATTGCAGGCGAAGACTATACCATTGCTGATATGGCCATCTGGCCCTGGTATGGCCAACTGGTGTTGGGCCGCCTCTACAGCGCCGCCGAATTCCTGGATGTCGAGTCCTATAAAAACGTGATGCGGTGGGCCAAGGCGATCGACGCGCGCCCCGCTGTTCAGCGTGGCCGCATGGTCAACCGTGCGTTTGGTGAGCCGCATACGCAGCTGCACGAACGCCATGACGCAAGCGATTTCGACACCCGCACACAAGACAAGCTGGAAGCAGCAGCAGAATAGTCGCAATGCCCCGCGGTTCGTTGGATCGCGGGGCTTGCCTGACCACCTATTTCAAAATTGGTGGCTTATCCGGGTTAGTGCCCGGCGTAACCTGTTCGATGACCCGCGCCTCGGGCTGTGGCAAGTCGAACCGTAAGCCAACCCGTGCCAGTGCCGCTGATGCTGGATCATGCGGGCCAAAAAAACCAACATCCATCGCCCCAGCCTCGATCCCGGAAAAGGTCAGTGCCTCGGACGCGGCTTTGGCCAGTGCGAGCTCAGCTCCCTCAACCGCGCCGACAAAACCAAGAAGGTGGCCCATGCCGCCCTCTTCCGTCTTGGTCCCAACAAGAAACGCAGCTTCGGCCAAGCCGACGGCTGTGGCCAGCTTTGTGTCCAGCGCTGTCAACAGATCATCCGGCATGCCCTTTGGCGGCAGGAACTCTGCCAGACGTTGCTGTACCTCTTCTGGTGCATGTTCCAACGTGGTGGCCAGCCAGCCCAGCGCTTCGGCCGGGATCAGCATGGATGAAGGTGCGACCTCAAGGTTCAGACCCAGCCCGATCCCCTGCCCTGCCAGCATCGTCGACAGCACCCGACCCGACAGCGCGACGTAAGGCACGGGACGTTCCGCAAATCGGGCCAAACGGTCGTGGCGATCAAAGGCCAGTACAAAGCGGCCATCCGCAACATCGAACAGCTCGGGCGAAATATTCTCGTCCTGCGCTTCTTCGGCCAGCAACAGAAACAGCTCAGAGTCTGCCAGGCGCTCAAAAAACCGCAGACGCGCCGCGTCATCCAGCGGACTGGCCTCCATCGTGGCATGGGCGGCGTCAAGCGCCGTGGCGTTAGTCATTCAAAACCTCTTGCACCCGCGCACGCAGAACCGGCAGCAGTTCAGCTTCGAACCACGGGTTTTTCTTTAGCCATGCCGTATTCCGCCAAGACGGATGAGGCAAGGGAAAGACGCGCGGCGCATGGTCTCGCCAGTTGCGCACGGTTTCGGTCACGGCCGTACGTACACCTAGGTGATATTTGTGCGCGTGCCCCCCGACCAGAACCGTAAGCGGTACCTCGCCTAACTCATCCATCACCCTGTCATGCCATGTCTTTCCGCATATGGGCGGCGGTGGTAGGTCGGCTTTACGCTCGTTATATCCGGGAAAGCAAAAGGCCATCGGAACGATCGACACGCGGGCGCGGTCATAGAATACGGCCTCGTCAATCCCCAGCCAGTCCCGCAGACGGTCGCCAGAGGGATCGGTGAACGGACGCCCCGAGGCATGGACCCGCGCGCCAGGCGCCTGCCCTGCGATCAACAATGGCGTACCAGACCGAAACCAGACCACCGGGCGCGGCTTATGCGCGGTAAACGTGGTCTGAAACCTGTCTGCGCAAATACGGCAGGCCGCAATTTCTTTCTGTAGCGAATTCATCAGATCGCAAGACTTCCTGCATCAAATTGGTTGACGGTCGAAAGGAAAGATAGTCAACGGACACCCCAAGGCCAACAGATGCAAAAGTCACAAAACCAACAGCACAGCGACGGTACGCATTGATCATTTGTTTCACAATTCGACATAATGTAGCCAACATGGACCAATAAATTTGTCGATGGTTTACCAACCTGGGCGGTGTACCAAACAAACGCCCGAGCAGCAGGCCGTGAATGCTTGAGTTTGAGAATGTCAGTAAGTCCTTTTGGACCGGGACCCGCCGCAAGGTGATCCTGGATCGGGTCTCGTTCCAGATCGAACTGGGCCGGTCGATTGGCATATTGGCCCCAAACGGCACCGGCAAGACGACATTGATCAACATGATGGCCGGGCTGGAAAAACCGGATGAGGGTGTGATCCGCAAATCCTGCCGCATCTCGTTCCCGATGGGGTTTTCCGGCGGTGTGGTCAAAAAGCTTTCGGCCCTGGAAAACGCCCGCTACATCGCCAAAATCTATGGGATGGATCCCGACTATGTCGAGGCGTATTGCAGCTGGCTGTGCAATCTGGGTGAGTATTTCAATCAGCCTATCGGGACCTATTCATCCGGTATGCGGGCTCGCTTTACCTTTGCCCTGATGCTGGCGCTGGATTTTGACATGTACCTGATTGATGAGGGCATGCCCTCATCCACGGATGTAGAATTCAACCGAAAAGCAGGTGACATCCTGCGAGAGCGTTTGCGGACAACGACACTGGTGATCGTGTCCCACAATCCCGACGTTCTTGAGAAATTTGCACAGCAGGCGGCCGTTCTATTGGACGGTCAGCTTTACATGTTCGACACCTTGGAAGAGGCACGACAGTTATATGACTACCAAACCCAAGGCTAAAAAATATCGCTGGCGCCGCAATCGTCAGGGCTCGGATTCCGCAGACGCACGGGCCGACGCGATTTCGCGCATCAGAAAAGCGACGCAACCGTCTGAGGCGGCAAATAACCCGTCTCCCTCGACCGATATTGAGGCGATCAAGCGCGAAGGGCTAACCGGTCGCCAACTGCGTGTGGCACGTCGTCTGGCCCAGAAAAACGGGCTTGCTGCAACGTCGGATTACGACGCGGTGCGGCTATTACGTAAAAAGGGCATCGATCCGTTCGAACGTGCCAACTTGCTGGATTTGGCAGCCGAAAAAACAGGTTCGAATGATCAAGCAAAGGACAAGATCAAGATCCAGTTGCCGCAGACGATTTCGGACTCTTCCCAAGGCCTTACCGGTCCGGAGCTAACGCCAGCCGAGCGGCGAAATCTTGAAATCGGTGAAATTCAAAAGGACATCGCACGCCGCCGCAAACGCAAGCTGTTTGCGCTGTTTGCGCGTCTGGCAGCCTTTGTACTGCTGCCGACCCTGATTGTGGGCACCTATTTCTATCGGTACGCAACACCGATGTACGCCAGCGATTCCGCCTTTTCAATCTTGCAGGCAGACGGCGGCGGGGCGTCCTTTGGTGGGTTTCTTGCAGGTACTCAATTCGCCACTGCACAAGATTCCGTCGCCACGCAGGAATTTTTGGAATCCAAAGACGCGCTGGTGCGACTTGAGAACGACACCAATTTTTCCGAAATCTTCAAGCAGGATTGGATCGATCCGATTCAACGCCTGCCGCAGGATGCATCTCTTGAGGATACCTATAAGCTTTACAAGCGGATGATTACCATTGGGTACGACCCCAGCGACGGTATCATCCGGATGGAAGTTGCGGCACCAAGCCCCGAGATTTCAGTCGAACTTTCCAATCTTCTACTGTCCTATGCCGAGGAAACCATCAACGGTCTGACCGAATTGAAACGCGAAGACCAAATGCGCGATGCCCGGGCCGGTTTTGAATTGGCTCAGAACGAACGTCGAAAAGCTCAGGAGGAACTGATCGAGCTGCAGCTTCAGGGGGCGGTTTTGGACCCAGAAAACGTCCTCCTTGGCCTGCGCGAACGGATCAACGTAATCGAAATCGAGTTGCAGGAAAAAGAACTGCAGCTGGCCGCACTTTTGGACAACTTGCGCCCGAACCAAGCCAAAGTGGATGGTGTCCGTGCGGACATTCAACGACTTGAAGTTGCCCTGGCAGAACTGAACGCCGAAATGCTGGACGCGTCAGCAGGCGAAAACTCGCTGGCGCGTTTAAGCGTGCGAATTCAGATGGCCCAGGCCGACCTTGTGGCTCGTGATTTGATGCTGCAAACCGCAATGGAACAGATGGAAACCACACGAACCGAAGCCAACCGCAAAGTGCGTTATCTGACGGTTTCAGTGAACCCGGTCGCCAGTGAGGAACCCAGCTATCCGCGCAAGTTTGAAAATACGATTTTGGCTTTCCTATTGTTTGCTGGTATCTACCTGATGATCTCGCTTACCGCGTCGGTCCTTCGTGAACAGGTATCCTCGTAAGACACATGAAACATGTAAAAATCTCCGATCTCACGGTCGGTAATGATCTGCCTCTGACGATCATTGCCGGCCCCTGCCAACTTGAAACCGCCGATCACGCCCAGATGATCGCTGGCAAAATGAAAGAGGCCTGCGACGCCGCCGGTGCTCAGTATGTGTTTAAAGGCTCGTTCGACAAGGCTAACCGCACCTCTGTAAACGCAGCTCCTGCACTGGGCCTCGACAAAGGTTTGGCAGTGCTGCAATCGGTAAAGGACAGCATTGGCGTGCCAGTCACTACGGATGTGCATGAGAAAGAACAATGCGCGACCGTTGCCGAGGTGTGTGACATCCTGCAAATCCCCGCTTTCCTTTGCCGTCAAACCGCCCTTCTAAAATCCGCAGGCGCAACAGGCGCGGTGGTCAACGTCAAAAAAGGTCAGTTCCTGGCCCCTTGGGACATGCAGAACGTCGCGGCCAAGATCGAAAGCACCGACAATCACAACATCATGCTGACGGAACGTGGTGTCAGCTTTGGCTACAACCGCCTCGTGGTGGACATGCAATCTCTGCCGGAAATGGCTCGCACCGGGTACCCGGTGATAATGGACGCCACCCACACTGTGGCTCAGCCCGGTGGATTGGGTGGTGCATCCGGTGGTCAGCGCGAATTTGCGCCCGTTATGGCACGCTCGGCTGTTGCCGTTGGTATAGCCGGTGTTTTTATGGAAACACACCAAGATCCGGACAACGCCCCCTGTGATGGCCCCAACATGATCTATCTGGATCAAATGCCTCAATTGATTGACACATTGATGCGCTTTGATGCATTGGCCAAAGCCAACCCGATTCAGATTTAAGCAAGAGCGATAGTATGACCAAACCCATCCCCGAGGTGATTCCGAACACCTGGAGTTTTCTACGCGACCCGATGATCAAACCCACCGGGTTTCGCGAATATGACGCCCGTTGGAAATACCCCGAAGAGATCAATCTGCCGGGCATGACGGCGCTGGGGCTGGGTTTGGGCACTCAGATGCGCAAGCGTGAAATCGCGCCTGTGATCGCGGTCGGCAACGACTATCGCGACTACTCGCTGGCAATCAAGAATGCGTTGATCCTGGGCCTGATGCAGGCCGGGATTCAGGTCAAGGATATCGGCCCGGCACTGAGCCCTATGGCCTATTTCGCCCAGTTCCATCTGGATGTCCCTGCCGTGGCCATGGTCACCGCCAGCCACAACCCGAACGGCTGGACCGGCGTAAAGATGGGCTTTGAACGCCCGTTAACCCACGGCCCGGACGAGATGTCGGAATTGCGCGACATCGTTCTGAATGGACAAGGCATCCCCCACGAGGGGGGTTCGTACGAATTCGTGGACGGCGTGAAAGAAGCTTATATCGACGATCTGGTTGGTGACTTCAAAATGTCTCGGCCGCTGAAAGTTGTCTGTGCGACGGGTAATGGTACAGCGTCAGCCTTTGCGCCCGAGATTTTCGAACGGATGGGGGTCGAGGTCGTGCCCAGCCACAACCGGCTAGACTACACCTTCCCCAACTACAACCCTAATCCCGAAGCCATGGAGATGTTGCACGACATGGCCAACACCGTGAAATCCAGCGGCGCCGACATGGCGCTGGGATTTGACGGTGACGGAGATCGCTGCGGTGTTGTCGATGACGAGGGTGAGGAGATTTTCGCCGACAAGGTCGGCGTGATCATGGCCCGCGATCTGGCCAAGCTGTACCCCAATGCGACCTTTGTGGCGGACGTCAAATCAACCGGGCTGTTTGCCAGCGACCCCGAGTTGCAGGCCCACGGCGTCAAAGCCGATTACTGGAAAACCGGCCATAGCCACATGAAGCGCCGGGTTAAAGAAATCAATGCTCTGGCAGGGTTCGAGAAATCGGGCCACTACTTCCTGGCAGAGCCGATCGGGCGCGGCTATGACTGCGGCATGCGGGTCGCGGTCGAGATCTGCAAACTGATGGATCGCAACCCGGACAAAAGCATGTCGGACCTGCGCAAGGCACTGCCAAAAACTTGGTCGACGCCAACAATGTCGCCCTATGCCGCCGATACCGAGAAATATGACATTCTTAACCGGCTGGTGGACAAGTTGGTTGCCAAAGCTGACGCAGGTGAAACCTTAGCCGGGCGCGCCATCAAAGAGGTGGTCACCGTCAATGGCGCGCGGGTCATTCTGGACAATGGCAGCTGGGGTCTGGTGCGGGCGTCTTCGAACACGCCGAACCTGGTTGTGGTCTGCGAAAGCAGCGCAAGTGAAGATGAAATGCGTGCCATCTTTGCCGATATCGACGCCGTCATTCGCACCGAGCCCGGTGTTGGCGACTACGATCAGACCATCTGATCCGGGTTCGGGGCGCCTAACGCGCCCCGCCCGTTAATTTCCGCCCAACAATTTGAACAGGCCTTTCTTCGCCTCTTCTTCCAACTTGTTTTTTAAAGCATCCTCGACACTTTCACTGTCTGTCACTGCTGTGCCCAGTTCATCACCGACTTTGTCCAGAACCTTTTGCTTGGCGTCGTCCTCAAGGTCTTTCAGCTGACCTTCGGCGGCGGCCTCGATCACTTTGGACAAATCGGGTTGGATCGAAGGGTCGCTCCACGGCCCGACAATCCGCACTGGAACCGAAAGACCCTGCCCCGAGTTGGCCCGCAGCGCGGTTGGGGTAAACAGATAGTCGATCCTGCGCGCGCCGATATTGACCTTGCCCGTCCCATCTGCACGGAAATTGTCCAGTGACATCAGCAGGTCGTTATTGGTCAGCACACCCTGATCAATGGTAAAACTGGCTGTCAGGCTGTTGAACACGGTTGTCCCACCCGAACCTTTGCCGCGCCCCATCAGGCGATCCAGATCAAAACCCGAAATCACGCCCTGCCCCACATTCAGATTGCCCGTGCCACTGAGGGATCGCATGATCTGGTCTTCGGTCTGCCCGACGCCTAGAAATTCAAACTCACCCGTTCCTGTACCCGTAAAACGCTCAATCCCCGCGAGGGTGGACAGGGCTTGTTGAACGTTCATGTTTTTCGCCTTCAGCTTACCGCCGACTGACAGGCCATTGCGATTGTTGGCCACCACCTGCCCGTTCACCTGACCCGAGAACAAAGTGGCCGGGTTCATCTGCAACACAGCACGGGACCGGTCGAGTATCAGCGTCAGGTCGCTGGCTCCCAGTTCTAGGTCGGGCAGGACAATGGACGAGGTCGTCAGGCGTATTTCTCCATTGGCCAGCGACAGGGCCGAGGCATCAATCGGGGCCTTGGACCACCCACTGTCAGGCGAGGACACCGTTCCCGACCCACCCCCGCTCGATGCCGGCGCGTCATTGAAACGTGAAAGGTCAATATCCCCACTCTTGAGCCGCGCGGTGATTTTCGGCGGATCCGAAATCTCGATATCCGTTTCTCCGGTAAAGCGGTTGTGGTCCAACTGCGCCACCATGTTGCGCAGTGAGATACGGCCCTCGCTGGTATAGGTCATCTGCCCAGACACATCGGCCTTGCGGCCCAATCCCAGCGGCACCCCGACACCCGCCTGTCCAAAAGCGGCCATCATTTCCTCGGTGTTCCTGGTTTTGACCGCAAGCGCGCCGTCCATTTCTCCAGCAAGGTTGACGCGGCCATCGAACCCAACCTCGCCGCCCGGCGCGGTCAGAGCCAATTTCAAAGGTGCGACAGCCCCGGATGCATAGGTCGGCAGGTCCGGTATTTCGAGGTCAACTTTCACGTGGCCGCCCGGCACTGCCATCCGCGCCTCCATGACCATGGGTGAGGTCGGCCCCGGCCAGCTGGCCGACAGATCAACGTTTGAGAAGTTGAATTTCGTTGCGCCATTTTCGATGTAAACCAACTGTGCATTGGTCAGTTCCAGACGGTCCAGCGTCACGGCACCTTGAGGCGATGCAGATGACGCGCTGGTATTGCTTCCGGTCGTCGCCTGCGAGGCAACCGGAGCGCTTAATTCCCAATTGCCGCGTCCATCGGATAACTCGAGCCTCAAAACCGGATTATCCGCGACAACCCGCCTTATCCGTAAATCTCCGTTCAGCAGCGCCGAAGCATCCACGCCGACGGCAAGGCTTTCGGCGCTGAGCATCGGTTCGGACCCGGCCCAGGGTGCGTTGCCAAACGTGACAGGGCCGGTCTCCATCCCCAGAACGGGCCAGAACGACAGGTTCACATCCCCCGACAAGGTCAGGTCGCGCCCCGTTTCGCTTTTGACCTGTTCCGCCAGAATCGCCGCCAGCTTATCCCCCGGCATCAGCAATAAGGCGCCGATGACCAACCCGATTGCGGCCACGAATAAGAAGAGTATGCGCACCAGCCACTTCATTTTTCTGCTCTCCGCTTATTTGGCATGCGTTGAAAAGATCATCCAAAGCCCAGCCCGTATTTGCAAGAGGAAGCGTTCCCCACTATATGCCGCGCCATGAGCACGAACCCACCAAACCTCCGCCCTGACCTGGCGCCCGCCGCCAGGATGCCTGATACGCCACGTACCAACCAACCAACCATTGGTATGGTGTCGCTGGGCTGCCCCAAGGCCTTGGTCGATAGCGAGCGGATTTTGACCCGTCTTCGTGCAGAAGGGTACGGCATTTCGCCAGATTATTCCGGGGCCGATGCCGTAATCGTGAACACTTGCGGGTTCCTTGACAGCGCCAAGGCTGAGTCTCTGGACGCCATTGGCGAGGCTTTGGTAGAAAACGGCAAGGTCATTGTGACCGGCTGCCTGGGGGCCGAGCCCGACTATATCCGTGAACACCACCCGCGCATTATGGCCGTGACCGGGCCGCATCAATACGAACAGGTGCTGGATGCGGTGCATTCAGCAGTTCCCCCCGATCCTAATCCATTCGTTGATCTACTGCCCGCCGCCAGCGTGCAGTTGACCCCGCGCCATTACAGCTATCTCAAGATATCCGAGGGCTGTAACCACAAGTGCAAATTTTGCATCATCCCAGACATGCGCGGGAAACTGGCCAGTCGTCCCGCCCACGCCATATTGCGTGAGGCCGAAAAGCTGGTCGACAATGGCGTGCGCGAATTGCTGGTGATCTCGCAGGATACCTCGGCCTATGGGCTGGACCGGAAATACGATGTGAACCCGTGGAAGGACCGTGAGGTGCGCAGCCACATTACCGATCTGGCGCGTGAGCTGGGGCAGCTGGATGCCTGGGTTCGTCTACACTATGTCTACCCCTACCCGCATGTGCGCGAGCTGATCCCCCTGATGGCCGATGCCAGGTGCAACATCCTGCCCTATCTAGACATTCCGTTCCAACATGCCCACCCGGACGTTCTGAAACGCATGGCCCGCCCGGCGGCAGCGGCGAAAACACTGGACGAGATCGCAGCATGGCGCGCGACCTGCCCCGATATCACCCTGCGCTCGACCTTTATCGTCGGCTATCCCGGCGAGACCGAGGCTGAGTTCCAGACGCTTTTGGACTGGATGGATGAGGCGCAATTGGATCGCGTGGGATGCTTCCAATACGAAAACGTGGATGGCGCACGCTCGAACGATCTGCCCGACCATGTTCCGGCCGAGATCAAACAAGAGCGCTGGGAACGGTTCATGGAGAAGGCACAGGCGATCTCCGAGGCAAAGCTGGCCGCAAAGGTCGGCCAGACCATCGAGGTGATCGTGGACGAGGTCGATGGCGAAGCCGCCACTTGCCGCACCAAATCCGACGCGCCCGAGATCGATGGGAATCTGTTTATCGACGAAGGGTTTGAAACCCTCAACCCTGGCGACATCGTCTCGGTCGAGGTCGATGAGGCTGGCGAATATGACCTTTGGGGCAAGCTGACCTGATCCAGTCACCCCTGCTGGGCAAAGCGTGAGGCAAGTTTATTGGTGTTTTGCGCCAGACTCGTGGATTATGACGGGACATACCGCCTTATAGGAAGGAAGTTCCAATGTCCTGCCTACGCCCCTTTGGCCTGAAATGCATAACGGTTATCCTTGCTGCCCAGCTTTATGCCGTTCCCGCTGTTGCGGACAACGTCCGCGCGGGCGGTTTCATAATTATAGGGTCCGAACCGCTGAGCCTGCACCTGCGCAGCAAACACCATGTGCAGCGATACTATGGCGAACCTAAAGTCTATCATCGGTCCAGCAAACACAAACATCAAACCAAGCCGAAAGTGTACCACCACAAGAGCAAACCCAAGGTTCATTACGTCAAACCGGTCAAACGACACCACCGGTCAAGGCAAGCGTTCAGCAACAAACATGCCTCGCCTTATTACCTTCCACGGAGTTACGGAATTCAAAACCGAAGATATCGCTATGGTATAAAACGGCGGAGGTATTGATGGCTTCAAAACAGGCTTAGAAGCCCGATGACCCAAGCCAATCCCGCCGCCAAAGCCGTTAACGCAACAGCAGCACTGGCGGCGTCCTTGGCCTGCCCCGCCAGTTTATTGTGATCGGTCGAGGTGTGATCGACAGCGCGCTCAATCGCGGTATTGAACAGCTCGGCCACCAAAACAAGCAGGCCAAATATCAGGATCAGGGCGCGCACCCCTTCACCGAACGGCAACCAAACGGCCAAAGCAGCCGAGACCAGATTTGCCCAAACCCAGGCGCGGAACGAATACTCTTCACGCCAGGTCGCGACCAGCCCTTGCCAGCTCCAACGCGTTCGATCCTTGAGATGTGTAAGAAGGTTTCTCATCAGCCTTCAACTTTTCGGTGTACGGAACTGAAGCCGCATTGATTTATGGAGGGCAAGAAAAAACCGCCCCGAGGGCGGTTTTTTTGTCGAGAATGTGCGGGCAGCCTTAAAAACGGGCCACCCGCGGAATAGTTATTGTGCGACCGGATTACAGACGGTCTGGCCTGCTTCTGTCGTGGCCAGCTCAGTTCCTGCCGGGCAGCTAGGTGTGCCGAATTTGTCGTACTCAGGCGTGATATAAACCGGCGCCGGTTCTTCCTGCTGCGAGCAAGCAGCCAAAACAAGGGCAAATGCACCAACGGCAGCAAATTTGAGTTTCATGTCCGTCATTCCTCTATTAATTTCCTGATATTGCCCAAGAATCCGGGGCCGGTCTCACAATACGACTTGAATGGCATATTTGCAACGAATTCGATCACGCGATCGTGAAGAAAGGCGAAACAACGCCGGTAACCCCCTCAGAAACAGCGGATTTATGAGCATAGGCTACCGATTTTCGCGTATCGCTCTACACTGGTAGACTGACATCAGCAAAAGACGGAGTAGCCACATGTCTGACAGCCCCACCATCGCGCAAAAAGGTCCCTTCCCGGTCGAGGTGATCGAAGGGAAAAGCTATTTCTGGTGTGCATGCGGCCGATCCAAGCGGCAGCCGTTTTGCGATGGATCGCACAAAGACACCGGGTTCGAACCGGTAAAGTACACGGCAGACAGCAGCAAAAAAGTCTTTTTCTGTGGCTGCAAACACAGCGGGAATCCTCCGCTGTGTGACGGGTCGCATTCCAAACTGTAATCAGGTCTTCAACGCGTTCAACAGATCAGCGTTGGCACAGAATTCGGGTGCGGTGTGGGCCTCGGATTGTTGTTCAGACAACCAGATGGCACATTGGTTACTGCACTGCGATGCCCGGCAGCGTGTTACCAGTTCGGCATAGCGATCCGGTGTCAGCCGTTTCTCTGCCATGGCTTCGGTCAACGAGATTTTCATACATCGCGCCACCGAACGGGTTAGCCAAAAGTGTTTTTCGACATCCCCCAAAGAATTTCGCGCCATCAGTTTTCCTGCTTTGATCATGTTTTCAACACAGCAAACCGGTGTTGGTTTCTGCTAGTCTGTAGGTCACCTATCGCGTCCGGTGACCACTCTAATGCGGCATGAAACCTTCCTGTCGTTAAGGCTGCAGTTTTCGGAGCATTTCCTGATTGCGGCAGTATTCCGGCGTTTGGCCCGCCTGCGCGGGCTGCTGTAGGAAGCTCTGGCAATGATTGGGATTTGCACAGCCCGTACACCTCAGAACAGCATCGGAAAGCTGATCGATCGAAACATCACCTTCAATCGCGGATTCCTGCAGATCCACACCAAGTTTCGTAGCCATCTGATCCACAAGACCTGCATGGAATTTCAAGACTTCTTGATCGGGCATGAGAGGTCCTTTCCTGCCATCTGTCCGCAGCAGGATATCTCAACCCGGTGCTTGGGCCTTTGACTCACATCAAGGCCCGACGCCGATATGATCCAGATAGGCTCGGGTCGCGTCCTGCACGCGCCTAAATCGATCCCCACCCAGCTTTTTTCCGCCGTACCAGCGGGTGACGATGACCACATGACTGTCCAGCCCGGCCCGTTCAAGCATCCTTAGAATCACCATGCCCGCACCGCTTTCCCCGTCATCGGCCTTCAACGCCCCGGTCGGCAAAATGGCCGCCCAGGTGTTGTGCGTGGCTTTGGCATAAGCCTTGTCTGACTTGAGCTCCTGCAAGACTGCATTAACATCGGCCCGCGTGCCAACGGCTGCGCCTGTTACCGCGTATTTCGACCCCCGGTCCGTCAGGATCACGCCCAGCCGTGTCAAAGCGGTCATTGCGTCAAACCCAATTGTCTTGCGGTTTCAAGAACGATCTGAACTCGGTCGGTATTTGGGGGGTGCGTTCCCAGAAACTGATCCCCCGGATCGGGAAGGCGATCAAAATATTTGGCGCCAATTAAAGGGTTGTATCCCGCGTTATGGGTGATGATCGTGCCCAGTTGGTCCGCCTCAAGCTCGAACGCTTTCACGTTCACCTGCACACCCAATTCGGCCCCCAATTTCTGCGTGCGTTCAAGGTCTTTGCCTTCCTCGCCATGCAGCTTACCCAATTCGCTGAAGATCGCGGCACTTTCCTGGGCGTTTTTCGACTGCCGGGCGATGTGTCCCAAAACATGATGCGCTGCCTCGTGCCCCATGACAAACGCCAGTTCATCAGGATTCTTCGCAGATTGGATCATCGAACGCGTGAATATGATTACCGGCTGATTGTCATCATCCAGAGTCTGAAAGGCATTTGCCGGTGCGCGCGGGTTCAGGTCGACCAATATCGTGAAATCGCAATTTTTGACCTTGGCCTGGCGCAGACATTCGGCGCGGGCTTCGTCGCCGACCTGACGGCTGATTTTCCGAAACGCGGCGGCGTCGACCTGAAAATCACTCGAATCCAGCGACCATTCATTTGCCGGTTGCACGCGCAGGACACCGGCACTGCAGGCCGTCAACAACAGAGGAAACAGCAAATAGATCAGACGGCGCATTCATATTCCTTTGAAACGGTGATCCCGTTTGAAAAACCATAGCGCGACACCTGGGGGACTGCCACCTTCGGATTGCACGGGAACGGGTTGCATTGCCGCCTTGCTCCCTGCACTCTGCCTATATGTTTTCGATTGAGCATGAATTCGACTCGACAGTCATTACTCTGGTGGACGAAGGCCCCAAACCTTTGCAAGAGGATGTCGTCATCAACAGCTTCGCCGAATGTGTGACGCTTGAGCAGCTGGACCCACGCACAGACAAGATCCAGAAAATAACCTTGTCGCCCGAGCAGGTCCGCGATCTGGCCGCTGCGCTGGATTTGCCGGAAGGGGTGTATCAAATCCACGAAAGACCCAGTCAAGGCGCATAGACAAACAGCTTGTCCCGCGCAGTCTGCCCTTGTTTTAGGGTCAGCGTCGAAGGGGCCACCTGCATGGCCGTGGCCAGTATCCGGCGCACAGCTTCGTTGGCTTTGCCGTATTCGGGCGGCACAGTGACCGTAATGCGGATTACGCCCTTGTCCATCGTGATGCTGTCCTTTGCGGCTTTCGGCGCGACCCGAACCGGAACCGCCGTGCCAGGGACGGCATGGGCGCTTAGGTCGGGTATGCCGCGCAGTTTCGGCCTGGCCATCTTTTCACCTCTTGCCTGTAAATACCCTTGCATGGGGCACCGGGGAATGAAAATGATCCGGCCTATCCAGCTGATTGCACTTGAAACGCGCCAGATACTCAACCAGATACAGACTGCTCATGTAAAGGAAGTTAACATATGTCCTTGAAAAACCCGGCTGCCCTGGAATTTCTGCAATCGCGCCGGTCCCGCCCTGCCAAAACGCTGATTGCTCCGGCCCCGACGCGGGATGAGCTGTTGCCGCTTTTGACCGCCGCCGCCCGCAGCCCCGATCACGGCAAGCTGGAGCCGTGGCGCTTTATCGTTCTTGAGAAAGGCGCAATGCCGCGCCTGTCCGGGTTGACGCACGAGCGGGGCGTTGCCCTGGGCAAGACGCCCGAGGACATCGCAAAAGCGCAAAGCCAGTTTGACATGGGCCATCTGGCCGTTGCCGTGGTCGAGGTGCAGAAACCATCCGAAAAAATCCCGGCGATTGAACAGACCTATTCGGCTGGTGCTGTCTGTCTGGCCTTACTGAACGCGGCGCTTGCAGCGGGTTGGGGGGCGAACTGGTTGTCCGGCTGGCAAACCCATGATCCCGAATTCTGCCGTCAAGCCTTTGGCTTGCAAGACAACGAGCGCATCGTTGGCCTGATCCACATTGCTACCGAAGGCACGGCCCCGCCAGAACGTCCGCGCCCGGATGTGGCAGCGCTGACCGAATGGGTCGAGGAATGATGATCCTCAACGCGTTTTTTGCGGCGCTTGGTCAGATCGGAGACCCCAAGTTCCGCGCAGTCCTGCTGCGTGGCATAGGTCTGACGGTCGCGCTGTTGATCGCGGCCTGCGCTGGTGCGATCTGGTTAATCAACAGGCTGTCCGGGGATGAAATTTCACTGCCTTGGATTGGCGCCGTGCCGTGGCTGAACGATGTACTGAACTACTCCGGCATTTTTGTGGTGTTGATACTGCCGGTTTTTCTGATGATGCCAGTCGCCTCGGCGATTACGTCTTTGTTTCTGGAAGAGGTCGCGCAGGCGGTCGAGGATAAACACTATCCCACCCTGCCCGCCGTTCCGGGCATCCCGTTCAACGAAGGGTTAAGGGATGCGGTTAGCTTCATGGGCGTGCTGGTTGTGGCCAACCTGCTGGCGCTGATCCTCTACGCGATGTTCCCACCACTAGCGCCGTTTATTTTCTGGGCAATGAACGGGTTTCTGCTGGGTCGGGAGTATTTCACGCTGGCCGCGATGCGAAGGATCGGGCGGGACGGCGCGCGCAAGCTGCGCGCCAAACACTCCGCCACCATTTGGCTGGCCGGCACCTTGATGGCCATTCCCCTCTCGGTGCCGCTGGTGAATCTGGTGATCCCAATCCTCGGGGTTGCCACTTTCACCCATATCTATCACAAGCTGTCAGGTCTCTCGACCTGACGCTCAGTTCCGCGGTTCCAGTTGGTTCAGCCAGTCGAAATCGCGCACCGAGATCACGCCAGAGATGATAATCCCGGCAATAACAGCCCAGAGCACCACCGAAATCCCGGTGGTGATCCACATCTTTTTCTTCATGTGATGCACCTCCGGCGCGCCCGCATGGGTGCCCGGAACGATATCACCCAGATCGCCTTGCGTTTTGATACGGATGGGCAACACAACCAACAGCGTCATGAACCAGATGACGGCAAACAATACCAGTGCAGCAGTGATCGTCATGACAGCCTCGCTTGATTAAACCTGTTCTAGTTCGACCAGACAGCCGTTAAAGTCCTTGGGATGCAAGAACAGTACCGGCTTGCCATGCGCGCCGATCTTCGGCTCGCCCGATCCCAGAACGCGGGCACCGGTTTCCTTTAGGTGATCACGGGCAGCGATAATGTCTTCGACCTCATAACAAACATGGTGGATGCCGCCTGCCGGGTTCTTTTCCAGAAAGCCGTTGATCGGGCTGTTTTCACCCAGCGGGTACAGCAATTCGATCTTGGTGTTGGGCAGTTCGATGAACACAACGGTAACGCCATGATCGGGCTCATCCTGCGGCGCGCCGACCTTGGCGCCCAGTGCATTGCTATATTGCGCGGACGCGGCCTCAAGATCGGGTACGGCAATGGCGACGTGGTTCAGACGACCAATCATTGAACTCTCCTGTGTTCTGCGTTGCCGCGGTTATGGGGGCAGTTTGGCCAAAGAACAAGTGCGCCAAATTGCCGTTAACCCTGTGTTAGCCAGAAGTTCCTAGCTTAGGGCATCTGCTGATTAGGAGTTCTGCCATGGACGATTCGAGCCCCTTCGCCTCACCCGCGCAGCCGACGGCCACGCGGCCTCTGCTGGGTCAAACCATTCTGGTTGTCGAAGACAGTCGCTTTGCCTGTGACGCGATCCGGCTGATGTGCCTGCATAGCGGTGCGCGTATCCGGCGGGCGGATTGCCTGACCTCGGCCCGGCGCCACCTGCAGATCTATCGCCCTTCTGTCATTCTGGTGGATATCGGCTTGCCAGATGGGTCCGGTGCCGACCTGATTGCCGAATTGGCCGAAGCAACCCCACGTATCGGCGCCATTCTGGGCATGTCCGGCGACGATCACGGTCAGGAGGCTGCGTTGCAAACAGGTGCCGATGGGTTTTTGAACAAACCCCTGAAATCACTTTCTCATTTTCAGCAGTTCATTCTGGAAAACCTGCCACAGGATCGTCGGCCCAACAACCTGCACGCCATTCGGGATGAGGTTATTCACCCGGACCCGATGGCCTATCAAGACGACATGGCCCATATCGCAGATGTACTGGCCGGGCCGAACGATCATCGAACTTTGGATTATGCGGCCCAATTCCTGATCGGCGTTGCCCGGGATGCCGAGGATACGGTTCTGGCGGATGCCGCGCAGAAACTGGCCGAAACGCGCGCAGGCGGAGGACCAGTTACGGCGCTGGCCGCAAAGGTCGCCGGCATCGTTCAGGCGCGACTGGAACAGCGCGAGGCGATCTGAATTGATAACGGCGTATTTTCTGACATCCACGATCCTGACGATCTGGGCCTATTCTCAGACCCGTGCAACAGCCCGGAACATCCGTGTTGCACGCGGATCAAAATCCTGTCCGTTGACCGACACTGAAGCAACACAGCAATTACCGCAGAATATTAACCACAGGCTTGTGGCACCTGATCCAAAGGAAAAACCCGCCGCAGGGGCTGCGGCGGGTGATTGATCAATCCTGTGGGATGATCCGCAATCCCAATTCCATCAACTGATCCGAGGTCGGATCGGATGGCGCGTCCATCATCAGGTCTTCGGCGCGCTGGTTCATCGGGAACATCATGACTTCGCGGATGTTGGCCTCATCAGCCAATAGCATCACGATCCGGTCGATCCCCGCAGCACAACCACCGTGCGGCGGAGCGCCATAGTGGAAGGCGTTGAACAGCGCACCAAAGCGGCTTTTCACCTCATCCTCGCCATAGCCTGCCAGTTCAAAGGCTTTCAGCATGATCTCAGGCTTGTGGTTCCGGATCGCGCCCGAGACCAGCTCATACCCGTTGCACGCCAGATCGTACTGATATCCACGCACGTCCAGAGGATTACCCTGCAGCGCCGCCATACCACCTTGCGGCATCGAGAATGGGTTGTGTTCAAAGTCGATGGTGCCGGTTTCTTCGTCCTGTTCGTAGATCGGGAAATCTACGATCCAGGCAAAGGCAAAGCGGTCTTTCTCGGTCAGACCCAACTCCTCACCGATCACATCGCGCGCCTTACCCGCCACCTTTTCAAAGGCCTTCGGCTTGCCGCCCAGGAAGAACGCGGCGTCACCAACACCCAGACCCAGCTGTTGACGGATTGCCTCGGTCCGCTCGGGGCCGATGTTCTTGGCCAACGGACCTGCGGCCTCCATGCCTTCGCCCTGATCGCGCCAGAAGATATAGCCCATTCCGGGCAGACCCTCTTTCTGGACAAAAGCGTTCATGCGGTCACAGAACTTGCGGCTGCCACCCGTCGGCGCAGGAATGGCGCGGATTTCGGTGCCTTCCTGCTCCAAAAGCTTCGCGAATATCGCGAAGCCAGAATCGCGGAAGTGGTCGGAGACCACTTGCATTTTAATAGGATTGCGCAGGTCCGGCTTGTCGCTGCCATACCAAAGTGCCGCGTCCTTGTAGGAGATTTGCGGCCACTCCTGATCAACCTTGCGACCACCGCCGAATTCCTCGAACACACCGGTCAGAACGGGCTGGATCGTGTCGAACACGTCCTGCTGTTCAACAAACGACATCTCAAGGTCAAGCTGATAGAAATCGGTGGGTGAGCGGTCGGCACGTGGGTCTTCATCGCGGAAACACGGCGCGATCTGGAAGTATTTGTCAAAGCCCGACACCATGATCAGCTGCTTGAACTGCTGCGGCGCCTGCGGCAACGCATAGAACTTGCCCGGATGCAGACGCGAAGGCACCAAGAAGTCACGCGCGCCTTCCGGCGACGACGCAGTGATGATCGGCGTCTGATATTCGCGGAACCCCTGATCCCACATGCGACGGCGCATAGACGCCACAACGTCCGAGCGCAGCGTCATGTTCTGCTGCATCGCCTCGCGGCGCAGGTCCAGATAACGATAGCGCAGGCGGGTTTCTTCGGGGTATTCCTGATCGCCGAACACCATCAACGGCAGCTCATCAGCGGCGCCCAGCACTTCCAATTCGCGCACGTAAACTTCGATCTCGCCGGTGGGCAGTTTCGGGTTTACCAGCTCAGCGTCGCGCGCTTTGACAGTGCCGTCGATGCGGATACACCATTCGGACCGAACCTTTTCCAGCTCGGCAAAGGCGGCGCTGTCACCGTCACACAGAACCTGTGTCACTCCGAAATGATCGCGCAGGTCGATGAACAGCACGCCACCGTGATCTCGGACACGATGCACCCAACCGGACAGGCGGACGGTTTCACCGACATTGGCGGCGGTCAGAGCGGCGCAGGTGTGGCTGCGATAGGCATGCATGAAAATATCCCTTCGGGCGCAGAATTCGTCGCGCCGATACACCCTGTCAGGCATGGAAAGTCAAGGCAGGTCGCGCTGTCAAAACGGCCTTTGCACGTTGCCCGAGTAGAAATAGATACCCAGACCGGCGGCAAAGATGATATTTCCCGCGATCGCGTGCAATAAGACCGCGTAGAAAAACGATCCGCGTTTGCGATAGGCCCAGGTGAACAGCAACCCTCCGGCAAAGGTCATAACGGCGACGATCCAGCTCCAATACATCAGATGTGCCAGTGAAAACAGCGCAGCGTTCAGCAGATAGGCCGCGCGTCCGTTTGGCAAGATTTCGTGATAGCGGCGGAAGAACAGGGACCGGAACAAAAGCTCTTGCGGCAGGGCCGACAGCAAAGGGTAACCAATCCAAATCACCAGAAGGAATTCGGGTCGATTTCGCAGTAGGAAAAACGCCGCCTCGGGTCGCATTGCCATCACAACCACGGCGCAAATGATCGTCATGGCTAAGGTAAACAAAGCAACCTCGCGCCAGGACCAGTTGCGCCAGTTGTACCGCAGTTCAGCCCAGGCAAAGTCGGGCGTAAAATGCAGCAACACAATCCCGATGGCCGTGAAGGTGAACAATGAGGGGAACATCCAGTCGGGTGGAAAGAACACCGCGATCAACACCGGCGCGGCAATGAAAAACAATCCAAATTCCAGCCGTAATCGCAGATACGGCACCCCGCTGTCCGCCCAATCGGTTTGTTTACTCACTGTATTGCCAACTCCGCCCGGATCAGACCACGCAACGAATTCCCCATATAGAGTTTTTCTGCGTTTTTCAGGTCGGTCAAGGTCAGGGCGGCTTCGGTAACCTCTTTATTACTCAGCAATTCTTCGCGCAGAATGCCGGGTAGAACGCCGCTGGACAACGCAGGCGTTAGGCGACGGCCATCCGGCATATGCAGAAACAGATTGGTGATGGTGCCTTCGCACAGCTCGTCGCGTTCGTTCAGAAACAGGACCTCGTCTATGCCTTGAGGCAAAGTCGCTCGAGTGGTGTCGTATATGGAACGTTGTGTTGTTTTGTGCTGCAACCAGATGTCAGACGCGGTCAGGCGCGGTTCGGCAATGGCGCACCGCCAGATCGTCGGATTATCGGCCAATGCTCCGGTCGTTACATCCAGCTGACCACCTGCGGTCAGCGTCAGTCGACACCTAAGCGGTGATGAGCCACCCACGCCGTTCAACAGATCAATGGCGCGGTCCGCGTCAAAGGAAATCCCAAAGGCTTGGGCGGATCGGGCCATCCGAGCCAAATGCCGATCACGTCGCACGAACCCCTGTTCTGGCCGAAAGGCCAGCGTTTCGATTATGCGGAAGTCAGGATCAGCTGGTGGGCAAAGCGGGCTTTCCATAACGCTTCCTCGTATTCCGACGGGGCTGTGCTGTCCCAGACCAGGCCACCGCCCACGTTCAGAGTGGCTCTGCCATCCTCAACCATTAGCGTGCGGATCGCTACGTTGAACTCGGACCGGCCGTCCGGGGCCGCCCAGCCTATGGCGCCGCAATAGATGTCGCGAGGCCAAGGCTCCAAATCGGCCAAAATCTCCATCGCACGGATCTTGGGCGCACCGGTGATTGAACCACAGGGGAACAGCGCCATCAGGATATCGGACAGCTCGGCCCCCAAATGCAGATGCGCCTGCACCAACGACACCATCTGATGCACAGTCGCATAGGTTTCGACTTTGAACAGCTCGGGCACTTTGACCGATCCGGGCAGCGCAACACGGCTAAGGTCATTTCGTAGAAGATCGACGATCATCAGGTTTTCGGCCCGATTCTTTTCGTCAATCGACAGAAAGGCCCGGCGTCGCGCGTCCTCGGCCATATCATCGCTGCGAGGTTGCGTGCCTTTCATCGGGCGGGTTTCAATCCCTCGATCCGCATCGGTACGAAAGAACAACTCGGGCGAGCGGCTCAGCAAATCAGGCAAGCCGTCCTGCTGTACCAGCGCGCCGTGACCCACCGCTTGCCCAGAAGCCAGTGCGGCATATAGCGCGGTGCTGTCGCCCTGGATGGTCAGGTCGATAGGAAAGGTCAGGTTGGCCTGGTAGATATCCCCGGCCCCGATGGCGTCATGAACCTGTTGAAAGGCGCGCGTATACCGTGCCTCATCCCAGCGGGGCTCAAATCCGGTGACGCCACCAGCTGCCGAGGGAAGATCGCGTTGCACTGGGGCCTCATAAACGCCAAAGCACAACAAAGGCAGACGGCGATCCGCGGGCAGTCGGTCAGCCAAGCGCGGCTCAAGCACATAGCCCAGCTCATAACTGGCATAACCGGCAAGCCACGCACCGTCGGCGCGCGCCTCATCCAGCGCCACCAGAGCCTGGGGCACGTCGTCCGGCTTGTCTGCACGGATCACACTGGCTGGCCGGTCGAAACTTGTTCCGGGTCCGGCTGGCCCTTGATCGAAACGAATACGCAATTGCATCCTCATTTGTCGTGCTGCGCGGTATAGAGAATACGACGGCAAGGGAAAGAGGTGAAAGCGGCAATTTCGTCACCGTTTCCGATACCCCTTGAACCTTTTCGCGCGGTCCCTATAACGCAGGACAATTTGGGCGCATGGGGGCGCCCTGACTCGCAGACAACCGAAGGAACCAGGCCATGCCCAGAAGAACCGACATCCAGTCGATCATGATCATCGGAGCGGGGCCCATCGTCATCGGTCAGGCCTGCGAGTTTGACTATTCCGGCGCCCAGGCCTGTAAGGCGCTGCGCGAAGAAGGATACCGGGTCATCCTCGTGAACTCAAACCCGGCCACCATCATGACCGACCCGGGGCTGGCTGACGCCACCTATATCGAACCGATCACCCCCGAGGTTGTCGCCAAGATCATCGAAAAAGAACGCCCCGACGCCTTGCTGCCCACCATGGGCGGGCAGACCGGCCTGAACACCTCGCTGGCGCTGGAAGAGATGGGCGTGCTTGAAAAGTTCGGGGTCGAGATGATCGGCGCCAAACGCGACGCCATCGAAATGGCCGAAGACCGCGCCCTGTTTCGCGAGGCGATGGACCGGCTGGGGCTGGAAAACCCCAAGGCAACCATCGTGACCGCTCCCAAGCGCGAAGACGGTTCCACCGATCTGGATGCCGGTGTGCAGATGGCGCTGGATGAGCTGGAAGAAATCGGCCTGCCCGCCATTATCCGCCCTGCCTTTACCCTGGGCGGCACCGGTGGCGGCGTGGCCTATAACCGTGAGGATTATATCCATTTTTGCCGCTCGGGCATGGATGCCTCGCCCGTCAACCAGATCCTCGTCGATGAAAGCCTGCTGGGTTGGAAAGAGTATGAGATGGAGGTGGTGCGCGACACCGCCGACAACGCCATCATCGTCTGCTCCATCGAAAACGTCGATCCGATGGGCGTGCATACCGGCGACTCGATCACCGTGGCCCCTGCCCTGACGCTGACCGACAAGGAATACCAGATCATGCGCAATGGTTCGATCGCCGTTCTGCGCGAGATCGGCGTTGAAACCGGCGGTTCGAACGTACAATGGGCGATCAACCCCGATGATGGCCGCATGGTTGTGATCGAGATGAACCCACGTGTATCGCGCTCCTCGGCGCTGGCGTCCAAGGCGACCGGTTTCCCGATTGCGAAGATCGCCGCAAAACTTGCCGTGGGTTACACGCTGGACGAGTTGGATAACGACATCACCAAAGTCACCCCGGCCTCGTTCGAGCCTACGATCGACTATGTAGTCACCAAGATCCCGAAATTTGCCTTCGAAAAATTCCCGGGGTCCAAACCCTACCTGACCACTGCGATGAAATCGGTGGGAGAGGCCATGTCCATCGGCCGCACGATCCACGAATCGATGCAAAAGGCGCTGGCCTCGATGGAATCGGGCCTGACCGGGTTTGATGAGATCGAAATCCCCGGGCTTAACGTCGGTGTCTGGGAAGAAGCCAGCGACAAAGCTGCCGTCATCAAGGCGATCAGCAAACAGACCCCCGACCGTCTGCGCACCATCGCGCAGGCCATGCGTCACGGTCTGACCGATGACGAAATCTTTGGCGTCACCAAATTTGACCCATGGTTCCTGGCCCGTATCCGCGAGATCATCGAGGCTGAGCGCGTTGTCCGCAAAGATGGCCTGCCGGTGACCGAAGACGGCATCCGCAAGCTGAAAATGCTGGGCTTCACCGATGCTCGTCTGGGCAATCTGACCGGCCGGGATGAGGACAACGTCCGCCGCGCCCGCCGCAATCTGGGCGTCAACGCCGTGTTCAAGCGTATCGACACCTGCGCCGCCGAGTTCGAAGCACAGACGCCTTATATGTATTCAACCTACGAAGCGCCCATGATGGGCGAGGTCGAATGCGAAGCGCGCCCGTCTGACCGCAAAAAAGTTGTCATCCTTGGCGGTGGCCCGAACCGGATCGGTCAGGGCATCGAGTTCGATTATTGCTGCTGCCACGCCTGTTTCGCACTAACCGAAGCGGGATTTGAAACCATCATGGTCAACTGCAACCCCGAGACGGTCTCGACCGACTATGACACCTCGGACCGGCTGTATTTTGAACCGCTGACCTTTGAACACGTCATGGAAATCCTGACGAAAGAGCAGGAGAACGGCACGCTGCACGGTGTGATCGTTCAGTTCGGCGGCCAAACCCCGCTGAAACTGGCCAATGCGCTTGAGGCTGAAGGTATCCCGATCCTCGGCACCACGCCGGATGCGATTGACCTTGCCGAAGACCGTGAACGCTTTCAGGCGCTGGTCAATGATCTGGGCCTGAAACAGCCCAAGAACGGCATCGCCTCGACCGATGAACAGGCGCTGGAGATTGCCGACGAGATTGGCTTCCCACTGGTCATCCGCCCCTCTTACGTTCTAGGTGGCCGCGCGATGGAAATCGTGCGCGATATGGAGCAGCTGAAACGCTATATCAACGAGGCTGTAGTGGTCTCGGGCGACAGCCCGGTTCTGCTGGACAGTTATTTGGCCGGTGCGGTTGAGCTGGATGTGGATGCCATTTGCGACGGTGAGGCCGTACATGTCGCTGGCATCATGCAGCATATCGAAGAGGCTGGCGTTCACTCGGGTGACTCGGCTTGTTCGCTGCCGCCCTATTCGCTGTCGAAAGAAATCCTGGATCAGATCAAGGATCAGGCGTTCAAGCTAGCCAAAGCTCTGAATGTCGTCGGCCTGATGAATGTGCAGTTCGCCATCAAGGATGGCGAGATTTATCTGATCGAGGTCAACCCGCGCGCCTCACGGACCGTACCGTTTGTCGCAAAGGCGACCGACAGTGCCATCGCATCGATTGCCGCGCGTGTCATGGCTGGTGAGAAGCTGGCGAACTTCCCGCAGCGCCCGCCTTATCAGGACGGTCAGGACACCAAGATCGCAGACCAGATGACACTGGCTGATCCGGACATGCCGTGGTTTTCGGTGAAAGAGGCGGTGCTGCCCTTTGCTCGTTTCCCCGGCGTCGACACCATTCTGGGTCCGGAAATGCGCTCGACCGGTGAGGTCATGGGCTGGGACCGCGACTTCCACCGCGCTTTCCTAAAGGCACAGATGGGTGCTGGTATGGTACTGCCGTCCTCGGGTCGTGCGTTTATCTCGATCAAGGATGCCGACAAGACCCCCGCGATGCTTGAGGCCGCGCAGGTTCTGACCGGGCAAGGTTTTTCTCTGGTGGCCACACGCGGCACCCAGTCCTGGCTGGCTGAACAGGGTGTAGCCTGTGATGTGGTCAACAAGGTCTATGAAGGCCGCCCTGACGTGGCTGACATGCTAAAAGACGGTCAGGTGCAATTGTTGATGAACACCACCGAAGGCGCACAGGCGGTCGAGGACAGCAAGTCCATCCGTTCAATCGCGCTCTATGACAAGATCCCCTATTTCACCACCGCGGCCGCCAGCCATGCTGCCGCGCTGGCGATCAAGGCACAGGCCGAAGGCGATGTTGAGGTGAAGTCGCTGCAGGGCTAACTCCCCTGGGGTGAAACCCGCGCATTTTGAACCAAACACACCGCGCCCGTTGACCCCGTGTCTTCGGGCGCGCATCTTTTTTGCAAACGAGCAGAAGGAAAACAAAATGCGCAGGTTTATGGTTCTCGCCGCTTTGATGACGCTTGCCGCGTGTGATGTGCCGCTGATCCCACTGATCTGACGCGAACCGCAGGGCCGTTTTCGCTTTCCCTGTGTTGTCGCGGGCAGCATGATGCTGTTCTGACAACCGGTGAAACCATGCGCCTTTACACCACATACGGAACCAATGACTTGTCCCGGGCCATCCGGTTCTATGACGCGATCTTTTCTGTACTGGATCAGCCGCGCCTTCCGGGTTGGTCAAAGGATCGCGCGGGCTGGGGAAACCATCCCGATGCCGGGACAGGGTTTTGGGTCTGTACGCCATTTGATGGTGAGGCGGCCTGCGTGGGCAATGGAACGATGATTGCTTTTCCGGCCAGCAGCGCAGCGCAAGTTCGGCGTTTTCACGTGGCAGGTCTGGAATTTGGGGGCACGGACGCAGGTGCGCCGGGCATTCGGGACTATTACGCGCCTGATTTCTATGTCGCCTATCTGCGCGACCCGGACGGAAACAAGCTATCCTGTTTTTACTATCATTATGATCCGGAAAAGGACCCGGGCGACTGAAACGCCGCCCGGTACCAGTCAGGCCTGTGCAACCTCGCGTTTTTCATCGCGTGCAAAGAACACCATGTAAAAGACCGGAGCCGCGACCATGGTCAGGATCGTGGCAAAGGCCAAACCGCCCATAATCGTCACCGCCATCGAGCGGAAGAACGCGTCCGTCAGCAACGGTGCCATCCCTAGTATGGTGGTGATCGCCGCCAGCATCACAGGGCGCAAACGCGAGACAGAAGCTTCGACAATCGACTCGCGCAGGGGCTTGCCGGTGGCGCGGACCAGATCAATCTCTTCGACCAGAACGATCCCGTTCTTGATCAGCATCCCCGACAGGCTCAGCAGCCCCAGCAGCGCTGTGAAGGTAAACGGCAGACCCGTCCCCAACAGCCCGATCACGACGCCGTTCACCGACATCGGCACCAACAGCCAGATGATGATCGGCTGGCGTATCGCGTTAAAGATCAACACTGAGATCAGCACCATGATCAGCAGGCTCAGGGGCAACTGACGTCCTAGGCTTTCGTTGGCCTCGCCAGCGTTTTCGAACTCTCCCCCCCATTCCATGCGATAACCGGGTGGCAGGTCCATGTCTTCGATGGCCGCGCGTACCTCAGAATGGACCTGTGCCGCCGTCATGCCGGGCGGGATATCAGCCCCGACGGTGATCGTCAGCACGCGGTCACGACGATGCACCAGCGTGTTGAGCGGCTTGTATTCGAACCCATCGACCATTTGCTCGATTGGAACGAACTTTTGCGATTCTTCTGAAAACACCACCTGATCGACGATCGAATAATCCCCGTCCGCGGGACGGCGTATGATGATGGGGATCAGACGGTCCCGCTCACGGAATTCTCCGGCGGTGATCCCGTCCGTGGAAAACTGCAAAGTCGCGGCAATATCTTCTCGGGACACACCTGCGGTCTGCGCCCGCTCGGTCGCATAGATCGGCTGCACTGCCAGCTCCTGCTCGCGCCAATCATGATAGACGTTCAGCGCATTAGGGGAAGCCTCGCGCATTTTCAACACCGCCTCATCGGCTAGCTGGCGCAATACCTTCGGATCACTGCCCGAGAACCGGGCTTGGATTGGGTCTCCGCCGCCCGGGCCGAAGATCAGGCGTTTGGTACGGAATTTGCCCTCGGGGAATTGTGCCTGCCCAAACGCTTCCAAATCCGCCTGCAAAACTGGAATGTCATCCAGCGTTTCAGTACGAATGATCATGTGCCCATAGCTGGGGTTTGGTTTTTCGGCCGAATAGGTCAACAGGAACCGAGTTGCGCCCTGCCCGACAAAGGTGGTGACGGACACGACATCGTCGCGCTCGGCCAGCCAGTCTTCGAAGACCGCCATATCCTCAGCCGTGCGCGCGATGGGCGTGCCTTGCGGCAGGTTGTAATGCACGAAAAACAGCGGTGTGTTCGAGTCAGGGAAAAACTGCTGTTTCACCAAACCAAAGCCAGCGAAACAGGCCACCGTCACCCCGACCAGCGCGGCAATCACCAGCCAGCGCATCCGCAAGGACCACCGCAGGATCGCACCGTAGACACGGAACATGATGCCGCCATAAGCGTCCACCTCGCCCTCTTTTCCCTGCTTGAAGAAGTAATGCCCCAGCATCGGCGTCACCGTAAGCGCCAGAACCCAACTAAGCAGCAGCGAGATACCAATTACCGCAAACAACGAGAACAGAAACTCACCCGTCGCATCCGGGCTAAGGCCAATACCGGCAAAAGCCATGATGCCGATGACCGTCGCCCCCAACAACGGGATTTGCGTTTTCGACGCCGCCTCATCAGCCGCATCGCGGGAATTTTTACCGCGCAGCATGGCGATCTGCATTCCCTCGGCCACCACGATGGCGTTGTCCACCAGCATCCCCATCGCAATGATCAGGGCGCCCAGCGATATTCGCTCCATCTCGATCGAGAAGATCGACATGAACAACAGTGTCCCAACTACGGTCAGCAGAAGGGTCGAGCCCACGACCACCGCCGCGCGCCAGCCCATGAAGATAGCCAAAACCGCTACAACGATGCTGACTGACATGGCCAGGTTCACCAGAAAGTCGTTCGAGGCCTGTTCGACCACCACATGCTGCTGATAGATCGGCAGGATTTCGACCCCAAAGGGAATCTGAGGGTCCAACTCGGCGAATTTGGCATCGGCACGCTGGCCGACTTCGACGATATTCTCGGTCGACAGGCCCGCGATTCCCAGCGTAAACGCCTCGGTCCCGTTGAACCGGATCATGACCTCGGGGTCGGTCTGACGGCCACGAAAGACGTGCGCCATGTCGAATAGGTTGATCACCTGCCCCTGCGACCCCAACGACAAACCGGCAATGGCAGAAACTGTATCTGACCCTTCGGCCGTCAGGATCGTGGTGCGGTCATTCTCAGTTCGGACCGATCCAGACGCATTAACCGAGTCCGCGTTGGCAATGGCCTCGTTGATGGACGGGATAGGCACGTTCTGGTTGACGGAAATGGCCAGATCGGGTTCGACAAAGATCGCCTCGTCCGGCAGGCCCATCACCTCAACATCCGCGACACCGGGAACGGTCAGCAATTCGCGCCGCAAAAAAGTGGATAACTCATGCTTTTCAGCGTCCGAAAACCCTTCGGCCGTGACAGCGTAAAACAGGCCGAACACATCACCGAACCCGTCATTCACCATTGGTTGGCTTACGCCCGATGGCAATGCACGCGATGCGTCGCGCACCTTGGCGCGCAGCTTGGTCCAAATTTCAGGCAGTTCTGTACCGTCATAAGTCGATTTGATCTCGACCTCGATCAGCGAAAATCCCGGTTGGTTGACCGAGGTGATCGTATCAACCTCGCCCATCTGCTGGATGGCAGATTCCAATGGTTCCGAGACCTCGAGCGCCACTTCTTCGGCTGTGGCGCCTGGGTATTGCGTTGCTATGACGGCATTCTTGATGGTGAAGGCCGGGTCTTCCAGACGACCCAGCGACAGGAAGCCCCAAATTCCCCCAAACAGGGCAATCAGGATGATCAGCCACGTATAAATCGGCCGGTCGATCGAGGCGCGCGCGATGTTCATCTGTTTGCCCTCAGTTCGCAAAGCCAGCAAAGCGGCGTACGGCCTGACCGTCGGTCAGCGCACTGCCGCCAGCGACAACGATTTCGTCACCGTCCGACAGACCGGTCAGCACTCGGACCTCGCCGGTCTGGGTGGGCTCGATGGTGACAGGAACGTATTGAACGGCGCCTTCGTCGGCGCCAACTGGCGAAAACACCATGACGCCCAAAGCTCCATCAGCGCCTGCAACGATGGCCGCGGCCGGAATGACGATACCGGTTCGGCCATCCTCTACCTGAACAGTCACAGTCACGGACGAGCCCGGCAGGATTTGCAAACCCTCCGGCGGGGTTAGGCCGAACTGAATGCGGAATGTCTGCCCCACGGTTGAGCTTTCGGCATCAAACTCACGAATCTGAAGGGGGAATACCTCGTCACTGGTCGGGAATTTCGCGGTGATCGTATAGCTTTCTTCCTGACCCGAACGCTGAAACAGAATCTCGGGCACATCGACCTCGATCCGCAATTCCGACATGTCGTGAATGCGCACGATGGGGGCGCCAGCTGACACGGTGGTAAAGGCTTCGACCGCCCGGCTGGACACTAGCGCGTCGAATGGCGCGGTCAGAGTCGCATGTTCAAGATCGTATTCCGCATCCCGCACGGCGATATCAGCCAGTTGCGCCTCTGTCTCCGCATCGTCCACGGCCACTTGGCTGGCGGTGGTACCCCGCAATCGAGACAAGCGAGCCACGGTTCGGTCCGCCTGATCCTTTTGCAGGACCGCGCGGTCGTACCGGCGCTGGAAAGGTGCTTGATCCAGCTGCGCGATCAACTCACCCTTGGGGATCACAAAACCTTCGGTCACCGGCATCTCAACAATCTGACCCGAGACCTGAAAGGCCAGATCAACGGTTTGTCGGGCGGCCACGCGCCCAAAGAACTGGCGTGAAAAGCCCGGTGCGGTTTCGCGCACCTGCATCAGCTTGACCGGCTTGGCGGTTTCTTGAGCCAGAACCGGTGTCGTCAGCGCGATCAGGGTCGCACTCAGAACAGAGAGGAGTTTCATTTCGTCAATCCCTCGGGAATTCCTGTTTTCAGGATGTTGTCTCGGATTTTGCGCGCCAATCGCGCGAATTCGGCAGTTTCCTTTGCATCCAATCCGGATGCGCGGTGAAAAAGGTCACCGGCTTCGGACACCAGCATATTCCGGGCCTCTTCGCCCTGCTCAGTCAGAACCAGCAACCAGGCACGGCGGTCTTCGGGGTCACGTTCACGCGTCAGATAGCCAGCTTTTTCCAAACCGTCCGCCGTGGCGGTTATGGTCGAAGGGACACTCAGCATGTCGGCCGCCAGAACGCCCATACGCTTGGGTTGATCCAGTTTGATCAACATGTGGCATTCCGGATGGCTAAGTTCCGTTTCAATGCAATCGAACGCCTCTTCCAGCTTCCAGTACAGGGCATACACACCCATGATTGACTGGATTTCAGGGCTTAGGCGGCCAAGCCTGTCGCTTATGTTGTCTGGCATTGGGAGCTCCGTGTGTCCGTGGCGTCATATACTTCAGATTATGAACCATTCAAGTTGTGAAGCAGTAATTTGACTGGTTTCGCTGCATTCCCTTGGGTCACCTTCTCTTGATCAAAACCCGCAGCGACTGCATTTTAAGCGGATTCGAAACATTCAGGACCCGCCATGTATACGCCCGCAATCACCGGCACCGGTGTTTTCACGCCCGAGAACGTCATCACCAACGCCGAGCTTGTCGCCGCCTTCAACGCCTATGCCGACACGCAAAACGCCAAAAATGCCGACGCGATTGCAGCGGGTGAGATTGAACCGATACAGCATTCGTCCGTAGAATTCATCCTCAAGGCATCGGGTATCGAGAACCGATATGTGATGGATAAATCCGGTGTGCTGGACCCAGACGTGATGCATCCCCTGCTTCGCCAACGCGGCGATGACGAACCCGGCATCATGACCGAGATGGCCGTGGATGCCTGCAAAAAAGCGCTGGCTCAGGCGGGTCGCAGTGCCGAAGATGTCGATCTGGTGATCTGCGCCGCGTCAAACCATGAACGCGCCTATCCTGCGATCGCGATCGAGATTCAGCAGGCGTTGGGCACCAACGGCTTTGGCTTCGACATGAATGTCGCCTGCTCCTCGGCTACGTTCGGTATTCAGGCAGCGGCGGACATGGTGCGCTCGGGCTCGGTCCGGTCAGCGCTGGTGGTCAACCCCGAAATCTGTTCGGGTCACCTGGAATGGCGTGATCGCGATTGCCACTTTATCTTCGGCGATGTGGCCACGGCCACCTTGGTCGAGCGGATCGAAGACGCGACGGGCCCGCATTTCGAAATCCTCTCGACCCGCTGCGCCACATCCTTCTCGAACAACATCCGCAATAATAATGGCTTCCTGCGCCGCTCGCGCCCTGATGGGGTGATCGACCGGCGAGACATGCAATTCATGCAAAACGGCCGGAAAGTGTTCAAGGAAGTGCTGCCGATGGTCAGCAAACACATCTCGGATCACATGGAATCCGAAGGGGTTGGCAGCAGCGACCTGAAACGCCTGTGGCTGCATCAGGCAAACAAGACGATGAATGATTTCATTGGCAAAAAGGTACTGCGACGCGAACCCGAAGCGGGTGAACAGCCCAATATTCTGCAGGACTATGCCAACACATCCTCAGCCGGGTCGATCATCGCGTTTTCCAAGTATTCCGATGATCTGTCGGATGGAGATGTTGGTCTTATTTGTTCGTTCGGCGCTGGGTATTCGGTGGGATCGGTGATCGTGAAGCGGCACGGGTAACGGCCTGTATACAGAAGCCGCGTAAAAGAGTTCGCCTGTCCGCTTTGAGCCCAATTTGACCAATGCCGCAGGTTGCGTAAATGTCAGCTTTTAGGATTTTTGATATTGGGACAGTACGTCTCTAATTCGATCCAGAACTGTGTCGATTTCTTCTTGCGTAAGTTGGACTAGCTCCAACACTATCTCCGACTGGTGGGTTAAATGGTCCATGATCCAGATCGAAGGTTCACCGGCTTTCAAAGCTGCTGCCATTTGTGCCGCATCAGGAAATTCTGACGACTTGGCAATGCAGAGATGCGCTCGATCAAATGGCAGATTTGTAGGATCAGGATTTGCATTGGCCGTGATACCTTCAATCGTGTTCGCTACTGAGACAAATCGGGCAACCTTTTCCTTTTGTTGTGACGACCAAGCCTCTTTGTTAAGCTGTTGGCGAAGCTTCAAAGCAGTAAGGACACCGAGGAGAGCTTCCTTTGATGCCTTCATGCCGCGCCCTATTCCTTTTTCCTGTGCTCTGACTGCTGAAACCAGATCGGGCTTTCCAAGAACCAAACCTGATGTTGGGCCAGCTAAGTATTTTTGGCCGCTAATGAGAACCACGTCAGCTCCGGTATCCAGCAAGTCTTCAATTCGAAAATCCTGGGCCGCGCCATCAATCACCACTGGCAGATCATGTTCATGGGCCGCAGAGACTGCTTTTCGAAAATCCAGCATTTCGCCTCCAGTAAGTCTGGAGGAAACAAGCACTAAACAACACGCATCCAGTTTTGAACAAGCGTGAGCAAGGTCCTCAATGCCGCAAGCCGAATTGTCGCCCACAAGCTCCGGTTTCGCACCTGCAAGTCGGATAGCTTGCTCAATGGGATGACCGTAATTTACTGCGTGTTTTGCAGGCAAAATGACTCGGCTCTTGAGACCGCTTGCATCGGGAAGCTGTTTAATCGCGCCTGGGGAACAACCGGTCATAGAGGCCGCTACAGCCAATGTAATCGCAGCCGCACTGCAATGTACGACAGTGGCCGCGCTCGCATTGGTCATTTCGGCAATTTCTCGACACACTGCATCATGGAGATCATCCATAATGAAGTGACGCCCTAAAGCATCGGAAACAGCTTCACAGACTTCTTTTGAGGATCGAGAAACACCAAGAGGTGTAAAAACACCTCTAGCATTGATCACTTCTGAGAGCGTGTTTTGCGTTCCAATCAGCATATGGCAATTCTAGACTAAGTATCTGCCAATGCATAGGAAGCTGACCTTCAAATCGCCGGCAGTAAAGTCCGGATTGTCCGCAAAGCAGACCTTTGAAGCCCGACTCTGCAGGTATTATTCGCGGGAAGGTTAACGATCAGAGTTAGCTCACGCTTTCCTCTTCCAGATGCAGCTTCATCTCGATCAGCACCTGTTGCAGCAGGCTGGTTTCCTTCAGAAGGCGTTTGGCCTCGTTCACGGTTATGATGCCGTCTTCGATGGCGGCCTGATATTCGGTCATCAGCATGGCGAACCGCTGGCTCAACGCGATCACGTCCGAATTCACCCCACCGGTGCGCGGGCTTTCGGTGTTGCGACCGTCATACGACAGCGTGATGTTTTTCAGATCGGCCAGCGCCGAGGTAACATGCGGGTAGTTTGACACAGCCTCAAGCCGGGCCACGGCGTCCACAGGCATGAACCGGTCGGCGTGTTCGGCATTGTCTGAATAATACCGCCCCAGAGTCGCCTTGGATTTTCCAGTGATCTCACACGCGGATTCAATGCCGACGTCTTTGACCAACGCCTCTGTGTGCTTTTTCAGGTAGGCCCCGATATCTGCCATGTTTGTACCTTTGCTGCCTGTGCCCTCCACAACATCTGCCACTGTGGGGGAAAGGGACAGGAAATTTCCCATATTCGATTCATAGTTGAAATGTCATAAATTGGCTATCCCTCAGATATGCAGGGGTTTTGTGAGTGAGTGGCGGCCGTTCCGGCCGGTAAAGAGTGATTGCGGGGCGCAATTTAAGCCCCGTTCGGTATAGGCCGCATGTTGGCCGACGGCGTCGCTGTTGTAGGCGCAGGGGATCCATCCCCTTTGAGCGTACGCTCTGTCCCTGCAATGACAACGGCGACGTCGCTTCCTTAACGGGTTTTGATGCCTTGCCCAGGCAGGTCTTGCCAATTAGACCCGGGTGCATGGCAAAGCTCTACTTCAATTATTCCACCATGAACGCGGGTAAATCGACCGTCTTATTGCAAGCCTCGCATAACTATCGTGAGCGGGGCATGGACACCTATTTGATGACCGCTGCCCTGGATGGGCGCGCTGGTGTCGGGAAAATTGCGTCGCGGATCGGGATTTCCGCAGACGCCGATACGTTCACAACCGAAGATGACGTCTTTGCCATGATCCGAGCGCGGCTGGATCAGGGCAATATCGCCTGCGTTTTTATAGATGAGGCGCAATTCCTGACGGAAGATCAGGTCTGGCAACTTGCCCGTGCGGTAGATGACCTAAACGTGCCGGTATTGGCTTATGGGTTGCGAGTGGACTTTCAGGGGCGTCTATTTCCGGGCTCAGCAGCGCTGTTAGCTCTGGCTGATGAAATGCGTGAGGTGCGCACCATCTGCAAATGCGGGCGCAAGGCGACGATGGTGATTCGTCAGGATGAGAACGGCAACACCATCACCGAAGGTGCACAGGTGCAGATCGGCGGGAACGAGACCTATGTCTCGCTCTGCCGCAAACACTGGCGCGAGGCGGTCGGATCTTAGACCGGATTTGGCAACGGCCGTCCCTCGACAAAGGCCGCCACGTTGTCCAGTGCCATATGCCCCATGTCGCTGCGCACTTCCTCGGTGGCTGTGCCAAGATGTGGTAACAGGGTCACGTTATCCATATCACGCAGCGCCTGCGGAACGGCGGGTTCGAATTCATACACGTCCAGCCCGGCGCCCGCGATCTGGCCGGACTGTAGGGCGGCGATCAGGGCGGTCTCGTCAATGACCTCACCGCGGGCGATGTTTATCAGAATGGCTGATGGATTCATCGCATCTAGCACCTGCGCGTTGATCAGGTGACGGGTTTCAGCCCCGCCAGGCACGGCAATCACGAGGAAATCGACCGACGCCGCCAAAGACGAAAGGTCGGGGATATATTCAGCAGGAAACTCTACCTCCTTCGGGCTGCGTGACTGATACGCCACCTGCATCGCGAACCCGAAATGACAGCGCCGGGCAATGGCCTGACCGATCCGGCCCATACCAACGATTCCGACTCGCTTGCCGGTAACGTGGTGGCCCAGCATCTGCGTTGGATGCCATCCTTGCCAGTTGCCCGCGCGGACCAGCCGTTCGCCCTCGCCCGCGCGACGGGCCGTGGATAACAACAGGGTCATGGCGATATCGGCCGTCGCATCGGTGACTGCACCGGGCGTGTTGGTGACCGCGACACCAACGGTACGCGCGGCGTCGACGTCGATATGGTTGTAACCGACACCAAAATTGGCCAGGAGTTTGCACCGAGGGTTGGGGGCATCCGAGAAAATCTGGGCCGAAAACTGGTCACCCAATGTGGGCACGACCACATCGAAATCCCTTAGTGCGCGTAGCATTTCCTCGGACGTCATGGGCAAGGTGTTGCTACGAATTTCCACATCGAACGCGCGGCGAGCGCGGGCCTCGACGGCGGCGGTCATTGGGCGGGTGATCAGCAATTTCATCAGTGCATCCGCCCGCCGATAGGAACTTCGCCATCCGGGCCGATCAAGACCACTTCACCGTTTTCATCGGGCAAGCCTAGTACCAGAACTTCAGACATGAACCGACCGATCTGGCGCGGGGGGAAGTTCACTACGGCCATCACCTGCTTGCCCACCAGCGTCGAAGGATCGTAATGCGCGGTGACCTGGGCCGAGGTTTTCCGCTCACCAATCTCATCCCCAAAATCGATCCACATCTTGATCGCAGGTTTACGGGCCTCTGGGTAAGGTTCGGCCCGGATCACCTCGCCCACGCGGATGTCGACCTTGAGAAAATCGTCGAATGTAATCTCACTCACGGGACAGCTCCTTGGATCGATCTGTCGCAGCTTTGACTGCACGGTGCAGCAGGTTGGGGAAACCTTCTTCCTCGTGCATCAGCACCTCAAGCGCGGCTTGGGTTGTGCCGTTAGGCGATGTGACATTGACGCGCAGTTGCGAGGGGTCTTCCTCTGCCGCCATGGCCAATGCCCCTGCCCCGGCTACAGTGGATTTAGCCAGCTTCATCGCCAGCTCATGTGGCAAGCCCTGTGCCTGACCAGCGGCGGCGAGCGTTTCAATCAGGTGAAAGACATAGGCCGGGCCTGACCCGCTGAGCCCGGTGACGGCGTCCATCTGCGCCTCATCTTCCAGCCGAACGGTCTCGCCGATGGCAGACAGCAGGTTTTCAGCCAATGCCACATCCGCGTCCGAAGCCTTCGCATTGCCGATAAGCGCCGTGATTCCCTGCCGGATTGCGGCTGGCGTGTTTGGCATGGCGCGCACGATCGGGGTGTCTTTGCCCAGAACGGCCTCGAACGTGGCAATCGATGTCCCCGCTGCGATCGAGACAAACAGGCTGTTACCTCCGCCCAACGTTTTGATCGCAGGCAGCGCCTCGCCCATCATCTGCGGCTTGACGGCCACTAGTACCACGGCGGGGGCCACGGGCAGCGGGGTGTTGATGTTGACGCCCTGCGCCTTAAGCCAGTCCGAGGGGTTAGGATCAATTACCCAGACCGCTGACGCAGGAAGGCCATGCTCTAACCATCCGGCGAGCATGGCCGATCCCATCTTGCCGCACCCCAGAAGAACCAGCCCCTGTTCGGCAACGCGTGACATGTCCATGATTGCCCCTCTCCTCATTCGGTTCGGGGCAAAGCTTTACGCGCGGCCGTAGGCCTCTGCAATGGCGACTTGTATCGCTTCTTCGGGGGTCCGATTGCCCCATGTGACCAACTGGATCGCCGGATAGTAGCGCTCGGCGCTCAGCACCGCGGCGCTGATCATCGTGTCGATCTGATCCGGGCTGGCCATCTGACCACCGGCCAGAACCAGACCATAGCGATAAACCATCAGCTTTTGATTGGCCCAGTACGTAAACGCCCCGGCCCAGCACTGATCATTCATCTTGTTCAGCAGTTCATACAGCTTGGCTTCGCGATCCGTCGGTGGCTCCATCTCGAACGAGCACACCATGCGCAGGGTTTCGTCATAGTTCGACCAGGCCAACGTGATCGAGTATGTGCGCCACTGCCCTTCGACGGCCATGGCAATCTGATCATCCCCGATCCGGTCAAAGTCCCAGTCGTGATGTTCAGCAATATGTTCAACAATATCGATCGGATGAAGGTCTTCTTCGAGAAACTGCTCGGAAAGGGCCATAATGCCACCTCACTAATCTCTAGCCTCTTAGGGGCTGGCAGCGCCCCAATGCTAGTTGCTTACTCTACAAGCCGGGGCCAACCCCGTCTGCCTGTACTAAATATGGTGCGATGCGAGATGGGTTCTGGCAACCCTATTTATTGGGGATAACAGCAATAAGTTGTGGACAGTCGGCAACGGCGATCAAAATATTGGCACGAATTGTAGCTTTGTCTTGATTAATCTCAGCAGGGCGGCATGATGCACAACACCGCACAACCCAAGTTCGGATTGCGCGGCGGATAGCTTTAGCCAAAAATCAGATTTTTGGGGCGTTACTTGTCCAGCTTTGCCTCAAGCGCGGCTATGCGGGATTCCAGCGCTGCGTTTTCTTCACGCGCTTTTTGGGCCATCGCGCGAACGGCGTCGAATTCTTCGCGTGTGACGAAATCGCGGTCGGCCAGCCAGCGGTCGATCATCGACTTCATCGCATTCTCAGCCTCTTCCCGTGCGCCCTGGGCCACGCCCATGGCGTTGGTCATCAATTGGGAAACATCATCGAGAATCTTGTTGCGGGTTTGCATGGCTCTACTCCGAAATCGCGGTTGGTCTCTATATGGGGAATGATTACTCCGGGCTCAAGGTTGACTTGCCCTGCAAACCCCGGGCAATGAGACGCACATGCAGGCTGTTCTGAATTTCCCCGATCTGTCGCCCGAGTTGTTCTCGATCTCATTGTTTGGGATGGAGTTCGCCCTGCGGTGGTACGCGCTGGCTTATATCGTTGGCATTCTTATTGCTTGGCGGATGGGCATTGCGGCGCTGCGGCGCCCAGCTCTGTGGCCCGACAAGACGCCCCCGATGAAGCCCGAACAGCTTGAAGATCTGATTACCTGGATCATCCTCGGTGTGATTCTGGGCGGGCGCCTGGGATTCGTGCTGTTCTACCAGCCCGCCTATTACCTTTCGAACCCGCTGGAGATTCTCAAGGTCTGGCAGGGTGGCATGGCGTTCCATGGCGGGCTGTTGGGGGTAGTAATCGCCTCTTATCTTTATGCGCGACGCCACCAAATTCCGGTTCTGTCCATGGCCGACCTGATCGCCCACACAGTGCCGCCAGGGCTATTGCTCGGGCGGTTGGCGAATTTCACCAACGCCGAGTTGTGGGGACGCCCCAGCGAATTGCCTTGGGCGGTGATCTTCCCCGGAGCGGCGGCGCAGGATTGCCCCGGTGTCGTCGCCGGGATGTGCGCGCGGCACCCCTCACAGCTTTACGAGGCGGCGTTAGAGGGACTGTTTCTGGGTGCCCTGCTGCTGTGGCTCGCCTATCGGCGTGGCGCGTTTCACAGGCCGGGCCTGGTCATGGGGGTCTTTCTGGCCGGCTATGGTGCCTCTCGATTCATTGTCGAATTCTTCCGTCAGCCCGACGCACAGTTTATCTCGGCGGGGAACCCGCTGGGTCTGGCCTGGCACGTGGGCGGCTATGGTCTGACGATGGGCCAATTGCTGTCACTGCCGATGATTGCCCTTGGCTTGTGGTTCGCCCTGCGTGCAAGATCGAAGGCATGAGCCTGCAAGATCATCTGCTGGCGCGTATTGCGCAGGACGGCCCGATAAGTGTGGCCGATTACATAGTCGAATGCCTGCTGCACCCGACATACGGTTATTACACCACCCGTGACCCTCTGGGCACGCAGGGCGATTTCATCACTGCCCCCGAGATCAGCCAGATGTTCGGAGAATTGATTGGCCTGTCCCTGGCCCAAAGCTGGATGGATCAGGGCCACCCCGAGCATTTTGTTCTGGCCGAGCTTGGACCAGGGCGTGGCACGTTGATGGCCGACATGCTGCGCGCCACGTCCCGCGTGCCGGGCTTCAATGAGGCCGCTAAGGTCGTGCTGCTTGAAGCCTCGCCTGCTCTACGTGACGTACAAGCGCAAACTTTGAAGGATCATAACCCGCGCTGGATCGACTCGGTCGCCGATCTGCCCGAAGCGCCGTTGTTTCTGGTCGCGAACGAGTTCTTCGACGCCCTGCCAATACGACAGTTCCTGCGCGACCGCGATGGCTGGCGCGAGCGGTTGATTGGCCGCGATGGCACCGCGTTAACTTGGGGATTGGGTCCACATGCAGATCAGATCGCCCTCAAGGATCGACTGAACGACACTGCTGATGGTGACCTGGTCGAACTGTGTGCCGCAGCCATTCCCATCATTACCGTGGTTGCTGGGCGGATTGGCACCCATGGCGGCGCAGGGTTGATTGTGGATTATGGCGACTGGCATTCGCTTGGCGACACGTTTCAGGCACTGCAGGCACATAAACGCGCTGATCCTTTGGCCCAACCCGGTCAGGCTGACCTGACGGCACATGTGGATTTCGAACCACTGGCACTGGCGACCCGCGCCGCTGGATGCGCCCATTCGCGCCTGACACCACAGGGTGTATTTCTGGAGCGCTTGGGAATTGCCACCCGTGCACAAGCCCTTGCCGCGCCCCTCGGCGGGTCTGAGCTTGAAGCGGTAATTGCCGCACATCGCCGGTTGACGCACCCCGATGAAATGGGAAACCTGTTCAAAGTGCTGGGCCTCTACCCCACCCCTTCCGCACCACCTCCGGGATTGGAGCCATGACCTTGGAAATTCTGACCTCTGATTTATTGGCCCCTGTGCGCCACGGTTTTTTCAGCCGACGCGGCGGTGCATCATCGGGTATTTTTTCGGGCCTCAACTGCGGCTATGGCTCCTCCGATCAGACCGAAGCGGTCACGGTAAATCGCAAGCGCGTGGCGCAGGCGATGGACGTCACACCCGAAGCCCTGGTGGGCATTCATCAGGTCCACTCTCCCACCGTTCTGACTGTCGACGCCCCGATCAACGGTGACAAACAAAAAGCCGACGCGGTGGTCACGGCAACCCCTGATCTGGCCCTGACGATTCTCACCGCCGACTGCCAGCCGGTCCTATTTGCCGATTCTGACGCGAACGTGATCGGAGCTGCGCATGCCGGATGGCGCGGCGCTTTGGATGGGGTGCTTGAGGCAACGTTGGACGCAATGGAGGCGCTTGGCGCCAAGCGGGAAAACACCGTGGCGGTAATCGGCCCCTCGATCTCGCAGGCGGCATATGAGGTCGGGCCGGAATTTCTGGATGAATTCGTCGCGGATTCTCCGAAAAACCTGCAGTTTTTTGCGAATGGAACGGGCGACCGACTGCAGTTCGACTTGCCTGCTTTTGGCCTTCACAGGCTGCGTCAGGCGGGGGTCGGACAGGCCGAATGGACACGCCATTGCACCTATTCTGACCCCGACAGATTCTACTCGTACCGCCGCTCAACCCACGCGAAAGAGGCTGATTACGGTCGCCTCATTTCTGCCATAAAACTTTAAGACTGGGTCCGAATTGCGGCAAAATCGCCGCTTTTTCGCCACAATTTTCCTATCTATTCGTGTCTCGACAATTTGATAATTATTGTCCGCTCTCAAGTGTTTATCTGCCGATTCTCCAGTGGAGCGCGACGCGATCAGAAAAGAGGAAATGCAAGACTTCATTTGTCCTGAATTCAATCCGGATCAGCCTTATCGCCGCCGTAATAAGCGGGCAGACTTAGGTGTCAGAGGAAAACGGGGCGTCAGTTCCCAAGCGAGCAGGACACAAAAATGAAGACGAGATCACGCTTTCTAAGCGCCGTACTTGTGGCCACCAGAGAGCAAAAACTGGAGATGCCGTGGAAACGGGTTTCCAGCAATTCGGTCAGAGTTGCGCGCCGCCTGGCGGTCCGACGCTGACGATGACTTTCCCGCGAACCAAGCTGCCGGTTCTGGGGAATAAGACGCACAACGGAGGGGTGCTCCGATCCGGTGTGCGGCCTGCCGCCAATATTTGCGCGGCTCAATACCGGGGCGTGTGTGCGCTGGCAATTTCGCCTGCGTTTGTATGAGTTTGTCTGGGGGGTCATTGTGCTGACCAAAAATGTAGGAACTTCCTTCGCAAAAAGCGATCTGCGTTTCTGTCGCCTTGCATGTCGCCGCTTTCTTCCAAGACATGGAAATAACCGATCAGGCTGGCCTGTACGGGGGTCTTGCCTGCCTGCGCGGTTTTTAGAGGGGACGGAATTGTAATGGCTATTCCAAATTCTTTATCACGCGCCGCCAGAAATGCTGTTGAAACCTCAGCATTGCTGCGCGAGGCGCCAAGACCGACCACACAACACAAGGCGCAGCTGCGGCGCTATGAGGTCAGTACGCTGATGAAAAACGGCGATGTGGTCCAGACTCGTCACATCGCACCTGCCCTGCCAATGTTCGAGGACGCGTTCTGCGCATTTACGCGTGGGGCGTTGGTTGAAACGGAATTTGGCCCGATGGCAATCGAAGATCTGCTGCCAGGTGATACAGTCCTGACGCAAGATGGTGTATCCGAAACAGTGTTGTGGAAAGGGTCAGTCACGCTGATACCCGGGCGTGTGGATTCGCGGGGGCGGACACGTCCACTGACACGGATTATGGCCGACACGTTCGGGATGCAAAAACCGATGTCCGGTGTAATCGCTGGCCCTGCTGCGCGAATCGTGGGCACGCCCGCGCATTTGCGTCATCTGCACGGAGACGAACAGGTGCTAACGCCGGTCCACGAATTTCAGGATGGAATGGGTGTCATTGAAACCATGCCACCAACGCCGGTCGAACTGTTTCACATTTGCCTGAAACGGCACTCGGTCATTCGGGTCGATGGTCTGCAATTCGAATCTTATCACCCTGGCACCAATGCAATTCGCCGGGTCAGCCGGTCGCTAAGATCGGTCTATCTGAACCTGTTCTCGCATGTCGAATCACTCAATGATTTCGGCCCGCTGGTCATGCCGCGCGCGGGGGATGGTGAGGTGGACGCAATTTCCGCCTAGTTTAAAACGAGTTCTGCAATGTGGGGGCATTATGCAGTTATTAGTCAGTTGGATGGTCTCTATGTCGGTGGCAGCCTTCCTGCCACAGATGAAACCGCATCCGAAACATCGGGAATTCAGGCCGTTCGGTTCATGCGTTCCTCGAGAACGTCGAATGGCACGCCTGGTTCGTCTTTTGCGCCGCGAATAACGAGCGATGTCTTGACGCTGGCCACATTCGGCGTGGTCAGCAGCTTGCCGGTCAGAAACTGCTGAAAACTGCTTAGGTCAGGCGCAACGCATTTCAGAATGAAATCAACTTCGCCGTTCAGCATGTGGCATTCCCGAACCAAAGGCCATTCGCGGCAGCGTTCCTCGAATGCGGTCAACTCGGCTTCGGCCTGACTTTCCAGACCGACCATGGCAAAGACTTGAACCTCAAACCCCAGCTCGCGTGAATTTACATCGGCATGGTAGCCGCGGATCAAGCCTGATTCTTCAAGGGTGCGTACGCGCCGCAGGCAAGGTGGGGCGGAAATTCCCACACGTTTTGCCAATTCGACATTGGTCATGCGACCGTCTGCCTGCAATTCCGCCAGAATCTTGCGGTCAATCTCGTCCAGCCGTATCGCGACCATCAAATACTCCTGAATTTTTCGGTTGTTATATCAGCACCCGGCAGATGCGCAATAATCTTTCGTGAATGCGCAATATTGTTTATTTTCAATGTTCTTATTCAACCGTCATTTACCTAGCGTCTGACAGGCGTAAATCAGGAAGGGGCTTTAAGCGCGGCACAGGGGTCGCTATATCCATCCGCCAGGGGCCACGCGCCCAAATCAGGCAGATCGAGTTGGGGGTACCATGAGCGAGACACGTCACACCAAGGTTCTGATCATCGGATCGGGACCGGCCGGTTACACTGCGGGCGTATACGCAAGCCGCGCGATGCTTGAACCGATCCTGGTTCAGGGAATCGAGCCCGGCGGTCAGTTGACAACAACCACCGACGTCGAAAATTACCCCGGTTTCACCGAAGTTCAGGGGCCTGATCTGATGATCAAAATGCAAGAACATGCCCAGGCGATGGGTTGTGAGGTCATCGGCGATATCATCAGTGATCTAGACATCAGCAAACGCCCCTTCACCGCAAAAGGCGACAGCGGCAATATTTATACTGCGGACGCGGTCATTCTGGCCACCGGTGCGCGCGCTAAATGGCTGGGCCTGCCGTCGGAAGACAAGTTCAAGGGTTTTGGTGTTTCGGCCTGTGCGACTTGCGACGGCTTTTTCTATCGCGGACAGGAAATCGTGGTCATCGGTGGCGGCAACACCGCCGTGGAAGAAGCGCTGTTCCTAACCAATTTCGCCAGCAAGGTTACTCTGATTCACCGCCGCGACGAACTGCGGGCCGAGAAAATTCTGCAGGAACGATTGCTGAAACACGAAAAGATCGAACCGATGTGGTTCCACGAGTTGGAAGAAGTGATCGGCACCGATTCCCCACTGGGCGTCGAGGGTGTGCGCGTCAAGAACGTCAAAACCGGTGAGATCACCGAAGTTCCCTGTAAAGGCGTCTTTGTCGCCATTGGTCACGCGCCAGCAAATGAGCTGGTCAAGGACTCGCTGGAAACCCATATGGGTGGGTATGTGGTGACCAAGCCGGGCTCGACCGAAACCTCGGTGCCCGGTGTGTTCGCAGCAGGCGATCTGACTGACCACATCTATCGTCAGGCCGTCACGAGCGCCGGTATGGGCTGTATGGCCGCGCTGGATGCCGAGCGGTTCCTGGCGGAACAGGACTAAGACAATGCTGGAGTTCTCCGGCCCGGTCTGGAGAATTCTGTTTCTCTCCCAAAGTGACGCCCCTTTGGCCCCTGCCCGGGCGCCCGAGGGGCGTTTTCATCATTCAGGGCAGATTGCTCTCTATGCCTCTCTCAGCGCCGAAGCGCAGGGGTCGTCATTCGTCGGTATGTCTCGCCCAACGATCCGCCGCGGATATTGCAAAGAGGCCAAGTTACTGGTGCAAGACTGGTCGATCTGAGGGGCCAGTCCGATGCGTCGATTATCTGGCAGGATATCCACGAAGAACGGGGCGTTTCACCGACATGGCGCTTCTCTGATCACGCCCGCGATACGGGTGCTGACGGGTTGATCTACAGCTCTCGGTCCCGACCGGAGCTAAGCCATATTGTGCTGTTCACTCTTTCGCCAACGATTATTTTCGCTGAATCCCAAGCAACCCCGTGGACACCGCCATTTACGTAACCATAACTTGACCCACTCGCGTCGCCGTACCAGACTCGGGAACACGCGCGGCGAATACAGGTGGCTTGATTGAAAAGCGTTTTATGGCAAGGCGGGTGGACAACCCGGCTTAGGATCATCAGCGGTCTTACCCTGTTCGCCTTTGCCTTCTTTCATTTCATCAATATCGGGTTGGGGCTGTTCCATACCGATTACCTGCACGGCATGCAGGATGGGCGCCACGCAGTTACCCGGCACAGTCTGGGCAGCTTGATCTTGTATCTGGCACTGTTCGTCCACCTTGGCCTTGCGCTTTATTCCATTAGCCAACGCCGAACGCTACGCATGCCCTTCAGCACGGCCTTGCAGGTCATTCTGGGGCTGTTGATCCCGCTGCAACTGATCTCGCATATCGTGCAGACGCGCTATGCCCACGAAATCTATAACGTCAATGACGAGATGGGGTACATCATCATTCTGATGTGGCCCAACTCGGCGATCTGGATGCAAAGCCTGCTGTTGCTGGTGGTTTGGGTCCACAGTTGCATTGGGCTGCACATGTGGCTGCGACTGACCCGCTGGTGGTCCAGATGGGTGCCTTACCTGATCGGTCTGGCGGTATTTGTGCCCAGCTTTGCGCTGGCTGGGTTGCTTACCGAAGGGCGCCGCATCTGGGCGGATTTTGCCGATCCGTTCCTGCGCGATCAATATATAGAACATTACAACTGGCCCACGCCCGAGGCCTTTCAGGTCATGTTCAGTGTCAAAGACAATGCGTTAATGGCCTTCTGGATCGCCTTGGGGGCTTCGCTGGCGGTATTTACTATCCGCAAACTATGGCGCCGCAGGCACTCGGTCCGGGTCAAGTATGTCGATGGCCCCGAGGTCGTGGCAGAAAAGGGCATGACCCTGCTTGAGATTTCGCAGGCCAATGGCATTCCGCACACAGCCCTTTGCGGGGGCAAGGGGCGTTGCACCACCTGTCGCGTGATCATTGAGGATGGCGCGGATCAACTGCCCACCCCGGATGAGGTTGAAACCCGCAGCCTTGCCGCCGTCAGCGCCCCGACTGGCGCAAGGCTGGCCTGTCAGATACGGCCAACCGCCCCCCTAGTTGCGTTTCGGATGTTCCGCTCTGATGGCAAGCGCGGACGAGCCCATGCCAGCCAAGGGCAGGAACGCAAGCTGGCGGTTCTGTTTCTCGATATGCGCGGGTTCACATCGCGGACCACGGGCCAGTTGCCCTATGACATTGTATTCCTGCTGAACCGTTTCTTTGATGCCATCGTCCCGGCAATCACGGCGGATGGCGGGGTGGTCGACAAATACATGGGCGACGGCTTGCTGGCCGTGTTCGAAACCCCGAATGCCAAAGACTCGGCCCGTGCCGGGCTGAAGGCCGCCGCCGATGTCAGCCGCGCGCTTGAGTATTTCAATCAACAGCTTCAAACCGAAGGCAGCCCCCGGATACGCATCGGAATGGGTCTGCATCTGGGCGATCTGGTACTAGGTGAAATCGGCGCTGCAGGCAGTTCTGCGCGCACCATTATCGGCGACGCGGTTAATGTGGCCAGTCGTCTTGAAGGCCAGACCAAGGCGCTTGGGGCGGAACTACTGGTCTCGGCCGAATTACTGCAGGCGGCTGGGTATGACGGCGATCTGTCCGGACTGCAATCGTTTGAGCTGCGCGGCGTGACACAACCGGTTTCCGCGCTGCCGGTGACGCGTGCTGCGGACCTTATGACGGACAAGGCCGCCTAGGAACGGATGTACTGAATTCACACGACAGGTGCGTGTCAGCGGGATACAAGTCGGGAAAAGCTGCGTCAGGCGAAAAATCCTTCCATTCCGGACAAAAACCGCGCATATCGTCCTTAATTTCGTGAATGTATATGGACTTCGCCCAGCAGCCGGGGCACATGCCCCATAAACACCCCTGAATCACCGATAAAACCGCACTGCGACAAGAGTATTCCAATGACGATGTTAAGCAATCTGGCTCCGATCTCTGAACTGTACGTTTCGTACGAGTCGGCGCAGAAATTGAAAGTGGAAGCTGCCGACCTGACCAGCTGGGACCTGAGCCCGCGTCAGATCTGCGATCTGGAACTGCTGATGAATGGCGGGTTCAACCCTCTCAAAGGGTTCCTGAGCGAAGCTGACTACGACAACGTCGTCGAAAACATGCGTCTGGCCGACGGCACCCTGTGGCCGATGCCCATCACGCTGGACGTTAGCGAAGAATTTGCTGAGACCATCGAATTGGGTCAGGACATTGCCCTGCGCGATCAGGAAGGTGTCATTCTCGGCACCATGACCGTGACCGACCGCTGGACCCCGAACAAAGCGCGAGAGGCCGAAAAGGTCTTTGGCGCCGATGACGATGCGCACCCGGCGGTGAACTATCTGCACAACGTGGCTGGCAAGGTCTATCTGGGCGGCCCCGTAGTCGGCATTCAACAGCCGGTTCACTATGATTTCCGTGGCCGCCGGGACACGCCGAACGAGTTGCGCGCCTATTTCCGCAAGCTGGGCTGGCGCCGCATCGTTGCGTTCCAAACCCGCAACCCCCTGCACCGCGCACACCAGGAACTGACCTTCCGCGCCGCGAAAGAGGCGCAGGCCAACCTGCTGATCCACCCTGTCGTTGGCATGACCAAACCGGGCGACGTCGATCACTTCACCCGCGTCCGCTGCTATGAGGCGGTTCTGGACAAGTACCCGGCATCGACCACCTCGATGTCGCTGCTGAACCTGGCGATGCGCATGGCTGGCCCGCGCGAGGCGGTCTGGCACGGCCTGATCCGCGCCAACCACGGCTGCACACATTTCATCGTTGGCCGAGACCACGCCGGTCCGGGCAAGAACTCGGCGGGTGAAGATTTCTACGGCCCCTATGACGCGCAGGACCTGTTCCGCCAGTTCCAGGATGAAATCGGCGTCGAAATGGTTGACTTCAAACACATGGTCTATGTGCAGGAACGCGCCCAGTACGAACCGAATGACGAGATCGCAGACAAGGACAACGTCACGATCCTGAACATCTCGGGCACCGAGCTGCGCCGCCGTTTGCGCGAAGGGCTGGAAATCCCCGAATGGTTCAGCTTCCCTGAGGTTGTCACCGAACTGCGCCGCACGTCACCGCCCCGCTCGGAACAAGGCTTTACCGTGTTCTTCACCGGTTTCTCGGGCTCGGGCAAATCCACCATCGCCAACGCGCTTATGGTCAAACTGATGGAAATGGGTGGCCGTCCGGTTACATTGCTGGATGGTGATATCGTTCGTAAGAATCTGTCGTCTGAACTGGGTTTCTCTAAAGAGCACCGCGACCTGAACATCCGTCGTATTGGTTACGTGGCTAGTGAGATCACCAAGAATGGCGGCATCGCCATTTGTGCGCCAATCGCGCCCTATGCCACCACCCGCCGTGCCGTACGGGAAGACATCGAACAGTTCGGTGCTTTCTGCGAGGTTCACGTTGCGACCAGCATCGAAGAATGCGAACGCCGTGACCGCAAGGGCCTGTACAAGCTGGCACGCGAAGGCAAGATCAAGGAATTCACCGGTATTTCAGACCCTTACGATGTACCGGCCAACCCCGAACTGAGCGTCGAGACCGAAAATGTCGATGTCGACAACTGCGCCCATCAGGTGCTGCTCAAGCTGGAAAGCATGGGTTTGATCGCCGCGTCTTAAGCGCAGGCAATTCCATTCAGGCGGCCTCCGACTTTCGGGGGCCGTTTTTTTGTAGGCACGATTGACAAGGCGCTGGCCAATTGGTGCATTTGCCTGACTTGATTTGGACGCAACACGCCTATGCCCTCTGACCTGCCCACCATAGCCAGTTTCTGGTTCGGATCAGATCTAAGTTGGCTAGAGGCATTGTGCATCCAATCCTATCTGGATCGGGGTCACCGGTTTATTCTTTATACCGGGCACGAGATCGAAGGCGTTCCCGCAGGGGGCGAATTGCGGCCCGCCAGTGATATCCTCTGGCCCGCGCCGTTTGATATGCCTGCAGGTGACCGGCGACGCGTCGCGGTTTTTTCCGACATTTTTCGTCTGCGACTGATGCAGAAAACCGATTTCATCTGGGTGGATCTGGACGCCTATTGTGTCAGGCCCTTTGCCTTTCCATCAGCGTATATCTTTGGACAATCCCATACCGGAAATTTCCTGACCGGTGTGTTGCGCCTGCCAGCAGACTCGCAAACGCTGGCGCATATGCTGGACTTTGTGATCGCAGCCAACCCGACCCAGCCCTGGCGGGGCGGTCCGCTGCACCGGCGCAACCGTCAACGCATCCGGGACGGTGAGACCTGGGGGATCGAGAGCCTGCCCTGGGGCAGTTCCGGCCCCAAAGCCTTTGCACATTTCCTGCGCAAGACCGACGAGGACAGCCATGCCATGCAAGCGGAGGTGTTTTACCCTCTGTCCAAGCATGATCTGTGGAAATTGCACAACCCGTTCATCCCGACCGCACAGATTGAAGGCGACATGGTTCATTCCGTCCACGTCTATGGTCATCAGAAACGGCTGATGGCGCAGAACACGGACGGTTTGCCGGTGCGCGGATCGTATCTGCAGCGGCTATGCGATCGGCACGGGATTGACCCCGAGGCCCGTCCAATTCTGCAAGAAGGCTGGTTGGCACCCGCTGGTTAGTTCGGGCCCGCGTCTAGTTCAGCGCGCAGAAGGCGCACGGCTCTGCCCTCAAAATCCCCATATTCTGCTGCGTGTTGCTGGATCGCCTGCAGATGCGGCAGGCGCGCGGCGAAATCCTCGATTGATGCGGATTGGATCGCGCGCTGAATATCCTCTTTGGTTTCGCACAGGATCATACCAGAGGTATCGAAGAAATCGCCGATATTCGGGCATCCCCAATAGATCGGGACCGAGGAGCACAAGATCGCATCCGTCAGCTTTTCCGAAAAGTAATTCTTCTCACGCACGTTCTCGATCACCACAGAATAGCGGTACGGCGCCAACCCGTCGGATTTGAGATCAAACGGAGTGTATCCCCGGCCCATGATATCAACATCTGCACCAGTTTCACGCACCCAGTCGATCACCGAATGGCGCAACTGATGCCCTACAAGATCGCGCTTGGCCGAAGCAATTAGCGAGCAGGATTTGGTTTTCTCAACCTTCAGGTCCTGCCAGTCGGGCACCATCGTCACGCCATACGGCAGGAACACTGCATTCGGGATGTTGTGTAGCAGCACGTCATGAAAAGTCAGCACCCGGAAGAACCGCCGCCATGTATATCGCAGCATCCGATCATGTTTGGCGTGAATGGCCGAAGGCTCGCCCATCATCAATGAAATCCGCGCGCGGGTACCGCGACGCAAGCGCAGATGCACGGTCGAGTTCGGGTACATGATCAGGTGATCGGTGCGCTCCAGATCGCCCACCGTCTTGCCGGTCAGGCGATCCGGGCACCCTTCGGGCCAGATCAGTTCGGACAGCGAAACCGAGGCCAGTTTTGGCCCCAGCCGATGCCCATATGGCAGGATGGCAATGGCAGGTCGTGTCATTGTGTTGTCTCGGGCAGATCAACCTGCCCCCGCATCAACACATGACCGCGCCCTGCGACTTTGATACCGGTCATCGCATCGGGTGGGCCAACGCGTGTGACAACAGCCTGACCGGGGCGGCCCATGTCATGGCCTTGTTCTGCGATGAAACTGTCTTTGGGCATTAACCCGTACTTCCACAGATAGGCCGCCATGGCACCGGTGGCCGATCCGGTGAACGGGTCTTCGGGCGGGCTGGGTGGCGCCATCAACAGGCGTGAGAACGTGTCGCCCGCATTTGTCGCGCCCTTCATCGTCACAAGGAACGGTTCCGCCATATCGGTGCCAGAAAATCCGGCCTTCGCGGCCACTTTGCGCAGTGCCTCAAGATCCAACTGTGCGGCGCGCAAGGCCTCGTGATCACGCAGAACCGTAATGCAGAACGGCAACCCGGTGGACACAAATTGCGGCGGTGAGATTATCGCATCCTCGGGCAGGCTAATGGCGGCCGCAACCAGATCGACGGGAACAGGATTGCCGAATTTCGGCGCGACCTGAGTCATTTCGATCTCGTCTCCGTTCAAACGAATCGAAACGATCCCCGCGCCTGTTTCCAACGTCAGTGCATCGCCTTCAACCAAACCACGGGACCGCATCGCCACTACAGTTGCAATTGTGGGGTGTCCGGCAAAAGGGATTTCCTTGCTGGCCAGAAAATAGCGCACCCGGATTTCGGCCACATCAGATGGTCCCGTGAACGTGCATTCAACCAGAGAGGTTTCGCGCACATAAGCAGTGCACACATCTTCGGGCAATTCAGCCCCGCCGTGAACCACGGCGCAGCCGTTGCCGCCAAAGGCGCGATCACTGAAGGCGTCTACCCAATCGAAATCGAACCAGCTCATCCGCAAAATCCCCTGATGCAGAGTAAATCAGCCGGGCATGTCATGCCGGTTCGTATGTGTCGCGCTTGTTGTTGGGATTGTCACGCCGAAAAATAACCGGCGGGGCCGTTCAGTGAACGGCCACCGGTGACAGATCGTGTTCACGGGCCAGGAAAAAGGCCATCTTACGATCTGTCACGAGCGCAAGCTGCTGGCCATCGGAATCGTGAACCGCGTACAACTGATCCAGATCGCCTGCCTTATCCCGGACATCGCGGGGCAGATCGGCAACATCGACGGTTTTCACATAAACGATGCGGTCGCCTTCGGCGTTATATTCAATCGGTGTATTCATAGCTCTTACCCCTTTTTTATGTTGATCGTTTGCACCACGGTCTCAGGCACGGCGCGGGTCAGGTCCACATGCAGCAGACCGTTCTCCATGATCGCCTCGCCCACCTCGACACCATCGGCCAGCACGAACATGCGCTGGAACTGGCGCGCGGCGATGCCGCGATGCAGAAAAATGCGCCCCTCGCTGTCGTCGCGTTGGCGCCCCCGGATCACAAGCTGGCGATCCTCGATTGTGATCGACAAATCTTGTTCCGCGAACCCAGCCACAGCCAGGGTGATGCGGTATGAAAAGTCCGAGGTCTGCTCAATATTATAAGGCGGGTAGCCTTCGTTACCGGCCTTTGCAGACCGTTCCAGAAGACGTTCCAACTGCTCGAACCCCAAAAGATGCGGGTATGAGCCAAGAGTAAGTTTTGACACGTATTTTCGTCCTTTATTGCCAAAGCGACGTGTGATGCGGCCCCGTTCCGGCAACCGCGTATAATAGAATATGGGTTTATGCCGCGATGTCCACAAGGTCTGGCCGGATAAACCCTGACACACTATCTTGTGTCACAAGCACCACAAAAGGCACTGAGTCGCTCATGAATGCGCCAACAGATCTTTCGATGAAAACAGATGAGGTTTTGCGGGTTGAACTGGAGGTTTTTCGCCGCCAACACCGTGATCTGGACGAAGCGATCGAGGCGCTGCAGTCCACCGGCACAGCCGATCAGTTGACGATTAAGCGACTGAAAAAGCAAAAACTTCGCCTGAAGGACATCATTCGTCTGATCGAGGACCGTTTGACGCCGGACATCATTGCCTGAAAACTCCACCACTCGGTTCACACGCACATTCAAGGCGCTTATGAACCGAGTTTTGCAGTGTTACGTCATATTCAAACGGATGACATCTGTTTCAAGGTGAAACATTTGCGTTTGCGCAGAAGAAATTGGTCGGATCGTATTTCCGCTTAACCTCTTTCATTTGATCAAGATTTTCACCGAATGCCGTCTCTATCGCACTGTCTTCATCGGCGCCCAGATAGTTCAGATAAGTTCCGCCCGTGGAATAGGGCGCAATTGCATCATGCATGGACCGCGCCCAGGCAATCTGATCCGCGTCATCCGCTGGATCAGTCCACAGCGGTAGTATCGCAATCAGATAGTCGTGACCGCGTTGCGCAAAGGCGTTGTCCCCATTTGATTTGGACTTTGCTGCGCCAGCGCAATGTTCGATCAGAATGCCCGAGCCGGGTATTGTCATCCCTTCAGATTGTGCAACGATCGTATCAATGGCCTCATCCGTCAGCGCGTTGAGATATGCAGATTTCCAGTAGTTCCGGCTGCCTGGCCCATAGGCCCCATCCAGCATGCTTTGTTTGGCGGGGAACGGCATCTCGTGCAAGTCGACGACCAAAGGTTCTCCGATCTCCGTCAGGGGTTGGATTGCCTGACGCCCAGCTTCCTTATCGTCTCCAATCCAACACGGCACCATAGCTGTTAGCGGCGTTCCATCCGGTCCCCACAACAACCCCGCATAGACCGTCAGTTCATCAGGTGCCCGTGAAACGATATCCCGAAAACCTCGCAGCACTTCGGCGGCGTCGGCTCGGGGATATGCAATCATGCCCCCCAACACCGTAGACAGAGGATACGCCCTGTAAAGGAATGACGTCACGATGCCGAAATTTCCGCTGCCGCCGCAGATGCCCCAATAAAGGTCTGGATTCCTGTTCGCATTCGCAGTTCTGATCGAACCGTCTGCCGTTACGACTTCGGCCTCGATAACGTTGTCGCAGGTTGGCCCGTATTTTCGTGCCATCCAGCCGAATCCGCCACCCGTCGTCAATCCGCCAATACCTGTCTGCGATACGACGCCCAATGGCACAGCAAGTCCGTGAAGATGTGTTTCGCAGTCTACATCCCCCAACGTGGCCCCGCCCTGAGCGCGTACGGTTTGGGTTTCTGCATCAACATGGACCGCGCGCATGCAGGACAGGTCAATTACGAGGCCATCATCGCAGACGGCGCGCCCACCCACGTTATGACCGCCACCTCTTACCGATACCAGTATGTTGTTTTCAAACGCGAACCTGGCGGCCGCCGCGACATCGGCGGTGCCGTGGCACCGCAGTATTGCACCGGGATACTTGTCAACCAACGCGTTCCAAATACTGCGCGCACCGTCATACTCGGGGTCACCGGGCAAAATCAGTGCCCCGCGAACTTGCGATTTAAATGCCTCAATACTGTCCTGCGGCACGGCTTGGCCGTCCCGGTTTTTCAAAACTGTATCTGTCATGGGTACCTCCTCGGGAACCACTGTCCCGCGATCAAGTATACACTAATTCGAATGTATTTTCAGCAGGACGTCAGACGAGCCATACGGTCGCCAAACCACATTGCCTCTGGGACCGATTTAGCTATAGTGCGCGCTCTTTCAGACGGCAGGGAAACAAGCGGATGAGCGATGTGAAAGTGGGGATCATCATGGGCAGCCAGTCGGACTGGCCCACGATGAAGGAAGCCGCGAACATACTTGATGAGTTAGGCATCGCGTACGAAAAGCGCATTGTCTCGGCGCACCGCACACCGGACCGCTTGTGGGACTATGGCAAGACCGCCGCATCACGCGGGCTGCATGTGATCATTGCCGGGGCCGGTGGGGCCGCGCATCTGCCTGGCATGATGGCGTCGAAAACACGGGTGCCGGTGATTGGCGTTCCGGTACAGACGCGGGCCCTGTCGGGCGTCGACTCGCTGTATTCCATCGTGCAGATGCCCAAAGGGTTCCCTGTTGCCACCATGGCCATCGGCGCGGCCGGTGGGGCCAACGCGGGCCTGATGGCGGCCGGGATTCTGGCCTTGCAGGATGACGCTTTGGCGCAACGACTGGACGCTTGGCGCGATGCACTGTCGGCGTCGATCCCCGAGGAGCCCGTCGATGAGTGACGCATTGCAAACGGGTGCCAGGATCGGAGTTCTGGGCGGCGGTCAATTGGGCCGGATGCTGTCCGTGGCAGCGTCTCGTCTGGGGTTTGTGACCCATATCTACGAACCCGGCGCCAACCCTCCTGCCGGCCAAGTGGCCGATCGCGTGACCACCGCCGCCTATGACGATATCGATGCGCTAAAGGCGTTTGCCGGGTCGGTAGATGTCATCACATATGAGTTCGAGAACATCCCGACCGAAGCGCTGGACCTGCTTGAAGCGCACTGCCCGATCCGTCCGGGGCGAGAAGCGCTGCGCGTCAGCCAGGACCGGTTGACCGAGAAGAATTTCCTGCAGGGGCTTGGCCTGCAAACCGCGCCTTTCGCGGATATCACCGATCTGAACAGCCTGAATGCGGCGATCGAGCAGATCGGTACGCCCGCAATCCTGAAAACGCGCCGGTTTGGCTATGACGGTAAGGGGCAGGCCCGTCTGCGCGCACCCGAGGATGCCGAAGCCGCGCTGGCCGATATGGCCGGGGCACCCGCGATCCTTGAGGGGTTTGTGGAGTTTAGCCACGAGGTATCGATCATTGCGGCCCGCGGGCTGGACGGTCAGGTTGCCTGTTTCGATCCCGGTGAGAACATACACCGCGATGGTATCCTGCACACCACAACAGTCCCTGCCCGTCTGCGCCCGGCGCAACGGACAGATGCCGTTCTGTTGGCCGCCAACATCCTAAACGCGCTGGATTATGTCGGCGTCATGGGCGTCGAACTGTTCGTGACGCCCGGCGGTCTGATCGTGAATGAGATCGCGCCGCGCGTGCATAACTCGGGCCACTGGACGCAGAATGGCTGCGCCGTGGATCAGTTCGAACAGCATATTCGGGCCGTCGCAGGATGGCCTTTGGGAGATGGTCAGCGACATTCGGACGTGGTCATGGAAAACCTGATCGGAACGGACACGGACCGCGTGCCCGAACTAGCGCAGGAACGCGACGTGGCGCTGCATCTCTATGGCAAGGCCGAGGTTAAGGCAGGCCGCAAAATGGGGCATTTCAACCGCATTGCACGGTGAATCAGCCAACAAACCGCGCCGCAATATCACCTGACATATAGCTAACCCGCCCGCCAGCCAGCGTGGCGGCTACGCGGCGGGTTTCGGCATCCAGTATCACCAGATCGGCGCGCTGGCCGGGGGCCAGCTTGCCCCGATCCTGCAAACCAAGGACACGGGCGGGGCCGGATGACACCAGCGCCCAGGCCCCGGCGAAATCCACCAAGCCAGACTTCGCCACCATCAGCGCCGCGCGGCGCGGGCTGGGATAGTGATAATCCGAGGCCAACGCATCGCAATATCCCATCGTGATCAGGTCAAGTGCGCTGACATTACCCTTGTGCGATCCACCGCGCACCACGTTGGGCGATCCTAAAATGATGTAATCCCCGGCGGCACGCGCGGCCTCGGCTGCTTCGAGCGTTTCGGGAAATTCCGAGATCTGCGCCCCCCGCGCCCGCCAGTCGGCCCGTATTTGTGCAGTCGCGTCGTCATGGCTGCCCATGCGCACGTACTGTGAGTCCAATGCCGCACATAGCGTGTCCAGCGCCGCTGGCACTTCGTTACGACGGGCGTGCATGGACAACAGCATTTTAAAATGCGTGTCCGGGTTTCGCCCGGCTTTCAGTGCTTGGCCGGTCAGACGCGGCGGCTTGCGCCCCTCGGCCAGACGGTCATGCGGCAGGTGGTCGTTGAACACGACATAGGGCACCTGCCAGTCCGCAATACGGCCGGGCAGGTCCGCATAGTCATCCAGCATGTGTGTCTCGAACCGCAACTGAGGCATCAGGTCGGTCACGACGCGATCCTTGACCGAGGTTATGGCGCGAAACACCTGATCCGCGAATTCCGGGCCACGCACCCCACCCTCCCAACTGTGAAACTGGGCCAGAACGGCGGTAGTGATACCATTCGCAGCCAATTCAGCCTCGACCGAGAGAATGCCTTCGTCCATCTGCTTCATCGCCCCGCGGCGTGGCGCGATATGGCGTTCGAACCCATCCCCGTGCAGGTCGATAATACCGGGCAGAACAAGATAGCCGGACAGGTCGATCTGTCGCCCGACCCGATCCGTTTGAATGATGCCATCCGCCAGAGACAGATCGGCGGGCACAAGGCCATGCTCCGGCAACAGCACCTCTGCACCGGTCAGGGTCAGATTCAATGCGGTCATTGCGTGGGCTCCGACTCGGGTTCCGAGCAATCCTGCCCGATACAGATTTCGTTGATGATATCCATGACGCCATCCAGCCAGGTGATCTGCGGATCGAATTGCCCGAATTCGATAAAATGCAGCGCCTGCGCCATGACGCGGGGATTGTTCATCATAAAAGTGTGCGTCACCGGAAGAACGATGTGATCCGTCATGCCGTCCACTTTTGTCGTTTCAATCGAGACCTTGCCGTCATCCTTGCCGTCGATCAGCGAGGAAAACAGCGGGTTCAGCGAGTTCTCACCCGCGATCACGCCCACCTCAAACTCAACGGATGGCAGGTTGCGCGGTATGCCCTCGGGGCCCGTGCCCAAGGCCAGCCCGGCGGGGCCATGCAGCATGCCGAACACCTCATACGCGCCCAGTTCATCCACAAGCTGACTGCCCTGATTGGGCGGGCCGAGCATGACCACACGGCCCAGGTTTTCCGGGTGATGGTCCTGCAACCAATAGCGCAGCAGGATGCCACCCATTGAATGCGCCACCACGTTCACGGTCTCATCACCACAGGCCGCGAAGGCGTCCGGCAATGTCTGGTTCGCCAGTTCAGGTATCGGCAAATCGGTCGAAGGATAGCCGGGTCGGACAACGGTGTACCCGTGCGCCTGAAACAGTTGTTCCATCACTGTGAAGGACGCCTCGGTCCGCGCCAGCCCGTGTAAAAGCACCACGCATTTGGCCTGGGCCAAGGCGGGAACAAGGAAAAGAAACAGGGCAAGCAGATATCTCATAGCCGCCAGATAAGCGTTATCCGATTGCGTTGAAACCCCTAGCGCGGCTTCAGGCGCAGGACAGCCAGCGCGATGCCGCCCAGAACCAGCGCCGCGCCAAAGATCAGGCGCAAACTGGCGACTTCTCCCAACAACAAAACGCCAGCGAGGATGGCGATGATTGGTACGCTCAATTGCACTACCGCCGCCGTGCTTGGCGCCAGTTGCGGCAAAACCCGATACCATACGGCATAGCCCATCCCCGAGGTCACACCTCCAGAAAGGGCAGCCAGCAGGTAGCCAGCGCCACTCATCTGCCAACCCCCAACGGTCAGCATTAACGCTAGCGCAGTAACCGGCAGGGCTATAACGAAATTGGCCGCCGTTCCAGCAAGGGCGTCAGGCTCAAACCGCCCAACCAGCGAATAGACTGCCCATCCGACCCCGGCAGCTGTCATCAGAGCTGCGCCAATCGGGTCGACCTGTACTGCTCCGGACGGCCACAGGACATAGACCAGCCCCATAAGGGCGATTGCCGCGCCCCCCATCTGTCGCGCAGTCGGAGCATTGCCGGTTAACGACGTCACTGCGAACATTGTGATCTGCACAACGCCAAACAGGATCAGCGCCCCAAGGCCCGCATCCAACGTCAGATAGGCGATGGAAAACCCAATCATATAGAGTGACAGCGATCCTGCCCCCGCCAACCTGCGCCGGTTGCGCAATGGCAGACGACCTGACCTGAGCCAAACCAGACCGGTCAGCACCACTGCCCCGGACAACACGCGAATTATGGCAAACCCGGCGGGGTCGCTGGCACCGCTGTCTATAGCCAGACGATTCAGGATCGAATTCGCCGCAAAGGCGCACATGGTCAGAGTGGTGAGCAGAAACAAACGCATATCAACCGCATAGCGGTATCGCGAGCGTTTGCACACTCACTTTCCAGCGCGGCGTAGTGGTAAAAAGAAACGGGGCCGCCCAAAGGCGACCCCGTCAGTAAGTTCTATGGCGGTCCCTCTAAGCAATCTGGCCATAGGGCCAAGCGCTTGTCGGGATCGTCGGAATTCGCCGGGGCGAATTCGACGTGCTTACATCATGCCGCCCATGCCGCCCATGTCAGGCATGCCGCCTGCAGGTGCTGCGCCTTCTTTGGCAGGCTTGTCTGCAACCATTGCTTCGGTGGTGACCAGCAGGCCAGCAACCGATGCCGCATCTTCCAGAGCGGTACGGACAACCTTTGCCGGATCGATCACGCCGAACGAGAACATGTCACCATATTCTTCGGTCTGTGCGTTGAAACCGAATGCTGCGTCAGCAGATTCACGGACTTTGCCCGCAACAACCGCACCGTCAACACCTGCGTTCTCGGCGATCTGGCGCAGCGGCGCTTCGATGGCTTTGCGAACGATGTTGATGCCAGCGTTCTGGTCAGCGTTTGCACCTTCCAGAGTTTCCAGTGCTTTACCGGCCTGAACCAGAGCAACACCACCACCGACAACAACGCCTTCCTGAACAGCAGCGCGTGTTGCGTTCAGAGCATCGTCCACACGGTCCTTACGCTCTTTCACTTCAACTTCGGTCATGCCGCCGACGCGGATAACGGCAACACCGCCTGCCAGTTTGGCAACGCGCTCTTGCAGCTTTTCACGGTCGTAGTCGCTGGTGGTTTCTTCGATCTGAGTGCGGATCTGAGCAACACGTGCTTCGATCTCGGCTTTCTCGCCAGCACCGTCGACGATGGTGGTTTCGTCTTTGGTGATCTCGATTTTCTTGGCGGTGCCCAGCATGTCCATGGTGACGGACTCGAGCTTCATACCCAGATCTTCCGAGATAACCTGACCGCCGGTCAGGATCGCGATGTCCTGCAGCATGGCTTTGCGGCGATCGCCGAAGCCCGGTGCTTTGACAGCAGCAATTTTCAGGCCGCCGCGCAGTTTGTTGACAACCAGAGTTGCCAGCGCTTCGCCTTCAACGTCCTCAGCAATGATCAGCAGCGGCTTTTGCGACTGGATCACCTGCTCGAGCAGCGGAACCATCGGCTGCAGCGAGGACAGTTTCTTTTCGTGCAGCAGGATCATGCAGTCGTCGAGTTCTGCGATCATCTTGTCTGCGTTGGTGACGAAGTAAGGCGACAGGTAGCCACGGTCGAACTGCATACCTTCGACAACATCGGTCTCGGTTTCCAGACCTTTGTTTTCTTCGACGGTGATGACGCCTTCGTTGCCAACCTTCTGCATCGCGTCTGCGATCTGCTGGCCGATTTCGGCTTCGCCGTTGGCCGAGATGGTGCCAACCTGAGCAACTTCTGCCGAGTCTTTGACTTCGCGCGAGGCGTCTTTGATGCCTTCAACAACCTTGGCGGTTGCCAGGTCGATACCGCGCTTCAGGTCCATCGGGTTCAGGCCCGCTGCAACCTGCTTCAGGCCTTCGCGAACGATTGCCTGCGCAAGAACGGTTGCGGTGGTGGTGCCGTCGCCGGCTTCGTCATTAGTGCGGCTGGCGACTTCTTTCACCATCTGCGCGCCCATGTTTTCGAACTTGTCTTCCAGTTCGATTTCCTTGGCAACCGAAACACCGTCTTTGGTGATGCGCGGTGCGCCAAAGGATTTGTCCAGAACCACGTTGCGGCCTTTTGGGCCCAGGGTCACTTTGACAGCATCGGCCAGGATGTTCACACCTGACAGCATGCGGTTGCGGGCATCGGTGTCGAACTTGACGTCCTTAGCAGCCATATTGTCTCTCCTTGAGAAATAAGTTGGAAATGAAGATCAGAGAAGCGCGCGGCTTACTCGATGATCCCCATGATGTCGCTTTCTTTCATCATCAGCAGCTCTTCGCCGTTGACCTGAACCTCGGTGCCCGACCATTTGCCGAACAGGATCTTGTCACCGGATTTTACAGCCATTGCGATCAGTTCGCCGCTGTCCTTGCGTGCGCCTTCGCCGGTTGCAACGACTTCGCCTTCGCTGGGCTTTTCTTTAGCGCTGTCAGGAATGATCAGCCCGCCTGCTGTTTTTTCTTCGCTTTCGGTACGGCGAACCAACACGCGGTCATGAAGCGGTTTCAATGCCATCTTTGCAGCTCCTTGGGCTCAAAGTTTATTTATCCTCCCCTCGCCGGATGGCGAGGCGTTAGCACTCGGGTGATGAGAGTGATAACGACGCATAGCTAGGGGGTCGCAAACCCCGAGTCAACAAGCTGTGATGGATTTTTTGCAACCGGGCTCAGTCAGGCTGTTCCCAGCTGTAAGCCCAGTGTTTCAGACCGTCCTGCCCGGCGGCGGTCAGGTCGTAGACGCCCTTTTCCACCTTACCGAACCAACCGTAGTGATTGTCGCGCATCAGGCGAGTGGCCTCAGGAACGCCGGTTGCCTTTGCGACTTCGGACCCTTTGGTTGCCCCACATTCCGCCAGATGTGCCGCGCATTTCAGGGCGTCCTGACGATAGGCCGTGACGATCCCGTGTCGCGTAGCGCCGCCTGCATTGGGATCGCCCTCAAGCCGGTCGAACTCACGCAACAAGCGCGAAGTCTTAGCCTTGGACTTGCGCGGTGCGTACGGGCCGGGATCACATTGCACCTCGACCTTGCCATCGGCCCGCACGGTGATCAGCCCCAACCCCAGCCGGCGACACAGCGCCAGATTGTCCTTCAGCGCCCGACGCGCGCTGCGGCCTTTGGGCTTGCACACCCCGATGTAAACCTGATCCGTCACTTTCAGCCGTGTGATCGCCTGATGGAACAATGCCAGCGAAAACCGCAGCTTAAGCTCGACGATGACCGGTTCTTCGCCATCCCGCACGGCCACGATATCAGCCGCGCCAACCTCGCCTTTGACGGAATAGCCCTGACGCTCTAACAGCGCCTTGATGGGGGGATAGAGATCCTGCTCGCGGTTCATGTTTGCATGCTATGCGATTTGCGGCGGAATGCCAGACGCCAGGCGCAGCTTTCCAATCGGCCTTGCACCCATTCACCTGCCGAGGCAGTGTTTCAGCAACTCTGATTTCAAAGGAAATTTCCACATGCGCATAATTCTGCTGGTGATCTGCCTGTTGCTGCCCGTCACGGTTCACGCAGCTTGCGAGGGGCGCGATCTAAAGGGCGAATTGTCACCTGCAGCCCACGCCGAGCTGAAAGAAACCCTGACCAACGTCCCATTTACAGAAGGCAACCACTGGATCGCAACAAAGGGCACAACGGTGCTGCACCTGATAGGTACGATGCACCTGAACGATCCGCGCATGGATGTGATTGTCGCAAACCTGACGCCAACACTCAGCCAAGCCGATGCATTCTATTTCGAAGTAACCCAAGACGAGATGAAGGCCTGGGAAAAGGAACTGGCTCTGGACCCGAGCCCGATCTTGATTACGTCCGGCCCCACCTTGATTGACCTGCTACCCGAAGAGGCTTGGACAACCCTGTCTTCCGCCCTAGCCGAACGCGGCATACCCAGTTGGATGGGAGCGAAAATGCGCCCCTGGTTTCTGGGCATGACTCTGGCCATGCCTACATGCCTACTTCAGGACCCGAACGCCAATCATGGGCTGGATGCGCGTCTGACCGTTTTAGCCGAAGATCAAGGCATCCCTCAATTTTCGCTGGAGAGCATTGAGGAACTGATGACCATGTTTGAACTCCACTCGATTGAAGAACAGGCGGAATCGCTAGCGCGGTGGGTCAATTCGTACGAAACCAGCGACGACCAGCTGGCCACCATGACAAACTCATATTTCGAGGAAAATCACGCACAATCCATCGAACTAGGCCGTATTTTGGCGCGAGAGCATTCTGGTATGTCGCCCGAAGTGTTTGACGAAGAATGGCAGGCGTTCGAACAGCACTTACTGGTCGGGCGAAACAACAATTGGATGCCGAGGATTCTGGACATTCAAGATCAGACCGCAGTGATCGCCGTGGGGGCTGGACATCTAGGCGGTACTCATGGATTGCTGAACCAATTGCAACAGGCTGGATATTTCTTGACCCGCGCGCCTTTCTGATCGCACTCGGCGAAAGACAGACCAACCGTCGCAGCGAGGATTCTGCCGGGTGACAACCCCGGCGGACCGCCCTATAAGGCGCGCAAATTATCATCCTCAGGACGCTGACATGACAACCCTTGTATTTGGCCATAAATCTCCCGACACCGACTCCACAGGATCACCCATCCTGTGGTCGTGGTACCTGAACGAAGTCATAGGCGAACAGGCCGAGCCCGTTCTGCTGGGCGAGCCCAACACCGAAGCCGCGTTCATGCTGCAGCGCTGGGACCTGTCCAAGCCGCGTATCATCGACGACGTCGAAGCCGACGCGCCGGTTGTCATCGTTGACACCAACAACCCGGCCGAACTGCCCGCCAGCATCAACAGTGCCGATATCCAAGCCATCATCGACCACCACAAGCTGGTCGGCGGCCTGGAAACCAAAGGCCCGATCGACATCACCGTGCGCCCGCTGGCCTGCACCGCCACCATCATGGTCGACCTGATGGGCGACGACGCAGCCAAGATGCCCGACGCCATCAAAGGCGCGGCGCTGACTTGCATCCTGTCGGATACCTTGGAGTTCCGCTCGCCCACAACCACTGCGCATGATCGCGAAGTGGCCGAGAAACTGGCTGCTGAACTGGGCCTAGACGTATCGGCTTATGCCGCCGACATGTTCGCGGCAAAATCGGATGTATCGTCCTTCTCAGACGCCGAACTGATCCGCATGGACAGCAAAGAATACGAGGTCGACGGCACCAAGTTCCGCGTCTCGGTTCTGGAAACCACGGCCCCCGGCGTCGTGCTGGACCGCAAGGCTAGCCTGGCGGACTCGATGGTCAGTGTGGCCAGCGAGGACGGCGTCGATCAGGTGCTGCTGTTCGTGGTCGACATTCTGAACGAAGAGGCCACTCTGCTGGTGCCGAACGATCTAGTCAAAGGCGTGGCCGAGAAAAGCTTTGGCGCATCGGTTAACGGCGACGCCGTGGTCCTGCCGGGCATCATGAGCCGCAAAAAGCAAATCATTCCGAACCTCAAGGTCTGATCTTTAGATCTTTCCAAAGAAAAGGCGCCCAAGTGGGGCGCCTTTTTTTGTTGAGGCATAGGATTTGCGCGACCCGCTTCCATTGCTACTCTGGTCAGGAGAGCAAGTAGCGGATCAGTTCCGACATATGAGTACACGCAAGTTCAGCACCACCCGAGACATCTTGCGGTTTGAAGGCAAGGACAGAGCAGCCTATTGGCGGCGCTTTGCGATGCTGCTGACCCTATCGGTTGTGATCGCTACGATGGGCATGCTTCGCGATTCAGGCGCGGTGGTGATTGCCGCAATGCTGGTGGCGCCGCTGATGGCTCCCATATTGGGCGTGGCGGCGGCTATGGTCATGGGGTGGCTGGGGCGTGCGTTCTATCTGGCTCTGATTGTCTGCGGTGCGGCCATTCTTTGCGTATTGCTCGCGTGGCTCTTGGTCTATGTCGCAGATGTCCCGCGCGGCATCCTGATCCCTGATCAAGTCTTGGCCCGGACCGACCCCGGAACCGAGGACCTGATTGTCGCTCTGGCCGCAGGCGTCGCCGGTGCTTACGTGCAAATCAACCGCTCCGAAGCCAGCTTGCTGCCCGGCGCGGCCATCGGCGTGTCACTGGTGCCGCCCCTGTCCGCCTCGGGCGTTCTGCTGTATTTCGGCGAACCGGGCGAGGCGTATGAGGCCGGGTTGTTATTCGCCACCAACCTTGGCGCGATCATCCTGTCCGCCTGCGCGGTTTATATCGTGTACGCGGCCCGCTCGATGGTCTTCAGCAAAGGTCGCCGGAAACTGAACTTTACCGCCAGTGTGACTGTGACATTGGCCTTTCTGGCTCTTGTCGTTTTGCAGTTGGGTAAATCCACCTATAATCGCTATCTCGAAACCCGAACCGAAGCTCAGGTCGCGCAAGCCATCCGCGATTGGGCAGACCCGGTGTCGGTCGAGGTCATCCGCATTGACGTAAACGCCAAACGCAAGCAGGCAGATATCTGGCTGATCGTCGACCTGCCGATTGAAGCGGCTTACAAAGTCTCCTCGGTCGCTGGATTGCTGCCAGAAAGCCTGCGCGAGACACCTTTGGTCGAAATCCTTCAAGATCAATTGGGTCCGGGCTATCTGGTGGTGGTGCGGTTCCAAAACAGGATTGGCGCGCAAGTCATTCTGGGCACCGATGCCGTCCAGCAGGCGCCGGATGTCGACGAGATCAGCGAAGAAAACTGACCGACACAGCCATTTAACGGCGGCAATTGGCATTGCGGGATGGTCAAAGCCCGTCAGCTTTGCAATAGCTGACGCAACCTTGCATTCAACTCGCCCGAGGTCCTCAATGACTCAGATCGTCCACGCCCTGTCCGACATATCCGACCGCTACAAAGCACTGTTCGTTGACCTTTGGGGCTGTGTTCACAACGGCATCACCGCCTTCCCCGAGGCCGTCGCTGCCCTCAAAGCCTATCGTGCGAAAGGCGGGATTGTCGTGCTGGTGACGAACTCTCCGAAACCCCGCGCGGGCGTTGCCCAACAATTGGTGCAATTCAACGTCCCCGAAGATGCCTATGACACCATCGCCACCAGCGGCGATTCTGCGCGGTCGGCGATGTTCCGGGGCGCCGTCGGGGAAAAGGTCTATTTCATGGGCGAATGGCAGCGCGATGCGGGGTTCTTTGAGCCGCTGAAAATACTGCACCACCCGATCCACATCGAACGGGTCCCGCTGGATGAGGCCGAAGGGATCGTCTGTTGCGGTCCGTTTGATCCGATGGCGGACCCGTCCGTCAACCGCGCGGATTTCCTCTATGCCAAGCAAAAGGGCATGAAGCTGCTGTGCGCCAATCCCGATATTGTGGTCGACCGGGGCGAGGTGCGCGAATGGTGTGCCGGGGCGCTGGCCAAACTGTATACCGAGATGGGCGGCGAAAGCCTGTACTTCGGCAAACCCCACCCGCCGATCTATGATCTGGCCCGCCGTAGGCTGCAAGAACTGGGCCACGACATCCCCGATGGCGACATTTTGGTGATCGGTGATGGCCCCCATACCGACATTCTGGGCGGCATGGGTGAGGGGATTGATTCTCTGTTTATCTCGGGCGGATTGGCTGCTGCAGAAACAAAAACCGAGCATCATCCGCACCACGAATCGCTAACTGACTACATTGCAAGGGAAAATATAAATCCCACCTATACAATCGGTCGCCTGAGATAAGCAGAAAAGGCTTGATTTTCTGCGCTTGCGAAGTAATAAAGTTGCCGAACACGGGCAACATTGATCCTTTTGTTGCTCAACGGATTCAAGTGAGGGCGACATGTTGGACAATCTTCCGCGCGGCACGATCTGTATTGAAGACATCGAAATGGGCATGACCCGTCACCTGCGCAAAGTGGTGACTGACGAAGATATCGAGATGTTTGCGCAGGTTTCGACCGACCGGAATCCGGTGCATCTGGATGATGACTATGCCCGCGACACGATCTTTGAGGGGCGCATCGCCCATGGGATGCTGACGGCGGGCCTGATCTCGGCCGTCATCGGCGAACAGCTGCCCGGCCACGGCACCGTGTATATGGGTCAGTCGCTGAAATTCCTGGCCCCCGTGCGCCCCGGTGACATGGTCTATGCCGAGGTCAAAGTGATCGACATCGACTTTGCCAAGCGTCGGGTGAAACTGGATTGCCACTGCGCCGTAGATGGCAAAAAGGTTCTGGTCGGCGAAGCAATGGTTCTGGCCCCGTCGCGCAAGTTCGACTGATCCAAAGCACAGCTTTACCAGCCTTGTTTCGTTCACCGGCCCGGTCTAGACCCGGGTCGGTAAACAATTTTGACAGCTACTTAATTTGCACGACCCCGCGCAGCGGCAGCACTTTGCTGTGCCAGCTACTAGCCGCCACGGGTTGCGCAGGAAAACCGGATTCGTACTTTCATGCCCCGATCTTGGAAGAATGGATGGCGTATTACGATCTGGATCGCAGCGCGTTTCCGGATACAAAAAGCACCCTGCGCGCAATCTTTGCCGAGGCCATTCACCAGAGAAAAGCCGCTACAGACATCTTCGGATTGCGCCTGCAAGGCAAAAGTCGGGCCTTCTTTCTTCAGCAATTGCGCAGTCTATACCCGACCGCCGGGGATGACCTAGCCCGGCTGAAAGCCACCTTTGGCGAGGTCTGCTTCGTTTACCTTAATCGGCGCAACAAGCTGGAACAGGCTATTTCGATTGTGAAAGCCGAACAGACCGGATTGTGGCACCGCAACGCAGATGGGACCGAGTTGGAGCGTCTCACCCCACCTGCCGACCCGGTTTACGATCCGATCGCCATCGCCCGATACATGGCTGAACTTGAAGAAGGGGATGCGGCCTGGCGTGACTGGTTCGCCGCGCAGCAGATCACGCCGCATATCATCCATTACGAACAACTTGAAAACGATCCAATTGGCGTTTTGACCGATGTACTATACCTGCTGGGGATCGATCCCGCGCGGGGTGCCGAGTTCACGCCCGCCACAGACAAGCTGGCAGACTCGACAAACCGGGAATGGGCCAGACGTTTTTTGGCCGATCATCCCACACACTGACAATGCAATCAGATGCTTGAACCCGAACCGCAGTCCCGTTAGGCAGATGCTATGCGCATCATCCGTGATTTTCAGTTCATCGAGCCTCAGGACCGCGGCGCCAGCGTGGCGATCGGGAATTTTGACGGCGTCCACATCGGCCACCAGTCTGTGATCGAACTGGCCCGCAATGCCGCGCCGGATGCGCCTTTGGGGGTGATGACCTTTGAGCCGCACCCACGCGAGTATTTCGCACCCGCAGCCCCGCCTTTTCGCCTGATGCGCTGCAATGCCCGAGCGCACCGGCTAGAAAAGCTGGGTGTCAAGAAATTGTATGAACTGCCCTTCAATTCCGCCCTTGCCGGGCTGACTCCGGAAGAATTCGCGTCGAACGTGATTTGCGACGGGTTGGGCCTTTCGCATGTGGTTGTCGGTGCCGATTTCTGTTTCGGCAAGGGGCGCAGCGGTACGGCGGATGATCTGGTTCGGTTCGGTCAACAAATGGGCTTTGGCGTCACCATCGCACCTTTGATGGAGCGGTCCGAGAATATCGTGTCGTCCACCGCGATCCGTACAGCGCTGACCGAAGGCCGCCCTCGCGATGCGGCAACCATGCTGGGCCATTGGCATCGGATCGAGGGTCCGGTGATCGGCGGCGAACAACGTGGCCGCGAGTTGGGCTTCCCGACCGCCAACATGTCCATCGAAGGTCTGCACCCGCCAAAATTCGGCGTCTACGCGGTGCTGGTCGATGTGTTGGACGGCCCGCATCAAGGCAGCTATCAAGGCGCAGCCTCGATCGGGACGCGGCCAATGTTTAAGGGCGAAGTGCCGAATATCGAAACCTTCCTGTTCGACTTTTCAGGCGACCTTTATGGTGCGACCCTATCGATTGGTCTGGTTGAATATCTACGACCTGAATTGACCTTCGACGGGCTGGACGGGTTGATTGCACAAATGAACTCTGATTGTGACAAGGCCCGAACACTGCTGGCGACGCTATGACCGCCGATCCTATTGATCGCACTGGCCTGAGCCCCCGGTTCTGGGAACGCAAACCCCTAACCAAGATGAACGAGCAAGAGTGGGAGGCGCTTTGCGACGGCTGCGGCAAGTGTTGTCTGAACAAGCTTGAAGACGAAGACACAGGCGAGGTGGCCCTGACCTGCGTCGCCTGCCGTCTGCTGGATGATGAGACCTGCCGCTGCACCCAATACGATATCCGCCACCAGTTCGTGCCGGAATGTATCGTGATGAAGCCCGACAATATCGACGATCACGCCTATTGGCTGCCGCAAACGTGCGCTTACAGGCTGTTGTGGGAAGGGAAACCTCTTTACGACTGGCACCCATTGATATCAGGTACGCCGGACAGTGTTCACGCTACCGGAATCTCGGTTCAGGGGCGCACAGTGTCCGAGTTCGAAACACCCATCGAAGAATGGGAAGACTATATCATCGAGGAGCCCAGCTGATGTATTTTGCCTCTGACAATTCCGGGCCGGTCCATCCGCAGGTCATGACCGCTTTGAACGAAGCAAATCAGGGCTATCAGATGGCCTATGGGGCCGACACACTGATGAATGAGGTGCGCGATCGAATTCGCGGCATCTTTGAAGCGCCCGGTGCTGCGGTGTATCTGGTAGCCACCGGAACGGCGGCAAACTCGCTGGCATTGGCAACCCTGGCACAGCCGTGGGAGACGGTGTTCTGTTCGCCCGTCGCCCATATCCACGAGGATGAATGCAACGCGCCGGAATTCTACAGCGGCACCAAGCTGACGTTGGTACCCGGCGGCGACAAGATGGATCCCGAAGCGCTGCGCCGTTCCATTCTGGCCGAAGAAACCCGCGGTGTGCATGGTCCGCAACGCGGACCGGTTTCGATCACCCAGGTGACCGAGCGCGGCTCGGTCTATTCGCTGGAGGAGTTGCAGGTATTGTGCGGCGTAGCAAAGGAGTTTGACCTGCCCGTCCATCTGGATGGAGCTCGGTTCACAAACGCTTTGGTCGCGCTGAACTGTTCTCCGGCCGAAATGACGTGGAAAGCGGGCGTCGATGCGGTCAGCTTTGGCGGCACCAAGAACGGTTTGATGGGGGTCGAGGCAGTTGTCTTCTTTGACGAATCCAAAGCCTGGGAGTTTGAACTGCGGCGCAAGCGCGGTGCGCATCTGTTTTCAAAACATCGCTATCTGTCCGCACAGATGGCAGCCTATTTGCAGGATGACCTGTGGCTGACTATGGCGCGTAAGGCCAACGCCAATTGTGCCCACCTGGCCGACGGCCTGCGTGCCAAGGGCGCGACCTTCCTGCACGAGCCGCAGGCCAACATGGTATTCGCCCATTTTTCCCGCGCCCGGCATAGGCAACTGCATGAGGCCGGGGCGATCTACCACCTTTGGGGGGCAGAACTTGACGGGGCAAGTGACGAAGAGACGCTCGCCTGCCGTCTGGTCTGTGACTGGTCGATCAGCAGCGACGATATCGACCGTTTCCTCGACCTGCTTTGACTGGCATGCCGGTCAACCCTTGGCCTCGGTCAGGTGCCGGTCCAGATCATCTAAACGGTCCTGCCCCCAGAACCGCTGGCCATCCTCAGTAATGTAGAACGGCGCGCCAAAGACGCCGCTTTCAACGGCCTCTTCCAGATTGGCGGCATAGGTTTCGGCGCCGACCAGCAGGCCACTGTCTGCCAGATTTGGGTCAAAGCCCGCCTGCGTCAGGCAATCGCGGATCACATCATCCTGTGCGATGTCTTTTTCCTCGGCCCAACAGGCCCGCAGCAAGGACTGGACCAACTTACCTACATCCCCTGCCCCATCCTTCATCGCTGCAATCACCGCATAGGACGACGGCGCCATATTGGTCGGCCAATGCGCCGGTTGCAGATTGAATTCTATTCCCAGGTTCTTGGATTGGCGCAGCAGTTCCTGCGCCCTGTATTCATTGCGCGACGGGTGGCGATCTTTTGGCGGCGTTCCCCCCGTACGCCCGAACAGCGCCATGATATCCAGCGGTTTGTAATTGATCGTCGCGCCATGCTTGGCCGCGACCTCCTCCAGCCGCTCACCTGCCAAATAGGTGAATGGCGAAATTGTCGCAAAATAGTAGTCAATCCGGGCCATGTGCACTTTCTCCGCTGCGTTACCTTTGCTGGACGGTAAGGCCATGCTAAGCGGTGTCAACATCACGAATCTGTCACATTTGCCATTGCTGCCCGGGGACCTCAGCCGATGCCGACACTCAACGAACCCAAGCTTATCGCTGGGAACGCAAATCTTCCGCTTGCCGAATCCATAGCTCGCCGCATGAGCCTGTATCGCGGCGTCGATCAGGGTCTGGTCGATGCGAGAGTTGAACGGTTCAATGACGGCGAGATTTTCGTCGAAGTGTTCGAAAACGTGCGTGGCGAGGACATGTTCATCGTCCAGCCAACCTCGAACCCCGCCAATGACAATCTGATGGAGCTGCTGATCATTGCCGACGCGTTGCGCCGGTCATCGGCCCAACGGATCACCGCTGTTATCCCCTACTTCGGTTATGCTCGACAGGACCGCCGCACCAAGGCCCGCACGCCGATCAGCGCCAAGCTGGTGGCCAACATGCTGACCGGTGCAGGGATCGAGCGGATCCTTACCATGGACCTGCACGCAGCGCAGATTCAGGGGTTCTTCGATATGCCGGTCGACAACCTCTATGCCTCGCCAATCTTTGCACTGGATGTAAAACACCAGTTCAAGAACAACCTGGATGAACTTATGGTTGTCTCGCCCGACGTGGGCGGTGTGGCCCGTGCACGTGAACTTGCCAAACGCATCAGCGCTCCCTTGTCGATCGTTGACAAACGACGCGAAAAGGCTGGCGAAGTGGCAGAAATGACCGTGATCGGCGATGTCAAAGACAAGATTTGCCTGATCGTAGACGACATGTGCGACACTGCCGGCACGTTGTGCAAAGCGGCTCAGGTACTGATGGATAATGGTGCGAAAGAGGTGCACTCTTACATCACACACGGCGTCATGAGCGGCCCGGCAGTCGAACGCGTAACCAATTCGGTAATGAAGTCGTTGGTGCTAACCGACACGATCCAGCCAACCCCAGAGATCGCAAAAGCCAAGAACATCCGCATCGTACCAACGTCTCCGATCTTCACGCAGGCGATCCTGAATATATGGAACGGTACCAGCGTGTCGTCGCTATTCGAAGACAAGACCTTGATCCCGATCTACGAGTCTATGTACCACATGGACTAAGTTTGGATCGGGCGGTCCTTTTGGGCCGCCCTTCCCTTTGCAGGCCTCCGCGCCCGCGACCAACCTGCCACGAAAATCAGCGTGGTTATCTGTGGAAAGTCCCATGACAGTCAACAAACGCATCGTTCTCTCCAGTGACCACGCAGCCATTGATTTGCGTCAGGCCGTTGCTGACCATGTTGCGGCAAATGGCTGGGAAGTGTTGGACATCGGCCCTACCACTCCTGAAAGCACCCACTACCCCCTGCACGGCAAAGCTGCTGCACAGGCTGTGGCTTCGGGCGATTGCCTATTGGGAATCGTTCTGTGCGGCACCGGTCAAGGCATCATGATGGCCGCCAACAAAGTCCCCGGCATCCGTTGTGGTGTTTGTTCCGACGCGTTTTCGGCCCGGATGATCCGCCAGCACAATGACGCAAACATGCTGTCCATCGGTGCGCGCGTTGTGGGTGAAGGTCAGGCGTTGGATATCGTCGATGCCTTTCTGACCGCCGAATTTGAAGGCGGCCGTCACGCGACCCGTGTGGACATGATTGAGGGAAATGAGGCCTAGAGCAGCATTTCACGCCACTTCAGACCACCGCAATCCTGGCAACGCCCGCTTGCAGAGCTTGGTTGGACCGTGTCTGGAACACGTCAATGCATGTCGGCGAAACAACTTTATGAGCGACCTGTGCCTTAGCGCTACGAATGTTGTCAAACGTAGAAAAGTTCAGACGTCTCACACCCAATTATGTTGCGGCTCCTTTCTTGGCCTCTGCGCATCAATTGCGCTGACGTCGGACCAATTTTCAACACATTGCCCTGGCAAAAAACCTACAAGCACTAACTGATAGAGTTTCAGACCTCGACCCATGTCCAACACAAGCTTTCAAGACCGCATTCAACGCATCAACGCCAATAACCCTCAAGCAACCTCTGACCTTTCGCAAAAAGTAACAAAAGCTCCATCACTCCGACCAAATCACTGGAAGGTCCTTGTCGGCATACTGTTTTTGAGTGTCGGGCAACACGCAGTAAAACAGGCGAACGAAAGTTACGAGGTTATAAAGCAAAGCTATGGGATCGGTGCCGCAGCCGGGCTGGGTGTTGCGGGGGTGTTCGCGTTAGTGGCTGGCTGTATCCTTATGTACCGCGGCATTTTGGCTGGTGACAAACAGCGGAACAAGGCTATCGCGGACGCCTCCGAAACGGGAGGGCGTCGAAAGCGTATTACGTCAAACAGGGCTCGGACCATATGTTCCATAGTAGGCTTCAGCTTTGGCGCCATTGCCACATTTTACCTTATTACAGGCAAAATCGCCCACTCGATGGATACCGAGAGTGCCCGAGAGTACGCCCTCGGGGCCAGCGTGATTATGATTGGTCTCCCTATGCTTTCTCTGCTCATAGGATTTATCGGACTTTTCGTGCGTGGTTTTGCCTTGGGTCGTGTTCCCGTATTTTGCGTGCTTGGAGCCGTCATAACGATTTGCGCCATAATTCTGAGCGGTGCTAATCCTTACGAGTGGAACTGGTTGTTTTCCAGACTACACTGATTATCCCGAAAAGCGCGTAGCATGTTTTTCAAACCACTTCCTGGCTCAGGCGTTGAATCAATCACGAGATATCCCAGTCGTCCTCATGTGCGACCTCACCAATGGCCGTCCATGTCACCCGTATCCGGGCAATTCGCGTATCCGACCAGGTTCGGAATACGGTAACAAAGCCCTCAGGTGTAATGTCCGCAGTCGTCACCTCGGCACGTAGCGCCGAGGACGTGTCCACATCCCATAAAGACACGCCAATCTGAACCACCGGTGCGGTTCGAAATGGCTGACTGAAGAGGATCGCAGACCGCCGTTCGCGTGGCCCCTCGCCCGTCCACATATCGCCGCCATCAGCGAAATCGGAAAACAGCACTGACTCGCCTTGGTCGATACCAATAGGGTGGGTTCGAAAAGTCTTCATTGTTGATGTCTTTGTCTTTGTATTCCTTACACCTATCCTGCGGCCTCGGCAAAATCACGACAAAAAAACGGCCCCGCGCAGGCGGAGCCGTTATAAATCACAAGAATTGCCAGAGCCTTACAGGCTCATATGCGTTCCAAGGGCTTCCATGTCGGCCAGCAACTTGGCAGCGTCGTCAACGATGGACTGATCATCGCCTTCCTTCGCTGCCTCGTGCGACGCGCGTGCCTCGGCGATCAGATCGTCCAGGTGTGAGCGTGTCACTTCGGCAACCGGGATCGCCTTTTCGGCCAGAACCGACAGGCCATCGCCATTGATCTGAGCAAACCCACCGGTGACCAGGTATTCGCTGGACCCTTCAGGTGCTTCGACCTTCAGGATGCCCGGGCGCAGCGTGGTGATGGTGGGGGCATGATCGGGCATCGCCGTCATGTCCCCGTCCGCGCCGGGAATCTGGACCGCCGTCGCGCTGAGCGAAGCAAGGCTCCGCTCGGGGCTGACGAGGTCGAATTGCATCGTGTTTGCCATCAGGGATACTCCTTAGGCGGCTTCTGCGGCCATCTTTTCCGCTTTGGCGATCACTTCGTCGATGCCGCCAACCATCAGGAAGGCCGCTTCGGGCAGGTGATCGTATTCGCCAGCCACAACGGCCTTGAACGACGCGATGGTGACATCCAGAGGAACCTGAACGCCAGGGCTACCGGTGAAGACCTGCGCCACGTCGAACGGCTGCGACATGAAGCGTTCGATCTTACGGGCACGGGCCACGGTCAGTTTGTCCTCTTCCGACAGCTCGTCCATGCCAAGGATGGCGATGATGTCCTGCAGCGACTTGTAGCGCTGAAGGATCTGCTGAACATCGGTCGCAACCTGATAATGCTCTTCGCCAACGATGGCCGGGTCGAGCAGACGCGAAGTCGAGTCGAGCGGGTCAACCGCAGGGTAGATACCCTTTTCCGAGATCGCACGGTTAAGAACGGTAGTCGCATCCAAGTGAGCGAACGAGGTTGCCGGCGCAGGGTCGGTAAGGTCGTCCGCAGGCACGTAGATCGCCTGCACCGAGGTGATCGAGCCCGACTTGGTCGAGGTGATGCGTTCCTGCAGGGCACCCATGTCAGTGGCCAGTGTCGGCTGGTAGCCCACCGCCGAAGGAATACGACCCAGCAGAGCCGAAACCTCGGAACCCGCCTGCGTAAAGCGGAAGATGTTGTCGACGAAGAACAGAACGTCGGTACCGGACTGGTCGCGGAACTGCTCGGCCAGGGTCAGGCCGGTCAGAGCAACACGCGCACGCGCTCCGGGAGGTTCGTTCATCTGACCGTAAACCAGGGCCACCTGCGATTCCGACAGGTTGTCCGGCTTGATAACATTCGATTCGATCATCTCGTGGTACAGGTCGTTCCCTTCACGGGTCCGTTCACCAACACCCGCGAACACCGAAAAGCCCGAGTGCACTTTTGCGATGTTGTTGATCAGTTCCATGATCAGAACGGTTTTACCAACGCCAGCGCCGCCGAACAGGCCGATCTTACCGCCTTTGGCGTAAGGGGCCAGCAGGTCCACAACCTTGATGCCGGTGACCAGAACTTCCGACTCGGTCGACTGTTCTGCGAAGGTCGGTGCAGGCTGGTGGATGGCGCGGGATTCGGTTGCCTCAACCGGGCCCTTTTCGTCGATGGGATCGCCAACAACGTTCAGGATGCGGCCCAGGGTGGCGTTACCAACCGGAACCGAGATCGGCGCGCCCATGTCGGTCACTTCAGCACCACGAACCAGACCTTCGGTCGCGTCCATCGCGATGGTGCGGACAGTGTTTTCACCCAGGTGCTGGGCAACTTCCAGTACCAGACGCTTGCCGTTGTTTTCGGTTTCCAGCGCGTTCAGAATTTCAGGCAGCTGATCTTCGAAGTGCACGTCGACGACGGCCCCGATGATCTGTGTGACTTTGCCTTTTGCATTCGCCATATTGTTGTCTCCGGTTTTCTTACAGCGCTTCGGCGCCGGAAATAATTTCAATCAGCTCGTTGGTGATCACGGCCTGACGCGAGCGGTTGAATTGGATCGTCAACTTGTCGATCATCTCACCCGCGTTGCGTGTCGCGTTGTCCATTGCGGACATCCGTGCACCCTGTTCAGACGCTCCGTTTTCGAGCAGGGCCGAGAAGATCGCGGTTGCAACCCCCTTGGGCAGCAGGTCGGCCAAGATGGCCTCTTCGCTGGGCTCGTAGTCGAAAACAGCACCGCTATCGTCACCCTCGGTTTCCTCGAACGAGGCGGGGATGACCTGCTGTGCCGTCGGGATTTGGGTCACAACGTTGACGAACTTCGAATAGAAGATCGTGGCAACGTCGAACTCACCCCCGTCAAAGCGCGACAGGACGTCCTTCGCGATGTCTTGCGCATTGGTGTAACCCAGACGCTTGACCTCGCTCAGGTCGATATGTCCAACGAACAGATCGCCAAAATCACGCTTGAGCGCGTCGCGGCCTTTTTTGCCGACGGTCAGAACTTTGATCGTCTTGCCTTTGGCGCGCAGCTCGTCCGCCTTTTGGCGGGCCAGCTTGGCGATGTTCGAGTTGAAGCCGCCGCACAGGCCGCGTTCAGCTGTCATGACGACCAGCAGATGGACATCATCACTGCCCGTACCACGGAGCAGCTTGGGGGCGCTGTCGCTGCCCCCGACCGAAGCCGCCAGCCCCGCCATCACGGCATTGAACCGTTCGGCATAGGGGCGCGAGGCTTCAGCTGATTCCTGGGCGCGGCGCAGTTTTGCAGCCGCGACCATCTGCATGGCCTTGGTGATCTTGCGGGTCGATTTGACCGACTCGATCCTGTTTTTAAGGTCCTTAAGATTTGGCATATGCCCGCCTCTCCCTTAAGCGAAGGTTGCGGCGTATTCGTCCAGCGCAGCCTTGATCTTATCGGAAGCGTCACCCTTGATCTTGGGATCTTCGTCCGTGATCCACTGAAGCAGATCCGCGTGCTTGCCACGCAGGTGCGCCAGCAGGCCAGCTTCGTAACGGCCAACATCGGACACGTCGATCTTGTCGAGGTAACCGTTGGTACCGGCGAAGATGACGCAGACGATTTCAGCATTGGTCAGCGGCGAGTACTGCGGCTGTTTCATAAGCTCGGTCAGACGCGCACCACGGTTCAACAGCTGCTGGGTCGCGGCGTCCAGGTCGGAACCAAACTGAGCAAACGCAGCCATTTCACGGTACTGAGCCAGTTCCAGTTTAACCGGACCGGCAACCGACTTCATCGAGTTGGTCTGAGCCGAAGAGCCCACACGCGAAACCGACAGACCGGTGTTCACAGCAGGGCGGATACCCTGGTAGAACAGTTCGGTTTCCAGGAATATCTGGCCGTCGGTGATCGAAATCACGTTGGTCGGAATAAACGCCGAAACGTCACCACCCTGAGTTTCGATGACCGGCAGAGCAGTCAGCGAGCCCGCACCGAAATCCTCGTTCAGCTTGGCCGAACGCTCCAGCAGGCGCGAGTGGAGGTAGAAAACGTCGCCAGGATAGGCTTCACGTCCGGGCGGGCGGCGCAGCAGCAGCGACATCTGACGATAGGACACAGCCTGTTTAGACAAGTCATCATAGATGATCAGCGCGTGACGGCCATTGTCTCGGAAGTATTCGGCCATCGCGGTTGCAGCGTAGGGTGCCAGGAACTGCATCGGAGCCGGGTCGGACGCGGTTGCGGCCACAACGATCGAGTATTCAATCGCACCGGATTCTTCCAGCTTCTTCACCAGCTGCGCAACGGTCGAACGCTTTTGACCGATGGCAACGTAAACGCAGTACAGTTTCTTCGACTCGTCGTCGCCTGCTGCGTCATTGTACACTTTCTGGTTCAGGATCGCGTCCAGAGCAACAGCAGTTTTACCGGTCTGACGGTCACCAATGATCAGCTCACGCTGGCCACGGCCAATCGGGATCATCGCGTCAACCGATTTCAGGCCGGTTGCCATCGGCTCGTGAACCGACTTACGCGGGATGATGCCTGGTGCCTTAACGTCTGCAACGCCACGCTTGGTTGCGTTGATCGGGCCTTTGCCGTCCAGCGGGTTGCCCAGACCGTCAACAACACGGCCCAGCAGCTCGTCACCGATCGGAACATCCACGATCGAGTTGGTGCGCTTGACGGTGTCACCTTCCTTAATGTCACGGTCGGAACCGAAGATAACGACACCGACGTTGTCGCTTTCCAGGTTCAGCGCCATGCCCATGATGCCACCGGGGAATTCGACCATCTCACCGGCTTGTACGTTGTCCAGGCCGTATACACGGGCAATCCCGTCACCGACGCTTAGCACGCGGCCGATTTCGGCCACTTCGGCTTCCTGACCAAAATTCTTGATCTGGTCCTTCAGGATTGCAGAAATCTCTGCAGCTTGGATTCCCATTTATCCGACCTCTTTCATTGCATTCTGTAGGGAGTTCAGCTTCGAACGGATCGAGCTATCGATCATTTTCGAGCCCACTTTAACGACAAGACCGCCGATGAGGCTTTCATCAACGGTCGCATTGATTGTCACGGTCTTGCCCACACGCTCGGACAGCGTCTTGGACAGTTTATCCAGTTGCGTCTTGGTCAACGCCTTGGCCGAGGCGACATCGGCGGTCACTTCGCCGCGTTCGTCTGCCAGCATGTCGCGCAGTACCTGCACCAGTTGCGGAATAACAAACAGGCGGCGCTTTTCGGCCATCAGACCCAGCGTGTTGCGCAGGATGGTATGCAGACCCATCTTGTCGGCAATCGCGGTAATCGCTGCTTCCTGTTCGGCGCGGGATACCAGCGGCGATGCAATCAGGTCGCGCAAGTCGGCGCTTTCGCCCAAAGCTGCTGCCAAATCGTTGATGCCGGTTTCCAGACCTGCAAGGCCATTATTCTCTTTGGCGATCTCAAAGATCGCGGTGGCATAGCGTTCAGCAATGCCAGTGGAAATCGAAGCTGGTTCGGACACGTCCACCCTTCCGATATTTGAGGCCCCGATTTTGAGTAGCGGCCGCTACCACGGGGGCGTGAGGAAACCCCGCCCAGACGGCCGGGGATCAAAATCACCGGGGATGTAGCAGAGCCGAACCAAGCTAGCAATATATTATCACGGCAAGCACTTTATCCACAAAATGTTTTGTTTCAATTACTTACGAAGGGTGCGACCCTTTTATCCGGCTGGAAGGCAGGAAAAATGTTACGAAAGTGTAGGTTTTTGCGATTCCTGTGACCTATTTCCCGCAAATTCGGGCTTTGAAACGTCCCAAATCGACACAAGAATTATGCTGGCTTCAACAGTCCATCTAGCGCCTTGATCGGGCGACGTTCGGTATCTTTTGTGACGGTGCCGCTGGGGGGGCGGATGTGCTTGGTGACCTCTACCATCAGCACGCCCCCTGCCATCACCGTTGGCATGCGCTGACCGGTTTTTTCGATCAGACTGCCCGATTTCAACCAGAACCGGCGAAACGAAGGCGGCATATACAGGGCCGAGCAGTGGCCTTCGGGAATGAAGTGATGCGCCTTGAGCTGGCTTTCCAACTGCGACGCCGAATACGGGCGCCCGAATCCAAAGGGCGTTCGATCTGATCGCGACCACAGCCCGGCCCGGTTCGGCACAATGAAAATCGCGCGCCCGCCTGGTCCGAGAACCCGCCAGCATTCGTTCAGCAATTCGCTGGGCTGGCCTGAGGTCTCCAACCCGTGCATCACGACCAATTTGTCCACGTGCCCAGTTTCAATGGGCCAGAGTGTTTCTTCGGTCAGCACAGAGACATTGGGCATCCCGGCAGGCCAGGGCATGACCCCCTGCGGCCCTGGCATCAAGCCGATGACACGACGCGCTTCTGCCAGATATGGCCGCAAAAGTGGCACCGCGAAGCCAAAGCCTACTACGGTCTGACCTTTGGCTTCGGGCCACAACTGCGTCAGCCGTCCACGAATAGCGGCCTGCGCCGCACGGCCCAATGTGCTGCGGTAGTAGAAATTCCTCAGATCCTGCACATCAAGATGCATTGCGGACACCTGGTCAATCGGCTTAGCTGGGCGCAGTCTAGCAACGAAAGGGCAAAAGGCCATGCCTCTTGAGATCGTAACCATCCCATGTCTCAGCGATAATTATGCTTTTCTGGCGCATGACGCCACCAGTGGCCAGACCGCCCTGATTGATGCGCCCGAAGCAGGACCGATTCTGGCAGAACTGGACGCCCGCGGCTGGACGCTAAGTCACGTGTTGCTGACCCATCATCATTGGGATCACGTCGACGGGCTGACCGGTATTCTGGAAAGACACCACGCCAAAGTCATTGGTGCCAGTGCCGACGCCCACCGCCTGCCCCCACTGCATCTGCAAGTGGCCGAGGGCGACTCGTTCCAGATTGGTGACGAACCGGTGCAGGTATTGGATGTGTCAGGCCACACGGTTGGTCATATTGCATTCTACATGCCGCAAAGCGCTGCCGTTTTTACCGCAGACAGCCTGATGGCCCTGGGCTGCGGCCGCCTGTTCGAAGGTACCGCGCCGCAGATGTGGCAATCTCTTTCCAAGTTGGCCGCACTGCCCGACGAAACAATCGTCTATTCGGGCCACGAATATACGCAATCCAACGCCAAATTCGCCATTTCGGTCGATCCAGGCAATGCCGCACTGCAGCAACGCATTGCGGATATCGACACCGCCCGCGCCGCCGGAAAACCTACGGTTCCCTCGAGCCTGGCGCTGGAAAAGGCCACAAACCCGTTCTTGCGTGCCACTGATGCGTCGATTCAGGCCAATCTGGGTATGGAAAACGCCGAACCGACGGCTGTATTTGCCGAAATCAGGGCTAGAAAAGACCGCTTCTAATGCTTATTTCGCGCTCTTCACGGCCACGGTCACAGGAAATGTGACTGTCAAGTGAAAGAAAACCCTTGAAGCCGGGCCACGATCAACCAAACTCTATTAGTATGAGGACATGGTTGAACCGGGGCCACATCCTGCCCCTTTCGACCCAAGACAGAGGAGCACCCGCGTGCCTTCATTCTCGAGCACTTTAGAACAAGCCATCCACGCGGCCCTTGCGGCTGCGAATGAACGGCGACATGAATTTGCAACGCTGGAACATCTGCTGCTGGCGCTGCTGGAAGAACCCGATGCCATCCGCGTCATGAAAGCCTGCAGCGTCGATCTGGAAGAATTGCGCAGCACTTTGGTCGAATTCATCGACGAAGACCTGTCTAATCTGGTCACCGACATTGATGGGTCCGAGGCCGTACCAACCGCCGCTTTCCAGCGCGTGATTCAGCGCGCCGCGATCCACGTGCAAAGTTCGGGCCGCACCGAAGTGACCGGAGCCAACGTTCTGGTCGCCATCTTTGCTGAACGCGAAAGCAACGCAGCCTATTTCCTGCAAGAACAGGACATGACGCGCTATGACGCGGTGAATTTCATCGCACACGGCGTAGCCAAAGATCCGGCATATGGCGAAAACCGCTCGGTTTCCGGCGCGGATCAGGTCGAGGAAGAGGCTCAATCCAGCACCACTGATGGTGATCAGAAAGAAAGCGCGCTTGGGAAATATTGCATCGATCTGAACGCCAAGTCGCGTGCAGGCGATGTCGACCCCCTGATCGGTCGCGCCGATGAGGTGGAACGCTGCATTCAGGTGCTATGCCGTCGCCGCAAGAACAACCCGCTGCTGGTGGGTGACCCGGGCGTGGGCAAAACCGCCATTGCCGAGGGTCTGGCCCACAAGATCGTGGGCGGCGAAGCCCCTGATGTGCTGTCGAACACCACCATTTATTCGCTGGATATGGGCGCGCTGCTTGCGGGCACCCGCTATCGCGGTGATTTCGAGGAACGGCTGAAAGCAGTCGTGACGGAATTGGAAGATCACCCCGACGCTGTGCTGTTTATTGACGAGATTCACACCGTGATCGGTGCCGGTGCGACTTCGGGTGGCGCGATGGATGCGTCGAACCTGCTGAAACCTGCCCTGCAGGGCGGCAAGCTGCGCACCATGGGCTCGACCACTTATAAAGAGTTCCGTCAACATTTCGAAAAAGACCGCGCGCTCAGCCGCCGGTTCCAGAAGATCGACGTGAATGAACCTTCGGTCGAAGACAGCGTAAAAATCCTGCGCGGTCTGAAACCCTATTTCGAGAAGCATCACGAGATCAAGTACACTGCGGATGCGATCAAAACCGCCGTAGAACTGTCGGCGCGCTATATCAACGACCGCAAACTGCCAGATAAGGCCATCGACGTGATCGATGAGGCCGGTGCCGCACAGCATCTGGTCGCAGAAAGCAAACGCCGCAAGACCATCGGTGTGAAAGAGATTGAGGCCGTCGTTGCCAAGATCGCGCGCATTCCGCCCAAAAACGTCACCAAGGACGATGCGGAGGTTCTGAAAGATCTGGAAACTTCGTTGAAACGGGTGGTGTTTGGTCAGGACGAAGCTATCGAGGCGCTTGCCAGCGCAATCAAGTTGGCCCGTGCTGGTCTGCGCGAACCAGAAAAACCCATCGGCAACTATCTCTTCGCTGGTCCAACCGGTGTGGGTAAGACCGAAGTGGCCAAACAGTTGGCAGATACGCTGGGCGTGGAACTGCTGCGCTTTGACATGTCGGAATATATGGAGAAACACGCGGTCTCCCGTCTGATCGGTGCCCCTCCGGGTTATGTCGGGTTCGATCAGGGTGGTCTGCTGACCGACGGCGTGGATCAGCATCCGCATTGCGTGCTGCTGCTGGATGAGATCGAAAAGGCCCACCCGGACGTGTTCAACATCCTGCTGCAGGTGATGGACCACGGGGAGCTGACCGATCACAACGGCCGCACGGTGAATTTCCGCAACGTGGTTCTGATCATGACGTCGAACGCGGGTGCGCAGGAACAGGCCAAGGCCGCCATTGGCTTTGCCCGTGACCGCCGCGAAGGCGAGGATACCGCTGCGATCGAACGCATGTTCACGCCGGAATTCCGCAACCGTCTCGACGCCGTGATCTCGTTCGCACCTCTGCCGAAAGAGGTCATCCTGCAAGTGGTCGAGAAATTCGTCCTGCAGCTTGAGGCGCAATTGCTGGATCGCAATGTGACCATCGACCTGACGCCCAAAGCCGCCGAATGGCTGGCCGACAAGGGCTATGACGACAAGATGGGCGCGCGTCCTCTGGGCCGCGTGATCCAGGAACACATCAAGAAGCCTCTGGCCGAGGAGTTGCTGTTCGGCAAGCTGGCCAAGGGTGGTGTGGTTCGTGTCTCGGTCAAGAAGGGCGAGTTGAACCTGGAAATCTTCGGCCCCGATCAGCCGCGCATTCCGGGGGACAAGCCACCGCTGCTGACCGCAGATTGATTGCATCGTGATACAGAAAGAAACCCGCCTTCAACGGCGGGTTTTTTTATGTTTATTTGGTGCGCTGTGGATGCGGGCTGTGAAAATACTCTGATCGACGGCGCCGTGAAGCCCGATAGGCCGACAGAAAGACTTGAGCATAACGCAGCCCGTCGAAACTCTGAGACAAAGCGGACACCAACGCGATTCCAACGTCCCTGGCTTTGCGAATGCGCCCGGCCCTGGTTTGCACAAAGTATTCGAGATCAATGAAACGAATTTGCTGCCCGTCCCAGCACATATCCCGAAAAGCCGGGCGCCCGTGGGCTAGGTCGATTGAATGCAAGCGTGCCAACGCTTGCCCCGCCGCATGACATGCCTTTTCTTTATCCTCGGCGGTCAAAGAGTCAGACTTGCAGATGTCAGTCAGACTGGCGCCAGCATCTTCAAGCACAAAGTAGCCGGTACCTTCGGTCACAATTGCCGGGACTGGCACACCGCTGTGCCACAGGAAATGATGTGAACACCGGTCCCGGTCGAACGCCATATTCGGAGTTCCCTTTACCAGCCAAAGCAGAGGCGCAGACTGCTCAATGCGCTTCATCCAAAACGGGGTTCCTTTTAAGGTCTCAAACCGGACCACACGCCGATAAGGTGCTTGCAGGGCTTCATCAACCGCGCTTTGCAATTCAACTGCCAATTTGTTCAAATCCGTACCTGCTCAACCTATGGGGCAGATATAGGGGCATCACACTCGCCTTTCACCCAGCGCGAGCTAAAATTGCGGCGGATCGAAACCACTTTCGTCTGCCTGAAAAAGCCCATTGTAGCGATTTAACGCTCAGTCAATTTCAACTCGATCCTGCGGTTCTGGGCGCGGGCTTCGGGGGTATCGGCGGGATTGACAGGCTGGAACTCACCAAACCCGTTGGCGGCCAGCCGGTTCGGCGGGATACCCAGCGCTTCGACCATGTATCGCACCACCGAAAGCGCCCGGCCCTGGCTGAGTTCCCAATTGTCGCGATACCGGCCCGTCCCGGCCAGAGGTACGTTGTCCGTGTGGCCATCGACACGGATGACCCAGTTCAGACCCTCGGGAATTTCTGCCGCTACACTGCGCAGGATATTGGCCACCTTGGCGACCTCTTGCCGCCCGACCGGCGACAGCGTAGCTGATCCTGTGTCGAACAGCACCTCGGATGAGAAAACGAACCTGTCTCCTTCGATCCGCACGCCTTCTTCATCGCCTAGGACATCGCGCAAACGACCGAAGAATTCAGAACGGTAACGCTGCAGGTCCTCGGCCTGTGCTGCCAGTTCTTCGGCCTCGGCCTCTAGGCGAACGCGCTCGGCCTCTTCCAGCAGTCGGCGGCGACGTTCTTCCGACGCGGCCCGCGCCAACGCTGCATTCAGGTCCTGACCCAGCGTCTGGATACGGATATCGGCGGCCGCATTGCGCTCCTGATAATCGTCCAGCAACGCCTGCAACCCACCCAATTGTTCGCGCAGTGCCGCCATTTGCTGATTGAGCAATGCCGTTTCGCGCTGCGCTTTTTCCGAAATCGCCTGCTCATTCGACAGCGTATCACGCGCAACGGCCAGCAAGGCCGCGCGTTCGTCGGCCAATGTGCGTTGTTCCTGCGCTTCAGCCTGAGCCTCGGTCCGGGCTGCCAAGGCTGCCTCAAGCCGAGCTTGCAGATCTTCTGCGTTCAAGGCCCCAAACTGCCGTTCCAATTCGGCTTTTGCAGCCTGTGCAGCGGCCAACAGTGTCAAGGTCTCTTCAGCCTCTTTCCGCTGCGCTTCCAGCGCCAAGGTCATGGCCGTCAGTTCAGCATCCGCGTTCAGCAATCGGTTGCGCAGATTTTCGGCGGCGGCGGCCTCAGCCAGCTTGGCAGCCTCTTCGGTGCTCAGTTGTTCTTCTAGCTCAGAAATCCGCGTGGACTGCGCCGCATCGCTTTGTTCTAGATCAGCAACCAAGGCTTCCAGCGCCTCGCGTTGCGCTGCAGCCAGACGCGCGGCTTCGGTCTGTTCATCGATCTCAGCGCGGCTTTGCGCCAAGGCCAGATTCAACGCGCCCTGCTCATCAACCAACTCGGCGATTTGACCCTGTGCACGCTCCTGCTCTACCAGTAGGGCCGCGACCTGAGCCTCAAAATCGGTCAGTTGGATCTGCGCTTGCACCAGTTCGTTCTCGACCTGCGACAAAGTCGAGTTCAACACACCCAACCGCGCTTGCAACCGGCTGTTTTCCCGTTCTTCCAGCCCCAACGCTCCGGCCAGCGCCGCAACCTCATCCGACAAGGCGGTCAGTTCGTCCTCTTGCCCGGAAATAGTCTCACGCAGCACAAACTGCACGACCATGAAGATCGTCAGCACAAACGTCAGCACCATCAAAAGTCCGGTGATCGCATCCACAAAACCGGGCCAGACCGAACCCTGGAACCGTTGACCTGTGCGTCGGGACAGGGCCATGGATTACTCTCCTTCCGGAGCAGTACGCACGGCGCCTCGGGGTAAGGTCAGGGCTTTGACCAGCAATTCGATATCCTTGCGCAACTCGCTCATGCTTTCCTGACGGCCAGCCGAGATTTCTTCGAGAATACGAAGCAACTGCACATCCATCGAGCGCAGGCGCATACGGCTTTCGGCGTCTATCCCGTCTCCAGCGCCCTGTTCGCGCATGTGATCCAGCAGGGCGTCCTGCCCAAGCGCAACCCGTTCCAAGGCAGCTGTCACGCCCTCGGCATCGGACTGTCGCACGTTCATTTCGCCGATCGAATCCGCCAACTGGCCCAGTTTGGACGACACCGCAGCGCGATCAGCCTCTTGCGCTGAAAACAGATCCTGCAGCGCGTTCATCTGTTCGGACATGGCATCCAATACTGGCGTCAGAACCGCCAGTTCAGCGCCACCTTCATCGCTGGCCCCGAAGCCAACGCGGGTGATCGAGGACAACCATTCCTCAAGCTCGCGGTAGAACCGGTTCTGTCCATGGCCCGCAAACAATTCCAGAAGACCAACGATCAGCGAGCCAGCCAGACCCAACAACGAAGACCCGAAGGCCACGCCCATGCCCTGCAGCTGCGATTCCAGCCCGACCATAAGGCGATTGAACACGGCCAGCCCCTCTTCACCTTCCTGCGGGTTAAGGCTGCGGATTGTGTCCACGATGGCGGGAACCGTGGTGGCCAGCCCGAAGAACGTACCCAAAAGACCCAGATAGATCAGGACGTTGGTGATATAACGGGTGATCTCACGTTCTTCCTCGACCCGTTCTGCGACTGAATCCAGAATGGACCGTGTCGAAGTTGAGCTGATCTGAGACCGCGCGCCCCGTTCGCGCAGCAGGGATGCCAACGGTGCCAGCAATTGCGGTGTGCGGGCATCTTCGCGCACAACACCGCCCACAAACGCCTCGATCCATCGGACAGAGCCGATCAGTTGGGTCACCTGAAAGAAACAGGCGAAAACACCGATGATGAACACCAGGATGATAAAGCCGTTCAGGTATGGGTTGGCTTCAATCACCGGCATCACATAGGGCAAGGCCATAAAGACGCCCAACCCGGCCAGACCTATTGCGACCAACATCATCACAATCTGTCGAATGGGATGCGAGAAATGAGGTCTCGCGCCCTGATGTGCCTGCGCCATGCGCGTGGTTCCCGGTTTTTGCCTGCTCTGCGCTGAATCTAGCGAACTTATACCGGTGACGCCAAGGGTTTATGCGGTGATATCACGCACACGTTGCGCCAACCACTCAAGATCGGGGTCGCGCAGGTCGATCTCGGCCAAATGTTCGGCGGTGTTATAGAGGTATTCGGTGTTTGGCCCCCGCCCGCCGACCGCATGGGCGATTATCTGGGCCTGCTCTTCCAGAGGGATACCGCCGCAATACTGCACATGATCGGCGTCGATCACGTAAGTCACGGCATTCACAACCTCGCCACTGTCCAGGTGCAGGTCCAGCATCTTCTCGACATAGGCCGACGAGATCAGCTCGCGCTCGCGCAATTCATGCAGGGTGCGGTCTTCGTGTCCTGCCTCAACCGCCAGAGCCAGCCCCTTGCAATTGGCGTCGGCCTGTTCGTCCAGCGCCAGAACCAGACCAGGATGGTCTTCAGTACCGCGATGGTGGATCGAGCTCATGCAAAAGGACCGCGCATAACCGTTCAGTGTGGCGCGTTCGCTGCGGGCCACCGGAAAGCCCGGATTCCACAGCAGCGATCCATATCCGAAAACCCACATCGTCATAGCACTGGTCCTTGCCCGTTTGCGTCTATAAACATCAATTCCGAGGTGGGAAAAAGGGCGAACTGCCATGCGCGGTCTGATACGGGTAATCATTTTCATCGCTGTAATCTGGAGCGTCTATTGGTTCGTCGCCGGCTTCGGCCTGCGCAACGCGATCACCACATGGTTTGACAAACAGCAGGAACAGGGCTGGCAGGCTGATTTTTCAGACGTTGAAACTGCAGGGTATCCACTGAACCACATGACGCGTCTGAATAACCCGGCGCTGGCCGACCCGGTCAATGGCACCGCCTGGAGCGCGGACTGGATCGAATTCCAAAGCCCGGCAATCTGGCCTGGTCGACAAGTGCTGCGTTTTGCCGACACGCCGCAGCGCCTGTCCTATTTCGACCAGACCGCAACGATTCAGGCCACCGACCTGCAGGCCGAACTGGAACTGCAACCCGGCGTGGCGCTTATGTTGGAAAAGATGGCTCTGACTGCCGGGCCGTGGTCGATCACCGATGATTCCGAGGCTTTGGCCGGGGGCAACACATTGGCCCTTGTGATGGAACAGACCGCCACCCCCGAGGCATATGTGATCAGCGCGCAGGCAGACGGCTTCACCCCCGGCGATGACCTGCGCGAACTGATGCGTTCGGCCACTACCCTGCCGCAAGCGTTTGAAACGCTGGAGCTGGACCTGACTGCCACTTTCGACAAGGCATGGGATCGATCCGCGCTGGAACAAAGCAGACCGCAACCGGTTAAGCTGGACTTGCGCCTGGCTGAAATGAAATGGGGCGCGCTGCGCCTGTTCGCAACCGGAGAGCTGGACGTAGACCCACAGGGCATTCCCACCGGAGAAATCGCGATCCGGGCCGAAAACTGGCGCGACATGATCGACATGGCCAACGCGGCAGGCGCCCTGCCCGATCAGGCGGTAGACCCAGTGACAACGACACTGAATTTTCTGGCCGGGCTTGGCGGCAACCCCAATGCGTTGGACGTGCAGCTGAATTTCCGCGATGGGTTTGTCGCCATGGGCCCAATCCCTTTGGGCCCGGCACCGCGTCTGATCCTGCGTTAACGGCAGTACGGCCCGCGACGATGGCGTGCCGTATCCAGGTGGAAATGATCGCGGTGGTACCGGTCCGCATTCGGCCCCAGAACCGTGCCAAACGGGCCGCACGCACCGCGCCAGACTTTGGTCAGCTGACGTTTTGACGGGTTCTTTCGCCAGCCTTTCAGAACGGTCACGACCTCTCCGTCTGCCATTTTAAAGCCCGAGATGTCGATTGCCCGGCCTTTGCCGTGTTCTGAAATTCTGGCCCCTTTTTGATTGTTTCGGGTCCGACAGGCGTAATGGGCAGCAATCTGAAGCTCGGCCACCGGACCGCGCCGTTTGAAGGTGGGTTTGACCGTTTTGTCGACCCATTTGTTCAACGCTATCGCCGTACCGCAATCCATCGTCGACGGGCGGCTGAGTACCACACCTGAAACCGATGTGATTTGCACAGCATCCTTGATGCCGCAGGCCTTGATACGACCGGGCACATTTCCGACAGGCTTGCCCTGAATAGCGATATCCCCACAGACCGAAGTTTTGCGCAGTTTGCGTTTCTTGAACAACGCCTCCTGTTCCAATTCCTTAGGTCGCAGATACGGCATCAACGAGGTATCCGGCCCCAGCAACGGCAATTCCGAGGGGCGTGCCGCCACGGCCAATAATTGCGGAGACTTAGGGCGTAATGCAGGACGGGTCTTTGCGCTGGGTAGAGGGCTGGCAAAGGCAAGCACCGGGGTCGCCGAAGGCCGCGCAACCGGAACCAGCGACTGTTCAGGAGGCGCCGCGTTGGACACTGTGGCGCAGACCGCCAAATATCCAATCGCAAGGAACCTCCAGCCGCGTTTCATGGGTTCGCCTTTCCCCGTCCGAAATCAGGCGCATCCGTATCCTGCCCCGCATCGATAATCCCACGCCGGATCGCGCGGGTACGAGTGAAATAGTCAAACAGATGTTCGCCATCGCCGGTGCGAATAGCACGTTGCAGCGCAAAAAGCTCCTCGGTAAAGCGCCCGAGGATTTCCAGGGTCGCGTCCTTGTTGGTCAGGAACACATCGCGCCACATGGTCGGGTCCGACGCCGCGATGCGGGTGAAGTCCCGAAAACCAGCGGCCGAATACTTGATGACCTCTGTGTCAGTGACGCGGCGCAGGTCGTCTGCCACGCCAACCATCGTGTAAGCAATCAGGTGCGGCGCATGTGAGGTCACAGCCAGAACCAGATCGTGGTGGTCCGCGTCCATCTCATCCACATTCGCGCCCATTCCTTCCCAAAGCGCACGCAAACGGGCTATTGCGTCCGGGTCCGAACCTTCAACCGGCACCAGCAGACTCCAGCGATTATCGAACAGTTCGGCAAACCCGGATTCGGGCCCGGAATGCTCGGTCCCTGCCAGCGGGTGCGCCGGGATGAAATGCACTCCTTCGGGAATATGGGGCGAGACCGCTTCTATCACGTGCCGCTTGACCGAGCCCACATCGGTCACCGTCGCGCCCGGTTTCAGGATCGGTGCGATTTCTTGCGCGACCGTCCCCATTGCGCCGACGGGTACGCAAAGCACTACCAAATCCGCACCCTCAACCGCCTCTTGCACCGTGTCACAGACGCGGTCGCACAGGCCTATCCGACGGGCAGTATCGCGTGTGGCCTCGGACCGGGCATAGCCGGTGACCTCACCCGCAAGGCCCGCGCGTTTGATGGCCCAGAACATGGACGACGCAATCAGGCCCAGCCCGATCAGTGCGACGCGGTCGTATACCTGGCTCATGCGGCGCCCCCTTTGAATGCGGTGATGGCCGCAACGACACGGCGGCATGCCTCTTCATCGCCCACGGTAATCCGCAAGGCGTTGGGCAGGTTGTAACCCGCCACACGGCGCACGATCAAACCCTGCGTCTTGAAGTAATCGTCACAGGCCTCGGCCTCGGCCTGATCGGTGAAACGGGCCAGTATGAAATTGGTGCAAGACGGGTCTGTAGGCACGCCAATCTTGGCAAGTTCTTCCGAAAGCCAAACGCGCAGCCGGGCGTTTTCGCCGTGACAGAAGGTCAGGTAGTCGTCGTCTTTCACCGCCGCTTCGGCCGCAGCCAACGCGGTCAGAGACAGGTTGAACGGCTGGCGCACACGATTCAGCACGTCGATGATCGATTGCGCGGCAAAGCCCCAACCGACCCGCATCCCGCCCAGCCCGTAGATCTTGGAAAACGTACGTGTCATGATGACGTTTTCGAACCGATCCACTAAAGACGCACCACCATCGAACCCATCGACGAATTCTGCATAGGCTCCGTCAATGACCAACAGACAGCTTTGCGGCAAAGCTTCGGCCAACCGCACAAGGTCCGCCTCGCCGATCATAGTCGAGGTCGGATTGCCCGGATTGGTGACAAACACGATGCGCGTTTGCTCGGTAACCGCGGCAAGGATGTTGTCCACATCCACGTGACGATCCCGTTCCGCCACCATGACCGGCGTTGCCCCGGCCATACGGGCGATAATCGGGTACATGGAAAACCCGTGCTCGGTGTAAATGACCTCATCCCCCGGCCCGGCATAGGCTTGCGCCACGAATTGCAGCACCTCGTCACTGCCCACACCGCAGATGATCCGCGCGGGGTCCAGCGCGTGACGTTCCCCGATCGCGGCACGCAGGCTAGCGTGGTCGGTGCTGGGATAACGATGCAAGGTCACGGCACTGTCGCGCACCGCCTCAATCGCCTTGGGGCTGGGCCCGAACGGGTTTTCGTTAGAGCTGAGCTTGATCACATGCTCGACCCCGGCCACATGCGACTGGCCGCCCTGATACAGCGCGATGTCCATAATGCCGGGTTGAGGGGTGATCTTGGTCATAAGAGGCTCCGTTAATTGGAGCCTCTCATACCCGTCTCAACGCGTTGAGAAAAGCGGCAATTCCGTCACGCCGCTTTGAAGCGGGCCGTTGCCGGGTCAGCGTTGTAGAATGGTACGAACTCTTCGGTCCGGTGGGACAGGTCATTAACACTGTCGATGATGAACTGAACGGTCTCTTCGCTCATCAAATACGAGAAGTTCAGCCGCACCCAGCCGGGTTTCTTCATCTCTTCCCCCGCGGACAGGGCCGCGTGCAATTCATCCGAGGTTGCGCGGTCGATCCCCAGAAGACGGTGCGCATATGGCCCCGCACAGGCACAGCCGCCGCGCGCCTGAATGCCATAAATATCGCTAAGCATCCGGGTGAATAGTTGCTGATGAACAGGCTGGCCAGAGTTATCCCGCACAAGGAAGGAATAGATCGGCAGGCGATGCGGGTTATCGACGCCCAGCAAGGTCAGGTTCGGGTTGTCACCCCACCCGTCCAGCGCCATACGGTTAAACTGCGCCTCTTTTTCGGCGATCTCATCAGTGCCGACAACATCCTTGACGATAAAAGCCAGCGCCGCGCGGATGTCTCCGACCACGTTGGGTGTTCCGGCCTCTTCGCGCGTGGCCAGGTCCTCGCTGTAGTCGTGCCGCCAGGGCGAAACAAAACTGACCGTGCCACCACCGGGCCAACTGGGGCATGTGCGGCGCACGGCGGTCTGATTGACGATCAGAACACCCGACGCGCCCGGCCCGCCCGGAAACTTATGCGGAGACACAACGATAGCATCCTTGCGCGCATCCTCTGGCCCCATGTCCATCGGCAGATAAGGACCACCGCCTGCGTAATCCCAGACCGAAACGGCGCCATGCGCCTTGAGCAGTCGGGTGATCGGATCCGGGTCGGTAATGATTCCGGTTACATTCGACGCAGCCGAAAACGACCCGATGATCAGATCCGATGCAGCATTGTCGATCAGAACCTGCTCCAGCGCCGCCAGATCAACCCCACCTTCAATAGCTTCAGGAATCTCGATCACCTGTGCCTTGCTTTCACGCCACGGCAAAATGTTCGAATGATGCTCGTACGGCCCAATCAAAACGACCGGCCGGTCAGCCGCATCCACACCCAACAAGCTGACCAGCCGGTTCAGACCCGCAGTAGCGCCGGACCCGGTGAATATCACCGCGTCTTCTCCCCTCGCGCCAACGATGCGGGCAATCTCTGCACGCGCCTCGCGGCGCAACCGAGTCATGTATGAACCGCAATAGGAGGCCTCGGTGTGGCTGTTGGCATAAAAAGGCAGCACCTGTTCGGTGACAAAATCCTCAACCTGCCGCAGCGCACGGCCCGAAGCGACGTAATCCGCATAGACCAGCGGCACGTCCCCATGCAGACCCGGGATCAGAACGTTCTCTCCGATCAGCCCGTCGCGCAGGCTTGAATTGCGAGTGGTGGACAGGATGTCTGCGCGAAATTTGGACAGGGTCATGGCATAGTCTCCGTATTGCCCTACCAATGTGATTGCTTTTGCCTGAGTAAACTTCACCGTTCTTTTGATAGATTTTCAATAATTTGTGTCATATGATCAGGAATGGTGGAAAAAATAGATCAAATTGATAAACGCATCCTGCGTGAGCTGCAAACAGACGCGACCTTGTCCCAACGCGAACTGGCCGATCGGGTCGGGCTGTCGCAGAACGCCTGTTGGCGGCGGTTGAAGGCACTGAATGAGGATGGTGTGATCACCGGCTCAACCGCACGGATCGCACGGGAGAAGTTGGGGCTGAGCCTTGTGGTTTTTGTTATGCTGCGCACCCGGCATCACTCGGCCGAGTGGTTGCAGGCATTTCGCAGCCATGTGCTGACCATCCCCGAAGTGGTGGATTTCCACCGGATTGGTGGCGACTATGACTATCAATTGAAGGTCGTGACCGAGGACATGGCGTCATATGACAAGGTCTATCAACGCCTGATCGAAAAAGTCGAACTGGACAGCGTGACCTCGTATTTCGCGATGGAAGCAATCGCCGAAGGTCGCCCCTTGCCGATCTGATCCGCTTTTTCATCTGGCCAAAAATACCTCGGGTGCGTCGTGCATCGACTAGGGCAGAGCCCCTACAAACAAAAAAAGACCGCGCTGAAAGCGCGGCCCTTTAAATTTTGCGTCTCGGCGAAGATTAGTTCTTCGCGTAGAATTCGACGACCAGGTTCGGCTCCATCATGACCGGGTACGGCACATCGCCCAGACCCGGTGCGCGCACGAAAGTCGCGGTCATTTTCGAGTGGTCCGCGTCGATGTAGTCAGGCACATCACGCTCGGCCAAAGCAACAGCTTCCAGAACAACAGCCAGCTGCTTGGACTTGTCGCGCACTTCGATCACGTCGCCTTCTTTGACGCGGTAGCTGGGGATGTTGACCCGCTTGCCGTTCACTTTGACGTGTCCGTGGTTCACGAACTGACGTGCAGCAAACACGGTCGGCACGAACTTGGCGCGGTAAACAACAGCGTCCAGACGGCGCTCCAGCAGACCGATCAGGTTTTCACCAGTATCACCGTTCACACGGACGGCTTCTGCGTAGATGCGGCGGAACTGTTTCTCGGTCAGGTCGCCATAGTAACCTTTCAGCTTCTGCTTGGCGCGCAGCTGCAGACCGAAGTCCGACAGTTTACCCTTGCGGCGCTGACCGTGCTGGCCGGGGCCGTATTCGCGGCGGTTGACCGGGGATTTCGGACGACCCCAGATGTTTTCGCCCATCCGGCGGTCGATTTTGTGCTTGGCAGACGTGCGTTTGGTCACGGCTGATCTCCTTCTTAAGGTCGAGGTCCAGACGGACCACTATGAAGGGCGTTGTCCTCTTGAGGTTTCCCCCATGACAGGCATCCCCTTGCGGGGGCCACCAACACCAATGAAGCCGCGCTTATATCCGCGAAACCGGCAGAGTCAACACACCATGCCATGCAACATTGGAATTTCCATTGAAATCGAGGTTTACCTGCGGGTCAGTCAGCTCTGCGTCCGACAGAAACCGCCCTCTGCTGATCTTGATCATCCAGGACCGGAGTGGATCGGGATGGGAACGCTATGACAGTCTCATCCATCCCGGTTGCTTCGTTCCCCTGGCCCGCAAATTCGGCGACTTCACTAATCCAGAAATCCTGATCCCGCTCCGGGCAATCCCCTTCGAAGACCAGTATCGGGGCTGATTCGCCAGCAACTGGGAACAACGCCGCTGTGAAAGTTTGCGCACCGTTGGTCAACACAAGCAGGCCACTCGCTTCCTCTGAAAGGTTTTGAACATGCGCGCAATGGCTCAGCGTCGCTAAGTCGGAACCAATGTCTTCGGCTCCTTCCAGCATCTGCACAGAGGAATTCTTCAAAAATCGTGCCTGTCCGCGCCACGACCAGGCAGCTCCGACGCTCAAAAAGGACAAGGGCGCTGCCTCAAGTCCATCGATTTCCGTTTGCCTCCAAGAAATGGCTATACGACCGCTTTTTCCGGTTCTCATATTACCGCCTGTACCCTTAAACCCATCACTGCGTACTGGGCTACCCTTATCAACGTAAATTAAGGCGGAAAAGAGACGTTAATGTAATGTTAACGAAATTGTGGCCTTTGAGATTCAACTATTGACTTCTGGCGGGGTATTTTCCCGCCAGAATCGATCAACTTTTGTTGCTTTAGGATTTCTAACTCAGCCACACTTGGAATGCCCGCAACTGCGGCAGGTCATGCAACCTTCGATCATCACCATATCGAATTGACCACAGGACGGACAGGCTTTGCCGCGTGGCGCATCCATATTGACCACCTGCGCCTGAGGGTCGGATTTCAGCCCCATGCCTTCCCCTTCAAGAAAGCCGATATTGATCAGGTGCTGCTCGATCACGCCACCAATCGCGGCCAGGATCGACGGGATGTATTTGCCCTGAACCCAGGCTCCGCCGCGCGGGTCAAACACAGCCTTCAACTCTTCGACCACAAAGGACACATCCCCGCCCCGCCGGAACACGGCCGAGATCATCCGGGTTAGCGCCAGCGTCCAAGCGTAGTGTTCCATGTTCTTCGAGTTGATGAACACCTCGAACGGGCGACGCCGGCCGCCGATGACAATGTCATTGATGGTCAGATAGATCGCGTGCTCGCTATCGGGCCACTTCAGTTTATAGGTCGACCCCTCCAACGCCTGCGGACGATCCAAAGGCTCGGACATGTACACGACTTCGCCTCCATCGACCTCATGCGGCGCAGCGGCGCTTTCGCCCGGCGCAGTGTCGGCACTTTCCGAAACGGTCAGCACCGACCCGGTCACGTCATTCGGTCGATAGGTGGTGCAGCCTTTGCACCCCTGATCCCACGCCTGCATGTATACATCCTTGAACGCGTCAAAGCTGATGTCCTCGGGGCAGTTGATCGTCTTGGAAATCGAACTGTCGATCCATTTCTGCGCCGCGGCCTGCATCTTGACGTGATCGGACGGTGGTAGCGTCTGCGCATTGACGAAATAGTCGGGCAATTCCGCGTCCCCGAACTTGTCACGCCACATCTGCACGGCATAATCCACCACCTCTTCCTCGGTGCGCGAGCCGTCTTTCTGCAGAACTTTGCGCGTATAGGCATAAGCAAAGACCGGCTCGATTCCCGATGACACGTTCCCAGCGTAAAGGGAAATCGTTCCCGTGGGCGCAATCGAGGTCAGCAATGCATTGCGGATGCCATGTTCACGGATCGCATCGCGCACATCCTCGTCCATTTGCTGCATCGTGCCGCTGGCCAGGAATTTCTCGGCATCGAACAGGGGGAACGCCCCTTTTTCCTTCGCCAAGTCCACCGACGCCAGATACGCGGCGCGGGCGATCGCGTGCAGCCAGCGCTCGGTCTGACGCGCCGCCTCGTCCGAGCCATAGCGCAGGCCCTTCATCAACAATGCATCGGCCAGACCTGTCACACCCAGCCCGATGCGGCGTTTGGCTTGCGCTTCGGCCGCCTGCTCCGGCAGCGGGAATTTCGACGCGTCGACCACATTGTCCATCATGCGTACGGCGGTGGCGACCAGATCCTGCAATGCGGCCTCATCCAGGTGTGCCGCATCCTCAAAAGGTTCAGCTACCAATCGCGCAAGGTTGATCGAGCCCAGCAGACACGCGCCATATGGCGGCAGGGGCTGTTCACCACATGGGTTGGTGGCGGCGATGGTTTCCACATAGCTCAGGTTGTTGGCCTGGTTGATGCGGTCGATGAAGATCACGCCCGGCTCGGCATAGTCATAGGTGGCCTGCATGATTTTGTTCCACAGATCGCGCGCCTGAACGGTGTGATAGACCTTGTCGCCAAAGACCAGATCCCACGGGCCGTCGGCTTTGACGGCTTCCATGAAGGGGTCGGTCACCAGCACCGACATATTAAACATGCGCAGGCGGGCCGGGTCGGATTTGGCTGTGATAAACTGTTCGATATCCGGGTGATCGCAGCGCATGGTGGCCATCATCGCACCCCTGCGCGAACCCGCCGACATGATAGTGCGGCACATCGCGTCCCACACATCCATGAACGACAACGGCCCCGAGGCATCGGCGGCCACCCCATGCACATCAGCCCCACGTGGGCGGATGGTCGAGAAATCATAGCCGATCCCCCCACCCTGCTGCATGGTCAACGCAGCCTCTTTCAGCATGTCAAAGATACCGCCCATGCTGTCGGGAACGGTTCCCATGACAAAACAGTTGAACAGGGTCACCTGCCGTGCAGTACCTGCGCCCGCAGTGATACGACCTGCGGGCAGGTATTTGAAATCTTCCAGCGCTTCAAAGAACTTATCTTCCCAATGCCCCTGATCTTTTTCCACTCGTGCCAAATCGCGGGCAATGCGCCGCCAGCTGTCTTCGACTGTCTGGTCGATCGGTGTGCCATCCGCCTGTTTGAAGCGGTATTTCATGTCCCAGATCTGCTCGGCGATGGGGGCGGCAAAGCGGCTCATTGGTGATTCCCTGTACTGAAAGAGGTATCCAGACTATCCTAAATCACACGTCCACCACAACACCTTGATGACGCCGGTCATCAGGCTACAATATAAAGGTGGACCTTGGGACGACTCTGTGGGAAAGCTGTGGATAAGTACGTAAACCTGATAAAACTCTCGGTCGGATCGGAAAGTGTAGACACGCTGATCGCGTGGCAGGACAGCCGTAAACCGCTGTACGAGGATGGTTGCCCGCGCCATGTCACCCGCATGTGGCCCAAGCGCGAGGCCGAGATTTTGAACGGCGGGTCAATTTATTGGGTGATCAAGGGTGTAATCCAATGCCGTCAGCGCATCCTGCGGCTGGATGAGGTGCGCGGTGAGGACGGCATCCGCCGTTGCGCCGTCGTGCTTGATCCAGAGGTGCACCGTACGCAAACCGCTCTGAAGCGCCCGTTTCAGGGCTGGCGCTATTTGAAACCCGAAGACACCCCTGCCGATCTGCCAAAAGGGCGCGAGCAGGACGACGCCCTGCCCGATGATTTGAACCGCGCGCTGGCCGAAATCGGAGTGCTTTGATCAGGTCAGGTGATCCAGTAACTTGGATAGAACCGCTTTGTCATCGGCTGAATAGTTGGGCACCCTGCTGCGCCACAGCGTCGCCTGCGACCGTAAGATCACTCCGTCCGACAGAATCTTCAGGTGATTTGCCCGCAGGGTTTCGCCGGTCGAAGTGATATCCGCAATCGCCTCGGCCGTTTCGTTCATCACCGTGCCCTCGGTCGCACCCTGACTGTCGACCAGGGTGTAATCGGCGACGCCCGCATCGGTCAGAAACTCGCGCACCAGCCGGTGGTACTTGGTGGCAATCCTCAGCCGATGGCCATGGGTTTTACGAAAGGCCGCTGCAGCAGCGTCCAAATCGTCCAGCGTGTCGACATCCACCCAGCAGGCCGGTGTCGCAATGATCAGGTCAGCCTTACCGAAGCCCAGCTGTGACACCTCTTCCACCTGCTGTTCCCAGCGCGGCAGCTTTTCCTGCACCAGATCAATACCGGTCACGCCCAGATGAATGCGCCCAGCCGCCAGTTCGCGCGGAATTTCCCCTGCAGACAGCAGAATCAGCGATACGCCCTCAATCCCTTCGACCTTACCGGCATATTCCCGGTCCGAACCACTGCGCGACAGGGTAATGCCGCGCTTTTCAAACCACGAGAAGGTTTTCTCCATCAACCGGCCCTTCGAGGGCACGCCCAGTTTCAGGCTCATTGCGCGCCCTCCTCGATTTCCAGGATCAGGTCAGGGCGCAGCACGCCACCCACAGCAGGGATTTCAGCACCATTGCCCAATTGCCGGGTCAGCGCATCATACCGCCCGCCCGTGGCAACCGGAGGCAGGTCCGGGCGTCCCTCAGCATAGAAGCCAAAGACGAACCCGTCGTAATATTCCATGGAAGTACGGCCATAGGCAGCTTCGAAGTCTAGCCTCTCGACATCGACACCACGCGCCTGCAATGCGGCCACGCGTGTCTCAAGACGGTCCAGCGCCGGGGTAATCTGCGGCAGGTCTACCGCCACATCGCGCAGTTGCTCTAACGCAAAAGGCATGGTTTCGCGCACGTTGAGCAAAGTTTCCAACCCGCCTAGTTCGCTGTCGGAAATCGGCGGGATGTCGCGGTCTTCGCGCAAGGCTTCGATCCGCGCCTCAATCTCGCTTGCGCGGCGTTTGCCGATCATCGGCACATCAATGGCCAGCGGGTCCTGGGAATCCAGCAAGGCATCACGGCCTTCTGGCACCGGCTTGCGCCCTGCAAACCGATCCAGCAGATTGCGGAAACGACGCGGATGCCACAGGTGCCGCATCAGGGCGGCCTTGCGGCGATCCGTGGTGCGCAGGCCCTGAACCGCAGCCATCAGGATACCAATATCGCCGGTCGCCGCACGCAACGGCAGCCCGCGCAGCTGAAGGGCGAACAGCGAAAAAACCTCGGCATCTGCGCCCGAGGGATCATCGCGGTCAAAGACCTCGTACCCCACCTGAATGTATTCGTTTGACCGATCCGGGTCGTGCTCCTGACGGCGGAACACCTCACCGGAATAAGTATAGCGCGCGGGTTCAGCCCCATCGCTCATGTGCATCTGCACGACTGGCAGCGTGAAATCTGGGCGCAGCATCTGTTCGCCGCGCAGCGCATCCGAGGTCACATAGGCGCGGGCACGGATATCTTCGCCATAGAGGTCCAGCAGCGTTTCGGCTGGTTGCAACAGGGGCGGGTCGACGACCTGTGCACCAGCGGCCTCGAACCGGACCCGCATCATCGCGGCGCGGGCTTGTATCTGGGAACGGTTGGCCATGGATCAGTCCTGACTGTCCAGAATTTCGCGCACCTTGGCGACCAGATCGCCACGCGGCACTTCGAACTGGCTTGGGCGTTCTTTCCATTCCTCCAGCGTGGCGCTTTCGGCGATCTTCGCACCCAGGATCAGGTCTTTGATCTGTACGATGCCATTGGCCTTTTCATCGCCGCCTTCAATCACCGCGATCGGAGAGTTCCTCTTATCCGCATATTTCAGCTGATTGCCAAAGTTCTTGGGATTGCCCAGATAGACCTCGGCCCGGATGCCAGCATTGCGCAGCTCGGCCACCATGGTCTGATAGTCGGCCATCCGATCCCGGTCCATGACAGTCACAACGACGGGGCCTGTCGCCTGCGCAGCGATCCGACCCTTTTCGCGCAACGCGGCCAGCAAACGGTCGACGCCGATGGAAATACCGGTCGCAGGCACTTCCTGCCCGGTAAATCGCTTGACCAGATCGTCATAGCGACCACCACCAGAGACCGACCCAAACTGCCGCTTGCGGCCTTTCTCGTCGAAAATCTCAAAGGTCAGTTCGGCCTCATACACCGGCCCGGTATAGTAACCGAGGCCACGCACGACTGAAGGGTCAATCTCGATCCGATCCGCACCGTAGCCGCCCGCATCCAGCAACGCGCCGATCTGTTCCAGTTCGGCAATACCATCGGCACCGATCTTGCTGTCACCGACAGCAGCACGCAGGTTGGCCAATGTCCCAGCGGTGTCTGCGGCTTTCGAAGTCAGGAAAGCAATCACTGGTTCGGCCTGATCGTCGCTGAGGCCCACGCCGTCGATAAACGCCCCCGAGGCATCCAGACGGCCTTTGGTCAGCAACTCGCGCACGCCCTGCTCACCCACCTTGTCGAACTTGTCGATGGTGCGCAGGACATTGTCGCGGGCAGCAGCGTCTTCGCCCAGTCCCATCGCCTCAAGCACGCCGTTCAGAACTTTGCGGTTGTTGACCCGTACCAAGTAGTCGCCGCGCGGGATGCCCACGGTTTCCAGCGTGTCCGACAACATGGCGCAAATCTCGGAATCGGCCGCCATCGAGGCCGTACCCACAGTATCCGCGTCACACTGGTAAAACTGACGATAGCGTCCCGGACCCGGCTTTTCGTTGCGCCAGACCGGGCCCATCGCATAGCGGCGATAAGGTGTCGGTAGATCATTGCGGTGCTGCGCATAGACACGGGCTAGTGGCGCGGTCAGGTCATAGCGCAGGGCCATCCAGTCGCCCTTGTCATTCTCGTCCACTTCCTGCCACGCGAACACACCCTCGTTCGGGCGATCTACGTCGGGAAGGAACTTGCCCAGCGCCTCAACGGTCTCAACCGCGCTGCTCTCTAAGGCATCAAAACCATATCGATGATAGACGTCCGCAATAGCCCGCAGCATCTCGGTGCGCTGCGTGACTTCCTGGCCGAAATAGTCGCGGAACCCTTTTGGCGTTACTGCCTTGGGGCGGGGCTGTTTCTTGGGCTTGGCCATGTGGGGCGTCCTTGGGCGTTTAGTGTTCCGCGCGCGGTCTATCCCATGGTCCGCATCGGGGCAAGGCGCGCTTTCGCTGGCCTTGGGCCTCACGTGTCGCTATGACCGGCAAAGAAGGAGTCTCCCATGCAGCATTTGGAAGAGCAGATCGCCCATCTGACCCGCACGGTCGAAGAACTAAACACGGTTGTCACCCGCCAGCAATCCGAGATCGACCGCCTGACCCGCCGGGTCGAGATGCTGATGCGTCGCGAAGGCGAACGGGCGCAGGAAGGATCAGGTGGTGTTGTGTTCGGAGACGAACGTCCGCCGCATTATTGAGCGCTTTTTGTGTACCGCCTTTATCAAGAGGCTGAAATTCTATTTCTTCAGTCTCATTGGTGAAACGGGTTGCATTCACAGCAACCAAATAACCGGAGAAAATTAATGGTCAAAAAACTCGCTCTGGTTACCGGTGCCGCGCGCGGTATTGGGCTGGCCACCTCAAGACTGTTTCTCCAGGACGGGTGGCACGTGGCGATGGTCGATCGTGATGCGGAAGCATTGACCGAGGCGGCGAGCAATCTTGATGGCACGATGCCGATTGTTGCCGATGTTTCAGATCCAGATCAGGTGGACGATACAATACAGGCCGTTATGTCAAATTTTGGACGAATTGACGCCGTGGTGAACAATGCGGGTATCGCCGAATTTGGACCAATCGAGCAACACGACTTTGCGGTGTGGCGCCGCGTCATGGAAACCAATCTTGACGGTGTGTTTCTGGTTTCACAGGCTTCAATTCCAGCCCTTCGCGAAAGCCGGGGCTCTATTGTCAATATCGCCTCGATCTCGGGACTGCGGGCCAGCACCCTACGTGTTGCGTACGGCACTTCAAAAGCTGGCGTCATCCACCTGACCAAACAGCAAGCCGCAGAATTGGGAGAATACGGGATTCGAGCCAATTGCGTCTGTCCCGGCCCGGTTCGTACCAAGCTGGCGATGGCCGTTCACACACCCGAAATCATCAACGCGTATCATGACGCCATTCCGCTGAACCGTTATGGTTCGGAAGAAGAGATCGCTCAGGTGATCTTATTTCTTTGCTCGGACAAGGCCAGCTATGTAACTGGCCAAGTGATTGCGTCCGATGGCGGGTTCGAGAGCACTGGCGTCGGGCTGCCCGCACTTCGGTCACCCGACTGAATTCTCAATCCAGAAATCTGGTCAGAGATACGGAAAACCGTTGATCACAGACCCAGCGTCGTTTTCACCGCATTGTCGACCACCCCGCCCAAGAGGGCATGCTTATCCGCGGCGCAGCCTTCCGACAGTGCGGCTATGAAAGCTTCACGCAGTTGGGCCTTTTCTTCGTCCGTGGTCGCGTGATCTTCGATATTGATCTGGCGGTTGTAGAGCGATAGGGCCGTCATCTTACCAACAACCTCTACAACAAAGGCTTCATCCCCGTCCGCCTCCTCGGCAATCGAGGCGCAGGTATAGTGCATCACAGGCAATGCGTCCTGGACCATCTGTTCAGCAGTCTCATCGGCCGTCGCCAAACACGGGGCCGCCAGGATCGCGGCGCAAACAAGCATTCTGAATCTAACAAACCGCATCACAATCACTTCCAGTTATGTCCGATAATGGCCCCGGCCACGCCACCGATGGCTGCACCCTTGCCGTCGCCGATCAACGCACCCACGCCCGCTCCGATCAAAGCCCCTTCGATCGTTTGCTTTTTCTTCTTGTCATCCTTGTCATCTGCCAGCGACCCGGACGCCACCGCCAGTGACGCAGCGGCTGCCAATGCAAATGTTCTGAACCCAATAGCTGTAATTGCCATAGCTGTGCCCTCCTGTGACACACCCCGAAACGGGGCATAAGTCCAGCCTAGCGGCGCAAAAACACTGTGGCAACAAAAGGGTGGGTCAGATTTCCTCGACCATGGTGACGCCATCCAAAGATTTAATGGCCCCCTTGATCTGCGGATTGATTGGGAAATCCTGTCCCAGATCCATCTCAACATCCCCCGGCAGACCGGGATCCAGCAGACAGATGTGGATCGGCCCTTTGGCCGCGCGCTTGGCTGCACCAGCCGCGTCTTCTAGAACCTTGGCGACCGTCGGAAGCACCTCGGGGACGTCAACAAATATTCGCAACCCCGTTGCGCCTGCTTCGGCAACTACAGAATCAACCGGCCCAACAGAATTCGCAAGCAACTTGAGCTGATCGGATTCCATTTCGGCTTTGACGGTCAGCACCACTTGCGATCCGGTCTCTAGAAACTCGCGCGATTTCTCCAGTGTTTCCGAAAACAGCGTGACCTCAAACGCCCCACTTGGGTCAGACAATTGCGCAAAGGCAAAGCGGTTGCCCTTGGCCGATTTGCGTTCCTGACGCCCAGACACCACACCGGCCATCTTGGCAATGAACGGGCCCGAGCGCGCCTGTTCCGTCACCTCATCCAATGTCATGACCTTCTTGCGTTTCAGCGCGGGCATATAGTCGTCCAGCGGGTGACCGGACAGATAGAAACCGATGGCTTTGAACTCTTCGCTGAGGCGTTCTGCAGGCAGCCAGTCCGGCGTTTGCGACAAGCGGGGTTCGGGCAAGTCATCGCCTGCTTCGCCAAATAGTGAAACCTGGTTCGAGTTCTTTTGGTCGTGGATCGCCGCCGAGTACTGTACCAGCGGATCAAGGCTTTCGAACACACGGCGGCGGTTTTTATCAAGCTGGTCGAATGCTCCGGCCCGCGCCAGCATTTCAAGCGGGCGTTTGCCGACTTTTTTCAGGTCCACACGGCGGGCAAAGTCGAACAGGTTGACGAATGGCTTATCACCGCGGCCATCAACCACGAGGGTCATGGCCTCGGCGCCCACGTTCTTGAGCGCGCCCAGCGCATAGACCAACTGCCCGTCGACCACATCAAAGGTTGACAGGGATCGGTTCACGCAGGGCGGCACGTAGGGCAGCTCTAACCCCTTGCGAACCTCTTCGAAATACACGGCCAGTTTGTCGGTCAGATGGATATCGCAGTTCATGACACCCGCCATAAACTCGACCGGGTGGTTCGCCTTTAGCCAACCGGTTTGATAGCTGACCACCGCATAGGCAGCGGCGTGGGACTTGTTGAAACCATAGTTGGCGAATTTTTCCAACAGGTCGAAAACCTCAGAGGCTTTCTTGGCATCCACGCCATTCTCACCCGCGCCCTTTTCGAATTTGGGGCGTTCGGCATCCATCGCCTCTTTGATCTTCTTACCCATCGCGCGGCGCAACAGGTCCGCGCCACCAAGGCTGTACCCAGCCATCACCTGCGCGATCTGCATCACTTGTTCCTGATAGACGATGATGCCTTGGGTTTCCTCAAGGATGTGGTCGATCAGAGGATGTACGGATTCAATCTTTCGAAGACCATTCTTGACCTCGCAGTAAGTGGGGATGTTCTCCATTGGCCCCGGGCGATAGAGCGCCACAAGCGCCACGATATCCTCAATACACGTGGGCTTCATGCGTTTCAGCGCATCCATCATACCCGACGATTCCACCTGGAACACCGCCACCGTCTTGGCGGCTGAATAGAGCTTATACGTCGCTTCGTCATCCAGCGGGATAGCGTTGATCTGGTTTTCGGCCCCCTCGGCGGGCTCATACAGTTCCGTGCTATCGGCGGCGATGTGCAGGGGTCGACCGGATTTGAAGATCAGATCCATCGCATTCTGGATTACGGTCAGGGTTTTCAGACCCAAGAAGTCGAACTTGACGAGACCGGCCTGTTCCACCCATTTCATATTGAATTGGGTTGCAGGCATATCCGAGCGCGGATCTTGATACAGCGGCACCAGCGCGTCCAGCGGACGGTCCCCAATCACTACCCCCGCCGCGTGGGTCGAGGCGTTCCGCAACAGACCCTCGACCTGCTGGCCATAGGTAAGCAGCCGGTCCACGACCTCTTCACTGCGGGCCTCTTCGCGCAGGCGGGGTTCGTCTTTCAACGCTTTTTCGATGGAGACGGGTTTGACACCCTCGACCGGGATCATCTTGGACAGACGATCCACCTGGCCATAGGGCATCTGTAACACTCGCCCGATATCGCGCACGGCGGCCTTGGACAGCAAGGCACCAAAAGTGATGATCTGCCCCACCTTATCGCGGCCGTATTTCTGCTGCACGTAGCGGATCACTTCTTCACGGCGGTCCATACAAAAGTCGATATCGAAGTCGGGCATTGAAACCCGTTCGGGGTTCAGGAACCGTTCGAACAGCAGTGAATAACGTAGCGGATCAAGGTCCGTGATCGTCAGAGCATAAGCCACCAGCGAGCCCGCACCCGAACCCCGCCCCGGCCCCACCGGAATGTCTTCGTCTTTCGCCCATTGGATAAAGTCAGCAACGATCAGGAAATAGCCGGGAAACCCCATGCCTTCGATGATGTCCAATTCGAAATCCAACCGTTCCTGATATTCCTCGGGCGTCACCGCATGCGGGATAACTACCAGACGTTTTTGCAGACCTTCATTGGCGATGCGGCGCAGTTCGGCGACCTCGTCATCGGCGAATTTCGGCAGGATCGGGTCGCGGCGATAGGCCATGAAGGCGCACCGTTTGGCGATTTCCACCGTATTCTCGATCGCCTCGGGCAAATCGGCAAACAATGTCACCATTTCCTGCTGCGACTTGAAGTAATGCTGCGCAGTCAGACGGCGGCGTCCGTCCTGCTGATCGACATACGCCCCTTCCGAAATACAGATCAGCGCATCATGGGCCTCGTACATGTCCGAAGTGGGAAAAAAGACATCATTGGTGGCGACCAGCGGCAGGTTCTTGGCATAGGCCATTTCGACATGCCCACGCTCGGTCAGGTGTTCGGCCTCGGGCTGGCCACCCTCACCCGGATGGCGTTGCAACTCGATGTAAAGACGATCAGGGAACATGCCCGCCAGCCGATCCACCAAAGCCTCAGCCGCCGGGCGTTGGCCTTGCTGCAGCAACATACCCACCGGCCCGTCCGGCCCACCTGTCAGGCAGATCAGGCCGTCCGAGTGCTGTGCCAGTTCTTCCAAGGTGACCTGCGGAAGCTGTCCGCCCTTGTCCACGTAAAGACAGGAACTCAGCTTCATCAGGTTCTCATATCCGACCTCGGACTGCGCCAGCAGCACCAGCGGAGCCGGGATTTTCGGCTTTTCACCTGGCTGCGCATGCACATAGGTCAGATCAACCTGGCACCCCATAATCGGTTGCACCCCTGCCCCGCTTGCGGTGACCGAAAACTCCAAAGCCGAAAACATGCTGTTGGTGTCGGTCACGGCGACGGCTGGCATCTCCATTTTTTCGCATAATGCGGGCAGTTTTTTCAGCCGTACGGCGCCTTCCAGCAGGGAATATTCGGTGTGAACGCGGAGGTGAATGAATCGTGTGGTGCTGCTCATACCGCCTACGCTATCCCAGCCAGCGGCGCGGCAAAAGCGGGAACCGATGCTTTTGAAAGCTTAAAAAATCAAAACCGATTGTTCGGTTTTTACAGAAGGTGCTTCGGGCAGAAATTCGTTGGATTGACAGAAAACACTTTAATTTCAGATGCCTGAATATTACAGAAACCCGGTGTTTTTTCGCAAAACGGCCCTAATGGTACATCATATAAGCAGTTTTTCTTGCCAGATAACCTGCCCTGTTTCTAACATCTAATGGCAAGCTTTCCGCCCGCCACTCTTTCTACGTCGCATCGAAGGAGGGCCACAGGGGCGCAACCGGGTAAGGCGACGGGTTTCTCGAATGGATATCACGTTTCTTCTGAACGGAGAGACAGTGGAACTGGCGGATGTCAATCCGACAGCGACCCTGCTGGATTGGCTGCGCGAGGATCGGGGCCTGACCGGCACCAAGGAAGGCTGCAACGAAGGTGATTGCGGGGCTTGCACCGTCATGGTCACGGATGAAGGCGGCGCCAAGGCGCTGAATTCCTGCATCCTGTTTTTACCGCAACTGCACGGCAAAGCGGTTCGTACCGTCGAAGGTGCAAGTGGCCCAAATGGCGAAGCCCATCCGGTGCAGCAGGCCATGGTTGATCTGCATGGATCGCAATGCGGCTTTTGCACCCCCGGTTTCGTGATGTCGATGGTGGCCAGCCATTCGAGCGGCGCAAAGGACCATGACACGCAGTTGGCGGGGAACCTTTGTCGCTGCACCGGATACGCCCCGATCATTCGGGCAGCAAAAGCCGCCGAAGAACACCCCGTGCCCGTTTGGGTCAAGGACAAACCTGGTTCTACATCTGCCACGATGCCCATGCTGCCGGGCTCCTCTGACGAATTGGCCGCGGTCTATGCCGAACACCCAGATGCCATTTTGGTCGCGGGCGCAACCGATGTAGGGCTGTGGGTCACCAAGCAATTGCGCGATCTTGATCCGGTGATCTTCCTGAATCGCTGTGACGATCTGAAAGACATTACAATAGCGGACGATGAAATTCGTTTTGGGGCCATGGTCGATATGAACCGCATGGGCGAGGCGCTGACCGATCTGCACCCCTCGTACGCCGAGATGATCCGCCGTTATGCCAGCGTTCAGGTGCGCCACGCGGCCACCGTCGGCGGCAACATCGCCAATGGCTCCCCAATCGGGGACAACCCGCCCGCGCTGATTGCCCTGAACGCCACCCTGCATCTGCGCAAGGGCAACGACCGCCGTTCGATACCGCTGGAGGAGTTCTTCATCGACTACGGCAAGCAGGACCGCAGCCCCAGCGAGTTTGTTGAGGCCGTCAGCTTCCCCCGTCAGGCGGATCGCCTGAAGGCTTATAAGATCAGCAAACGGTTCGATCAGGATATCTCGGCCGTGTGTGGCTGTTTCAACATCACCGTTTCAAATGGTGTCGTCGACCAGGCGCGCATCGCCTTTGGTGGCATGGCCGGCGTCCCAAAACGCGCCACTCAAGTCGAGGCCGCGTTGAACGGCAATCCATGGACACGTGAAACGGTGCATACTGCGATGCTGGCCTTTGACGATGACTTCACACCAATGACGGATATGCGCGCCTCGGCCACCTATCGGCTTGAGACGGCCAAGGCGCTGCTGGAAAGGTATTACCTTGAAGATCAGGGCCACGTGACCAACGTGCTGGAGGTGTCGGCATGAGCGTGACAAAACCCCTCCCCCACGACGCAGCGCCGCTTCATGTGTCCGGCACCGCCCGCTACGTAGATGACATTCCGACGCCCAAGGGAACGCTGTATCTGGCGTTCGGTATGAGCCCGATTGCCAAGGGCAAGATCACCGCGATGGAATTGTCCGCGGTCAAAGCAGCCGAAGGCGTCGAGATGGTCATGACGGCCGAAGACCTGCCTTTTGCCAACGATGTCTCGCCCTCGATCCATGATGAGCCGCTGCTGTCTGACGGCACCGTTCACTATATCGGCCAACCCGTTTTTCTGGTGGTCGCCAACAGCCATCTGGCCGCCCGCAAGGCCGCACGGCTGGGCAAGATCGACTATGACGAAGAAATCCCAATCCTGACGGTCGAAGAGGCGCTTGCTGCCAATAGCCGGTTCGAGGAAGGCCCGCGCATTTATGCCAAGGGCGACGCGGATGCGGCTATCGCGGGCGCGACCCATGTTATCGACGGGGGCTTTGAGCTCGGCGGGCAGGAACATTTCTATCTGGAAGGTCAGGCCGCCCTGGCCGTGCCGAACGAAGGTGCGGATATGCTGGTGCATTCCTCGACCCAGCACCCGACCGAGATTCAGCACAAGGTTGCTGACGCTTTGGGCGTTCCAATGCACGCCGTACGGGTCGAAACCCGCCGCATGGGCGGAGGGTTCGGCGGCAAGGAAAGCCAGGGCAACGCGCTGGCCGTGGCCTGTGCCATTGCCGCGCGTGTAACCGGCAAGGCCTGCAAGATGCGCTATGACCGCGACGATGACATGGTCATCACCGGCAAGCGCCATGCGTTCCGGATTTCGTATCGCGCAGGCTTTGATGAGCATGGCCATATTCAGGGCGTGTCCTTCCTGCAATACGCCATCTGCGGCTGGGCGCAGGACCTGTCCCTGCCGGTCGCTGACCGTGCCATGCTGCATTCGGATAATGCCTATCTGTTGCCCAATGCGCGGATTGAAAGCCACCGGCTGAAAACCAACACCCAATCCGCCACCGCCTACCGCGGATTTGGCGGCCCGCAGGGCATGATCGCGATTGAACGGGTCATGGACCACGCCGCTTATGAATTGGGTCTGGACCCGGTCGAGCTGCGCCGCCGGAACTATTACGACCCTGCCCATCCGCCAACCATGGAACCTGAACATCTGGCGAAGCGTCCGTTGGAACGCGTCGATCCGCATGAGGATCTGACAAGCCTTGGCGCTGTTGAGCAGGTTGAGACCGCTCCGCCCGTGCGCCCGGTGCCGGAAGGCGGCAATACAACGCCCTACGGCATGGAAGTCACCGATTTCGAACTGCACGGCATGACCGAAGCGCTGCTGAAATCCAGCGACTATGCCGCGCGCAAGACGGCGATCGCGGCGTGGAACGCCGAAAACAGCGTGATCAAGAAAGGCATCGCCTTCTCTCCGGTGAAATTCGGGATTTCCTTCACGCTGACCCACCTGAACCAGGCGGGTGCGCTGGTGCATGTGTATCAGGACGGTTCGGTCCACTTGAACCATGGCGGCACAGAAATGGGCCAGGGCCTGTTCCAGAAAGTCGCGCAGGTTGCGGCCTCGCGCTTTGGCATTCCGCTCGAGTTGGTAAAGATCACCGCCACAGACACGGCCAAGGTGCCGAATACCTCTGCCACGGCCGCGTCTTCGGGCAGTGACTTGAACGGCATGGCGGTGAAGGCCGCGTGCGACACGATCCGCGATCGGATGGCCGACTATCTGGCCGAACGGCATCAGGCTGATCCGTCCAGCGTTACCTTCACGGATGGCCACGTCTCGGTCGGCGAAGAACGCTATACCTTCGCTGAAGCCGCTGCATTGGCGTATCAAGGGCGCATCAGTCTGTCGGCAACCGGGTTCTACAAGACGCCTAAGATCGAATGGGACCGGATCAAGGGCCGGGGCCGCCCGTTTTACTACTTTGCTTATGGCGCTTCGATCACCGAGGTTGCCGTCGACACATTGACCGGAGAGAACCGCATTCTGCGCACCGACATCCTGCATGATGCGGGTGCGTCGCTGAACCCGGCACTGGATATCGGGCAGGTAGAAGGTGGCTATGTGCAAGGCGCAGGCTGGCTGACGACCGAAGAACTGGTCTGGGACGACAAGGGCAACCTGCGCACGCATGCACCGTCAACCTACAAAATCCCCGCCTGTTCGGACCGACCCGACATTTTCAACGTCGCACTCTGGGACGGACAGAACCGCGAAGACACGATCTATCGCTCAAAAGCGGTGGGTGAGCCGCCCTTTATGTTAGGAATTTCCGCCTGGCTGGCACTGTCCAACGCGGTGACGGCCTGTGGAGACAGCTACCCGGCACTGGATGCGCCTGCCACGGCCGAAGAAGTCTGGCGCGGCGTCCAAAGGGTGAAGGGAGGCATCTGATGGGATTCGACCTGGAGGCTTTGAGGGAGGCGGTCAAAACCAACGGGAAAGTAACTCGGGTGGTCATCGCGGCGATCAAAGGGTCGTCCCCACGCGAAGTTGGGGCCGCTATGCTGGTTTGGAAGGATGGGCAAAGCGGTACAATCGGGGGTGGCGTACTTGAATACGAAGCAGCCCAGGCCGCACGAACCCAAATCGTATCCTCGCGACTGACGCATCATGCGCTTGGCCCAGACATGGGGCAGTGCTGCGGCGGCGCGGTCTCGTTGTTTAGCGAAGTCTTTGACGCCAACGCGGTGGACGCTCTGGACGATATGGTCATCGCAAGAACGGCAGCGGGAGGTGACATGCCCCTGTCCGTCAAACGCCTGCTGGCGGCTGCGCGCGGTCAGGGTATCGCGCCCGATCCGCAACTGATCGACGGCTGGATGGTTGAACCGGTACACAAACCGGCCCGCAATCTGTGGATATGGGGTGCAGGTCATGTCGGCCGTGCACTTGTGGATGTGCTCGCACCATTGCCCGATCTGGCAATCACATGGGTCGACACTGCACCTGAGCGTTTTCCGAACACGGTTCCAAACGGAGTAACAGTGGTTCCGGTAGCAAAACCGGCCGAGTTGGTGCGCCACGCGCCGACCAATGCCGAACATCTTGTGCTGACTTATTCACACAATCTGGACCTGGAGCTGTGCAACCGGCTGCTTTCACACGATTTCCGCTTTGCGGGGCTGATCGGCTCGGCTACGAAATGGGCGCGATTCCGGTCTCGGTTGGCAGCGCTGGGGCATATGCCCGAACGGATTAACCGGATCACCTGTCCAATCGGCGACCCCGACTTGGGCAAACACCCGCAGATGATCGCCGTTGGCGTCGCAGCAGACCTGCTGCGTCCCGCCCGGCAGAACGAATTGAAAAAGGACCTGAGCGCGTGACCACTCCACTGCTAAGCTTACAAGGTTTAACCAAGGCCTATCCCGGCGTCGTGGCCAATGATCAGGTGTCCTTTGACATCGGCGAAGGCGAAGTTCATGCCCTGCTGGGCGAAAACGGCGCGGGTAAATCCACGCTGGTGAAAATGATCTATGGGCTGGTGAAGCCCGACAGCGGCACAATGCTGCTGCGCGGTCAGGCTTTTGCGCCACCGGAACCCCGCGCCGCACGAGCCGACGGGATCGCGATGGTGTTCCAGCACTTCTCGCTGTTTGACGCGCTGAACGTGGCCGAAAATATCGCGCTGGGGATGGAGAACCCGCCGCCGATGGGCGATCTGGCCTCGCGTATCCGCGAAGTGTCGGAAACCTATGGCCTGCCGCTGGACCCGTTCCGCACCGTTGGCGATCTTTCCGCCGGCGAGCGTCAGCGGGTCGAGATCATCCGCTGCCTGTTGCAGGACCCCAAGCTGCTGATCATGGACGAGCCGACCTCGGTTCTGACCCCGCAAGAGGTTGAGATCCTGTTCGAAACACTGAACAAATTGCGGTCCGAGGGCACCTCGATCCTGTATATCTCGCACAAGCTGGAAGAAATTCGCACGCTTTGCGACCATGCCACCATTTTGCGTCTGGGCAAGAACGTAGGTGAGTGTGTGCCCTCTGAAACCTCGGCGCGGGACATGGCCGAGATGATGGTCGGCTCGACCTTGCAGACACCGGAACGCTCGGGGCGTGAATTTGGCGAGGTAGCGCTGGATGTAAGCGGGCTGTCGGTTCCGTCGCCCTCGGAATTTGGCACGGCTTTGAAGAACGTTCACATGACAGTCCGTAAGGGCGAGGTTCTGGGGGTCGGCGGTGTGGCTGGCAACGGTCAGGATGAACTGCTGGGCGTCCTGTCCGGTGAAATCCAGACAACAGCAGATGCCATCAAGTTTAACGGCCAGCCGATCGGCAAGCTGGGGCCGACGGCCCGACGCAAGCTGGGCGTGCTGACCGCGCCCGAAGAACGGCTGGGCCATGCAGCGGCCCCGGACATGAGCCTGACCGAAAACGCTTTGCTGACCGGTTCGGTGCGCGAAGGTTTGGAAAGCAACGGCTTTCTGAAGTGGTCAGAAACCAAAAGTTTCGCCGAGAAAATCATCAGCGCCTTCGACGTCCGCACGCCGGGCCCCGAAAATGCGGCGCGGTCATTATCAGGCGGCAACCTGCAGAAATTCGTGATCGGACGCGAGGTGTTGCAGAACCCTGACGTTCTGGTGGTGAACCAGCCCACCTGGGGCGTGGACGCGGCGGCTGCAGCCTCGATCCGGCAGTCCATTCTGGACCTGGCGGCCAAAGGAACCGCAGTCATCTGCATTAGCCAAGATCTAGATGAATTAATGGAAATCTCGGACAGCTTTGCCGCCCTCAACGAAGGGCGTCTGAGCGCGCCGCGCCCAACCACCGGCCTGACCGTGGATGAGATTGGCCTGATGATGGGCGGCGCACATGGCATGGAGGTGGCCCATGTCTAATCCATTACAAAAGAATGAAATCAGGGGGATGAGCGGATGATTGTGTTGGAGAAACGGCCGCAGCCGTCCAAGGCGTGGTCTTATGCCACCCCGCTGGTGGCGGTGTTGGCAACGATGGTGTTTGGCGGCATTCTGTTCGCCATTCTGGGTAAGAACCCGATCGAAGCCATCGGCACTATTTTCTGGGAACCTCTGTTCGGAGAATTCGCCTTTTATTACCGTCCGCAATTGCTGGTGAAAGGGGCACCTCTGGTGCTGATCGCCATTGGCCTATCGCTGGGTTTCCGCGCCGGTATCTGGAATATCGGGGCCGAGGGTCAATACATCATGGGTGCCATCTTTGGGGCCGGTGCGGGCTTGGCCTTCTATCCGCTAGAGGCGTTTTACGTCTTTCCGATCATGGTGATCGCTGGCGCGCTTGGCGGTTGGTTGTGGGCATCCATTCCGGCCTTTCTAAAGGTCCGCTTCGGCACCAATGAAATACTTGTTTCGCTGATGCTGGTGTACGTGGCCGAACAGATGCTGGCCTCGGTCTCGCTGGGCCTGCTGAAAAACCCCGAAGGCTTCGGCTTTCCCGGCTCGCGTAACCTGCAATCCTATGAAAGCGCACATAATGCGGAACTGATCGCGGGGTCCGGGATGCACTGGGGTGTCGTGACCGCGCTGATCGCGGTGATCTTTGCCTATGTCCTGCTGAACCGGCACATGTTGGGCTTCCACATCCGGCTGACCGGAGAAGCCCCTCGCGCGGCAAAGTTTGCAGGCGTGAACCCGGCGCGGCTGATCTTGTTCTGCCTGGGTCTGTCCGGCGCGCTGGCCGGGCTTGCGGGCATGTTCGAAGTGTCCGGCCCCTCGGGTGTGGTCAGCATCGACTTTAACGTCGGTTATGGCTTTACCGCGATCATCGTGGCCTTTCTGGGCCGTCTGCATCCGGTGGGTATCCTGCTGGCCGGTGGCCTGATGGCGCTGACTTATATCGGCGGTGAAATCGCGCAGTCTCAGCTGGGCCTGCCCGCCGCTGCCATTCAGGTGTTCCAGGGGATGCTTCTGTTCTTCCTGCTGGCTTTCGATCTTTTGACCAACTACCGCATCCGTGCGGCCCATAGCGAGGTGGCGTGACCCATGGATTTAGGTGAAATCAATCCCGTACTTCTGATCGCCTCGCTGATGGTGGCCGCAACTCCGCTGCTGTTGGCTGCAATCGGAGAGTTGGTGGTCGAGAAAGCAGGCGTCCTGAACCTTGGCGTCGAGGGTATGATGATCGTGGGTGCAATCAGCGGATTTGCGATCTCGGTCGAAACCGGCTCACCCTGGCTGGGGTTCATTGCGGCGGCCATCGGCGGCGCCGTACTGTCGCTACTGTTTGTGCTGCTGACACAGTTCGCGCTGGCCAATCAGGTTGCAAGTGGTTTGGCCCTAACCCTGTTTGGCCTGGGTTTCAGCGCCCTTCTGGGCCAAAGCTATGTAGGTATCAAGCCGCCCAGCATGGGTGACATCCACATCCCGGTGATCAGCGATATCCCGGTGATCGGCCCGATCCTGTTCCAGCATGACCCGATCCTGTATGTCGGTATCGCACTAACAGCCGCCGTGTGGGCCGTTCTGAAATACACTCGCGTCGGTTTGATCCTGCGCGCGGTGGGTGAAAACCACGATGCGGCTCACGCCTTGGGTTACAAGGTTATCAAGATCCGCATCATGGCGATCCTGTTCGGTGGCGCATGCGCGGGCCTCGGCGGAGCCTATATCAGCCTGATCCGCGTCCCGCAGTGGACCGAGGGTATGACGGCCGGTGTCGGCTGGATCGCCCTGGCGCTGGTGGTCTTCGCCAGCTGGAAGCCATGGCGCGCCTTGCTGGGTGCCTATTTGTTCGGCGGAATCACGGTGTTGCAGCTTAATTTGCAGGCGGCGGGCGTTGCCATTCCAGTCGAGTATCTGGCAATGTCGCCCTATATCATCACGATCCTTGTGCTTGTGATCCTTTCGGCCGACAAGAGCAGCGCACCTGCCTCACTAGGCCGGATCTTCCATGCCTCACACTAGGGGCCAATTAAACCAACTTGGGGAGTAACACATGAAATTCACATCACTTTTGGCAAGCGCCGCCATGGCGCTGGGTCTGGCGACAAGCGCCATGGCCGAAGACAAAACCAAAGTCGGTTTCGTCTATGTCGGCCCCGTCGGCGACGGCGGCTGGACCTATGAACACGACAAGGGCCGTCTGGCGGTCGAAGAGCATTTCGGTGACAAGGTTGAAACCGTGTTCGTTGAATCGGTGCCCGAAGGCCCGGACGCTGAACGTGTGATGACTCAGATGGCGCTGGAAGGGGCTGACCTGATCTTTACCACTTCGTTCGGCTATATGGACCCGACCATCAACGTGGCCAAGAAATTCCCGAACGTGAAGTTCGAGCATGCGACTGGCTACAAGACCGCCGACAACGTCTCGGTCTATTCTGCTCGCTTTTATGAAGGTCGTGCCGTTCAGGGCCACATCGCCGGTAAAATGACCGAGTCGAACATCGTCGGCTATATTGGTTCCTACCCGATCCCCGAAGTGATCCGCGGCATCAACTCGGCCTATATTCACGCCAAGAAGGTGAACCCGGATGTCGAGTTCAAGATTGTCTGGGCCTACACTTGGTTCGATCCCGCAAAAGAAGCGGACGCCGCCACCGTTCTGATCGAACAGGGCGCCGACGTGATCCTGCAGCACACCGACTCGACCGCACCGCAGGCGGCCGCGCAAGAGGCAGGCAACGTGATCACCTTCGGGCAAGCCTCGGACATGAGCGAATACGCCCCGAAGCCACGCGTATCCTCGATCATCGACAACTGGGCGCCCTATTACATCGCGCGCACCCAGGCTGTTATGGATGGGTCGTGGGAAACTGTGAACACCTGGGACGGCATCAAAGAAGGCATGGTTGAGATTGGCGAAATCTCGGACGCGGTTCCTGCCGAAGTGAAAGAAGAAGCGCTGGCGATGAAGGCCGCCATGGCCGCAGGTGAATACCACCCCTTCACGGGTCCGCTGAAAAAGCAGGACGGCAGCGACTGGCTGGCAGAAGGCGAAACCGCCGATGACGGTACACTGGCAGGGATGAACTTCTACGTCGAAGGGCTGGAAGGCGACATTCCGCAGTAAACCTAACAACACTCACACCGAAGGGCTGGCCATTTGGCTGGCCCTTTTTTGTTGGAGTGCGCCTTGACGAACGGGCCGGCACCAGACCTGATGGGGTCGGTGATCCATCAACGGTGGGACGAAAAACCGATGCAAACCAAGGCACAAGATCGCAGCCGCTGGTGGATACTTGGCGCGATGGGGGCCATTCTTGGCGTCATATTGCTGGATGAAACAGTCGTCAGTGTCGCGTTGCCCACCATCCGGGCCGAACTAAATCTGTCGCGGTTGGATGCGCATTGGGTGGTCAATATTTACCTTTTGGTGTTGGCCTGTTTTGCCGGCGCTGCGGGACGATTGGGCGACATTTTGGGCATCCGGGTTTTGCTGAGCGTGGGCCTTTTAATCTTTGGTCTATCCTCAGCGTTGGGAGGGTTTGCCGAGAGCGGCCTGGCGCTGCTGACGGCCCGCGCGGTTCAGGGCGTTGGTGCTGCGCTGATCTTTCCCTTGTCGATGGTGGTGCTGATCCAGTCCTTCGATGAAAAGGAACGCGGTCTTGCCCTTGGTCTGTACGGCGGCATCGGAACAGTCTTTCTGTCACTCGGGCCACTGGTCGGAGGCATACTGACCGAATACTTGTCGTGGCGCTGGATTTTCTGGGTCAACCCGCCAATTGTATTGGCTGTTGCCGCGATTGCCTGGGCCTACTGGCGTGATCCACCACACCAGCCTGTACTTGGGTTTGACTGGAAGGGTCTGTTGCTGCTGGTGCCGGGTCTGGCTGCGCTGGTGTTCGGGATCATGGAGGGGCCAGATCGGGGCTGGACCCAGCCCGAGGTGATTATGGCGCTTCTTGCAGGCTTCGTAGCGCTGGCCCTATTTGTCCGGGTCGAACAACGCATTCAAACGCCACTGATTGCAATATCACTATTTGCAAAGCCGGGTTTCGCGGCCTCGAACATGATCCTGTTCACTGCGCAGTTCGGCAAGATTGCCCTGTTTGTGTTCGGCGCGTCGTATTTTCAAACCAAACTTGGCTTTTCACCGCTGGCCGCCGGTGCCGCCCTTTTGCCAATCGCGTTTCCGCAGATCTTCGTGGCCCCATTGGCCGGTAAGGTGGCCGACAGGTTTGGCACGCGCGGCCCATCGCTGACGGGCACAGCGTTGGGGACACTGGCCATCGTGCTGGTTGCGTTGGGAATGCATCTGGAAGTCACGGCGCCGATCTTCGCTGGCTATGTTTTGTGGGGGTGTTGCGTACCGTTCCTGTTTGTCCCGCCCCGACGGACCATCATGCTTGCCGTGCCACAGGATCTGCACGGGCAGGCCAGCGGGATATCCATGACGTTTCAACTGTTGGGTGGCACGGTCGGCATGGCCTTGGGCAGTTCCGTCTATGCCCTCAGCAACTCATACACCATGGTATTTGGCTTTGTGGCAGGCTTCGCAGCCTGCGTTCTGGCCTATTCTTATGCCTCGCTGACCGAGGCGAAAATACCCGGCCGCGCGACTAAGTGACGGCGCGGCCGGGGTTGGTTTAATGACCGGTCAAAACCAACGTATTCACCGGCATCAGGATCAGACGCAGGCGCAGGCCCGCAGCGTGAACAACGCCAATCGTGTCGATCACATGCAGCGTTGCAGATTTCCAGAAACCCAAATCCTCATGCTCTAGCCGTTCGTGGTTGTCGGTATAGACATTGGCCAGACAGTTGCTGCCCGGCGGGATGTCATCGGCCATGCTTTTATAAAGCGGCTCCATATACACCAGGATTGATCCGGGATTGGTATTGGCCTGCACATCCCGCAGCTCATCCGAAGGGCGAATTTGGCCCGAGGGGATAACATCCTGCACCTCAACCACGACCATCGGGATCACGGTGAACGGCTTGGTCATACAACCCAGCTCTCCGATCATTCCTGGCTTGATAACCTGAGCGGACATTTGGTTGAAAGCGGCCTGAAACCGATCATGGCCCGAGTGTGACGGCACCAAGATACCTGCCGGACGCAACAGAGGGCTGACATAGTCGCCGACCTGCAGGCCAAACTGTTCAATCCGGCCAGTGACCCCGGCGCTGATCACGGTTTTGTCCAGCTCGGTCAGGGCAGCGTCCAGCTGAGCGTTGGCGCTGGCCAGTTGAGCGGGGATCAACTCCTCGATCTGCTGCACGACTGCTGCGCGCTGTGACTCGGCGGCCCGCAATTGTGCCTCACGCTCGGCTACCAGGTTTTCCAGCCGGTCAATCTCGGCCAGACGCACGGCGCTGGACCCTTCGTCCCGCAGCGTGGTGTTGCGTTCAAGATCCTCCAGCGACTGATCCAACGCAGCGCGTGCCCCGGCGATGCCAGCCTCAGCCTCAGCCAGATCGGTCTGCGCCACCCTGAGCGATGCCTGAACCTGCGCTATATCGGCGTGCGCGGCCTCGACCATGGCTCTCTGTGTGAAATCCTCGATCCGGAAGATCGGCTGTCCAGCGGTCACCGTTTCGTTGTTGCGCACATAAACCTCGGACACACGCCCGCCCAGTTGCGGCAGGATCGTCACGGTGCGGAAATACGAGGCCGCGGTTTTGCTGGCGGGATGAAAATAAAACAGCGTGGTGATCACTGTCAGCGCCAGAATGGCGCAAGTGGTCAGACCCCAGCGCAATTCGTACCACATGGTGAACAGCGTGATTTCATGCCCGATCCGCTTACCCTGAACGTAGCGGCGAAACAGATAGTCGGGCAGCACCGTCACCAGCGCGCACATCAATGTCTCAAGCATATTCTAATGCTCCTGCTGCGCGGTGGGTTCGGTGGGTTGGGCCGTTGCGGGGCCTTCGGGGCGTTGATTGCCCAAAGATCGGATTGCATCCGCAATGGCTCTGAGTGGAGCGGCCACATCGGGGAACTGGAACCCAGCCACCAGAATGGCGGCGACCCAGAACAACCCGTTATGGGTGAACAGCGCCAGCAAGGCCAGTATCCCGACCAACTGGAACTGAGGGTGGTTGGATTCGTGCGCTATCTTTTCGGGGATCGAATGCAGGGTGAAATATCCAACCCCGATCAGAACAATCACCAAAACGGTAAACACAAACATGAACGTTAAAAGAAAATCACTGCCGTCCGCCTGGGTCACGTAGGACGGAATATGCCCCGTGGCCATCGGGTGTAGATCTGCGGTACTCACCCTGCCCTCCTGTTATTGCTTGTTACTTCTTTGGATGGGTTGATGCGCAAATTCAAGCCTGCTTAGAGTTCCAGACAGGTTAGGACGATCGGTTTCGCCATAATAGTTACGCGGTGAAAAGGGGACATATGATTGATTTTCTTGTCATAGGCGGCGGTATCGCCGGTCTGAGCGCTGGGGCACGCCTGTCATATCACGGTCGGGTAACTGTGCTCGAGGCTGAGGATGCGTTGGGCTATCACGCGTCTGGCCGGTCCGCCGCGTTGTTCGAGGAAAACTATGGTCCGCCCTCCGTCGTTGCGCTGAACAGGGCCAGTGCCGCGTTTATGCGAGCTGAAAACGGCGGGTATCTGACGCCCCGCGATCTGATGTTGGTTGGTCGTAAGGATCAGGCCGAAATCTTTGAACGGGACGTCCATGATCTGAATATGCAGGTGATCCAAACGGCGCAGGCGCTGGCACGTGTGCCAATCCTGAACCCCGACACTCTTGGGTTCGCAGCGCTCAGCAGTGGGGCATTTGATATCGACACGGACCGGTTGCTGCAGGATTTCGCCCGCACCATTCGCGGCAATGGCGGTGACGTGGTGACCAAGGCCAGGGTCACCGCCATTCGCAAGGATGGGCGCTGGGTCGTCGAGGCTGGGGAAGTCTTTGAAGCCCGCATCCTGATCAATGCTGCCGGCCCTTGGGTTGACGAGATCGCCGTGATGGCGGGGATTGCACCAATCGGAATAATTCCGAAACGCAGGTCGATGGCGCGGCTGCCTGCCCCCGGCGGGCATGACCTGAGCGGCTGGCCGATGATGTTGGGCGCGGGTGAGACATGGTATGCCAAGCCCGATGCAGGCAAACTGTTGGTTTCCCCGTGCGAGGCCGATCCCGTACCACCGCAGGATGCCTACGCCGATGACATGGTGTTGGCTGAGGGGCTGGCCCGGTACGAAGAGATGGTGACCGAACCCGTCACCCGGGTTGAGGTAAACTGGGCAGGGCTACGCAGCTTCGCGCCGGATGGAACTTTGGTATTGGGGCCCGATCCGTCTGATCCGTCCTTTGTCTGGTCTGCGGGTCAGGGTGGCTATGGGTTCCAGACCTCTCCGGCGGCTTCGCAACTGGTTGCTGATCTGACAACCGGCGCGACATCTGAACTGGACCCTGAAATCATTGCTGCCCTCAGCCCGAAAAGGTTGCGTCGATGAGTAAAAGAACCCTCCCCTCTAACGCCAGCGTTGCCACCGAAGGTCAGGACGGGCGGCTTGTCGCCCCTGCCGCGACCCGCAATGCCGAAGCTTTGTGTGACCTACTGGCTCAATGGACCCCCAAGGCAGGCCGGGCGCTGGAAATTGCCAGCGGCACCGGCCAGCATGTCAGCGCATTCGCCCAGTGCCTGCCAAACCTCATCTGGCAACCGACCGAAGTCGAGGTCGAGCGGATAACCAGCATCAAAGCCTATGCTGCCGATCTGCCCAACGTTGTGGACGCAGTGGCTTTGGACGCCACTGCGCAAGGTTGGCACACCGAGTTCGCCGGTCAGGACCTGATCGTCCTGATCAATCTGGTGCATCTGATCAGCTGGCCGGAAACACAAATGCTGGTGACCGAAACCGCGCAGGCGTTGGCCCCCAAGGGGCGGTTTATCCTTTACGGACCATTCAAACGTTCGGGGCAATTGACCAGCGATGGCGACCAACGCTTTCACGATGCTCTGGTCCAGCAAGACGCTGAGATCGGGTATAAGGATGACGATGACATTGCCGCGCTGATGCGCGACCAGAACCTAACCATTGTCGAAATCGTTGAGATGCCTGCAAACAACCTGGCCTTTATCGCGGAAAAGCCGGGCCAATAGCAAAACAGGCGGCACCTCTGCGCCGCCTGTTCTCTGTCCGGGTTAACCGTCCTTGCGGATGGTTTCGTTTTTCGGATCGTAGGGGCTGTCGCAGGTCACGACCGCATCCCAAAGCTTGTCCTGAATTTTGACCTTCAGCTTGGTGCCTTGGACTGCCATTTCAGGTTTCACGTAGCCCATACCGATGGACTTTTCGAACGCCACCGAGTAGCCGCCCGAAGTCAGACGTCCCACACGCTCGCCTTCTGGCGTATACAGCGCCTCGCGGCCCCACGGGTCGGCATCGTCCGGCCCGTCGATCAACAAAGTGCAGCACTTCACACGCACGCCGGTTTCTTCCAGCTTGGCCTTGCCGTGGAAGTCCTTGGACAGGTCGACAAAACGCGGCAGGTCAGCTTCCAGTGGGGTCGCGTCGCGGCCCAGTTCGGTTCCAAAGGCGCGATAGGATTTCTCCTGACGCAACCAGTTCTGGGCGCGCGCGCCAACCAGCTTCATACCGTGCTTCTCACCCGCTTTTTCCAGCAAGTCGAACAGGTAGTTCTGCATTTCGATCGGGTGGTGCAGTTCCCAGCCCAGTTCACCGGTATAGGCCACTCGGATCGCGTTGACCGGGCACATGCCCAGTTCGATCTGACGGGCCGACAGCCACGGGAAACGCTTGTTGGACAGCGCGGTTTCCGGATCGGCGTCCTTGATGAGCTCTTTCAGAACGTCACGCGACTTGGGTCCGGCGATGGCGAAGACGCCCCACTGGGTGGTTACGTCCTGGATTTCGATGTAGCCGAACTCTTCCATCTTGTCCTCAGCCGCCTTACGCAGATAGTCGGCGTCATATTCGGTCCAAGCGCCGGCTGAGACGATGTAATAGTTATTCTCGCCATTGCGGACGATGGTGTATTCGGTTCGGGTGGTGCCATGCGAGGTCAGCGCGTAGGTCAGGTTGATACGACCAACTTTGGGCAGCTTGTTGCAGGTGAACCAGTCCAGAAACTGGGTAGCACCGGGGCCTTTGACGACATGCTTGGTAAACGCGGACGCGTCGACCAGACCCACGCCTTCACGGATCGCTTTGGCCTCTTCGACGGCGTATTGCCACCAGCCACCACGACGGAACGAACGGCTTTCCTTATCAAAGTTATCTGGCGCATCGGTGGGACCGAAGTAGTTCGGACGTTCCCATCCGTTAACCCAACCGAACTGCGCGCCGCGTGCTTTCTGACGGTCGTAGGCCGGAACAGTCCGCAGCGGACGGCAGGCTTCACGCTCTTCATCCGGGTGGTGCAGGATGTAGACGTGCTCATAGCATTCTTCGTTCTTGCGGGCCGCGAACTCGGTGGTCATCCAGTTACTGCTGTAGCGTTTGGGGTCCAGCGAGGCCATGTCGATCTCGGCTTCGCCATCCACCATCATCTGTGCCAGATAGTAGCCGGTGCCGCCTGCAGCCGTGATACCAAAGCTGAAACCCTCAGCCAGCCACATGTTGCGTAGGCCCGGAGCCGGACCAACCAGTGGGTTGCCGTCGGGGGTATAGCAGATCGGGCCGTTGAAATCGTCTTTCAGACCAGACTCGGCGCAGGACGGCACGCGTTCGGCCATCGCCATGTACTGATCAGCAATCCGGTCCAGATCCAGCGGGAACAGGTCCGCGCGAAAACTGTCCGGAACGCCGTGTTCGAACTGCGCAGGCGCGCCGTGTTCGTAAATACCCAGAATCCAGCCGCCACGTTCCTCGCGGGCGTAAGATTCGTTGTCAGCATCACGGACAACAGGGTGTTCGGGGTTGCCAGCTTCGCGCCATTTGACCAGCTCGGGGTCTTTGTCCATGACGATAAAGGTGTGCTCGACCGGGATCGCAGGCATTTTGATGCCCAGCATCTTGGCCGTGCGCTGCGCGTGGTTTCCGGAAGCGGTGACGACATGCTCGGCGGTGATAACAACCTGCTCATCCGAAGGAATGAGGTTGCCGCCCTTCTCGACCATCTTAGTGCAGGTGACTTCCCAGTGGGTACCGTTCCAGTGGAACGCATCGGCTTGCATCTTGCGGACGATATCGACGCCGCGTTGACGGGCGCCTTTGGCCATCGCCTGCGTCACGTCGGCCGGGTTAATGTAACCATCTTCAGTGTGGTAGATCGCACCCTTCAGGTCCGACGTCTCGATCAGCGGCCAGCGTTCCTTGATCTGGTCCGGGGTCAGCCATTCATATGCAACGTCGCAGGTCTCGGCGGTGGACGCATACAGCATGTATTCGTCCATACGTTCTTGCGTTTGGGCCATGCGCAGGTTGCCGACCACAGCAAACCCTGCGTTCAGACCGGTTTCTTCCTCAAGCGTCTTGTAGAAGTCGACCGAGTACTTGTGGATGTGAGTTGTCGCGTAGGACATGTTGAACAACGGCAGCAGGCCAGCGGCGTGCCAGGTCGAGCCGGACGTCAGCTCATCCCGTTCAATCAACATCACATCATCCCAACCCGCTTTGGCCAGATGATAGGCAATCGAGGTCCCAACGGCGCCGCCGCCAACAACCAATGCTTTGACTTGGGTTTTCATAACCGGGCGTCTCCCCTTGAATTCAGTTGACACCATATGGCGCATTTGAAGCACCCGGCGCGACATTCATCCGACCAGTGAGAGAAAAAAAACGACCCGCTACCGTAAACAGACTGCGGAATCATCGTGATTGGCGTTATTGCCCCGAGGCTGAACACCGCTTGATGCTGCCAACCTGCGCGCAGGACGTCCCTAACCCGCCCTTATGCACGCGCACTGGTTGCGAGGTTTTTTTCGGGGCCGGTTTCACTGCCGTATCCTTGTACTTGGGCGCGGCAAAGGCTGGCAGCTTGTTTTTCAGCCTGTTGAAAAACCCTGATCCTTTGGCCTGGTCCTCTTCTGCCAAAGCCGCCTGGCGCTGATCAGAGTCCAACAGCAGTTTTTGCGCCCGACCATATCCGATTTGCAGGATGTCCTGATTTTCGAATACCTCACCCCCGGTAATATCCATGATGCCATCGCTGTTGAAATCCGACGCCGTCATCGAATTGACCATCATCGCCGTGACATCCAGATTCTTGAGCTTTTCATCGGTGATCTTTTCCTGAACCAACTGCATTTCCTTATACAGCTGATCCATCTTTTCGGCGACCTCTGGCTGGCGGTCTTGCTGGACCGAAACACCCTGCCCCACCACAAGCGACGGATAAGTCAGTAAAGTGTTAAGGGCGGCATAATCGACGGCCTCCAAAAGCTCTAGAATCGTGGCGTCATCGGCATTAGTGCCCATCCGGATCACAACCTCTTCGTCAATCCCGATCCGCCCGATGATCCTGCGATAATCCACCGCTTCGGTGGGATTGGTCAGGTCCTGAGTGATTTCCATGAATGCGACACCGTCAATCACCGCAAAACCCTGTTTGATCGCGGTATGCGACATGAAATTTTGCTGCCGCGAAAGGGCCATGCCCGCCAGCGAGTTACGCGCCGATTTAGGTTTGAGGCTGATGTCGAACCAGACGACCTCATCACCTTTGGCATATACCAGCCCGGTTTCGCTCAGCTTGCGCGCGATCCCTTTCTTGCCGCCTTTCACCAGACGCATCAGTTCAGCCGTACCAGTTACCGAACTGATCAGGGGGATCGGGGCATAATTCGAAAGCACCGTATCGACGGGCGCGCTGTCCATCTGGGTCAGCTCAAATTGTGCCCATCCGGCGCTGGCTGCTGGCAGATAAGACTTGGCCCCGGCTTTCCAGCGTTTTTTCCGGTTACGTTCGACGGCTTTGGCCTCACGCTCTTCCTGTTGTTGCGCAAAACGGTGCTTGATCGATTCGACATAACCACTGACGGACAAAGTGCCTTCGTGCTTTTTGCCCTGTTGGTAATAATCAAGGCCCACAATAGTCGATATTACGACCACCATAAAACCAAAAATCCGCAAAATGCCCATCTGAGATTCCAAAATCAATCGCTGCTCATTTTTGCGAAAGATAGAATGGAATTTGGGCAGCCTTGTGGCTTTCAGCCCGAAATTTTAACGATGGTCGAAATCTGCATTCGACAGGATTTTCCCAGGGTTCATGATGTTGTCCGGGTCGAGTGCTTTTTTGATTGCATCCATATAGCTGACCGCCGCGCCCAGTTCCTTGATCAGATAGGGTCGCTTGCCCTGCCCGATTCCATGCTCACCGGTACACGTGCCCTCCATCGAGATGGCCAGATCGTTCAGCCAACCGACAAACCCATCCGCCCGCGCCACCTCATCGGCGTTGTCCATGTCGATCAACAGCAGAGTGTGAAAATTCCCGTCCCCCACATGCCCCACGATCGGTGCCATCAGGCCCAGTTCCTTGGCCTTGTCCCGGGTCGTGGTGACGCATTCCGCCAGGCGCGAGATCGGAACGCAGACATCGGTGGAAATCCCCCGCGCACCGGGGCGCAATTGCAGACTGGCCCAGTACATATCATGCCGGGCCTGCCACAGCTTGTTGCGCTCTTCCGTTGTTGAAGTGGCGGCGAAATCCGTACCACCGAACTCTTCAGCGATCTGACCAAAGGTTTCGGCCTGCTCAACTGCGCCGGATTCCGATCCGTGGAATTCCAACAGCAGCAAAGGCGTTTTCGGCAGGTTAAGCCCGGAATAGGCGTTGGCTGCCTTGACTGAGAGTTCGTCCAACAGCTCGATCCGGGCCACGGGCACGCCGTATTGGATCGTCATCATCACCGCCTGACAGGCCGCATCAACTGTTGGAAAGGAGCACCGGGCCGAGGTTATCGCCTCGGGGATGCCCTGCAGGCGCAGGGTGAGTTCGGTGATTATGCCCAGCGTGCCCTCGGCCCCAATCAGCAAGCGGGTCAGGTCATACCCGGCCGAGGATTTCCGTGCCCTGTGGCCGGTGCGGATGATCTGACCATCGGGCATGACCGCTTCAAGGCTTAGGATATTGTCCTTCATCGTGCCATAGCGCACCGCGTTGGTGCCCGAGGCCCGCGTTGCCGCCATACCGCCCAGCGATGCATTGGCACCGGGGTCAATGGGAAAGAACAGGCCCTGATCGCGCAGATGGGTATTCAGGTCTTCTCGCGTCACCCCTGATTGCACGACGCAATCCAGATCACCTGCATGCACGGCCAGCACCTGATTCATTTGGCCCAAGTCGACCGAGATACCACCCGCCGGGGCGTTCACATGCCCTTCCAGCGATGTGCCAGTGCCAAAGGCGATCACCGGCACCTTGTGCTGGGCACAGGTTTTGACAATCTCGGATACTTCCGCGGTCGAATGGGGAAAAACCACCGCGTCCGGGGCCTGATTGTTGATCCAGGTTGTCGTGTGGCCATGTTGTTCTCGGACTGAAACGCCGGTTTGCAGGCGATCACCAAACCTCTGCTTTAGAATACTGACAGCCGTTTCAATCCCGGCCTCGTTTCGCGGCAACGCTGCTGCCTGCACCATGTAATTTTCCTTTTATTCGCCCAGCGCGATGCCTTCGCGACGTGGATCAGCGCCACCGGTTAGGACCTCTCCGATCTCGATCGCATGCAGGCCAGACGTCAGATCGCGCGGGTTCACCTCGAACCCCAGCTCGATCAACGGGTCCGAGAACCCTTCGGCTGCGGTGCCTTGTTCCACATCATAGGTGCCAAAGCGATTAACCAGATGCGGCAGTGACAACGCCTGTTGTACATCCATATCCCAATCAGCCCAGGCGATAATCGACTTGGCGACATAGCCAATGATACGGCTTCCACCGGGTGATCCGATGGCCAATACCGGTTTGCCATCTTGCATGACTATCGTCGGGCTCATCGAGGAACGAGGCCGCTTGCCGGGCTCTAACCGGTTAGCAATCGGAACACCATCGCTGTGGGTTTTGAACGAGAAATCGGTCAGTTCGTTATTCAGCAGGAACCCGTTAGTCATCAACCGTGAGCCGAACCCGTTTTCAATCGTCGTGGTCATCGACAGCACATTGCCATATTGGTCGACAATCGAGATATGCGAGGTCGAGGGCAACTCGAGCGAAACATCATCCGCCCAGTTCGACGCGTGATCGAACTCTGGATTGCCCGGGGTCGCTTCGATCAACGCGCCCTCGCCGCCCAGCAGTTGCCCGCGTTCAGACAGATAGGAGGGGTCGACCAGACCCTGCGTGGGCATCGGTACATAGTCGTGATCGGCCATGTAACGGCCGCGATCCGCAAAGGCCAAACGCGACGCATCGCCGATCAACCGCCAAGCATTCGCATCCTCGGGGCCCATCGCGGTCAGATCATACCCGTCTAGCATGCCAAGGATCTGACCGACCGTCAGCGCCCCGGATGAGGGCGGCCCCATGCCGCAAACCTCATAAACACGATAGGCCGCGCAGACCGGTTCGCGTTCAATCACCTGATATAGCGCCAGATCTACGCCGGAAAGAACTCCGGGATTTCCGGGCGCTCCGCGCACCGTGCTGACGATGCCGGCGGCGATTTCACCGCCGTAGAACCCGGCCGACCCTTCACTGGCCAAAACACGCAACGTGTTCGCATAGTCCGGGTTCATCAGGCGCTGACCTTGCTGCAAAGGCGTACCACCGGGCAGGAAGTATTCAGCCGTCACAGGAAAACGCGATAACCTCTCACCATCTGCCTCGACCAAAGTGGCCAATCGCGGAGATACAAGGAACCCTTCATCCGCCAGCGTGATGCCATCCTGAAACAGGCTGGGCCACGGGCTGCGACCCCAACGCCGGTGCGCCTCTTCCAGCAACGCTGGCGTACCGGGCGTACCGACTGACAGCCCCCCCACAACGGCATCGTAGAATTGCAAGGGCTCACCATTCTCATCGTGGAATAGGCGGTGGTTCGCTTCCAGCGGAGCCGTCTCGCGCCCATCCAGCGTGGTCAACTTGCCAGTTGCCGCGTCGTACCAAACCAGAAACGCGCCGCCGCCAAGGCCCGAGGATTGAGGCTCGACCAACCCCAGCACGACCTGCACCGCGACCATGGCATCCGCCGCAGACCCTCCGGCCCGCAGAACCTTGGCTCCGGCCTCAACGGCCAACGGGTTCGCCGCAGCAACCATCCAGTTCTGCGAAGTTACGGGCTGACCGGCCAACTTCGCCTCAAGCGAGGCAATCACTTCGTCGGTCAGGCCCTGAACCTGCCCGTCCGAGGCACCCTCGGGTGCTACCGCATCCGCTGTTTCCTGCGCAAAGGACGCCCCGCCAAAGGTCAATGCCGTCACAAACAATCCTGATATCAGATTTCGTCGCATCGTATCCTCCTGAAAAATTGTTCCTTCGGCGCGGCTGCGTCACAACATGGATGGCACAACCTGATCCGGCGGGCGGTGCCCGTCTTCGAAGGTCTTGATATTGATAATGACTTTCTCGCCCATCTCGATCCGGCCTTCCAGCGTGGCCGATCCCATATGAGGCAGCAGAACAACATTAGGCAATTGCCGCAAACGCGGGTTCACTTGAGTGCCATGTTCGTAGACATCCAACCCCGCGCCTGCGATATCACCCGATCGGATCAGGCGCGTGAGCGCATTCTCGTCAATCACTTCACCCCGAGAGGTGTTGATAACTACCGCCGAGGGCTTCAGCAACTTTAACCGACGCGCGTTCATCAGATGAAAGGTAGACGGGGTCGACGGGCAATGAATTGAAAGAACATCCATCCGAGCGACCATCTGGTCTAGGCTTTCCCAATAGGTGGCTTCCAACTCGTCTTCGACCTCAGGGCGTAGGCGACGACGATTGTGGTAATGCACCTGCATTCCAAAGACACGGGCACGGCGGGCCACGGCCTGGCCGATCCGACCCATGCCCAGAATGCCAAGGCGACGTCCACCGATCCGCCCACCCAACAGTGCGGTCGGCGCCCAGCCGGTCCAATCCCCCCGTTGCATCACACCAACGCCCTCGGGAAAACGCCGCGTGACCGCAAGGATCAATGCCATGGTCATATCGGCCGTATCGTCTGTCAGCACACCGGGGGTGTTGGAAACAAGAATGCCCCTCTGTCGTGCCGTCGACACATCAATATTGTCTACACCGGCCCCGTAATTGGCGATCAAGCGCAGGTTTTCGCCCGCCTGCCCCAGCAAACCGCCATCAATTGTGTCGGTCACCGTTGGAACAAGGACATCTGCACTCTGAACTGCTGCGACCAGCTCTTCGCGCGACATGGGGGTGTCATCCTCGCGCAGCTGGACGTCGAACAACTCGCTCAGTCTGGTTTCCACTGCCTCGGGCAACCGTCGCGTTACAACAACACTCAGACGTTCTCTTGGCACTTTCGCCCTCCCATCGCTTTGCAAACCTTCGCGCGCCATGGCATCGTGGCGCAGGATAAGGCGGGGCACAAGAACCCCAACGCATTGAGACGACCTTTTTTCGGAACCAAATCAACAGGCACAAGAGCAGGCAGTCAGTGAGTGGTTTTCTATCGGTAAAACGCCGCCTTCTGGTGGTTTTGTCCGTATTTCTGTTTGTGCTGGGCACTTTGGCTGCCAGCGCACAGGATGCCCGCGGCCCTGTGACCAACCTGCCATTGCCAAGATATGTTTCGATGAAGGCCGCCGAGGGCAATGTTCGGCGTGGTCCTTCGTTAACACATCGAATCGACTGGGTGTTCAAACGGCGCGGCATGCCGCTGCAAATCACGGCTGAATACGGCAATTGGCGCAAGGTTCAGGACCGTGACGGTGCCGGCGGATGGGTTCACTATGCCCTACTGTCCGGCGTGCGGACCGTATTGATCGAATCCGAAATGCTGCCTGTCTATGCCAGCCCCGACCCAAATGCGCAGATCAGTGCCCAATTCGAATCCGGGGTGGTGGCGCGCCTAGGTAGTTGCAGCCTGGACTGGTGCCAAATCTCTGCTGGCGGTTACCGCGGCTGGGCCCGGAAATCGAGCCTATGGGGAGTCGACCCCTCTGAAATCCGCGAGTAACGGGGGCGACCGCAGCCGTCCCGTCGCCTATTCCGTAGCCTGGGTGGGTCGCGTGCCCATATCCTTGTCCAACAGCAACAGGTTCCACCGATCGCCATTGGCCGCCTTGGTCTTGTCGAGAATCTTGCCAAACAAGTCTTCTTCTTCGTTCTGCTCGGCCAAAAACCAGTTCAGCATGTTTTGCGTGCTGTATTCCTTGACCCCTTGCGCCAGTTCAAACAGCGCATTGATCTGACCTGTGACCTTTTCTTCATTGGCAAGCGCATATTCCAGCGCCTCGACCGGCGAGTCATAGTCCATCTTGGGTGTGTCGATACCCTCCAGCTCGATTCTCCCGCCGCGCTGCGCCAAAAAATCGAAGATACGCATGGCATGTGTTTGTTCTTCATCCGAGTGGCCGCGGAACCACTGCGCGAATCCTGGCAGGTCCTGCGATTCAAAATATGCGGCCATGGCAAGGTAGATATAGGATGCCTGAAGCTCACTGTTGATCTGACGGTTCAGTGCTTCTGCGACATTCGGGTTCAGCTTCATCTTCGTCTCCTGTAACGCGGGGTACCAGTGCATTTGCATTGCTACGTATTTTCAAGGAATTCCACAACCCAGTTTCGTTTTTTTATAATTTAATTTCAATATTTTAGATGCCGCTCCCTGCAAATGAAAGGCGTTTGCAATTCCGGGGCGAATTTCCAAGTCAATGTATTTCCCAGCTTCAAAACGCCGCTCAGAACGTGGGTGAAAGACCCTCCGCCCTTCGAACACAGTGGCTGTGTTCAACACTTTCAGACCTTTCCCATGGGCTTTGTGACCAATAAATCCTTTTCCAGATAGGCAATCCATGACCGGAAATTTTACCAATTTGGATCGTCGGGAGCGTGGAAAAAAATTTTTGCTCCAAGTCAGTTTTTTTCACTCGAAAGCCCTTGAACCCTCCAACCAACAATCGTAGACAGCGCCTCACCGTTGGGGTGTAGCCAAGTGGTAAGGCAGCGGTTTTTGGTACCGTGTATCGTAGGTTCGAATCCTACCACCCCAGCCAGTTCATCGGTGTGTGTGTCGTCCGGTAAGAATCGCAACTTGTCCGGCTTGAATCGCAACTTTTGTCGGGTAGGACGACAACTTTTATCAAATTTGGCGGTTTTGGCGGGTGGCTCACAGCTTAGTTCGCTGGTGTCCTAGCTACCAATAACTGCCGCGGCACATAAGGTCTTTAACTCTGGATTCAGCGCCTCAGGCGAATTGCTGACATCCGCTTCAATCTGCACCAACGAAAGCAATGCGCAGAAGTCGGACTTTGCAAAGTCAAACGAGCTGACCAAATACGACATCCTGCAACCCGGGCATTCGCTGCGGGTGTGTTTGCCCTGGTCTATCGAACTGGAACAACGTGGCCAGGCCAAGCGCCACACGGACCCGATCCACGGACCTACGAATTACAAATGACTGGGACTATGGGCTGTCTACTGCTTTGGGGCGTCAGAGCGGAAAGCGGTCCTTCTTTGCTTTAAGAGCAAAACAACTTCAGGTAATCAAGCTGCGATCTGTTTTATTGAGCGAAGGACTATTGAAATGGAATGGAGCACCTTGCTGTCGAACGAACGACTGCACGATCCAAAGTACTCGGAACAAGTGAACAGATCGATTTTTACACAGGACTACGACCGAATTGTTTTCTCGGAGCCTTTTCGGCGTCTGGCGAATAAAACTCAGGTGCAGCCACTCTACGAGCATGACCATGTTCACCACCGTCTGATCCATTCCATTGAAGTCGGCAGCGTCGGAAGATCACTGGCGATGGCAATCGGGCAATGGCTAGTTGAGCATGAGATCATCGACAAGGGTGAGGAAAACAGTCTGGCCAATATCGTTCAAGCTGCTTGCGCTGCGCATGACATCGGCAACCCTCCGTTCGGGCACTCTGGCGAGAACGCAATTGGCGAATGGTTCTCGGATAAGTTTACGAATGCCAAAGGAATGTTCGCTGACCTGGACCCGATCTTGCAGGAAGAGTTCTGCGCATTTGAGGGAAATGCTCAGGGGTTCCGTATCATCGCCAGAACGGAAATGTATCGCAACGATGGCGGCATGCGACTATCAAAGGCGGTGCTTGGTGCCTTCATGAAGTATCCCCTCAGCGCAGCGACCAAGGAGGGTCTCTCAGACTTGGCCTACAAGGAAGATGGATACTTCGGCGGAAAAAAATTTGGTGTTTTCAACTCTGAGCTGCCTCTTTTTGAAGAAGTCGCTCAAGCGCTCAATCTGACAAAAGTTGAAGTTGGGTCGAATACTTGGTGGCGGCGTCACCCGTTGGTGTTCGTGGTCGAGGCAGCGGACGACATTTGCTACAACATCGTTGATCTCGAAGACGCTTTTACCACCGGCGAACTCCAGTTTGATGTCGTGCGTCGAGCGCTTTTTGACCTTGCTGACAAGCCCAATCGGGACACCTCGGATATGAGCGAAGCCGAACAGATCGCTTATCTACGCGCAGTAGCCATCGGAAAGGGCATCGAAAATTGCCTTGAGGCTTTCAAGGCAAACTACAGTGCGATTATGGCAGGCACTTTTTCTCAATCGTTGGTCGAGGCGGGGAAGCTGAGTAAGCAGTTTGAGGAAATCAAGGATCTCTCCAAGAAGAGGATCTTCACTGCCCGGCGAAAGACTGAATTGGAAGTTTCTGGCCACCGGATTATCGGCAATGTCTTGTCCGGTATCCTGCCCGTTTACGAGCAGCTTGCCACCAATAATTGGGATCGAAAAAGTTTGGATGATCATTCAAAGCAGGTAGAGAGGGCGCTGCTACTCGATCTCAGAGGAATCTCGAATGTTGAGCAGGCCCTGCATAGCATGGCGGATTTTATTTCGGGCATGACTGATCGGTATGCGCTGCGTATTTCAAGGATGCTTTCGGGCACATAATGGGCGTCTTACAAGCATGCTACTATCAAATTGCTCATGAAAGCCGCCATTCTCAGCCGCTGAGGTGAGTGTTCGCTTTGGGCAGGAACCGTCGCTGACACGAGTTGCAGAGAACCGCAGCTTCAAGCCTAAAGACGAATGCTGCACCTTGAATGAACGCCCGCTAAGCCTCTAGCTCTTCTGTTAACTACTCGACTAGATCATCAGTCTTTGAATGCAGGTTGCGCACGTTGCCACGGAAAACCGAAATCTCGGTCGGCCGTTCCACTTTCTCGCGACAGGGTCGGATCAATTTGCCCCCTGCAATCATGCCTTCGGTTTTCCTGCCCCAGCCAAGGGCAATGCCTTGACCGGCAACAGCGGCCTGCAACACAAGCGGGTATGCGCCCCACCTTCACAGTGGTGGTCGCATCGTCGATCTCCAGAATCTCGGGGCTCCGGTCAAATCGGTAGGTCTCGCCCGGATCGAAGATCAGCGGGATAAGGGAAAGGGTAGTTCCTTCAGCACCAGTGGATATGTCCATTACGGAGCCAAAAATGTGAACCACAACCAGACTTTCGCCAAACTGATGGCCGAAGGGTCGGAGCCTCGTTTTCTTTGGTCTTCAGCGACCAGTTGGGCTTCACCTCTTTCAACAGCATGAGCTCGAGGTCATCCCCGCAACCGCAAGGGCACCGCATAGCTACTGACCAATTATCGCCGTCGTCGCGACAGAGATAAACGTGACGCGATGGGATCGGAGCAGGGGGTGTATCTCCTTCGACGACGATAAGTCGTCTCTTGGGACCATGACGCTGCCAAAGGGATCTGAGCCAAAAACCAAAACTCATGCCGCATCCTTTCGGGCGGGCCGCGCCAGGCCCGGTATTCCGAGTAGTGGCTCGACGAGGCCTTGCGCTAAGCCGTGTGCTGAATCGCACACGAAATCACCTTCCGAAAAGAACTCAACTTCGCCCGCAGCGTGAGAGAAGAGCGTGCGCGCAAAGCCAGTACTACCGTCGAGCCGATAGAGATACTGACGCTCTATCCATTCCAAGACAGCATCGGAGGCAGCCCGCATGTTCAATGCCATGACGGAGGGCGCCTCTTCGTGAATCCCCGAGATGTACCCAGCCTCAATCTCCCGTTTGGCTGCTTCAGGCGCGTTGGCAAATAAGTATTCCGCGCGCAATCCCTCCGCAGTCACCACTCCTCGATCAGTCAGACTTGGCCCATCGGGGCTCACGAAATCGATGCGCCCGCAAACGTCTGCAACGTGAGGATGTCCATCTGCATCCCTACGTGTCGGAATCGTGACACCCATATCGATCAATGGGATCAGACAGTGCCGTGAAATTAGTTCAGCGATGCTCCGGCCGACCATGCTGTCCACACAAGAGAACAGAATATCAGCAGATGATGCTGCGACGACCGCTTTTCGCTCATCAATTGGCGCATCGATGATGGTGACTCTGGTATTGGGTGCATATCGCGCAATAGCCTCGACCATCATCTGTATTTTGGATCGGTTCTCATCAGCATCCGCGATGGAGGAATTGACGATACGGTTGAGGTTCTTGTGTTCGATTGTGTCGAAATCGATCAGAATCAAATGGCCGACACCTTTACGCGCCAACAGTTCGGCGACCAAAGATCCAGTACCGGACACACCAATCACGCATGCGGTCTGACGCGCAAAGGAATCGGTCATCTGCTTTCCAAAGGGCATGATATGGCATGCACTGAGCGTAGTGAGGTTCGTAATGTTCCTCCCAACGCGCCAGACTTGGTTAATCTCCTGATGCCCGCCAATTTCGTCATACACGCGGGCTTTCATCGCTCCGTCTGGCGTCATGATTGCGGACCCATGATAGGGACCATCTGCTTCGATTGCCGCGAATAATCCCGGCATAGTTACGCGGTCGCTCGCATCATCGACACGAGAAAATTTGAGCCCGCCGCCAGGATGGCTGTGGGCCAACACGATGGCGTCGGAATCTTGTTCGGCCTTGTCGATAGCCTCTTCGATACTTGAACCTGGCCAGCTAACAAAATCTCGTTTACGTGTAGCGCACGCCCTATCAGGCACGTTCAAGATATCGGCAACGATCAGTCTTTCACGTTTCGGACCGGTGTACCTGCAGATCAGGATTGCCGCTGATTCCAAGCCATCGCCTGGAAACAGCATGCCCCGTAGTTCCTCGTGCTGACGCTCTGTTAAGGTGAGGCTTCTAGTCATTCGCCCACCTCCTTCAAAAGCGCAGCTTCAACAACAGCAATGTGTGTCATCACACTGTCGGTCGCCGGGTTCCAACGCGTCTGACCGTTCAGATGACGGGACCACTGCTGGAAGGTCTGACCTGCGATGGCTGTCCGCCCCGATGTTTCGCCAATGACACGGCCATTGCTGAGCGTCAGGTGGGGAAAGCAATGAAACATGTCTATCTCAGACCGAGGATAGGTTGGCGGCACATCAATTGCGATGTCGACAAACGAGTGATTATAGCCCTCTGGCAGCACGAAGTTGCTAAGCAGCAGCCAACGGCGACCACGATCGACAAAGGTCTCCCAGTGCAAGCTGCGCTCATTCAGATATGCCTCGTCTTTTTCCAACAGTCCGAATTCACGGCGAGGCGCTGTTTGCACCTCGCCATTGTTGATCTGAGCCGGAGTCAGCCGAAGCTTTTCGATCCCCGGTAGGGTCAAATCGATCGTATCGGTCAGCGCTACCTGGAGTTTCGCTTCACCCTTCCGCTTCAGGATCGCAATCCATCCAGCGCTCGGATCGAAACCGGCCTGCGCCAAGGCATCTTTGACCACAACGACAGGAGATGTCAGCGTCAGCAACACACCCTGTACGTTGAGCTTCCAGGACGGCTGGCGAGAAACAAGCCGTTCGAGACCTTTGCCTGACAGACGGACAGCATCGTCATCAGCGAGTTCCTTATCAGGTGCGTCTGCGCGCTCCAGAAAAAGGGTCTCATTGTCAGGAATCCGGGCGATGAGCCGAATAAGAGCGACGGAAATCGTTGACGCCCCCCAGCTGAACCGGTGTCCGTTCACGATGAAGTTCAAGAGACGATCGGTCTTGAATGCGAAGAAGCGCTCTGGGCCCCGCGCTCGCAGATCGATGATGTCGTCCAGTTCGATCACCTCCAGCTTTTTGCGACGAGGGAGGTAGAGCAACACATACTCATCGGCCGGCGATTGGTCAAAGGCATCCAGAATCTGCCGACCAGACGGTTTAGCATCGCTCAGCGAGCGTTTTTCGTCAAAGCCATCTCCGTCCCACAAACGCAAACGGTAGCTCTCAGCTTCAGGAATTTGCGCGTTTGGCTGGGCGCGCACCCAGTCTTCAATGTCGATCATACTCTGCATGGCAGCAGTCCTTTGTTCTTTGCCGTCAAACGACAAGTTTCACTTGCATCTCGGGATTCTTGGACTAATACTCCTCACAAGTCCCGATACGGACTTATCTATATCGAGACTTTTGTGAATACAAGTCCATTTTTGGACTATTGGAGGGAAGATGAATGCCACAGCTTAATCCCGCCGTCGGAAGCGACGCGGGAGCAAAAACGATTCCAGCAATGATGGAAGCCTTTTCGAACCTCGCGGATGACTGGAAGCTATCAACTGAGGAGCAAATTAGGCTGCTGGGATCTCCCGGCCGCTCAACGTTCTTCAAGTGGAAGAAAGAAGGAGGAAATCTACCGAATGACACAATTGAACGAATTTCGCACCTACTTGGAATATATAAGTGCCTGCAAATCCTGCTCCCCGATCCCTTGTCGGCGGACAGTTGGATAAAACGCCCAAACAAGTATTTCGGCGACATAAGTGCCCTAGAACACATGATGGGCGGTAGCGTCGTCGATATCTACAAAGTGAGAGAATACCTAGATGCTCAACGAGGCGGATAAACTACCAATCACGAGGCAAAACGGAAACTACTTCGTTTTGATCCCTTCCCGGTTTCCTCCAGTTGCGCTGTACACCAGAATCTCCTCCGGTCGGCACGAAGAAGTGGCGGAAATTGCTGAGTTATACAATCCGCGCCTTCGAGAGAAGCATCGGGCCATTGGGGCAACGCCTGATGCACAATATGAACGATCGCCAAAGCTACAGAATTGGAACCATGCTCCGTTCACTTATTCTAATCCTGAGGGAAGTTGGTTTTTTGACCAATTTACGAAATGCCTTGAGCTTTCGGCAGACAAGCAAACGGCACTTGCTGTGTCTGTGGCAAAGCGCGAGCTATTTCTGAGTCGCACTTCCGAGCCTCCAATTGGGGTGGATATGCGAATGGTAAGTAGACCCGTGGAAGGCGATTTTTTGGATGCTCGCGGTATTAAGTCAGATATGTCATTCGAGACCCGAAGAGCATTCGGGAGATCCATTTTGGAGCGCAGGAGCGAAGATAGATTTGATGGTGTTCTATTCAACTGCCCCGAACGTCCAACAGGTACGAAAGTAGCTATTTTGACGGGTGACGTTCTGGGCCAAGCGGTTCAGTGTGAGCATTTCCGATACAACTGGGATGGTACAAGGATCACAAATCTATACTGCTTCAACAGCAAAGGCAGTGATGAGGACAATAGCATTGATCCAGACGATCTCCGAGGGGAGAGGTTAGTTTTGGCTGCTTGAAGGAACCTAAATAGGACCCCGAACCTTGAGAGCTGAGCTTGATCCCATACGGTGAACCCAAGCCGACGCTGACTCTCATAGCCCTGCCGACGTGAACTTTTCATTTTAAGGGAGCACTGGATTGAGTCTTTTCAACTTAAGGGTAGAGTAGTTAAGATAGTTAAAAAGCATTTTCTCCAACATAATTTCCAAAAGAGTACCACTGATGCGCATTGATCCGTTGTTGACCGCCAACCCAATTACCGGAGCCGTGCGCTATGTGACGGATGACCTGTTACGCGAAACCTATCTCGCTCCTAAACCCTGTGATTTGGACTTGATTGCCACCCTCGAAGGACGGAACGCACCTTGGAGCGCCAGCTTTGAGGCCGCTCCAGCAGAGACAACGCGCGCCATCGAAGCAGCTCTCACAGCTGTGGTTCGATCTACGCAGAGCCTCAGTCCTACTGAACTCGATGTTTCGGCATTGCCGGAATGTCGTGCGAAAACACACCTCGCTGCCTTGAAAGAACTTTGGAAGGACTTGGGCAGTTTGCCTGAGCCATTGGCGGCATGGGCGCGCGTGATCTGTTCTGAAGCGAAAGATGCACTCGAGCCACTGCCGATCCTTGATCCGTCGCCGTGTCCACACGCTGATGCGGCAGAAGCTGCCCTAGTGGAAGCTCTGACCCGCCAACACGGCGCTGCACCCGAAGCAGTTCAGACAAGTTGGAGGCAGCGCCAGCCGCGAGGTGATGAGTCGGCAGTTGGTTGCTACGGTATGGTCCAAGAACACTTGGGTACGGCGACGAACCCAGTCGACCGTGATTCCACGGTGTCCTGTTTCGGGCTGCGTGATCCGAGAGACGAAGTACAATTTGCAGCGGCACTTGCCCAACGCATGCTTGATGACGGCTGCGTTGATGGCCCTGGCGAAATAGGGTTCTTGGTGCCCGATGACCCCGCCTACATGTTGGCAATGCAGGAAGGCTGCGAACGACTCGGTCTGCCGCTTGCGGGTGCGCCGGAGGAAGCGGCCAGGAGAGACCTGACAGGCGAACTTCTTTCGCTCCTGCTGGTCCTGTTGTCCGTGCCTGCACCGCGCACGGCGCTGGCATCCCTTTACATCTCTCCTTTGATGCCATGGGCGCGCTACGTTGGTCATCAAATGGCCCGTGAAGTAATGGTTTACGGCTGGTCCAAGACTGCCTCTCAGTTGACTGGATCAGCGAAGGAGCTGCTGGACGCACTGCATCCATCGCATACCCCGGAGCAATTGTTCGCGCGTCTGGGCGCGATCGATAAATCTCTACCAGATACGGACTTGCAACCGCGCATCGCGCCCTTGCGCGCAGTAACCCGCGAAACGCTCGACTGGGCACTGCTTCACAAGCTGGCGGTTCCACACCAGGTTGACGCCACTGGACATCAACGGTTTGTGGAAGGGGTATCGCTCTTCACAGAGAATACACTTCCGTGGCGGCCCGTTCGCCAGCTACTTGTGCTGGGGATGAACGGCAACCGCTGGCCACGCAGCCCTGGGTCGGATCCTTTCTTCACCGAGGCTGAAGTTGCTCTGATCCGCCAGAATACCGGACTGCAACTTAAGGGCCGCCGGAAGAAGCTCGCGCGTGGACTGGAACTCTTCCGCCGTCAACTTTGCGCAGGGACAGAAGGTTTGACACTCCTCGCACCGGCGAAAAATCTGCTCGGAGAACCTTTGTCGCCTTCCACCGGCTTGGCCTTGATCAGCCATATGCTCGGGTTTGAGAAACCAACAGACCTTGTGCAGGACGTTCGAGCTCTACCGCGTGATCAATGGCCCGTGGCATGGCATGTAACGCCCCACCTTTCGCACGGGTTCAGGGCTGAACTCCCGGAAGATGGTATTCTGCGGCTCAACCGTGGTCTTGGGACACCAGACAAACCGGGCATCGATCTTCTCCGCATCCGGCATGATGATGCGGGGCGGATTCTGCCGCAATCGCCCTCGCGTCTTGAATCCCTGCTTGTGAGCCCCTTGGCCTGGTTGCTCGACGAACTCGATGCGAAAGACCGCACCTGGGCACCAGAAACCCTCGATGTCATGACCCTCGGGACAATTATACATCAGGTCCTCGAAGACGCCTTCCCCGAAAACGCGCCAGTCTCGGCGATTGACGCTTTGGAAGCAACACTGCCCGATATTCTGGATGCAGCGATCAAGAAACACGCAAGATGGCTCAGCGGCGCATCTTGGGCTACAGAACGTCAATCCCTCTTGGGCGAGGCACTTGACGTCGCAAGAACTTGGGCCGGATTCTTGAACGAAACTGGCGCGACCATTTTGCACAACGAGATCAATCTTGCCGGGGATCACGGTGGACTGCTCTTGCATGGCAAGGCCGACTGCCTGCTACAGTTGCCGGACGGGCGGATTCTCGTTGTTGATCACAAGAGATCAGGAGCCGGCAATCGCCGCGACCGCATGTCAAAGGGCTGGGACCTACAAGTCGCACTCTATCGCGCTATGCTGCAGCGTCCCAACGAAGAGACCGCGCTGACGCGACTGGTCGACGATGGAGCGCAAATCGTCACCGCCTATCACACAACACGCGACGCGACGGTTTTGTCCGATGACCTTGGAGCGGGCCTTGCCCGTATCGAAGCTGCCTCCCGAGATGTCTCTGAGAATGCAATGTCGCATCTTGCGGATGCCGTCGCAGAGGTTGGTGCTGGTACAGTGCGATTAAACCGAGAGGGAGATGCCAAGCGGTTCGAGAAAGAGCGCGGTATCAAAGCTTACGCACTCGAAGGCAACCCGCTGGTTGCGGCCTTCACTTTGCCCGAGGAGGACCAGGCATGACACATCTCACGCTTGTACCTGCCGGAGCAGGGGCCGGGAAAACCCATCGCATCAAAGAAACGCTTGCCGATTGGGTGGTGGGTGGCGAAATTGCTGCCAGCAGGATTTTGGCAGTGACCTTCACAGAAGCTGCTGCTTCGGAGATGCGCGATCGTATCCGCGGCGCATTGATGGCGCGGGGGCGCATCGGGGATGCGCTTGAAATTGACCGAGCATACATCGGTACTATCCACGCTTTAGGACAGCGGCTTCTGACAGAACATGCCTTCGTCGGCGGGCGCTCCCCCGAGAGCCGTCTTCTGACAGAGCCCGAGCGCGATCTTCTTATCCGCTTGGAGATGGGGCGTTGTGAGGCGTTGAAGCCGTTGATGGCTGACTTGGCTCGATTTGGCTATGCTTGGGATCCGCAGACAGGCATGAGTGCCGAGGAGAAATTCCGCGCGAAACTCCTGCAAACCGTCGACCTGATCCGAGGCTTGGGCGAGAGAGGTGGTTCTCCGGATATTCTGAACTCTGCACTGGCGGAATTGACCGATGGCTATGGCGAATGCGAAGCTGATGGTACAGCTTTGACAGATGCATTGAGACGGGCTGTGCAGTCTCTTCTGGGTGCATTTCCGCACAATCTTGCAAATCAATTCCAAGGCAATGCGTCTGCCGTGAAGGACTTTTCCGGCAACCACAAAGACCTGCGCCGCGCTTTGGGGCCTGGTGTTTTGGAGGGCGACTGGAAGCTATGGCAAAAACTGAGAAATCTTCGTCAGTCGAAGCGGGGCTCACAAACCCCTGATGGCTACGATGAACGTGCAGCTGCCGTGGTCGCCGCTGCAGATTTCTTGCCACGCCATCCGGGGCCGCTGGCGGATGCTCGCGCCCATCTTACTGCAATTGTGACCGGTGCACAGGAGGTTCTCGCCGCCTATCAGGCTGCGAAACGGGAAGCAGGGCTCATCGACTATGCCGACATGATCGTCGAAACCGAAACCTTGCTGCGGAAAGACCCCGCAATCCTGCAATCGGTTCTTGGCGAGATCGATTGTGTGGTGATCGATGAGTTTCAAGACACAAACCCGGTTCAGTTCGCCCTGCTTTGGCGGCTGGCTTGTAGCGCCAAGCATGCACTCATCGTTGGAGACACCAAACAGTCGATCATGGGATTTCAGGGCGCAGACGCCCGGCTGTCAGCAGCACTTCAATCGGCCAATCCGGATGTTATTGCACCGCTTAACCGCAACTGGCGATCCGATCCGCGGATCATGGAACTGGTGAACACGCTGGGGCCAACACTCTTCCCAGATAACTACGATGTGCTTTCGCCAGTGAGGGCTGAAACCGGTGAGACGGCATTCGAAGTTCTGAATTTGCCGCGAAGTGACTTCGTAAATGCGGCTCCCAGCATCGCCAACCGCGTCGCTGATCTTCTGGCTGATGGAACACAAGTGTTCGACAAAGCGCGAGAAGAGCTTCGGGCTGTTCGCCCAGAAGACATCGCCGTCCTCTGTTACACGCATGGTCATGCCAGCAGCGTCGCCGCAGCACTTGAGGCACATGGCATTCCTGTCCGCATTCAGCAGGCGGGCTGGCTGGGCGCACCCGCTATGCGTGCAACGCGCGCGGCGTTGGCCTACGCGTCTGACCCCGGAGATAAATACGCGGCACTCACGTGGCTGACGCTCGGGCCACCTCGAATGGCGGCGGAGGATGCTCTTCGCAACGCCGTGGATGGAATACTGGACACACATCAGTCATTGGAAACCCTACGAGGGTTGAACCAAGCAATCGAAGCGCTTCCTATCGCTGATGCGGTCGCCTTGGTGTTGCAGTCCACCGGGTTACGAGACTGGGCTGCAGGCATTTCCGATGCAACACAGGCCCTGGCGGATTTGGCCCGCCTAGATGGTGAAGCGAAGGAGTTTGACAGGATGTTGCCCGGGCTGCGCGCCGCAGCAGGCTTCCATGGCAACAACATGCAGATTTTTCTGGGTTGGATTTCAGGGCAGACGGATAGAGACTGGGATCGCCACCCGGACCGCGACGCTTGGTCAGGCAGTGGCGTTGAAATTTGTACATGGCATTCAGCAAAGGGTCGGGAATGGCCGATAACACTCGTGGCCGGCCTCGATCAAAGCATTGCTGAGCGACCTGGGACGTTGCGTGCAGAGTTCGAAAGCTTTGATCATCTTGCGAGTGTGCTGGACAACGCTGGACTAGGCTTCCTCCCAGACTTCGCAACCCCGGAGAGCCAGCAAGCCTTTGCTGAGGCGCGGCATCCCGAAGATATGAAAGATGCCGCCCGCAAGCTCTACGTCGCGCTGACGCGAGCTCGGGATAGACTGATCTTGGTTCTCCCAAAGGAACGGAAGACAGCACGCACGCAACCCGAGCGGATGATAGATATTCTACGGGATCAGGCCGGTCTTACAGTCATCGACGGCGAAATCTCTCTCTGCGGACGCGCGTTTGAGGCTCGAATCTTCGACGGCAATGTCGAAAGCCCCGACTCGACAAGAATCGTTGAAAACGTTGGGTATGCTCTCTTCGGCGAGCGACGGATGTTGAGTCTGACTGGTAAGACAGCGTGGCGGCGGAGCCCATCGACTTTTGGTAACCAGATCGATGAACCAGCAAGCCATCTGGCAACGTACAATCTTGGATCACCTATCTCAGACCGCGCACTGGCTGATCCTGCGGCCCGAGGAACTGCATGGCATCTTGCATTGCGCGTCCTCGCCCAACACCCAGATAAGGCAGATCAGCTGGAAGCCGCTACCGGCCTGTCGAAAGACACTCTTGAGGAGATTGAAACGCAGGCTAGGGCTCTAACTTCTTGGCTCTCCGATCAGGGATTTGATCGTTTATATTTCGAACTTCCTATTCAGAAAGTGGCTGCAGATGGCTCTGAGACCAATGCGATCATCGATTTGCTGGCCGAAGGCCAAAACAGGCTGCTAATCGTCGACCACAAATCCGGGACCTGCTTGGATCCTGAGGCACGTTTCGCAACCTATCTACCTCAGCTTGCAGCATATGCAGAGCTGATCCGCAAGGAGTGGCCGGATAAACAGCTCAAAGGAATAGCGATCAACTGGATGAGCGAAGGAACACTTTCGCTTTCTCGGGTGCCGCAGAAAGCCCTCACGTAAAGACACTCAGTCAGAAAAGAGCAACAATATTCGTAGAGCTGAGTTTGGGAGAAGCCGTTGAACGACAATGAATTCAAGGCCTGGTTAAAACAATCCGGCGCGCAGACCGAGGCAGGACGAAATACAAGAACCCATGCTGTCCGTACAATAGAGCGCAATCTCGGCGCGCTTGGCATGACTTATGACAACCTTGAGGAAGCTTGGAAGGCCGATCAATTCGCGAAGCTCAGGGAACGTCTCAAAGCGATGCGCGACGACGCTCGTTCCGGAGGTGAAGACTATCGAATCCTGATGCCGGTCTCCGAAAAGCCGCAAAACCGCCTATCTAATTGGAGCAGCTGGTTGTCGCAATACGGACGGTTCATTGCAGGCGAAACGCCCGGCGCAGCGAAGGATGCAGATCGAATTCGCCAACACGTGCTGCAAGAGTATATCGAGCCGGCCCGTGAAGAAGGTACATCCCATGTCGACGTGCTCGTTCGTGACGTGAATACTGCACTCGACCTGAACCAGGCATGGCCAAACATATGCCAAGCTATGGCGGGGAAGATTTTCCAGGACCTCGCACAGATCAGCGCTCCGGAGCGGATTGGGGCTGATCAGAGCCCAGCCACGGTGTTTCGCTTTGGGCTGGACGAGTCGGCGGCATCACAAAACGAGCGACCATTCACGTTATTTGACGCCGCTGGGAATCCATTCCAACCAGTGAAGAATTTCAATCGGTCCAACGGAGTTTCAGCCTATCGGATCAAGCCCAAGGGTGCGGGCAACAAAGCGGACGACGCGATCGAAACTGAAGATATAGTCGACGTCGCGCGGGCAATGCTCGTGGAAGGACTTGCTTCGAGAGTCAAAGCCATCGCCGGCGGCACGATCAACTATTTGACCTACGGTGGAGAAAGGCTCGTTCGATACCAACTTGATCCCGACATAGCGAAGAAAATTGATGTACCTGCCAATGGCAGCGTTCAACAACCGACCAATCAGGTAGAGAATACTGTGGCCATTGCCCAACAGGATAAGCGTCCCACAGCTACCAATCTTATTCTCTATGGTCCGCCAGGCACAGGGAAGACTTTCAGCACAGCGGCTGAGGCAGTCAGGTTGTGTGGGGAGCCGGTGCCAGAAGATCGCGACGATCTGATGGCCGTCTACCAAGGATTGCTCGCCGCGGGACGGATCGACTTCGTCACGTTTCACCAGTCGATGGCTTATGAAGAGTTCGTCGAGGGGCGGCAGCCGATGACCGGTGCGGATGATGGCGAGGACACATCCACAGCCGGCTTCCGGTTGGAAACCGTGCCGGGCATTTTTCGCCGCATCGCTAAACGTGCGGAAACCAGTCATGGGCATTCATCTGGCGAAGATCTGATACGGGTTGAAGGCCGGCAAGTCTTCAAGATGTCGATCGGTGAGGCGAATAACCCGGAAGACGCGCATCTCTTCGAAGAGGCGATCAAGGGCCGCTACACCCTCCTTGGTTTCGGGGATATCGACTGGTCGGACGACAAATTCGAAAGCCGAGACGAGATCATAGAGGCCTGTAAGGCCCAGGGTGACCAAGACGGCAACGTGGATGCCCGATCCGGCGTGGTGCAGATGCCCTTCATCTTTCGGAACTGGGTTCAAGAAGGTGACATCGTCATCGTGTCGAAAGGTAACGGCCTGTTCCGGGCCATCGGGGAGTTTACCGGCGGCTACGAATTCGCCCCCCGTCCCGGTGGCGGATACGCCCATCGTCGTGCAGTCCGTTGGCTCTGGATCGACCGCGAAGGCGTGCCTGTCGGCGAAATCTACTCCCGGCGTTTCTCGATGAAATCAATTTACTTGCTTTATGATGCTGAACTGAACGTGCCGGCCCTTGAACGCTACATGAACAGCCAGCAACACGAGGGGCCAACTGATCCCGAACCCTTCGTCCTGATCATCGACGAGATCAACCGCGCCAATATTTCCAAGGTTTTCGGCGAGCTGATTACGCTTTTGGAATCGGACAAGAGGCTCGGTCAGCCGAACCAGCTGAAGGTGCGCCTTCCCTATTCCGGGGACGAGTTTGGTGTTCCATCGAATCTGCACATCGTTGGCACCATGAACACGGCTGACCGCTCGATCGCCCTGCTCGATACTGCGCTTCGGCGTCGGTTCACATTCCGCGAGATGATGCCAAATGCGACAGTTCTAAAGGAGGCCGCAGCCCGCACCGGGATCGACCTACCTAGCCTTCTGGCAATCATTAATGAACGCATTGAGTATCTGTACGATCGTGACCACCAGATCGGCCAAGCATACTTTACCGGCTGCGACACCCGAGCCGACGTGGACGAAGTGATGCAGCACAAGGTTATCCCGCTGCTGGCTGAATACTTCTTCGAAGACTGGGGCAAAATCGCTGCAGTCCTGGGCGATCTGGAAACTCATGACGGGCCGATAAAGGGTGGCTTCCTCAACAGGACTGTTCTGAAAGCGCCTCCAGGCCTCGACAATGGCGACGCGATGCCGCGTTTCAGATGGGATGTGCGGAGTGCTGAAGACGGCTTCGAGTACGCGAGGTTGCTTGGTTCATGATCCGCCGCACTCTCCGCGAATGGCAGCGCATCGGCTATGGGGACGACGACGCGACCATCCCGCAGGCGGAAGCTGATCGGATTGCCGCTGTTGCGGCACGCTCGACCTTCGCGGGACGCCGTGGAGAAGGTGTACTCGAACACGGCCGCAAAGGCCTGCGGGTCCGCGGCGTGGTCGGCGTAATCGTCGCGCAAGGCTGTCAATTGGAGATCCTTCCGAAGATCGAAGGCCTGGGTGAGCGCGAGGCTTCCGATGATGCTCTGCGTCGCCGCCTGATCCACATGCTGGCGGTTGTCCACGATCTGCGCATCGATGCAGGATCGCTGGCCCAGCTCGGATGGCAGAAGGACACCATACTGGAATTGTTGATCCGGCTTTTTTGCGCCCGCCTGATGGAAGCGGTGCGAATGGGATTGCCGCGCCGTTATTTGGATCATGCGGACGACCTACCTGCCCTCCGCGGCAGGCTCGATGTCACCCGCCAGTTCTCTCGCCATGCGGTCGCGCCGCAGAGGCTGGCCTGCCGATACGATGAACTGTCTTCTGATATACCGCTCAACCAGGTGATGCGCGCCGCCGTGACGCGCTTGCAGCACGTGGCACAGGCGCCCGACAACCAGCGTATCCTGCGCGAGCTTGGCTTTACCTATGCCGGTGTGAGCGAGGTTTCCGTCCCTGCGTTGCGATGGGACCAGATCACTCTGGATAGGACTAATCAGCGGTGGAGTGAGCTTCTTTCGTTCGCCCGACTAATACTCACAGACCGGCATCAGCAAACCACTGCTGGCGCTATTAATGGTCATGCGCTCCTGTTCGAGATGAATGCCTTGTTCGAACAATACGTTGCCAGACTGGTCACCCGCGCCCTCGCAGGCAGCGGATACCGTGTCGCAGCGCAAGGCGGTCATCGAGATTGCCTATTCGAAGGCGGTACAGGTCGGTTTCGGACCAAGCCCGACCTCATCATCCGGCAGGGCGATCGGACCGCGCTCGTCATCGACACGAAATGGAAAAGGATGGCGCCGCGCATTGACGATCCGAAACAGGGTGTAAGTCAGTCCGATGTGTATCAATTGATGGCCTACAGCCAACTCTATCGGTGCCCGAACGTCATGTTGCTCTATCCACACCACGGTGATTTGCCACCCGATCCGATCCGCACTCGATACGCCATTGCAAGCGAAGGCGCGGAAGAATGCCTCCAGGTAGCTACGCTGGACGTCACTGGCTCGTCGCATGCGCATGTCGAAGCTCTGAAGTCCCTGGTTCGAGGGGCGCTTCAGGAACATGAGCTCGGATAGGCGTAGGACGACAACCATCGATGAAGCTCTAAGTGAACTTGAACCAAGCGCCACGCTGGAAGACGGGATGCAACTCAACGAATTGCTGGAAGCACGCAGAATCCAAACTCAAAGCGCGATGATGGCATCATCCATGAGCTTGGAAAGCGGGATCTGGCTTCACTGCTATCTGAGGCTGCTTAGTGCTCGCCTGCACCATCCGAAAAGAACACCACTGAAATGCGCTGTCCAATTGCGGGTTCGTGGTCGCGTGAAATCTGTTCAGCTTCCTCGATGACCCGGACCATCTTTTCATGGATCGCAGCGGACGCCTGCTGATCGCTTTCGAGTTTTTCCAGGATTACTTGAAGCGCGATGTAGCCCTTGGGAAGATCCTCATACGCGAAGCTGTCACGCACTTCGTGTTTTGCTTGTTCCCAGAAGGGATCAAGCTCACGGCTCCACGCCTCGCACACCATTTCTACGGCGCGCAGAGACAAATGGCCAAACAGTTCTTGATCACTGAGTTCGATACCACCTTTACGTCCCATGAACTCGGCGCAGGCTTTCATGAGGCTCTCAACGCGCGCCGGGCGCAAGTCCCACTCGGTCAGCTTGCCAATCTGCTCTGAAATCGTCTCTAGCGCTTCAGAGAGATCTTCCAGTGACATGTGGGCGTGTTCCATGCCAAGGCTTCTGGTCCGTTCGTACGCAGTCTCCAGAGACTGGGCGCAGACCAGCTGGTTGCGTTCCAACATCAGGCCTGGCGCAGAATCCTTGAGAAGCAGCAGGCGAGGCGGGAAGAAGCTGTTGCTCTTGTTTAGCCCCTTGAGGTGCAGTGCCGTGAACTTCTCACGAGCGGATAAGAGCGCCAACTCCGCACCCCAGGTGCCTTGGATCTTGGCCTTGTCGATGAGTTTATAGCGGTCTTCGGGGATTGTTTGCTTGGTGCGTTCCAGCACGTCGTGAAAGTTATTTTCGCGGAGCCGCCGCGGGGATCGCAGGTATTCAACGACACTCTCGAGGATCAGTTCTGCGTCTTCGGTGCTTTCTTCTAAGACGGCGTCTATTAGCGCCTCCCCCGCCAAAGTTTTATAGTTCTCTATGCGCTGGGCGATTTTTTCGTCAGATGCAAACTGACCTACTGGCACATCAACAAGGTGGTAATTGACGACCCCGAACTCACTATCGATCCTATCGATCCTACCCAGACCTTGGATGAGCTCTTTCAGGTTCGAGGTCAGACCAAGGAACACCAGCGTGTCTGACGACTGAAGGTTGATGCCTTCAGCCATCTTGTAAGTCAGAAAAACCGATGCAGATCCTTTTGGTTCGTTCTTTCCTCCAGGTCGGAAGTAAGACTCCACGGACTTGCCCTGTTTGATACGCTTGAAACTGTCGGGGCCATCTCCAAAGATCGCCTTCACTGCGCGATCTTCACCCTTGGTTTGGTTTCCCACGACATAGTTGGTGTGGTGGCCTCTGCGCGACAGCGCTTCTGCAAAAATCTCGAGTGTGTCCGTCCGTTCTGCGAGAAAGACGACCCTGTCTTTTTCATTTTGTATTCTCAGGCACGCCTCATACCGCTTCTCATCAAGCTCCTTGAGAACACTGAGACCCAGTTTTTGGTTTAGAGCGTCGCATTTCTTTGTGGGTTCAGGCGCTTCTATTCCCAGTGCTGCGAACATGTCGGACTGGTCGCGGTGGGATACCTTTTTTTTCGATTTTCCACCACGCTCGAAGTCGCGAAGCGATTTGCCAATAGCTCCATTAGACATCTCCCAATGGGCTTGGGCTGCACTCACGCGCAGAATGTTCAAAAGGTTTCGGATGTAGAGCTGATCCTGCGTGCTTTGTTGCGTGCTGACGTGTCCGAAGCGGCTTTTCTCGACTGCGGTCACCCTACCGCCAGGCGCAAGTTCTTTGCAGAGAGCAACAATCTCATCCAGGCGCGTTTGCTGAGGCTTTGTCACCTTCAATTTCTTCGGGCGCCCGTGGTTTTCTAGTCTTGGGTAACTGTGCTTGGTCGGATCTTCGTCCTCGCCAATGCATTTCCGTTGTCTGCGTGTCAAAAACGGCGAAACCAACTGAGCGAGTTCGTTGCGAGCCTCTCGCGTGAGCGTCGTGTCAGGTTCTGACAGGACGGCCAGTTGCGCATCCTGGTTGAAGATATCCTTAGGAACTTGGGTTTCGCGCTCGAACAATTCACCCATGGCCTGAATGAAATGCGGAGTCATGAAAATGGACGCTCGCTTTTCCTGCATATGGGTCAACCAGTCGACATCGCGGTTCCCGAGCAGAGTCGCCGACAGACAGACGTTCCAGCTTGGCGGGGCGAGCTCAATAGCTGAGGCCATTTGAGATGCTTGTTCAAAGCCCGGTGTCACAGTGTGGCTCTCATCGATTATCAGAATGCCAAACTGATCGAGCCTGAGCCCAGATTTTTCTTCATCGCCAGCGCCGCGGAGGTGTTGTTTGGCAAGTTTGCTGTTTGCGACAGGTTGGAGCGAGTTTGTCGAGTACTTGCGCCAACTGGGAATGACTTTGGGTGGGGCAATTACAGCTGCATTTTTTCGCGCAACGCCATGGACCGGGGAGCGAGGCACGACTTCTGAGAACGTTTCTGACAATGCTTCGGCCAGGTGACAGCCGATCTCTGTCTTTCCTGAACCGGTTGGCGCTTCTACAAAGGCGATCCCATGGTCATAGACGATGGAACACGCCTCATAGGTCAGGTCCTGTTGATACCCAAACAGCGTATGGCTCGTGATATCTTTTCGGTCTCCGGTGAGCCAAGGTTCGAACCCCTTTTGCTCGGAGATCGTACGCGCCATCGCATCTTCAGCGGTCACCGGTTTGATGAGCTTTTCGAGTATCTCCAGCGCTTCGGTATTCCAATCGACAGATACATCCCAAGCCTGCTCAGCGGCTTCTGTGCGTTCGACCTGAAGTTCATGAGTGCCCGCATCCAGGTCATCGGCATACTCGATGTTTCTGTAGAGCCCTGAGTAGGAAAAGTTTGCGGACCCGGCGATGGCACCTTTTGGTGAGCTGACGATTTTTGAGTGTAACCGCCGGTCCCCAGATATCCCCAACTTGCGTTTGGCGAGCTCCGGATCGAAGACACGCAGATCAATTTTCCCGGTTTTGATGGCGTGTTTTGCCAGCACTGCGATGAGATCGTGATCCTCCTCCACTTGAAGCCCGGAGCGCTCCAGCCAGTAGAGTTTCATTTCTTCGGTGACTGGTTTGGGGTTGGTTAGCCTTTTGGTATTCGCTGTGTCGATCCCGAACGATATCCGGATCCGGATATCGCTGTCGTTTTCGGGATCCCTTAGCTCTGGCAATTCCTTCATCAAAATCGACAGCGAAGACAAGAAGTCCTGATACCCGGTGACAATCAGACAATCCCCGGAGGTGATATGGGGTCGATAAAGATTGATGACCGGCCGGTCGATATTGGTGCCGACCTTCGCAACCGGTTCGGCATCAAGCTCGCTTGCGGTCTTTTGATTCGCTTCGGTGAGCTGCTTTGGCTTGGAACGCAGCCAATCAGGGAGTGAAAACAATGAACAAGACTTGGTTTAAGGTCGCCTAGTCTAATAGTGATACTGCGGGTATCGTTCTTCAAGACATCACCGTAAGAAACATTCGCTTTCCTGAAACTGTGGAAAATGCGCATCGGTCTTGCGACAGAAAGCTGAGTTTTGTCCCGCGTAGCGGGCGTTAGTGACACCTTGCTACAAAGTCGGCTCAGCGGACAAACCGACCGTTGAAATCTTCCTTTTGAATGACCGTTTTGTGCGCTTTGCAACCGCCGCGGAGGACACGTCGAGCGGAAAGCTGCCGTTCGACGCGGGTGCAGTGTGTTTGGTGGTTCATACAAAACCAGACGCCCTTGGCATCAAGCAATCACTCCATGAAACGGCCTCCCCGTGTCCATTGACCGCTCAGGTAGAAAACGAACTAGTCGCCTGCCCGCGAACACTTCATTTGTTTGTTTCATTGATTTTTTTGCATAATCCACTTTGAAAGACACACAAAATTTGTCATCAAAACTAGGATAAAAACATGTGATTTCACGCTTCGATTTCTGGGAGAACTTTCGATGAGCACGCACCCGATATATGACGCCAAGCTTTCTGAAATGGACATCGCTGTTTTTGATCTCGAAACTACGGGCCTTTTTCCGTCCACGCACGCAATCATCCAAGTCGCCTCAGTAAAGGTGAGCCAATCGGTTATTGGCGAGGAGTGGATGAGTTTCGTCAATCCTGGCGCGGAGCATCGGCCGATTCCTGACTATATCCAAGACTACACTGGTATTCAGGATGATCAGCTGGATGACGCCCCGGACCTTAAATCGATGATGCAGACGTTCGACGCATTCGTTCAAACACGCATTGTTGCGGGACACAACGTGGCCCGGTTCGATCTTGGGTTTATCCGGCGCGCAGAGGCGAGCACCGGTGTGGCGGTCCAGTCCGATTACTTCATCGATACGCTGAAGCTGATGCGGAGGCTGCATCCGGATCTTGACGGTAAGTCTCTCGCAGAATGTGGGACCTTCTATGGGATCGACTTTGACCCTGATGAGCTTCACGACGCTTTGGCCGATACCCGCTTGGGTGCGGAAGTGATGCTGAAGCAGTTCGCCGATTTGCGGGACCGCGATGTCGTGACCTTCTCGGACATGCTTCAATACCTGTCCTGAAGGCGACTTCGCGAGGATTGAGGTGGGGCACGGAACAGTCCAGCAATTGTTCAACCCTTCCAGAGGGGCCGCGTTAAGCCCATCCATCAAAGTCTTTGCAATCAAACATGAGATATCGAGGAAGCCCCCATGCGCATTGCTGCTTTCAACGTCGAAAACCTCTTTGACCGGGTCAAGGCCTTCAACGACGAAGATCCGGACACGCATAAAGACGTGCTCGACGCTCATGCTGAGCTGAACAAACTCTTTGAGAAACCGATCTATTCAGGAGCCGACAAAGCTAGGATGCTTACTTTGATGAAGTCGCTCGGCATCCTCAATCGGGACGAGGGGCGCTTTGTCTGGCTCAGGAAAATTCGGGGCAAGATTGTCGTGCGTCCACGAACCGGCCCGGTGCGTATCGATGCCGACGGCAGAGACGACTGGGTGGGTTGGGTTGAACTCAAGACAGCTCGCGTCGAAGAAGAAGCGATCACGATGACGGCACGGATGATCCGAGACATGCGGGCCGACATTCTGGCACTTGTTGAGATTGAGAGCCGACCGGTATTGACGGAGTTTCACGACCATATTTATGAACCGCTCGCAGGCAACAGCTACAAGCATATGATGGTCATTGATGGGAACGATGATCGTGGCATTGACGTAGGCATCATGGCACGACACGGCTTCTCTATTCCATCGATGCGGAGCCATGTTGATGAAGAATTCGGCGGCAAGAAGGTCTTCTCGCGAGATTGCCCAGAATACATCATAGAAACCCCGGGCGGCGAAAAAATCGCGGTTCTGCCGAACCATTTCAAGTCCAAGTACGGCGGCAATGACCAGGCCTCTAAAGACAAGCGAAAGGCGCAAGCCACTTTCACTGCACAGTACTATCAGCGCCTCCTGGATGAAGGAATCGAAAACGTTGTGGTACTGGGTGATCTGAATGACACCCCTGAAAGCGAAGAGTTGGCACCCTTGCTGGCCACTACATTGCGAGAGGTGACAAACCACCCGTCCTTCACGGAATTTGAGTTCAATGCAAGCACGGGTGACCGCGGTATTGGCACATTTGGAACCGGGGCAGACAGCAAGAAGATCGACTATATTCTCCTGTCACCATCACTTTGGAACATGGTGCAGCTCGGCGGCCTTTTCCGTAAAGGTGTGTACACAGCTTCGGGCCGTTGGGAGATGTATCCCGAGCTCACAAAACCCCTGTATGCCGCATCGGATCACCATGGGATTTGGATAGATCTTGATCTTTCTTGAGGGAGCGAGCGGATAAGCTTTGGACAGAGAAACAGTCACGACATTTGATAACCAATGAAGAGGGAGTAGTATTTTGCCAATTGATCCATATGGCGTCTGGTGCGCCAAAGCCGTTCGCGTCACTGCTGAGACAGCACAGGATGATGATCAGTCGCCGCATATCCACTTGTTCTAAGAGGATGGAAGAGGCGAAGAGTATCGGGCGTCGATCAACGTGAAGTCCCAAAGTTCGATCTCTGAACTCGCTCATTATCGGTTTGATAACTTCGAGCACCCTGTTCTGACGCATCTCAGCGAGTTGACGATGGGCTGGCATGTTCTTGATAAGGCGCCAGGCGGGGCTGCGCTGGATTACATTCGGGGCAACCTGCTTAACTTCGAAGACGGTATTTTGTTGCCGCATGACGTGCCTGGAAGCGAGAACGATCTGCTCGATCTCATCATACCAATTCTACAAACCGCCTGCTCCAAACAATCGAAGATCTATCTTTTTGGTGAGGCGTATAGCGATATGAAGGGCATCCATGACGTCCATATGAACCAGGGCAGTGCGGGTCAGTTCGACCAGTACAATGGTGTTTGGCAGGATGGCGGGCTGATTATCGAGGATGCCGATTCAGGTCGCCATATTGGCTTGTTTCTGGTTTTCGGATCGCAAGCGGTGCATACGGATGAGACCACAGGCAATGCACTTCCAAATTCTCAACTCGTAGCTGAGCTTCTTGGCTATGAACGTCCACAGCCAGACGATGATGTTGTCACGCCGCGACCAGATGACGATACGATCATTCCTGATGATAGGCGTGTCGCGATCGTGGGGGCATTGGTGAACCCTGTCGGGTCCGAGGGCCAGCCAGACCACGATGGCCGACCTGAGCTGGTCTATCTGATGAACAGAACATCACGGGGCGTGTCGCTTGGTGGTTGGCAGTTGTTGAACCGAAAAGATGCGGCACACACATTGGCGCCGGATACGTGGTTGGCGCCGGGCGAAGTCAGGGCTGTGACGATGGGTTCAACTCCCTTGGCTAACGGTGGCGGCCTCATCTCACTGCTAGACAATAACGGGCTAAAGGTGGACGGTGTCAGCTATACCGGCGAACAGGGGCGCAAGGCTGGCGAGATCATTTTGTTTAGGACATAGGCAAAGATCTCCGATGTTGCGCGCGTATCGCGGGTGGAACCGGTCATTCGCTGCAATCGCAAAAATTCGCTTTGATTGTGACAGGTCTCGGGCTCCGAGCAGAAATAGAAACGAACTACAGGGTTATGGGAAGCTGAAGCATAACGTTTGCTCCTTTTTTGACTTGGTTGATCGCGTCCACTCCTAAGTGGCGCTTTCCCATAACGTCCTGTATGGCCCCCGTCAGCTGGAAGCTGGCGGAGGCTTGAACCTTATTGAAAGATCACAGTCGCGTTCGGACGGCTTGCCTGCGCCCTAGAGTAGGTGACGACATGGACCATCTCCCCGTCTGGGCGCTGAAGTAAGATCGTCCCACCGTTGTTAGAAAGCTGAGCCCCCTTCCCGTCAAGTCGCAAGACATATGGCGTACCGGGTTGCAATGCGCCTATGTCAAAGTGTGAAGCTTTGCCGTTCTTGTCGACGATCTTCCAACCTTCGGTGGACAAAGACGTTGGCCCAGCATTCACAACTGTCACGGTTTCCGCTCCTGGATCGTCGCCTTCTGGATTGACGAGGGCCGCAATGATCCTCACATCTCCTACATCACCCGCCTCGACCGGACGCGGTGCTGTCGATGTTGACCGCACGGCATCGTCGCTGCCCGTGACCGGATCAACCGCGCGTTGGAAGATGGGGTAGAACGTGCGAATATGCCGGTCATTGGGAGACCTATACAGTTTCATGTCATAGCGCGCGCCCTCAATCACCGCTGTTTTTGGAGCATTGGCACCCACATGAGCTCTGACTGTGCCAAGCGCCATAAGCCCCTCAACCGAGCACCCCACAAAGAATCCGCCGATCCTTTTGTACAAAGGTCTGATAGCTTCTGCATCGTAGTCAGGCGCAAGCCAGCGATACTCAATCGTAACACTTTCGGGAAACTCGTCCTGACTGCTGTTGGCTTTCGATCCACCATAGACAATGCGATCATCAGACAACCCCGGGATGAGGACGTTTCCCCCGTCGACTTCGCGTGCAAAGCCGTCATCCAAGTAATACTTGTACCAGAAATGATAGCCTTGGACTTTGGAACCTTCCTGCTCACCAACAATGACATGTTCGAAACCAGATAGTTCAGGATCGCCGCCCATCTCAAAAGTGCGGAACCATTGTTCGATCAGCAGATTGTGCCAACGATCCGATGTTATGGGTACTCCGACGCGTTCTTCAATGTAGGCCCTTGCAACCCTCATGGGTGGCGTTTCTCGGATCGCTTCGATGAATTCGTGCCGCTCGGTCCGCTCTTCCGGCGTGTCCACCTCCCGCGCGCGCTCTGGCAGTGCATAGTTGTTAAAGAGCTTCGTGCATAAATCGTAAGTTTCTCGTCTGTCATTTGGGATGGACAGATCGGACAATACACGGTGATCTGGGTTGCGCGCCTCAGCTGGTGTCGTATCGACTTTTATGTAGGCGGTTCTGTCGCCAGGATCCCAAGTCGAACGCAACGCTTCAAGCCCATTGTGTTCTTGATCGGCAGTCCAAATTTTCTGATAGATGTCGGCCATTTATACCTCCACGCCGCTTATGAAATTTCGTATTGTCAAATCGAATAGGGTCGACGGGGATGCACTTGCTGGTGAACGGCGTACATAGCAACAAACATTTCGGTCCAGCCCCCCATGCGAACCCTCAGGAGGTCGTAGGCTTCGGGAGAGCCTGAGGCCGCTAGGAACGTGTCTTGATCCGCGGTAGTCACAGTCAAAACGTTTGAGCCAGCCCCATCAACGAACGCATCCAATATCTCTTGTAGGCGATGCGCCGCCATGTCTTCAGAGATGTTGATGTCAATTGGAGCACCATTTGCAAAACCGAATGACTCATCGGAACTGACAGCTTCCAGCACCTTTTCGCCATCTGCCGCTTGTTGATTCTCTTGCGTGGCCGGGAAGTCGAGCGGCGAAGGACTGGGGGACATATCCGTGGCGAGCGGCTGCCCCGAGAGGCGCCCGTCAGCCGATGCGCCACAGCCAATTCCTTGCTCGACATAGCTCGCAAATGTGCCTACGCCGGGTTGCATTGAAAATCCGCCGAACGGATGCGCTTTCGTCCCGAACCTTTCGGCACATCGCACATATTGGGCTGCCAGCCCCGGTTTTGGCTTGGTCATGGTCTCAACTGCAATCGTCGCAACACGGGCAGCAATCCGGTTGCCAAACAGGTCTATTTCACCCTGGTTCCTGCCCCATTTTGGCAATTCGAGTGCGATTGATCGCAAATGCTGGAAACGCTCACTTGCATCACGAATAGCCGGGACATCCTTGGCCAGGATGGTCGGATGAATGAGTGGATCTATCATTTTGCCACCCCAGTCACTTAGAAGAGCAGGCAGAAGCTCTTCTAGCGTCGTACAGGCCGTCTCTTTGTCAAAGCACATCGTCTTGATTGCCCACAGAGCATTGATCGTATTGGCAAGCGCTGTGAAACAGGGTCCGAAAACATTGTATCGGGCGCCCCCGCCGTAGATGTCTTGACCCTTTTTGAGACAGTCGTTGATGAACAGGCTGAGCATTGGCGCAGGACAAATGTTCTCCATGCGTCCGAAATCCCGCAGAGACCCCTCCATCTGTTTGGCATAGCCCCAAGAAAAATGTTTAAAAAAGACACCTTCCAGCTCATCGTAGCTGCCGTAATCACGTACGTGTTTGGACCGAAACGACGCATTTCGGCCCAGCAGATGCACCGGGCCAGCAGATTGGATGTCACGGCCCTCATTGAGCGCGTATTCCAACGGTTTCAGCATGATCGCGCCACCAAGGGTGAACCAATTGGCACCTACGAATTGTGGCTCGTAACATCCATCGGCGGCATAATTATGGGCATCTTCTATGCGCACAGTTGAAGACCATTTCTCGGCTGCCGGTGATCCTTCTGGCGGTCCGAAGTCGTCGCCTGATTTGGCCATCGCCGGGATGATCTTATCGTCATGCATCAAGATGGGGCTTGCCCCGCCACTCATCTGGCCGAAAGCCGCCAGCCGGATTAGCCGCGTTCGCCAATCTTTTGGCATGTCCCGAGAAACGCGTAACGATAAAACAGGCGCGTTGAACGGCAAACGGGCCGAGGCCTGCAAGCAAGCAATCGTGACTTCCGAATGCTCAAAACTTCCATCTGGATTCTTACCACCAACCGTCAATTGCTGAATCCACTGATTGACACTCTGCCCCTTGGGGTAAGACCCAGCGCGGTGCCCCATCGCCATGTTGCCAATCTCTTGACGGTCGTCGATAAAAATACGATTGAGTAGAACTTTTTCAGCTAGCTTTATCCAAAAGCAGTCAATTGCCTCCTGCAATGCACTCTTGTCTTGCGGGCCGTTTTCAAAGAATGGGCGCAAGAGCCGGTCCAACCGGCCGACGGCCACCGGCTCACCGCAAAGGTGCAATGTAGAATGGCCCGTAAAAACGAGTTGCAGCGCTTCCAACACATTGCGTGGCGGGTGGCCGCCCGCCAACCAAGTAAGGCGGTTTATTAGGTCTTGCAGGTTCTGACGTTCGATATCCTCGCCTTGCCGAAGCCTGTCGAGCTTTACTTGGGCCGTCCCTCGCAAGCCCGCCAGATGATCGGCGAGACCTTTCAATGCGATCCGCGAAGCTGCATAGAAGTCAACCGACTGAGTCGCCCGCTCCGGATCAGTTTTTTTCAGAGCTTCTTCCGCATCGCGAATCTGCTTTTCTACTCCAGAAATTCCACTCTGCAACAAGACGTCATAACCGGGCACCACATGGCCAACGCCAGAGTTCGGCCCGAGTCCCATGGCATACCACTGATATCGCTCGGCTTCTTCGTCGTCATCTCTCGCGTAATTGATAAAGTAACGGCCTTGAGAAAGGGACTGCGCCGGCATTGAGCCAGCAAGTAGGTCGAGCGGGTGAACATCAGCGGTATCCATGCCGCCCTTGCCACGCCCACCAATTCCGTCTTTCCGAGCCGCAAGCCAGCACAGTAGGCGCTTCGCCCAAGCAGCGCGAATTGCAATGGAGCTGTCCATGATCGCATTGGTCGCTGCACGAACCGCATCGTCAAAAGCCACATCAGTCTCTGCTGCCACCTTTTCGCATTCATCGCGGTTGTCCGGATGGCTAAAAAAGCGTTCCAGTTGCTGGCGAAGAGGGGCTAGCTCCTCGGGTTTTTGAGATCGATACCAGGTGTCGTCCCACCTCGCGAACATGCGCTCCAGTAGAAATTGAACTCGCATCGAGATCGGGCTTGGCAGGTCCTCGCCCCCCGCAGGCCGTGTTCCAATGTGGTAAAGATAGTCCTGATGGTTGTAGTACATCCATCCGTTTTTTGACCTGTCTTTGTAGTGGCGATTAAACCGGTCCCAATCTATCGCCGGAAACCGTGTCCAGTCAGATTGAGCTTTCTTCGCTCTTGCCTGGACATCCGCGACGATGCGTTTAGGCGCCAGTTCCCTAAGGTTTGGTGCATAAAAGAACGCCCCCAAATCGGATTTAAGCACGCCACTGTTCAGCAATCGATCACGACCGAAGCCATCATCTGTCGGTGATCCGAATTGCGATTCCAGAACCCGTTCAATGCGGTCTGCGGTTTTGGCCATACCAATGAAATAGATTCCTGCCTCGTCGGTTGTGGATGCTGATCGTACGCCATCAATTAAGGGCGAAGAAGGTGCCATTTCTCCTCTGGTTCCAAATGGCAAGCCGATCCGCAGCAGTTTGATCGTATGACCGTCTGCGTCATAGGTGTGTGACGAACGGATGTGGGAACGGGCATCAAAAGACGGAATGAGTTCGTCGCTGTGAGGTTCACGTCCAATCAGCTTTTCAACCTCGCTTGAAGTGCGCGAATTGACCTCCGGCCAATTAAAGTGAAACCTCTGGGTGAACACAAAGGCCCCGCCTGCTGAGGCGGGGTTCTCCTTGCCGATGAGAACATGCTCTAGGATTTCAGAAGGAGAAGACGGATTACGCAGGTTTTCGCTAAACCTGCCGCCTAGTACGCGGCCTCCATGCGCGGGGCAGCCAGTATCATCGCGATGACGGCTGCTCATGAAGACACAGTCAAACGCCTCCGCAGCAACACCCAAAACTTGCAACTGACCAACGACAAACTCCACGATTTCTTGAACCGCGTCCTCCGTATCCGCCTTGACCAGAAACCATGCAAGAACCGGGCTGTCCTGCAAAACACCGCTCGATCGCGCCACGACCTCAGGCGCATCACCACCTTCGAGCGACTGGGAAAAGTCTATATCTCTTGGCGGGGTAAGGCCCTCGTCCGCACAAATGCTTCTCCAAAAACTCGGCCTGAACGCCAAGCATACGCTGCCGTGCAGACTACCGCAGTCACTGTGAATAAAGCTGCGGGCCTCCGACAGGATGTCAGCAAAATGTGTTCGGCTTAGGCTGTCGGGAAGGCTGAGCAAGTTGATTGCGCATTGAAAGGGTGCGGGATAAACGAGGCCGGGCTGCATCCAACTCAGCGTTTGATTGCTTCGCCGTCTTAATGCGTCGTCTGTTTCCTGAACCGGCGACGTTTCATCGCATAGAGCCTCTATGAATTCAATCGACGTGATCGCTTCGCCTTGCAGAAGTTCCTTTTGGAAAGCCATGCATTCCCCCTTCGTAATAGTTTTAAACTCAAGACTGAACACAATAATGTCTATTTAGCTTAAGGCGGAGATCACGTAACGCAAAGACAAAGTCTTCTTTTAAGCGTCTTTGCTGTGTGACCGTCTGGTGAACGCGATCTGGCGACGCTCGGATGATCTATGTTGCGCTGCAGTGGCAGCGGAACGTCAAAAGAGCAACTCATCGTGTCGAGTAAACTTGTGATCGGCGCCATAGTCGGTGGCAAAACTCCGATTGCTTTTGACGCAGCGGTTTCCGAAAACGGCCAATGCCTCAACCGCTGCGAATGTCCGCTCTGCCCCGCGTTGCGTCAGTTCGACGGCAAGCAGATCAGTGCCGAGCTACTGAGTTGAAGGAATAAAAAGCTCGCCGGCTCACATGCTTTTTACTTCAGCACAACCAGATTAAACCCGGTTGAATAGTGTCTACAATTACTTGGTGCTTGTTGTGGGGCGCAGTCGTCGCAACCGCAAGAAAATCGGAATCCAGAACAACATCCAGATAGAGAACTTACGTGTGAGCACCCAGCTTAGCGGTTTGCCAACAGTTGCTCTGGAAAAACCGCTAAGCTGGTCAGAAAATGACAAGTCATCCACTGAAACTGGATAATACTTCTCTGGGTCGCCAGGTGAAACTTAATGTACGCAACCATCTCACTTTTTGTGCGCTCGATATAATTTAGATTCCAAATATATCCCCACTTCTTGTCCCATTTTGAGTTCAGAAGCTCCGTGTAAGTCGGCGACATAGTCAAAGATTCCGCGTTGCGGCAGCGCTCATCGACACTCTTGTCCAACACCGATACCGTTACCCGTACGCTTTCGAATGAAGCGGAAACTGTATTGTCAGCGTTAAAGGTCAGCTCTTTGAGAGGAATACGAGGCAGCCCTATAACCTGCGTGGCCTTATCCACACCCTTGAGTACCGTTGAATCTTGGAACTTGGCGTATCCTGCGTCAGCTTCGACTACGACCTCCACTCTATCGAACGTTAAGCCAGAAGTATTCTGAAGAAACAGCTGCGACATCGGTGTTTCCGAATTCGAGACATGGCTTGTCTCCAAGTGCCTGTCGTCGTTCCATGTTCTGAAGAGCTGGCTGGGGTGGTAGGAATCTTTGCCGTCCGATGAAACCTAAGAGCTTTTCCAACCGGCGGCCGAAACTGGGGCGGTTCCGGGGCATTTCGGGAGGGAACACGGGGCATGCCTGACCGCTAGAGAGGTCGTTAACCCGTGCCGACAAGTGCTGACGAGACCGCTAGATCGACCGTTCACTGGCGCTGACTGGACCGCTGACGACTGGTTCCGGGTGCTGACGGGTGGTCGCTGGTGCTAGCTGGTTGGGGCTGTTGAGTGGCGGAGGGCTCGTTCAATCCAAGTGCTGCGAACGACTGGTCTGAGCCCATAGCGGTCGCAAAAAAAATTGCCGTGCCAAGGAAATCTAGTGCTACACATAGAACATTCTTGAATATGAATATCACTACGGGATTTGGTCTAGCGCGGCACTGAAACCCGAAACCGACGGAAATAAAGTTGACCGCAATCCCGTGTGTCAATGTGGAGGGAGGGTTAGAAATGCCTGCAACCAATAGATTGAAGCTAACTGTAGCAGTATTGGTCTCATTCGTTTCCACTACCGAAATGGCGCTATCCCAATCGCAAGTGGGTTCTCCAGACGGAACCACCACAATTGATGGCAGGCAATTGCCTCCGGAACCTTCGGTGTTTGGAGGAAAAATCGAGGAGCAAGCGACCAATTCAACCCCTTGGTGGCCGCCGCGTGTCGTGCCACCTGAGAACGCGCCAAATATCCTCCTCATCATGTTGGATGATGCTGGGTATGGTATTCCTAGTACTTTTGGCGGCGTCATCCCGACTGATACGATGGATGAATTGGCAAAAGAGGGTTTGAGTTTTACGAATATCTATTCGACCGCACTTTGTTCACCGACCAGGGCAGCCTTGATGACAGGCCGCAATCATCACTCGGTCGGGTTCGGAGTGATTTCGGAATCTTCGACCGGGTATCCCGGCTACAACAGTATTATTCCAGACAACAAAGCCACTATCGGGAGGATACTTTCAGACAATGGCTACGCCACTTCATGGTTTGGAAAAAATCATAACACCCCAGCATTTGCAGCGAGCCAGGCTGGTCCATTTGACAAATGGCCGACTGGTTTAGGTTTCGAGTACTTTTATGGGTTTGTTGGTGGAGACGCGAACCAATGGCAGCCGAACCTATATCGAAACACCACCCCGATTTACCCGTTTGAAGGTGATCCTGAGTGGAACCTGATCACTGGAATGGCCGACGATGCGATTGACCACATTTCGCGGTTGCACCAAATCGAGCCAAGTAAGCCATTCTTTGTCAAATATGTTCCCGGTGCAACGCATGCGCCTCACCACCCGACCAAAGAGTGGGTCGAGAAGATCGAGGCGATGAACCTGTTTGATGGGGGGTACGAAGCACTTAGGCAGACAATTTTTGAGAACCAGAAAGAGTTGGGGCTTGTCCCGCAAGATGCAACGTTGTCGCCTTGGCCCGCAGACAAAATCAAGCCGTGGGATCAATTGACAGACGACGAGAAAAAACTCTTCGTGCGGCAGGTGGAAGTGTTCGCCGCCTATGCGGCTTATACAGACCATGAAATTGGGCGTGTGATTGACGCAATAGAGAACCTTGGAAAACGTGACAACACGCTGATCTTCTACATCAACGGTGACAATGGCACCTCGGCTGAGGGTGGTCCAATGGGGACACCGAACGAGGTGGCTTGGTTCAATGGTATCGCAGAGATGCCTGCAAAAACACAGTTGCAGTGGTACGATGCCTGGGGAACCGAAGAGACCTACAACCACATGTCGGCAGGATGGTCCTGGGCTTTTGATACTCCGTTTGACTACTTCAAGCAGAACGCAAACAGGCTTGGCGGCATCCGACAGAACATGGTGGTGGCATGGCCTGACGGAATCGCAGACAAAGGCGGTCAGCGAGATCAGTTCATGCATGTAATCGACGTCGTGCCGACGATCCTAGAAGTCACCGGAATTGATGCACCGTTGGAAGTCGACGGGATTGTTCAATCTCCAATTGAAGGCACCAGCTTTGCATATACTTTCGATGAGAGGAACAAGGATGCACCGAGCCGTCACCGAACTCAGTACTTTGAAATGATGGGACAATGGGCTTTGTATCACGAAGGTTGGTTACTGAGCACCAAAGTAAACCGGATGCCATGGGAAACGCCAAAGACGCCAAACCCTGACCCATTGAACAATCAAGTGCTCGAGCTTTACGATCTAACCACGGATATGAATCAAAGAAATGATCTGGCGGCGCAGCACCCAGAGAAGATCGAAGAACTGAAGGCTATATTTATAGAAGAAGCAAATAAGTATCAGGTCTTCCCGATGGATGCCTCGGTCACGTCCAGAATTTCATTGCCTCGGCCAAGCATTGCGGCGGGACGAAAGGAGTTCGTTTATGTCCGGCCAATGACTGGGGTTCCTCAGGGAGATTCCCCAAGTATTCTTAACAGCTCGTACACCATTACAGCAGAGATAGATGTGCCCGAAGGTGGTGCTGAAGGCATGATTTTGACATCAGGCGGCCGCTTTGCCGGTTATGGTTTCTACCTACTTGATGGCAAGCCAGTCTTTCTCTGGAATATGTTGAATCTCGAACGGATCAAATGGGAAGGCAAAGAAGCCTTGGCACCCGGAAAGCACACTCTGGAGTTTGACTTCAAATATGACGGCCTCGGACCAGAAACCCTCGCATATGGAAGCACCAGTGGTTTAGGTCAGGGTGGCAGCGGGACGCTGAAAGTCGATGGCGAAGTCGTAGCAACCCAAAAGATGAAGAACACTATTCCCACCACCCTTCAGTGGGACGAGGCGTTTGACATAGGTTCTGATACATTGACTGGCGTTAACGACGACGACTACCAACCACCGTTCCCACTAACCGCGAAACTGGAAAAGCTAACGATAAAAATCGACCGGCCCCAGTTGAGTCAAGCCGACATTCAAAAGCTCGAAGACGCGATGCAAAGAGCAAGCGACTAGTTGGCTCAGTGGGTCGAAAGGTTGCCTACTTGCTTGAGTCGGCAGCGGAAAACCGGATGGTATATTTGTCCGCTTCGTCCGCAGAACGGTCATTCAGCCAACCCTCAACCAACGCCCGCTTCTGAAAAAAGAAAACAAAGTGAGCTTCCCCCGGCAACCCGCTTAGGGCCGCCGAGGGTTAGTTGTCAGGGTGGCCTTCGGTGGACGACATAGTCAGCCAGCCACTGCCAGTAGGCTTCCGCATCCCAGAACCCTTGAGCCCGAGCCGCCAGATTTTCCGCTGCCTTACGGGTGCAGCCGCCATCGTATTCGGCAATTGCTGCTCGCTCCTCGAACGCTTCAATGTCCGGGAAAGTCATGTCGGGAGTTGGATCTGATCGACGATCGACCGACGCTGCTCATCACTGATGCCAGCCGAGTAGATGCCATAGGTGATCCCGTTCTCTGACCGTGCCGATTGGTGGCCGACCAGAGATGCCGTGAAAGGCTCAAGAACACCTGTTCGCTCGCACTGGGTGATGAACCACTTGCGGGTCGAGTGAAACACCAGTCCCGGTCGTTCCAAGTCCAACCTTCGTCTCAGTCTCGCAAACCCCTTGGTGACATGCGCCACGGTCAGGTCAGGAAACAGAGGGCCATGGCTAGGCAACTGCCGGAACGTCTCATCCAGCGCCGGGTGAACCGGAACCAACCGTTCGGCAGCGTCGGTCTTCAGCAGTCGCAGTTCATTGGGTTGAACATGAAAGAAGCAACCGAGGTTGCCCTTGGTCACGAGGTCTTCCCGGAGCAGCCCGACCGCTTCCCCCGCGCGCATTCCTGATAGTAGACAGGTCAGCAGAACCGGATGCAGGTCGCGGTCCTTGGCTCCCAGCAACCGCGACACTTCATCGTCAGTCGGAACTGCATAGGGTTGAGGACGTATCTTCCGGGCGAACAGAACGGTTCGGAAGGGGTTAACTTCCAGATGCCCCTCATAAACAACCCAGTCGAGGAAGTGATTGACCTGCGACCAGATACGCCGCTGGGTTCTGGCCGTTATGGTTACCGACCCACGAGACGAGTACGCGACCAGTTGGTCCAGGGTCAGCCCACAGGTTCGTTCCGACTTGCCGATCATCGGAGACAGTTGGGCTATTGCGGACAGGAAGTCCCGCCCGTCATCCCGTGTCGGGCTGCAAACAGACTGGCCACCAAAGCGACTAGTGAATACCCGACAGAGTATCGGATCGATTTGAACCCGCTGGGTCGTAGTTCGTTACTGCGCTTGTTCAGATAGGCCCGGCTCAGGTCACGAACCGGCACTTTCACCGGCGATGATGGCCTGATGAACTTAGACCGCTCGAGATTGCATCCAGAGTCCTCCAGAGTGGCCCGGAGACGGACGAGAGACGACTCCGGTTGATCGATCCAATCAGGAACGTCAGCGGTGTTCTCCGGTGCAGAGAGGACGTCTTCTGCCTGCGACCGAACCTGTTCCACCAGCGTCTCGAACCGCGCATTGACTTCGGCGGCTCGGACACGGGCGGTGTTACGATCTCCGGTCTTGAGGCTCTGCATCAACGCCTGAGTGCCCAGCGCGAGAGCAACGTCAACGGGATAGTTGCGTCTATACAGCCACGTATAGCCCTTCAGATAGGCATAGCGAATATGAGCAGACATAGGTCTCCTCCTTTCAGATTTAGGATTGGGATGGGTTCAGGTGTCTGAGACGATCCGCAGGATCATCTCGAGGGCTGGTTCGCCGTAAGAACCAGCCAGTGGGCCGGTGACAGCAAAGCCGGTCACGCAGTCTTCAAACACCTCATCCACGCGGAACAGATGTTCAGGAACGTCATCGAAGGCCCGGACGACCACGACGTCGCCGGGGTTTAGCTCCAGTTCAGTCATCGTCGCCTCCATGTCTCCACGTCCAGAGAACCGCCAGCAGAACCAGCGCCGAGACAGCGGGATGAGACCGAGCAACCACCCAGAGCATCGTCGTCAGGACAGCCTTGGGCGGTGGGTGCAAAAGAAAACCCCCAACGAGAACGCCGAGGGCAGACAGGTACTTCATGGATCAAACTCCTGCAGTTGCTTCTTTATTTAGATGCAGGAAGTTGCTCGGTTTTTAGGGGAGCGGATATTCAAGCATTCTGGACGAGTTTCCGTCAGGCGAACGAAGTTGCCGTTTGCAGCATTCGCAAAAACCTAGCCCATTCTATGAAGCATCTACGCGTTTGAGTGAATTCCCGTCGAACAGTTTGGTGCTGACCGGAGAATCGACGAATATAAACTTCAGACGCATTCATAACTTTGGTACGTTTTCAGCAGATGTCCGGCTCTATTGTTGAAAAAGCAAATCAGGTTCGCAGCGGATCGCTCTCGGCGGTTTCGCTCGTCGAGCAGGCGTTTGATGAGATGGCTTCCAACAGTGAAATCAACGCTTTCATTTCATATGACCGGGACAAGGCCTTGGCAGACGCGAGGCGGGTGGATCTGTTGATTGGCTCTGGCGGCAACACCGGGCGATTGGCGGGTATACCGCTCGCTATCAAGGACAATATCGATGTTGAAGGGTATCGGACCACAGCAGGCACCCCGAGTATCAATTATGTTGCCTCGAAGTCGGCCCCGATTGTCTCCCGCCTGACATCCGAGGGTGCAATTGTTATTGGCAAAGCGAACATGCACGAACTTGCCTTTGGGGTGACGTCTAACAACGCAGCGTTTGGTGCCGTTCGAAACCCCGCCGATCTTACCCGCATCCCGGGCGGGTCATCAGGTGGAACCGCTGCAGCGATTGCGTCCGGGATCGTTTTGGGTGGGCTCGGAACCGATACCGCGGGTTCGATCAGGGTTCCCGCCGCACTGACAGGCGTGGCTGGGTTTCGACCCTCGACGTCGCTGATAGATATGAACGGCATTGTCCCTTCTGTCCCGACGTTTGACGTTGCAGGCCCCATGGCGACAACCGTTGGAGACGTTGCGTATCTGTTTTCAATTATGACTCATCAAACAATGCCTGAACCTCGTGACCTGCGAGGTCTGCGCCTGGGTTTAGTAAAAGACTACATGGTGAACCTTTCGCCCCATGTGTCTCGCGCTGTCAGCGATGCTTTCGCAAAACTCGAACAGGCTGGCGTTACCCTGATCGAAGTCGAAATATCGCCGATAAGCGCGGCATCTTTCGAAGTGGGGTTCTCCGCTGGTTTTTACGAAATGAAAAATGCAATGGCTGCTTGTCTGGCGCAAAAGCAACCAAACACAACATTGCAGGACATGGTCGACAAGATCGCTAGCAAGGACGTCAAGAACACGTATGTCAATTCGGTCTTGGGTGACGACGCGCCATCAGAGACTACTTATCGTGAGGCAATCGCCAGGATTGATGGGATCAGACAGATTTATCTAAGGCTGTTTGAGGAATTTGGACTCGATGCCCTGATCTTTCCGACTGCACCACTTGAAGCCCCCCCAATTGAGGGATCTGATGCGGCCGTTTTCCTGAACGGTGAATATGTGCCTATATTGCCTGTTTTCATGCGAAACGTTGCTGCAACCGGGGTCTATGGTGCTCCGGGAATATCAATCCCCCTGAGTGCATCAGAAAGGGATCATCTACCTGTGGGGTTGGAACTTGACGGGCGCCCGGAGGCTGACCTCGATCTGCTTAGTATTGCGAAAGCGGTTGAAGCTGCTCTGTTGAGTGCCTAAGATTTTGGAGAACAGAAAACGTGTTCGTAACCTTGTACCCACCCACTTAACATCCTTGATGATCTGTTATTCGCTCCTCAGCAAAGACGCAAAAGGGCTCACACCGGTCAACCGACGCTTTCTATCGGGCTTGTGGTCTGTCCCGACATGACCAGCGCCGGCTGTGCGGACTTAGCAAACCTTCAAACTCAGTCGAAATAACTTCCCGAGCAGAGTTATGCTATGGTGCCTTCAATTATGGAGGAAAAATTGTTTCGCTATGTTTTGCCGGCAGCTCTCATTCTGGGGAGCCCAGTCCTAGCTCAGGATGCAATAAATCCGTCAGGCCTTTCAGGCCCTTCCGGTCGACCTTATTCACCTTACGCCGAACGTGCGTATCCAACTCAAGTCTATTTTGGTGACACTCACGTTCACACTGGTCTTTCCGGGGATGCTGGTGGGGGCGGTACGCGCCTCATGCCTCATGATGCCTATCGGTTTGCGCATGGCGAAGAAGTTGTGTCGAACACGGGGCAACCTGTAAAGTTGTCGAGGCCTCTCGATTTCTTCATAATTACAGATCATTCGGATGCTATGGGTGCGATTACCGATATCATCGGAGGTGCTCCCAATATCTTGGCAGATGAGCAAGGCAGATATTTCCATGAAGAATTCAATAAGGGCGGAGAAGCCGCTCTAGCGGCTGCGCTTGAGCTTACAGCCGCGTTTGCGCAAGGACAGGTTTCCCCTGCGCTGAACTATCAACCAGGCAACCCTGCGTATGCCCGTGTTTGGGACGAAATTATCGATGCCGCGGAAGAGTACAATGATCCGGGCGTGTTCAGCACCTTTATTGCCTATGAATGGACATCTCTCGTCGCAGGGAACAATTTGCACCGAAATGTGATCTTTCGCGATGGCCCTGAGCTCACAAGACAGATACTGCCTTATACAACAACGCCACCTGTGGGCTCACCTAACCCTCGTGATCTTTGGAAGTGGTTGGAGAACTATGAACAAACGACAGGCGGGCGTGTTCTTGCTATTCCACATAATGGGAACTTGTCTAACGGCTGGATGTTCCCGTTAGTCGATGACTTCGCGGATGGTGTGCCGTTAGACCCCGCATACGCAGAAGCGCGAAACAAATGGGAAAGACTATACGAACCAACGCAGATTAAGGGAGATGGTGAGGCCCACCCGTTCCTATCACCTGACGATGAATTTGCTGACTTCGAAACATGGGATTACGGCAATCTGGATGCTTCGGTTCCGAAAGAGCCAGAAATGTTGCCCGGTGAATACGCTCGATCCGGGTTACTTCGAGGCTTATCTTTGGAAAAGGCTTTGGGAGTAAACCCTTTCAAGTTTGGCCTGGGTGGGGCTAGTGACACACACACAGGTTTAACGGCTCCAGATAACGACAATTTCTTCGGGAAGTTTACCGGTTACGAGCCCAGCGAAGAGCGCAGCCAACATGTCAGTAAGACCTATGCTGACGGGACTGTTGCGCTGCTTTCGTCGCAATACATTACTGGTGGTTTGACAGCTGTGTGGGCGCAGGAGAATTCCCGAGAAGCCATTTGGGATGCGATGCATCGGCGTGAAACCTACGCAACTACAGGACCTCGAATGCGCGTCCGTATGTTCGGAGGATTTTCTTTTGCCGAAGAAGATGCCCTACGGCGCGACTTGGCGCTTGTGGGATACAGCAAAGGGGTGCCGATGGGTGGTGATCTTTACCCCGGTGAAGGCGCACCTTCCTTTCTAGTATATGCGCTTCGTGATCCGATGGGAGCAAACCTGGATCGAATCCAGATCATAAAGGGCTGGTTAGATGCAGATGGAGAGCAACGGGAAAAAGTCTACGACGTGGCCTGGTCTGGTTCCCGCGAACCAGATGCCGCTGGCAAGTTGCCGTCGGTAGGCACCACAGTGGACCTTTCTATCCCCTCGTGGACCAACACAATTGGAGCCTCTGAGCTGGGAACCGTGTGGGAAGACCCGGATTTCGATCCCTCGGAAAGCGCATTTTATTATGCCCGGGTTATGGAAATTCCGACCCCTCGCTGGACGGCGTATGATGCAGTGAAGTTCGGAATAGACATGCCGGATGGCGTCCAATTAACAACACAGGAACGGGCCTACACTTCGCCGATTTGGTACTCGCCACAACAATAATTCGATTTACGATGTCGGTCGGGTATGGGCTCGTTGCGGACGTTGACAGCAATCCGCTCGAACGATCGCCCCAGCCCCACCAAAGCCCACCCAACCGCCAGCACCAGCGACTACCCGTCAGCACCCGGAACCAGTCGTCAGCGGTCCAGTCAGCGCCAGTGAACGGTCGATCTAGCGGTCTCGTCAGCACTTGTCGGCACGGGTTAACGACCTCTCTAGCGGTCAGGCATGCCCCGTGTTCCCTCCCGAAATGCCTCGGAACCGCCCCAGTTTCGGCCGCCGGTTGGAAAAGCTCTTAGGTTTCATCGGACGGCAAAGATTCCTACCACCCCAGCCACATGCTTCAAAAAATCCAAGAAAATAAGAGCTTTACAGAGTCCCTGAAAAACGATGTGTCACAGCCATCCGAAACTGTGACACATAGTGTAACACATGCCGATGCGCGCTATGCCCGCAAGCGCGCCGACTCGTCCCACCGAAAACCCAAGCTCTGCGCCGGCCCCTACCTTATGAGAAGGGGCCGGTATTTCTATTTCCGCAAGCGCCTACGCAGAAGCTTATCAAACCCTCAAACAAACTCATTTCTCTGTTTTTCGTTGCGAACCGATCTCCCGCGCGACGCCGTGATGTGAGCCGCAAGGCTCTTCACGGTCTGCGAGCAAAAGGAGATCGAAATCGTGGACACGCTGAATACAACTGCCCTGCCCCCTGCCGACGCCAAGGCCCTGCTGAATGAAGCCCTCCGGGTGGAGTTGTCCCGGATCCTGGCCGAGTAGAACAGCATGGGTAGTCTGTCCAAGGAAGATGTGGACGAATGCATTGAAAAACTCGAAGCTGAAAACAAGAAACTGCGCCGCGCCGCCAGGCGCGGAAATTGGGAGGGAGTTAAAGAGCTGCTTAAAAAAGCCAGTGAAATGATATCGCTTGCCTTGCCGAATCCGCTCTCGCCGGACCTCGGTCGCCAGGCCATTTCGCTCAAGCGGCGCATTAACGATGTCGAGAGTGACGTAGCCGATGGCGACGATGCGCGGACTGCCAGCCGTGAACTGCTCAAAGAACATGGTATCGAGGATTTCGACGGCTTCGTTCAGGAGCCCGTTCTTCTCTCACACGCTTGGGGCCAGACCCCGGAAAAACCATCCAACCCCGTCAATGCAGGGCAACATCAATGCCCTAGAAAAGCTGACGCTGGAATTCTTCGGCGATATTCCCGTCTCGGCGATCACGAGGAACGGCAAAAAGAGTTCTTTGCTTGGGAAGCCCGACTACCCCGCACCCAAGGTCGTAGTCACGGTAAGAACCGCTTTAACAAAGAAGGAAAGATAATCTCGAAGGCGACCGAGATCTCTGCAGCTGATGCTCATGACCTCCTGGTGACCGAAGAGATCAGGGGGCGAGACGATATCTCGGTTGCAGAAAAGCGGGTGATCCTGGCCGATAACCTGGTTCCACGCCGCACCATAACGACTATCAAGCGAGATCGGGATGGGCGGAATCGTATGTTCAAGAGTGCCAAGAACCTCGGCATCAATCCTCCAGAGGCGTTGTCCCATAAAGAGGTCGAAGGGCACATCGCGGCGCAGGCCCCGAATGATGAGCTCTATGTACGCGTGACCATGCCCAAGATCCAAATACCCTGGACCGAAGAACGCCTGGCAAAGTTCCTGACGTCGCCGATTTTCACCGGCTGTCTTTCGGCCCATCGCCGGTGGAAACGAGGCAAGCTTATCATCCGGGATGCGACCTACTGGGTTCCGCTTATCGTTCTTACAATCGGCTCTCGGATTGAGGAAATCCTCCTGCTCAAATGCAGCGATATCCGGTATCGCAATGGCGATTATTGCTTTGCCATCGGGACAGGGCCGGAACAACCGGGTAAGCGCGGCCACAGCTGCCAATGCGGCCTGGTGCACCCCTTCACCCGCGCGTTCCAAAAAAACAGAATGAATCGTGTCTAGCCCGCGCCTTGGCGAAACTTACTACATCCTCGGGCGCCTAGTCTGGATTAGGAGCTTCGCCACTGAGCCGCGCCTTTGCCCAAAAGAACACATTGTATTCGCTTAGTTTATCCCTTGCCTCTTTCTATTGTTTCTTGCCGTCTTCCGTGGTCGGCTGGGGAGGCACTTATGCAATCTCCGACATGCCCTCAGTGTCAGGCTTAGAAAAAATTTGATAGCTGGTGCTTTCGACCATTCGTGCCCACTCTTCGGCATTGCGCCTGACAGCCTCGATATGCTCGACGTTGCCAAATTCCTCATTGAAATAAATCGGCAGGTGATGTTCGTACCCGGCAATCTTTGATTTGAAGGCGTCGCGCAGCTCATCCGAGGCCGAAAACAAAGCTATAGGAGCCATGCTTTGTAGGGTGCGAGTCTTGTGGGTTCTCTCATCAAGATATTTTAGCGCCTCGCGTTCTTTGTCGGTCGTACCTTGCAGTGGATCTATGCCCATCAAGTTTAGTCCACGTCCAAACTCCTGAGCTTGCCGGTTGATGTCCATGTCCCAAATCCTAAAATTCGCGATGAAGGGAAGACTGACTTCGGAGACATGCTGAGTCTAAAGTATTTTCGAGGCAGCAACGCCAACGGCCGCGACACTTTCGCTCCCTTCCAAAACCTGCCTGATGAGGGCGTCGGGGTTTTCACCGGCATCAATCTTCTTATGAGCCCAATAGGAAAGCACCAAATATGCGCTTTCAATGGGCTGAGGGCCAAGAGAACCACGCGACCATAAGTACGTGTTTCTCCCTCCTCAAAACTCTTGCTCGCCCCACGGAAATTCAAGCTTCAGCGGTATTGGGGTTCCGGAATCGCGGTTTGGTAACGAATGTGTTTGACGCCAACTAAACGAAGTTGACTGCATAGATTGTTCTTAAACCGCGACAGCAAAGGATCACAGCAGGTTTTAGCGGTCTATCCCAAGACGTCTGATCTCAATATTGAAACTTCCACAAACTGGGTTTTTAGTTCTTCTGTGCGCGAAACCCAAGCCACACCGGAAAGGTGATAAACTGCGGTAACGCCAAGTTTCCCAGGTACACGACCTATTCCAACGACACCCAAAGAACCTGCGCGTCTTCTTCACTGGTCGACACACAGCCATGCCCCATGCTGCTGTCATAATACAGCGAATCACCCGCTTTCATCGGCAGAGGGCGGTAGTGTTCCGAGATGAAAATCAACTCGCCGCTCAGCACGTACATGAATTCTTCGCCCGAATGTCGGATCCAGGGGTCAAACTCAGAGATATCGCGGGCCCGTATCGTGGCCACATAGGGCAGCATGCGTTTGCTTGTCAGATCCGAACACAGCAATTCGTGCAAATAGGTGGCGGTTTCCCTGAACTCACCCTGCCCCTTAGCGGTATAGTCCCGCCGACCGTTTATGCCTGACTGACCCGATTGAAGAAAAAGTTGCGGAGGGTTCATATCCAGCGCCTGTGTCAACCGCCGCACGATCTCAAAGCTGGGTTTGGTTTGATTGTTTTCGATCTTCGACAGGGTCGATCGCCCGATACCTGCTGCACGCCCGGCCTCTTCCAGAGTCCAGCCCTTTTCCCGTCGCGCGTCGCGGATGGAACGCCCCAAGGCCGCCCCTTCATCCAGTTCTTCGGGTGTAACCCCTTCGTTTCTTTGGTCTTCGCCCATGAAAATCTCCCCGTTCTTTCCAGCTTACATATTCCCTTAGTCGCACGCAACTTCACGAATAAGAGATTTATGTTGCCTTAAGGGAATCAATTCCACTATAGGAAACATAGTTTCGAACCGGAGATTCGAAATCAGAGGAGATGACCATGTTCAAAACGTCGCTTACACAGGCCGATCCGACCATTGCTGCATCGATTGCACGCGAGGGCGCCCGTCAGGCCGAACAGATCGAACTGATCGCATCTGAAAACATCGTCTCTCAGGCTGTGATTGACGCTCAGGGCTCGGTTCTGACCAACAAATATGCCGAAGGGTATCCCGGCCGCCGCTATTATGGCGGATGTGAATATGTGGATGAGGTCGAGCAGGAAGCCATCGACCGGTTGAAGCAGCTGTTTGGCTGCGAATTTGCGAATGTGCAGCCCCATTCGGGCGCCCAGGCCAATGGCGCGGTCAAGCTAGCGCTGCTCAGCCCCGGTGACACCATTCTGGGCATGTCGTTGGACGCGGGCGGTCACCTGACCCATGGCGCGAAACCGGCGCAATCCGGCAAATGGTTCCGTCCGATCCAATATGGTTTGACCGATGCGGGGCTGATCGACTATGATCAGGTCGAAGCACTGGCCAAGGCCGAAAAGCCCCAGTTGATCATTGCAGGCGCGTCGGCCTATTCACAGAAAATCGACTTTGCCCGCTTCCGCGCGATTGCGGATGAGGTTGGCGCCTGGTTGCTAGCCGACATGGCGCATATCGCCGGTCTGGTTGCAACCGGCCTGCACCCTTCTCCCGTCGGGCACGCTCATATCGTGACATCGACCACGCATAAAACCCTGCGCGGTCCGCGCGGTGGCATCATCCTGACCAATGACGAAGCGCTGGCGAAAAAGATCAACTCAGCCGTATTCCCCGGTTTGCAGGGCGGCCCGCTGATGCATGTGATCGCCGGTAAGGCCGTCGCTTTCGGTGAGGCTCTGAAACCCGAATTCAAAGAGTACATGCAGCGCGTCGTCGACAGTGCCTCGGCTCTGGCCAACGTTATGATGGCACGTGGCTGCGACATCGTCTCGGGCGGCACGGAAAACCACCTGATGCTGGTGGATCTGCGCCCGGTTGGCGTAACCGGTAAAGACGCCGAAGCCGCGCTGGAACGCGCTGGCTTTACCTGCAACAAAAACAGCGTGCCCGGTGACCCCGAGAAACCCACCATCACCAGCGGTATTCGTCTGGGTACTGCGGCCGGTTGCAGCCGGGGCTTTGGCCCCGAGGAATTCAAGCAGATCGGCCATCTGATCGGTGACGTTCTGGACGCGCTGGCGCAGAACCCGGGCGGAGACGAAGCCGTTGAAAAAGCAACCCGTGAAAAAGTGCGCGCCCTGTGCGCAAGCCACCCGATCTACTGAAAGTTAGCGTCATGACCTACGATCTGATTGTCATCGGGGGCGGACCTGGCGGCTATGTCGCTGCGATCCGCGCGGCTCAGCTGGGACTGAAAGTGGCCTGCGTCGAAGGGCGCGGGGCACTTGGCGGGACCTGTCTGAATGTGGGGTGCATCCCCTCCAAAGCGTTGCTGACCTCCTCGGCCAAGTATGCCGAACTTGCACATCTCTCCTCCCACGGCATTGCGGTCGAGGGGGCCAGCATCGACGTACCCGCGATGATGGGGCGTAAGGACAAGATCGTAGGCGACCTGACCAAAGGCATCGCGTTTCTGTTCAAGAAAAACGGGGTCGACCATATCGATGGCTGGGCCAGCATCCCCTCTGCCGGACAGGTCAAGGTCGGCGATGATGTCTATCAAGCGAAAAACATTCTGATCGCCACCGGCTCGGAACCGACCTCGCTGCCGGGGATCGAGATCGACGAGCAGGACATCCTCAGTTCGACCGGTGCGATTGCATTGGAGAGCGTACCGGACCATCTGGTCGTGATCGGCGCAGGTGTGATTGGGCTGGAACTGGGGCAGGTTTGGTCCCGTCTGGGCGCAAAGGTTACCGTGGTCGAGTATCTGGACCGCGTTCTACCCGGCATTGATGGTGAAATCGCCAAGCTGGCACAACGCGCACTGTCCAAGCGCGGGTTGAAATTCCAGCTGGGTCGTGCGCTGAAAACGGTCGAAAAGACCGATACCGGTCTGGTGCTGACCGTTGATCGCGTCGGCAAAGACAAAGAAGAAGTGATCGAGGCTGATAAGGTCCTGATCGCTGTGGGCCGCCGCCCTGTCACCCGTGGGCTGGGCCTGGAGGAGCTGGGCGTTACAGTAAGTCAGCGCGGCTTCATCGAGGTGGATGGGACGTTCCAGACCTCGGTTCCCGGCATTTACGCCATCGGCGACTGCGTGCCCGGTCCGATGCTGGCGCACAAGGCCGAAGAAGACGGCGTCGCCTGCGTGGAAACTCTCGCAGGACAAGCTGGCCATGTCGATTACAACACCGTGCCGGGGGTCGTGTATACCGACCCCGAGGTCGCTTCGGTCGGTCTGACCGAAGAAGCGCTGAAAGAGGCTGGCACCGAGTATTCGGTTGGCAAGTTCGCCTTCATGGCCAACTCGCGCGCCCGTTCGACCGGCGACACCGACGGCGCAGTCAAGGTTCTGGCGGACCCAAGCGGCAAAATCCTGGGCGCCCACATCTGTGGCGCCCACGGAGGAGACCTGATTGCCGAGTTGGTTCTGGCCATGACCAAAGGCGCAACCGTCGCCGAGGTCGCTGCCACTTGTCATGCACACCCAGCCATGGGCGAGGCGGTCAAAGAAGCCTGCCTTGACGCCATGGGCCGCGCAATCCACGCCTAAGAGGGACCTGCCAGATGACCATCCAGCTTCGCCCCCGCCACCCTGAAAAGGCCAAGAAGGCAGACAGTGTCATCCCGCGTAAGCCCAAGTGGATTCGCAAGAAAAAGGGCGACAGCGCCGAGTATTACGAAACCCGTCGTCTGATGCGCGAGCACAATCTGGCGACCGTCTGCGAAGAGGCCGCCTGCCCCAATATCGGCGAATGCTGGTCCAAACGTCACGCCACCATGATGATCATGGGCGAGATCTGCACCCGCGGTTGCTCCTTCTGCAACGTGGCCACGGGACGTCCCGATGCATTGGACGCATTTGAACCGGGCCGCGTCGCAGCGGCGGTCAAAAAGCTGGGCCTGCGCCATGTGGTGATCACATCCGTGGACCGGGACGATCTGGCTGATGGCGGGGCCGAACATATCGCTCAGACCATTAGGGCCGTCCGCCACCAAAACCCAGGCACAACGGTCGAGGTTCTTACCCCCGATTTTCTAGGTAAAGGCGACGCGGCGGATGTCGTGTTCCAGGCTGCCCCAGACGTCTTCAACCACAATTTGGAAACCGTTCCACATCTGTATCCGTCCGTTCGCCCCGGCGCGCGCTACTATACCTCGCTGCGGCTGCTGGACGATGCCAAGCGCGCCAACCCCGAGATCTTCACCAAATCCGGCTTGATGGTCGGGTTGGGAGAAACCCTAAACGATGTTCGCCAGGTGATGGATGACCTGCGCGCGGCTCAGGTCGATTTCCTGACGGTCGGGCAATACCTGCAACCGACCGCGAAACACCACCCGATTGATCGTTTTTGGTCTCCGGACGAATTCGCCCAACTGGAGCAAATCGCGCGCTCCAAGGGCTTTCTGCACGTGTCAGCAACCCCGCTGACCCGTTCGTCGTTCCATGCGGACGAAGACTTTGCCGCCCTCAAGCAAGCCCGCCAACGGGCTATCGCCACCGGGGCATAATCCAAACGCAAATGGGAGGGAAACCATGGAAGCGTTAAATTCAATCGTAGGGGCCATCAATGGCGTCGTGTGGGGGCCGCTCATGCTGGTTCTCATTCTTGGCGTCGGCTTCTTCTTGCAGGTGGGGCTGAAATTCATGCCGATCCTGCGCATCGGCACTGGCTTTAAGCTGTTGTTCGCAGGCCGCGAAGGTCAGGGTGACGGTCAGATCAGCCCGTTCAACGCGCTGATGACGTCGCTGTCGGCGACCATCGGTACGGGTAACATCGCCGGTGTGGCCACTGCTGTCTTCCTGGGCGGTCCGGGCGCATTGTTCTGGATGTGGATGACCGCCCTGGTGGGCATGGCCACCAAATATGCCGAAGCCGTTTGCGCGGTGAAGTATCGCGAGAAGGACGAGCTGGGCAATTTTGTTGGCGGCCCGATGTACTACATCAAGAACGGTCTGTCGTCGAATTGGCACTGGCTGGGTTGGGCCTTCGCCCTATTCGGTGCCATTGCTGCCTTCGGCATCGGTAACGGTGTACAAGCAAACGGTGTGGCACAAGTTCTGGAATCGAATTTCGGCGTGAATACCTCGATCACCGGAATTGTTCTGATGGTCCTGACCGCCGCCGTTATCCTGGGTGGCATTACCCGCATCGGTGCGGTTGCCGGTAAGCTGGTTCCGGCCATGGCGATCGCTTACATCGTCGCTGGCCTGTTGGTTCTGATCATCAACATTGGCGAAATCGGTAACGCCCTGTCGCTGGTCTTTACCTACGCCTTCACCCCATCTGCCGCTGAAGGCGGTTTTGCAGGTGCAGCTGTCTGGGCCGCCATCCGCTTTGGTGTGGCACGTGGCGTGTTCTCCAACGAAGCCGGTCTGGGTTCCGCTCCGATTGCACACGCAGCGGCCGAAACCAAAGGTCCGGTCAATCAGGGCCTGATCGCGATGCTGGGTACGTTCATCGACACCATCATCGTCTGCTCGATCACTGGTCTAGCAATCATCTCGACGGGCGCATGGACCTCGGGTGAATCGGGCGCGGCTCTGACGTCGCTGGCATTTGCAACCTCTCTGCCGGGTGGTGGTCACCTGATCGCAATCGCGCTGTCGATTTTTGCCTTCACTACCATCCTTGGCTGGTCGTTCTATGGCGAGAAATGTGTTGAGTTCCTGCTGGGCGTTAAATCCCTGCTGCCCTACCGCATCCTTTGGATCGTTGCGATCTATTTCGGTGCGACTGCAGATCTGGGCTTTGTCTGGCTGCTGGCGGATACGCTGAACGCCATGATGGCCATCCCGAACCTGATCGCTCTGGCATTGCTGAGCCCGATCGTCTTCAAACTGACGAAAGAGTTCTTTGCCTCGAACGGTCAGTCCGAAGAACCGGGCGGCTCACCTGCCGAATAACTTCGGCACTGACAAAATAAAACGGGGGGCCAACCCGGCCCCCCGCCTTTGAAACAAATTTTCTATCTCGAGGAGAGACGTGATGGCCACGAAAATCCTGCTGCCGATTGATCACACTGACGACCGCTCGTGGAAACTGGCTTTGCCGGTCGCTTTGGAACAGGCAAAATTCTATGGTGCCGAACTGCACACGGTCGCCGTCATCCCCGAGATCATCCAGTTGCCGAACCTACCCGCCAACTATGGCGCAGGCGCCAAAGACCACGTGCGGGGTGCGGTTCAGGCCATACTGGATCATGCCAATGCCTCTGATGTGCCGGTGCATGTCGAAGAAGGCAGCGTCTACCGCGAAATTCTGAAGCTTGCCTATAAGGACGGCTTTGATCTGATCGTCATGGCGTCGACCAAAGGCGATTTCCCGAACTATGAGATTGGCCCGAACCTGGCCCGTGTTGTGCGCAACGCGCATTGCACCGTCATGGTTGTCCGTGACCAGTCCCGTTGATTGAAAGGCTACAGCTATGACTGACTTAAAACGCACTCCTCTCTACGATCTCCATGTTGAGTTGGGAGGCAAGCTGGTTGATTTTGCGGGTTGGGAGATGCCTGTTCAGTATCCGCTGGGGATCATGGGTGAGCATAAG